>NZ_CP119392.1:3476150-4092380 GCF_029224025.1 Rhodanobacter sp. AS-Z3
ACGTGTTCGCGCGCAAGTTGAAGTCCGGGTCCTGCGGCGCCTCAACCACATGGGGCACAGCGACCACGCGAGCCATCGCACCATGTTGTCCAGCCGCCGGTCGTGCATCTTCGCCCAGGTCAATGACCTCACCGCCATGCAGGTTGGCGGCGACCCGGTAATTCTGCAGGCGACTCGCGGTGGTCGCCATCAGGCCGATGCCTGCCAGCATCAGAACAGCGCCACTGACATTCAGCGCCAAGGCAGGCAGTGACAAGCCTTTGTGCAAATCCATCAGCCCGCTCCTGGCTGATGGATCAACGAACGGCTTTCCGCCACGGGCAGATCACGCCGCGCCGGGGAACTGCCATGGGCAAGCATGCATTCCATCGACGGTTATTGCACCTTGCCCAAACCCGACGGCCGGCGTGGATCACTGGCCGCATCGAGTTTGTTGGCCTTGCGGTCCCACGTCACCACATTCATGAAACCCCAGGATTCGCGTTGTTTCAGCGTGTAACCCATCTTGGTCAGGGCATCGCTGGTGGCAGCATCGAAGGTGCCGTCCTCCATCATCACCACATCGGGCATGTACTGGTGGTGGAAACGTTTGTGCGCAGTGATCTGTTGCGCCGTCTGCCCGTCGATGAAATGCAGAATGCCTTCGAGCACCTGGGTGATGATGGTTGAGCCGCCCGGCGAGCCAATGACGGCGGTACGGTCGGCACCGATCACGATACTCGGCGACATCGAAGACAGCATGCGCTTGCCGCCCACCGGCGCATTCGCCTTGCTGCCAAGCAGACCGTAGACGTTCGGCTTGTTCGGCACCAGCGCAAAGTCGTCCATCTCGTTGTTCAACAGTACGCCGGTATCGCCCGCGACGAACTTGGAGGCCAGCGTCGTGTTGACTGTGGCTGTCACTGCAGCCATGTTGCCGTCGGCATCGATGATCGAGAAATGCGTGGTATGCATCCCCGGGTCCGCTGCCTCGGAGCGCGGCAGCATCGACGACGGCGTGGCCTTGTCCGGCAGAATGCTCTGGCGCAAGCCGTCGGCGTAGAACGGCGAAAGCAGCATATCCAGCGGCATCTTCACGAAATCCGGGTCGCCCAGATAGTCGTTGTGATCTCGGAACGCTCGGCGCATCGCCTCGACGATGTAGTGCACGCGCTGCACCTGGTCCATTTTCGTCAAATCGTAACCGGACAGGATGTTGAGGATCTCGGCGATCGCCACACCACCGGACGAAGGCGGCGGCGCGGTGATGATCTTGTAGCCGCGGTAATCCACCGTGATCGGCGTACGTTCCTTGGCCTGATAACTGGCCAGGTCAGCCAGCGTCCAGTTGCCGCCGGCAGCCTGCACCGCCGCAACCAGCTTCCGCGCGGTCTCGCCATGATAGAAACCGTCATTGCCGTGGGCCGCAATCAATTCCAGCGTGCGTGCCTGGTCGGGATCTTTCCAGATCTCGTTCTCGGCTGGCACCTTGTCGCCCGGCAGATACTTGGCGGCCGAGGCAGGCCAGCGACGCAGGTCCTTCTGCACTTCGTCAATGGCGTCGTGCAGGCGCTCATCGGGCTTGAAGCCGTCGCGTGCAATGCGGATCGCGGGCGCCAGCGATTGGGCAAGTGGCAGGCGTCCGTATCGATTCGCGATCAGCACCAGCCCAGCCGGCTCGCCCGGAATACCCGAAGACAACGGTCCGTTCAGCGCCGTATCACGATTCGGGCTGCCATCGGGGTTGAGGTAATCCTTGACATTCACTGCGGCGGGAGCGGTCTCACGCGCGTCGATGAAAACATTGCGGCCATCTTTCGCCCGATGCAGTACCGCCATGAAGCCGCCGCCGATCCCCGAGCTTTCCGGCTCGACGATGGACAACGTCGCGGCAACCGCTACCGCCGCGTCAAACGCATTGCCACCCTTGGCCAATATCTCAAGGCCAGCTTCGGTGGCGTGAAAATTCGCACTGGCAATCGCGGCATGGCCGGGGCGCTGGGCTGATGCATGACTCGCCGGGCGTGCCGTTGTCGCAGGCTTCGCCGGCAGACCATCGGCAGCGAAGGCGCCACCAGTGACCAGCAGCAGGCTCAGCGTCGCAACCCGCCAGTTCAGGGATAGGCTCATGCCACGGACTCCTTTGCCATCAAATGGTGGTACTTGAGTTCAAGCTGCTCGATCGACTCGGCATGCTCCGGATCGCTGATGATGCATTCGACCGGGCAAACCACCACGCACTGCGGTTCGTCGTGATGACCCACGCATTCCGTGCACAAGGCCGGGTCGATTACATAGAACTCTTCGCCCAGCGAGATCGCCTTGTTCGGACAAGCCGGTTCGCAGACATCGCAATTGACGCAGGTGTCGAGAATTTTCAATGACATCGGTCGATACTACAGGTCGGAGAGCGACGCCGTGGAAGCGCGTGCCAAGCCACCGGAAAACGCACGGTGGACAACCACCCGCTACCACCGCATACCGCGTGGCAACGGCATACCGCGCCGCGCCGGCTTGGCCGGCGCGGCGATCATGCTTACATGGCTACGAAGCGAATCTCGGCGCCGGTCGGCTTGAGCAGGTCAGTCACGCGCTGCTGGTCGGCCTTGTCGCCAATGAACAGGATGATCACGTCCTTGAACGAACCCGGCTTGGCATCCTTGAATGCCGTGGCTATCAGGTCAGCCGTCTTGGTCGAATCCGGGCCGGCAAATACCAGCATGTTGCCTGGCAGCACGCCGCGCGCCACGGTGTCCTGGATGTTCGATAGCTGGCGATCGCGAGCAGCAACCGCATCATCGGAATCACCGGCCGGCACCAGGTAAGGGTACGGACGATCGGCCTTCATGCCCTGCATGTTCGCCTGCACGATCTGGCCGAGATAGGCGTTCCATGCCTTGACGTCGTTCGGATCGGACGGCTTGGTCGCCTTCTGGCTGGCCTGCTGATCGGACTGCTGGGCTTCTTCGTGCTTGCTGCAGGCGCTCAGGGCCAGGCAGGCGGTCAGCGCGATGGCGGCAATGAGAACGAACTTACGCATGGTTATCACCTTCTGTTTCGGGTTGCATGTTGGAGCCGGCAAGGCTCTTCTGCCAGCGCTGCCGCATGGCCTGTTGTACCGCTGGATGAACGAAACCGGAAATGTCCCCGCCGAGGCGGCCGATCTCGCGTACCAGCGAGGAGGAAATGAAACTGTATTGTTCCGCCGGCGTCAGGAACAACGTCTCGGCCTGGGGAATCAGATGCCGATTCATGCTGGCCAGCTGGAATTCGTACTCGAAGTCCGACACCGCGCGAAGCCCGCGAATGATCACCCCCGCACCAATCTGCTCGACGAAGGTGGCCAGCAAACAGTCGAAGCCGCGCACTTCCACGTTCGGCAGGTCGGCCAGCGCCATCCGCGCCAGCGTGATCCGCTCGCCGATGCTGAAGGCCGGCCCCTTGCTGGAGCTGTCAGCCACCGCCACCACCACCCGCTCGAACAACAGCGAGGCGCGCGTCACCAGATCGGTATGACCGTTGGTGATCGGATCGAAAGTGCCCGGGTATACGGCCAGGCGAGGATTGCCCAAAGGTTTGCTCACGAGGAAGAAGCGGCAGCGGAATTGACCCTAGCTTAACGGAAGCGCGCGCCGATAGAGCGCAAAACGCACCTCGCCGGCCTGGCCTTCCCGGTGCAGTTGCCAGTTCGGCGGCAACACGGGCACCCGATCGCGCGGTGATTCCACATAGATCCAGCCCTGCGCAGCCAGCCAGCCGCCCGACTCCAGTTGTTCGGCCAGAGCCGGCCAAAGGTCAAGCGCAAAGGGCGGATCAAGGAAGACCAGATCGTGGACTTGCGCAGTGTGCTGCAGAAATCCGACGGCATCGGCAACCGCGACCTGTGCGCCGTCGGCCTTCAGTCGCACGATGTTGGCCCGCAGCGCCTGCGCCGCACGCGCCTCGCGTTCGACGAACTGTACCGACGCTGCGCCGCGCGACAACGCCTCCAGCCCGAGCGCGCCGGTGCCGGCGCACAGATCCAGGCAACGCATGCCTTGTATGTGTGGCGCCAGCCAGTTGAACACGGTTTCGCGCACTCGCTCGGCGGTGGGCCGCAGCCCCGGCAGGTCAGGCACTTCCAGCCGTGAATTGCGCAAGCTGCCGCCGATGATGCGGATGCGCCCGGAGGCTGGTTTGCGCGGCCCGTTCACGCGTTCGCACCGGTGGCGCGTGGCCCCTCAGCGGCCAGTACAGGTTGGAGTGTTAGCATGCCGCCCATTGTCTTTGAATCGCACCCGCAATGCTCAAGTTCTGGAAGAAAAAACCCGCTGAGAAGGAAGCAGGACAGTCGGCTTCCACCACGCAAGCCGCGGCCGACGTGCCGCCGGCCGAACTCGCCCCGCTGCCCGAAGTTGCGGTTACGGCGCCGAGCGCCGCAGTCGGTGACGATTTCGAAACCGCTGCCCTGGCGCCGTCCGAGACCGCGGTGGACGCTGCAGCCGCGCCGGCCAAACGCAGCTGGCGCGAACGCCTCGCCGGCAACGTGTTCTCGCGCAGCCTGAGCTCGCTGTTTGTACGCAACCCGAAGCTGGACGATGACCTGCTCGACGAGCTGGAAACCACCCTGATCACCGCCGATGTCGGTATCGAGGCCAGTACCGAACTGGTCGAGAACCTGCGCAAGCGCATGCACAAGCGCGAGTTCGCCGACGCGCCTGCCTTGCTCGCCGCGCTGCGCCAGTCATTGGTCAGCATGCTCAAGCCGGTCGAACAGCCGCTGGATGTCACCCGGCACAAGCCGTGCGTTGTGCTCGTGGTGGGCATCAACGGTGCCGGCAAGACCACGACCATCGGCAAGCTGGCCCGCCGCTGGCGCGATGAGGGACACGCGGTGATGCTCGCCGCCGGGGACACTTTCCGCGCGGCCGCAGTCGAGCAACTCAAGACCTGGGGCGAACGCAATCAGGTACCGGTGATCTCGCAAGGTCAGGACGCCGACGCCGCCAGCGTGATCTTCGACGCACTGCAGGCCGCCCGCTCACGCGGCGCCGACGTACTGATTGCCGACACCGCCGGCCGCCTGCACACCCAGGGCGGTCTGATGGACGAACTGGGCAAGATCGCCCGCGTGCTGAAGAAAATTGATGCCGACGCGCCGCATGAAGTGCTGATGGTGATTGACGGCACCACCGGCCAGAACGCGATCAACCAGGTGCGCCAGTTCCGCCAGATCGTCGGCGTCACCGGCCTGGTGGTAACCAAGCTGGACGGCACCGCCAAGGGCGGTGTGATGTTTGCGCTGGCACGCGAGTTCGGCCTGCCAATCCGCTTCGTTGGCCTGGGCGAAACCGCCACCGACTTGCGCAGTTTCGACGCCGAGGCCTTTGTCGATGGCTTGCTGCCCAGCAACCTTGGCGTCGCGGCGAGCGGCTCATGATCAAACTGCGACGACAGGGCTGAGCTGATGGCGCGCCGATGGCGGTTGACCCTGATGGTGCTCACCGGGCTGGCGCTGGCCTTGGTGCTGGCGGCTATCGTTTCGGTGTATTTGCTGCTGCAACCAGAACGCTTCACCCGCATGCTGCAAACCCAGGCACGCACGGCCGGACTGGAATTGAGTCTGGCCAGCCCGGCCAGCCCCAGCCTGTTTCCGCGCCCTGCACTGCAGCTGGATGGCATCACCTTGAATGCGGTAGGTGCGTCCGCGCCGATCCTGCTGGCGGCGCATGGTCAACTGGCGCTGCCTTGGCACACCTTGCTCGGCGGTTCTACCGCCATATCGGAACTGGAAATCGACTCACCCCGAGTGGATCTGGACGCGCTGCAGAACTGGCTCAGCTCGCTGCCGCCACAGCCTGAAGGTGCCCCGCCCAACATCCCGCGCATCGATACCGGTGTCAGCATCAGCCATGGCAGCGTGGTGCGCGGCAACCAGCTACTGCTCAGCAACGTATCGTTGCAAGCTGGCAGCCTTGCTACCGGCGAGCCCTTTCCACTCAGCCTCGCGGCAGTGACGGCGGCAGGTACGCCCCTTCAATTGCAACTGTCGGCAACACCGCGCATCGAGGGCAACGCGCTGCAGCTGCAGAACATCAGCCTGCATCTGGCTCAGGGCGAATCGATCAAGCTGGCCCTGACTGGCAGCGCTTACTGGCATGGCGCCGCCAACGCCAGCGCCAATCTGGCCGGCAAGCTTGAACAGGCCAATGCCGATCAATACGACATCTCGGTGCAACTGATTCCCGCCGACCAGAGCAATCCACTGCTGCTGGCATTGAAGCTCGATGGCCCCGCCAACCACGCCGACCTGCGCCTGCCGCCGCTGGCACTGGCGCACTGGTGGAGCAGCCTGGATGACCCTGCAACAACGCAACTGACCATTCCACCGGGCAGCGGCCACGCTGAAATCGCCAGCCTCGACGTCGCCGGCATCCGCATCGAAGGCCTCACCATCCAGGCCGGCGACGATGCGCCGGCAACGGCTGCCACGGCGGCAGCTCCGGCAGCGAAACCCGCGCCCCGCAACAAGCCATGAGCACGTGTTTTGCCGATCGCCTGCTGCGCTGGTTTGACCAGCACGGCCGCAAGGATCTGCCATGGCAGCTAGCACGAGAGGGCGGTCGCCGCGACGCCTATCGTGTGTGGTTGTCCGAAGTGATGCTGCAACAAACCCAGGTTGCCACCGTGGTCGGCTACTTTGAGCGCTTCGTCGGCACCTTGCCCACGCTCGACGCGCTCGCCGCCGCTGAGGAAGACACCGTGCTGGCGTTGTGGTCCGGGCTTGGCTACTACCGTCGTGCACGTTTCCTGCATCGCGCCGCGCAAATCTGCGTGGAACAGCACGCCGGCGCTTTACCGCAGGACTTCACTGCGCTGGTCGCCCTGCCCGGCATCGGCCGCTCCACCGCTGGCGCCATCCTGGCCCAAGCGCACGGCCTGCGCTTCCCCATTCTTGACGGCAACGTCAAACGCGTACTGACCCGTTATCACGGCATCCATGGCCACCCCGGAGAAAGCGCGGTGGAAACGCTGCTGTGGCAGCGCGCCGAAGAACACACACCACGCAGCCGCATCGCCGACTACACCCAGGCGATCATGGACCTCGGTGCAACACTCTGCACCCGCTCACGCCCTCAATGCGAGACCTGCCCACTAGCCGCGGACTGCGTCGCGCACCGTGACAACCTCACCGCCCAATTGCCCAGCCGCAAACAGGCCCGCACCCTTCCCACGCGCGCCACCATGATGGTGATTCTGCGCGACGCAAAGCGCCGCGTGCTGCTGGAGCGGCGTGGACCCCAAGGCGTGTGGCCCGGACTTTGGAGCCTGCCCGAAGCAACCGACCCGAATGACGCGTGGCTCGTCGCCCGGCAACACGCGCAGATCGATGACGCGCAAGCGCTCAGCGCCTTCACCCATACCTTCAGCCACTATCGCCTGAACATCGAGCCACTGCTGTTCGATCACGCGACAGCCAGCCACGCCATCGCCGATAATCCGCAACTGCGCTGGTGCAGCGCGGACGAACTTGAGGCACTCGGCCTGCCGGCACCGGTGCGCAACCTCCTGCTGCAAGTCAACGACGTCAGCTGAGTGGATGCCGCACACTACTCGCCTTATCTGATTTGCCAGCTCGCGAGGGCCGGACAGGAACGACACCATGAGCCGTACCATCCATTGCAGCAAACTCGGCATCGACGCGGAAGGCTTGGACTTCGCGCCGTGGCCAGGCCCGCTCGGCCAACGCCTTTACGCCGAGATATCCAAACCCGCGTGGCAGCAATGGCTGGCCCACCAAACCACCCTGATCAACGAATACCGACTCAACCCGCTCGACCCCAAGTCGCGCAAGTATCTGGGCGAGCAAATGGAGAAATTCCTGTTCGGCGGTGACTTCGATCAGGCCGCGGGTTTCAGCCGACCACCTGTAGAGTCTTGACGAAACGCCGCGTATTCGGTCTAATGCGCGGCTCCACGCATCAACAACAACCCATCCGGTTGGTCTTGATCGTCAAGTTCCCGGCCGGGTAGCTCAGTTGGTAGAGCAGGGGATTGAAAATCCCCGTGTCGGCGGTTCGATTCCGTCCCCGGCCACCAGTAATATCAAGGGCTTGCAGAGATGCAGGCCCTTTTGTTTTGGCTGAGAAACCACATCGGTTGCCGTTCGGTTGCCGTTCGTCTGAAAGTCGGCTGTCGTTCATGCGGCAACGCGCTCAGCTATCCAAGCATCGACCTCTTTATCTACCCATGCGACGCTATTCGCCGCGAGCTTGCGCTGACGGGGAAACTTCCCTTCGCTCATCAGCACATAGATGGTTGCGCGCTTGAGGCCGACACGCTTACAGACCTCGGGCAGGCGAATGAGGCGCACGGGTGCGCTGTTGTTCTGTTCAGTCATAATTCCTCGAAGTGAAAAGGTACCGCGCACGGGCAACGTCCAGCGATGCTTAGGCAAGCCGGAGCGATGCCCGTGGCGGGCAGTCGGTTGAAGGAACGGAGGGGGGGGTACGGGGGGGTCTCGCGCGTCGACCGTTGGTTAGATACCGTCTCGGAAATTTTCGCCAAAACATCGGCGGCTGTCCCTTTGGGACACGCGCGGCTGTCCCGCTAGGCATCCAATGTGGGACACGGGTGCCTTAGTAATCGCCGTAAGGGTCGGTCGCTTCCTCGGCCGAGAGGTATTGCTCTAGGAGCTCTACGGCCCCGTCCTTGCGCTCTGCCAGCAAGATCTCGGCTGCCATCCGGGAAACCTTCGGACCTGCCTTGTCGAGCATAGCCGCCAGCCGCTCGGCCAGCTTCTCTGCCTTAAGCCTCAGGCGATCGTCCAGGGAGATGTCGTCGAATACATCCCTCCAAGCGTTCCCTCGGCAATGGCGCCATCGGGGCCAGCCAGTGCCCGGATCTAGTGCGTCGTCGCCAAAGTCTCCTAGCTTCACCTTGGGAAGCGCCTCGATCATGCGACAAACCGTCGACTTGCTAACGCCGAAGGTGCCGGCGATCCCTCGGCGAGACTGGCCGGGCGGCAGCGGTCGCCGACCTCGCCCAGTGATGTGGGCCAGATATTGCCAGGCGGCCTCCTTGGCCTGCTCGGGATGCAACGGAAGCTTCACTCCTCCGCAGTTCACCAGCTTGGAGACCATGACTGCCTCGCTCATGCTCATGCGCAACAGTCGGACCGGGGCGACGCGACGGCGAGCCAGGCGATAAGCCTCCCTTCTGTGGTGCCCATCGACTAGCAGCCGCCGTCCGCCCACTTCGGCGACTAGCAGCGGCTCGGCTTCTTTGCCAGGGAACGCAGCAAGATCATCACGCAGTCGTGCGATATGCAGCTCGGATGCCTCGTCTAGTCGGTAACGATCTCGCGCCGCCACAACGTCGCGCGTGCGTGGCTGTAGGGCCTCGTCGGTCTCGATTTCCTCAAGGAGAATCATAGTGACCGGTAAGGCCAGCCAGCCCGTGAGGGTGCCTTGTATCTTCTCCATCGGCACGCCTTACGGGAGCGGAGCGGCCAGGATCAGCGCGTCCAGGACTTCCCCGTTAGTCAGGGGTCGACCTCCGGCCAACTCCAGGCGCCTTTGCCACGCCTTGAGTCGGTCGAAGGCGTCCAAGGAAAAGGAGACCTGCCGGTAGATCAATACGGGACGCTGCGAGCCGCTATGGGCTTCCTGAGTGGCCCTCGGGTGATTATTAGGCCTCCGCATCATCGGCCTCCGCCAGCAGTTCGGCGCAGTCCACTTTGGCGAAACCGCCTTCGGTGAGGTACAGGTTGTCGGGCCTCAGATTGAGATGATTTCCATCCCGGTAGTGGACCACTTCGCCCCGACCGGCCTTGAGGATCAACCGGGAGACCGTCCGCGGTTTGCCGCCTACGTAAGCCTTCACGTACTGCTCGCCTCGCTGGCCGCCTCGATTGTGGTTGTAGCACCACAAGGCCGACACGCCGGAGCCAATCAGCTCCCAGTATGTCTCCCAGTAGGTGACCGCCTCGCCTGCGCTGTTTGCAAGCGGCACTCGCACGCATCGCTGGCCGTTCTCGTCGGTAAAGGGTTCGGGGAGTCGTTCAAGTTTCATCTTCTTTCCTGTCAGTCTGGCGAGCGCGCACGGCAAAGCCGCCGTGGCCGTTAGGCCCAGCACTCGCGGGGTTGGTTAGGTTGGTTGGTGGGTTGCCCTGAGGGTCGCTGAGGGAGGCTCCAGGGCGGGGGCCTCTTTCCTAAGATAACGATTAAATTCGTCGCACTGCTCTAGCAGCAGAGAAGGAAAGGCATCGTTTTCTTCCTTCCAATATGACGACTAAACCCGTCGGAGCGCAGGACTTCGTGCGCCTACTTAGGGTGATGATGACCACTAAACCCAGGGCGCTTCCTTGCCCCGCGCATCACGTGGCGGGTCTCTCCTTTAGGATGCCCACTAAATGCCGGCGGCCTCTACCCTCTCCAAGCGCAGAAGCTTACGGGCCTCCTTTCCTAAGTTGTCCACTAAATTCTGCGGGAGGCAGAGCACGCACGGGCGCCTCTCGTACGCAAGCCCGGTCGCCCACCACTACAATTCATGGATGCGCCGGAAACTTGCGGCCGCAAGGCCGCTCAACCGCTGAGACACGTCAGCGATAGGTTGACGAGCGAAACGAGGCGGTTGCAACCCTCAGCCCGGCCTGCCAATATGATGACTATGATACCCATTCTTCAGACGCCGCTCGGTCGCCTTTACGAGGCCGACTGCTCAAAGCTACTTGCTTCTCTCGAATCAGAAACGGTCGACCTTGCCTTCGCCGATCCGCCCTTCAACCTCGGTAAGGCATACAGCTCCAAGATCAACGACGATCTGGCCAGCCACGAGTACCTCGACTGGTGCGAGGCTTGGCTAGCTGAGATGGTCCGCGTGCTGAAACCAGGGGGCGCGCTCATGCTGTGGAACCTTCCAAAGTGGAACCTTCCACTTGGGGGCTTCCTCAGCAGGCATCTGACGTTTAGGCATTGGATCGCTGTCGATATCAAGTACGCGCTGCCGGTTAAAGGCAGGCTTTATCCATCGCACTACTCGCTCCTCTACTTCGTCAAGGGTGCACGGCCAGCGATCTTCCACCCTGACCGCATACCGATCGCGTGCTGCCGCCACTGTGGTGGCGAACTCAAGGACTACGGCGGCTACAAAGACAAGATGAACCCCAAAGGGGTCAACATCGCTGACGTCTGGACGGACATTTCCCCGGTACGCCACTCGAAGTACAAGAAGAGGGAGGCGAACGCACTCCCTCTCAAGCTAATGGATCGCATCATCAGCATGAGTACAGACCCCGGCTCCCTAGTCCTCGACCCCTTCGGCGGCTCTGGTACAACCTTTGCGGCGGCAGAACTCACTGGTCGACGCTGGGTCGGGAGTGAGCTGGACTGCGCGACCATCGTCCAGCGGTTCGATGAGCTGGACGACGATCGCGAGCACCTTGCTCAGATCCACGCGACTAAGAACACGCTATTCACTCAAGCCGACCTCAGGAAGCGCGCGAAGTCTGGCAAGCCGCTCTCGAAGAGCTATCAGGTAACGCTTGAGGAAGAAGCAGAGTCTTGCAGTTGCTCTTCCTTGGCTCCAGTCCAATCGCAGATCTTCTAGCCTTCGCTAGGCTCGGCCGAAGATCCCCGCTTCCGCTGACCCTCACGCGACCGGCCATCGGTGCCTGTTTTTAGATATGAATGCGCACTGTCATCGGTCAACTCGTCGTGCTCGACCACGGTAACGGCCAGGAGGCCGCGTTCGACTGTGGAAGATAGGCCACTCCACATACCTAGGTAGGGCGAAAGCTCGCCGATATTGCCGATGCGGTCGGTCAGGTGCTCGTAAAGCTCTCGACTGGGCAGGATTAACACTCCGGCTTGGATCTTCCCCGCAGCAAGCGCGATAGCGAGCTTGTTCAAGCTCCTATGGGAAGAGGAGATATTCCCCGTCTCCCATTCGATCGCTACGTGAGTCCCTGAGGGAGCTGTTGTGATGAAGTCGAAAGCGCCGAAGTCAGAAGTAATCGGCTCCTCGTGAGGCGCCATCCCGGGGTACAGACGCACGTCGGGGGACCTTCTCGGACCGGAGATATCGAACGCCCCTTCCGGCTGCCAGTGCTCGTCCATCACCATGCTGCGGAGGAACTGCGCTTTAAGGGGCGTTACGCCATTGCGGTCCCACTGCCCTGAGGGGAGGCGCGCCTTTCGCCGGAGTTTGAGTCGTCCGGTTCCGGCCGGGTGCTCGACCCGGTTGATAGCGCGCACGTACGCCTCATGAAGGGTTTGCCAGTCGCTGCTAGAGACCACGTTACCCTTGTCGAAAAGAACCAGCGTCCTGAGCCACCTCACTTCGGCAGCTCCGGGAGACCCTCAGTAAGGGAGGCGACATCGCACCCTAAAGACTCCGCGATATCGCAGAGCATCGTGAATGTCAGATTGCGCTCGCCACGTTCAACGCCGCCGATATACGAGCGGTCGATCTCAGCCTTGGCTGCCAGCTCCTCTTGCGTCCAACCCAGCTTCTTCCGCGTCTCGCGGATTCGGCTCCCCAATTCTTCCAGCACGGCCATTTTCATAACCGGCAGGATGCTATATGTGCGGACTATGCTTCCACGGACTAAAGTACCCCGAGACGCGGGGCACCAAAACGACAGATCGTGACGAACCTAGGCGCAGGGGTTCGCGTGCCTTAGCCTCGCGTCACGGTTGAGCCTCAAATAACGCTTGGCGGCCAGCCTCCTATCGCCGCTTCCCCTTGCGCATTGGGATCACTTTGGCGCTCTCATTTGCGACCAGGCGGAACAAGGTCTCAAGCGCCTCTCGCTTCTCCTCTAGGTACTCGTGCCGGTCATAGTGACGGGCCTGCACACCGCCCAGCCCGTGGGATTGAAGCTGAGCGCGAACCTCTCTCGACACCCCCTCGGCCGCCAAGCGCGTCTCCACCGTGCGGCGAAGGTCGCCCAGGGTGAAGTAGCCGCCCGGCAGCTCGCCGGCTTCTTCCATAGCCCTCGCGACAGCAGCGCATCGCTTGTTCATTGTCGGATAGGTAACGCCATGCTCGCCGGCAGTGACGGTGAAGATAAAAGGTCCTAGGCGGTCCGGCGCCATTGCCTGCATGGCTTCCTCTGCGGCAGAAACCAAGGGAACGACGTGCGCCCGTGCATCCTTCCGGCGGCCTTTGGAGTCGCGGATAGTGATTGTCTTCTGGTCGTAGTCGTAGTCCGACTGCGTGACGCGCGCGAGTTGGTCCAGGCGTTGCCCGCCCGTCAGTAGGTGGAACCTCAACGCCGCGCCCTCGTGGTCCGGTAAGGACTTGATGCGCCGCCAGTAAGCGCGAAGCTCGGCCAAGCTCAGCGCCCGTTCGCGGGCTGCGGAGGCGCCCTCGATGGTCGCTAGGTCCCGCGCCGGATTCGTGGTGATCTTCAACGCTCTAAGCTCGGGGCTGGCCTTGGCGGACTGCCGTGCCTTGATGCCCGCGTTGTAGGCAGCTTGCAGATAAGAGCGGATCTTGGCTGCTTCCCGCAGCTTGTCGGCGTCGGCCAGGCGGGAGACCACGGCCAACAAGTCGTCCAGGGATATATCGTCAGCGGGGGTAGCGGCCAGGGCCTCCCAGGGCTCCTTGATGTTTCGCCTAATGGATGCCTCGACCTCCCGCGCGCTGGCCTTCCCGTTACGCCTAAGCTCGCCGACATAGGCGTCCAAGAGCGCGCCTAGCGTTGCCTCTTGGCGGCCCTTTGCGGCCTCCTCTGCACGCGCTGCGGCTTCCCGTCGGCGCTGCGCTTCCCGGGCCTCAGCGTCCAGGGCGGCGCTTAGATCGCGGTCCCCCGCACGGTAGCGGGTAGACAGCTCGTTCGCCTTATCCCGTGCGTCCTTCAGGGACAGCGGACCGCCGCTCCCCGACCACTCGCCCAAGGGAACCGGCACACGCTGACCTGAGGGATCGGTATAGCGGAAGTAGAACAGGACTCCGCCGCCGCCGAGCTTTCGGGCGACTAGCGTTCCTCCACCTCGGGCGCCTCCATCAGAGAGCCATTGCCCAGGCTGTGCCGTCTGCAAGGTGCGGTGAGTTAGCTTAACCATCGGTTCTTAGTCCCCGTTCGGTTGCCGTATCATACATGATCGGTTGCCGCTCGGTTGCCGTTCGTAGCCAGCTTACCCTAGACTCGCCTAGACGCCGTCAGACGCCTTAATTACCATTTTTCAACTACTTACGAAATAAACCAGACTTGACTAGATCGCCATAGACGCTGAGAACCTTGATTGAAAATCCCCGTGTCGGCGGTTCGATTCCGTCCCCGGCCACCATGTTTTTCAGTTTGTTGCAGAAGCCGCACTCGTTGCGGCTTTTGTTTGCGCGCCAGAAACGTGTCGGTGGGGCAGCTTGCGTGGCCCGGTCGTTGTTGCTGCAGCGATCAGGGGCGGACGAACAGGAACGGGATCGCCCTATTTCCAGTAACCATTCGCCGCGCCGATGCTGGCGAATTCCGCCGCAACCACCTAGCCAATCGGGATGGGCGCCATGGCATCGTTGGCGTAAATGTCTCGCAGTTTGACGCGAACAGCCTCATCCGGCCGGGTTGACTTGACGAGCAGTCGCGCCATCGTCAGCGCGAGCTGGCGGTGCGCTTCGGGGCTGGCGATGAGCAGGGTATGGCCGGGCAGCTGGGTGCCGTCTATCAGCGGACTCCTTCGGGATATGGGGAGGGCCCGGCGGACGCAAGACTTGCGTCACTGGCGCGCAGCGTATTGCCGGATCTTGGCGAGGACAGCTCAAACGTGCCGGATTGCATGCGGGCATGGCCGCTGCGGGTCACTCCGCGACAACTTTTGCGGCATCCGGCAACCTTTGGCTCGCGCACATTGGGGTCATGCGGCCAGGCTGCAGGTACTGCCGCCAGACCCGCTTTGCGGGCGCCGCAACACGCCCTTATCACGATCCGCAGCGTCCAAATTGTGACCGCAGCCACGAAATGCCGCCCTTGGCATGAATGCTGCTTTATCGTCTGTCGAGCCACTTCGAAAACTTTCTACGGAAACATCCATGGACGACGTCAGCAAATCTTTCAGCATCGACAGCACGCCGCAACTGTTGGCCGACCGCTTGCGTCGACGTTACGTGCGCTGTCGGGAGTCACTGGCCACGTTCATCCCACAGGCACCGGCAGCGCTCATGGAGACACGTACTCCGGTGCTGTTGAGCGTGGTTCCGGGAGGCAAGGCTGCCGCCCCTGTGCAGGTGATCTCCAACGCCTCGGCAGATCGCTTCTCCACGCTGTTCTCGCAGGCCTACAGTGCCGCCCGCCAGACCCAGAGTGACGCGCTCTCCAGCACGCTTGATCGTGTCAGGCAGCGCCTCTCGGCCTGAGTGATCGAGGCGCGCAGAGCCATCGACCGGTAATCCGCTTACTTTCACAACTTCAACGAATCCTCAGGTATAGGCTGACCCAAGCCGTCATCTCAATAACGCCGCGAGCCCATGACTTCCCCGAAATACGATTTCCGCCAGTTCCAGGAAGAACTCGCCAAGCTTGAACAGAAGATGGAGAAGCAGCAGGTCGCCAAGCCGCTTGGCAAGAAAGCGCTTGCCGCGCAGCGGATGGCGATGGCTCGCGATGAATTTCTCGCCCTGCGCAAACGTCATGGATTGAGCGTGGCCGACGTGGTGGCCTTCTTTCCCGAAGAGGAAGGCATCGCCTACCTGCAGGAACTGATTGCCGCCGCACAAGCAAAACCGCGGCGCACGCGCAAAGTCTGAATTCACCGGACCGCTCAAGCGCGCGGCTGTCCTCGTGGTCATGTCGAAGGCTGCCGCACTGGGCGAGCCAATAGACCGGCAGCGAAATGCTGACTAGTATCGGAGCAATCTTCCCTGCGACAGGTGATTGCCCGTGAAGCGACTGCTCCTCTGTACCCTGATCATGGCGACGTTTTCAGCCGCCCAGGCCACTGACGTACCGACCTTCAGCACCGAGCGACTGTCGGCGTCGGTAAAAACACTTGCCTCGGATGCGTTCGAAGGCCGCGGCCCCGCCACACGCGCCGAAACAAAGACCATCGACTACGTGGTGGCGCAAATGAAGGCCGCCGGACTACAGCCGGGCGGCGACCTCAAGGACGGCCAGCGTGCCTGGACCCAAGCCGTCCCGCTGCTGCGCAGCCAGATCATCGGCACGCCTTCACTGAAGCTCACGCTGGGCGACCAGCAGGAAACCCTGACCCAGGGTGATCAGATCGCGCTACGCGCACCGATGGACGGCTCCACCGCCGTCGCCATCGCGAATGCCCCGCTGGTATTCGTGGGCTATGGCGTGAAGGCACCGGAGCGCCAGTGGGACGACTTCAAGGGTGTCGACCTGCACGGCAAGATCGCCGTGGTGTTCGTCAACGATCCTGACTTCGAGACCGGCCAGGGCGACTTTGGCGGCAAGGCGATGACCTATTACGGCCGCTGGACCTACAAGTACGAAGAGGCTGCGCGGCAAGGCGCACTCGGCCTGCTGGTGATCCACGAAACCGCCCCGGCCTCGTATGGCTGGGCCACGGTGAAGAACTCCAACACCAATGCGATGTTCGACATCGTGCGCAAAAACCCTTCCGCCGCGCATCCGCAACTGGAAGGCTGGATTCAGCGTGATCTGGCCGTGCAGATGTTCAAGCACGCGGGGCTGGATTTCGACACATTGAAGAAGCAGGCGCAGACGCGTGATTTCAAGCCGGTCGTGCTGACCGGCGAAAGCCTCTCGGCCAACTTCAAGGTCGACTCCAAGGTCATCACCTCGCACAACATCGTCGGCCGTATCGAAGGCAGCAAGCGCCCGAACGAGACGGTGATCTACAGCGCGCACTGGGACCACCTTGGCATCGGCGCACCCGATGCCAAGGGCGATCGCATCTACAACGGCGCCGTCGACAACGCCACCGGCACCGCAGCACTGATCGAGATGGGTCGCGCCTTCGCGCACGGACCCAAGCCCGAACGCAGCGTGGTGTTCCTCAACGTCACGGCCGAAGAAAAAGGCTTGCTGGGCTCGGAGTACTACGCTGCCAATCCGCTGTATCCGCTGGCGACCACGGTAGGCGTACTCAACACCGACGCACTCGATCCGCACGGCCCCGCGCGCAACTTCACCATCTCCGGCAGCGCGAAGCTGGGCTTGCTGGATGACCTGATTGCCGAGGCCAAAAAATACGGCATGAGCTACACCGCCGACCCCAGTCCCGAGGCAGGCTACTTCTTCCGCTCCGATCACTTCTCGTTCGCCAAGCGCGGCGTGCCGGCGGTGTCGTTTGGTTCCGGCAACGACTGGGTCGATGGCGGTGTCAAAGCCGGCAAAGCTGCGGAGGACGATTACACCGCGAAGCGCTATCACCAGCCTGGCGATGAATGGCAGGCGAACTGGTCGTTCACCGGCATGGCCCGCGACCTGCAATTGCTTTACGCCGTAGGCAACGAGTTGGCCAATTCCGACCAGTGGCCGAACTGGAGCAAGGACTCCGAGTTCCGCGGCGCACGCGATGCCAGCGCGGCAGCACGAAAATAAGTCCGAAACGCGGTCACGCCTCTCCACCGCTTGCGGGTGGAGAGGCGGCGATGTGTTGAAGCCGGCTCACCGGCGCGCCTGCAGCGTTGCCAGCTTCTACTTCCTGCCGGCGAACCACACCCCGTAACCGGGCAAGTGCAGCTGGATGCCCTCCAGACTGCCCTGCTGCAAACCGTGGCCCTCCAGCGGCTGCAGGCTGACCAGCTCATCAGGCAGCGAAAGCGTGAGCGCCGCCTCGGACAGGTTGAACGCCACCAGCACGAGCTGATCACCCAGACGGCGAGTGAACGCCAGGATCGGCTCGGCAGTATCGAGAAAAGCGATATCGCCCCAGCGCAATGCCGGTTGCCCATGACGCCAGTGCATGAAGTTGCGGAAGCCATGGAGCACCGAATGGGGATCGGCTTCCTGCCGGCTCACGGCCAGCGCGTGGTGCTCCGACGGCACTGGCAACCACGGCGTGCCGTGACTGAATCCGGCGTGCACATCGGCATCGTTCCATGGCATCGGCGTGCGACAGCCATCGCGCCCCTTGAACTGCGGCCAGAAGGCAATGCCGTAGGGGTCCTGCAACGCCTCGAACGGCAACTCGGCCTCGGTCAGGCCAAGCTCCTCGCCCTGATAAACGCATACCGAGCCGCGCAACGAACAAACCATCGCGGTCAACAGATTCGCCAGCTTGCCCGATGAGCGACCTTTGCCCCAGCGCGTCAGCACGCGTTCGACATCGTGGTTGGAAATCGCCCAGCACGGCCAGCCTTCGGTCATCTGCGCTTCCAGCGTCTGCACCGTGCCGCGGATGTGTGCGGCGCTGAAATCGTCGGTGAGCAGCTCGAAGCTGTAACCCATGTGCAGGCGGCCCGCACGGGTGTACTCGGCCATCGTCGCCAGCGAATCTTCCGAGGAAATTTCGCCCAGTGCCGCCACATCCGTATAGCCGTCCATCAGCGCACGCAGCTCACCCAGAAAGGCGAGGTTTTCCGGCTGGGTATTGTTGAAATAGTGGTACTGGAATGCGTAGGGGTTATCCGGACTGAAGCCTCGACCAACGCGCTTGTCCTTTGGCTTCGGCGGGTTATCGCGCAGCGCGCGATCGTGAAAGCAGAAGTTGATGGCGTCCAGCCGAAAGCCATCGACGCCCTTGTCGAGCCAGAAACGCACGCTGTCGAGAATGGCCGCGCGCACATCGGCATGATGGAAATTCAGATCGGGCTGCGAGGTCAGGAAGTTGTGCAGGTAATACTGGCCGCGGCGCGGCTCCCATTGCCACGCCGAACCACCAAACAGCGACAGCCAGTTGTTCGGCGCACTGCCATCGTCTTTTGCGTCAGCCCAGACATACCAGTCAGCCTTTGCATTGTCGCGACTCTCGCGGCTTTCACGGAACCAGGCATGCTCGTTCGAGGTGTGACTGAGCACCTGATCGATCATCACTTTCAGATTCAGCGCATGCGCCTTCGCCAGCAGTACATCGAAATCTTCCAGCGATCCAAACAGCGGGTCGACATCGCGATAGTCAGCAATGTCATAACCGAAATCAGCCATCGGCGACTTGAAGAACGGCGCCACCCAGATCGCATCCACGCCAAGGCTGGCCACGTAATCGAGCCGCGCGATGATGCCCGGCAAATCGCCTACCCCGTCACCATTGGTGTCGAGGAAACTGCGCGGGTAGATCTGGTAGGTGACGGCTCCGCGCCACCAGGGTGCATCAGTCATTTAGCCTGTCCCCGCAACGTAAAACGGGGGCACTCGGCCACCCGTCGTTGAACATGAGTCAGCTTAACTTCGAGCCCATGACAACCGGTGCGTATGTGCATACGTATTCATTTGTGCTGCGGTTGCGACATGTCACGTGCATCACAGCACCGGTTGCAGATCGCAGGTTCTTGGCACACCTTAGGCAGCGCGGGCGTTACCCCACCAATACCCGTCACCCGCACCGCCAATGCTGCGCCGCAATAACCACCGGTTGGTGCCCAAGATGAATACGTATGCAGGAATTGCTTCACTGCAGAACGGCCGACCTACTATGAGCCCACGCTGCCGAAAGCCTCGACAGCGCACCTGCCGACGGTCGTCGCCGACGGAAGCGCGGGGGATTCACATAACCGAAGATCGACGGCGGCAAAATTTGCGGGAGGGGATTACATGGTTCTGAAACATAACTTGCTGGCGTTGGCGATTGCATCGGTCTGCTTTGGCGTGAGTGCCACGGCTTATGCGGCAAGCGCTCCCCAGACTGATCAGCCGCAGAGCAGTCAAGAGCAGTCGACTACGGCAACGACTGACAAGGACGCCAAGGCTGACGGCAAGCACAAGGCGCAGAAGCTGCAGGCCGTCGAAGTCAACGGCTTCGTCAGCAGCATCGAGAATTCCACCGCGCTCAAGCGCAACGCCAGCAGCATCGTCGAGGCCGTCTCGGCCGAGCAGGTCGGCAAATTGCCGGGCGTGAGTATTGCCGACACGCTGGGCCGCGTTCCGGGTCTTGCCGTGCAGACCGTCAACGGCCGTCCGCAGGTGCTCACGATCCACGGTCTCGGTCCGGACTTCTCGACCGCCCTGGTCAATGGCGGCCAGCAGGTCAGCACCTCCAACAACCGCGACGTGCAGTTCGATCAATACCCCTCCAGCTGGTTCGACAACGTCGTGGTGCATCTGAGCCCGTCGGCCAACCTGATCGGTCAGGGCCTGACCGGCACGGTCGACATGCACACCATTCGCCCGCTGGAAAAGAACGGCCCCGAGGCCGCCGTGAATGCCCATCGCATCTGGAACGACATGTCCCAGCTGGCCGATGGCCCCGGCGTGAGCAACAAGGGCTACAACCTCAACGGCGTGTGGGTGAACCAGTTCGCTGACCACACCATCGGCGTCACCTTGGGCGTGGACATGGAATCCAATCCGGCCCAGATCGAACATCAGGCGCCATGGGGTTATCCAGGCGACGTCAACGGCAATGCCGTGGTCGGCGGCTCGAAGAACTACGGCATCTCCGACACGATGAAGCGCAACGGCCTGCTGGCCACCGTGCAATGGCAGCCGAACGACCACTACACCGGTACGTTTGATGCCACCTACGACAACTTCAAGGAACGGGCGCAGGCCAAGGGCATGGAGTTCCCGTTGTTCTACAGCTCTGCCCAGTTGCAGCCGGGTGGCAACGTCGAAAACGGCTTCATCCAGAGCGGCACCTACACCAACGTCAAGCCGGTCATCCGCAACGACTACAACAGCACCAGCGCCCGGGTCAGCAATTTCAACTGGGACAACAAGTTCACCATCAACGAAAACTGGACGGCGGATTTCGACGCGAACTACTCGCGCGCCACCCGCCATGACATCAACCTCGAAAGCTATTCGGGCACTGGCTTCGGCGGCACCGGCGCCACCGATACCGTCGGCTTCACCGAGCTCAGCAACGGCCTGCTGCATCTGAACCCGACGCTGGACTACAGCAATGGCGTGGTGTTGACCGACCCGCAGGGCTGGGGCGGTGGCAACGACGTGGTACAAGCCGGCTTCATCAACGCGCCGCGCACGGTCGACTCCCTGACCAACCTGCACTTGAGCGTGGAGCGCAGCTTCTCCAGCGGCCCGTTCTCCAGCATGGAGTTTGGTATTGCACACAGCACGCGCACCAAGACCTACCACATCGACCAGTCCTTCCTGACTTTGGGTGGCGGCACGCTGAGCGGCGGCAACGCGGTCAAGACCGCACCATTCACCGGCAGCAGCTGCAATCCGCTGGCGTGGATGGGCATCAGTTCGCAGCTTTGCTACAACCCACTCGCGCTGATTTCCGATGGCACCTTGCAGCAGGTTCCGACGTTCGGCTCGTCACTTTCGCTGCCGCCGGACTGGAAGGTGCGCGAGAACGTGCTCACGCCGTACGTGCAATTCAACATTGACACTTACCTCGGCAACGTCAACTTGCGCGGCAATTTCGGTGTGCAGGCGTCACGTACCCAGCAAAGCGGCGTCGGCGAGCGCGTGGCACCGGGCAGCTCGGTCACCGGCGGGCAGACCCAGCTGATTCCGGTCAGCGCCAACACCACTTTCACCCGCTATCTGCCGAGTGCCAACCTGATCTTCGGTCTCACCGACAATGACGATCTGCGCCTCAGTGCCGCTCGCACCATGGCCCGCCCGCGCATGGATCAGATGAATGCCAGCCTCGGGGTAAACAGCAACATTACCCGCCTGCAGTCCACTGACCCGAACCAGGCCTACTTCAGCGCTTCGGGCGGCAACCCGAAGCTGAAGCCGACCATGTCCGACAACTACAACGTCAGCTACGAGCACTACTTCTCCGGCGGCTCCGGCTATCAGTGCGGCGCCAACGATTCGAAGAACTCCGACCTGTGCCACAGTGGTGGCGGCTACTTCGCGCTGTCGGGCTATTTCCTGAAGCTGAGTGACTACATCAACCCGAACGCAGCCTATCTGTACGACTTCAGCTCGTTCCTGCCGTTCGGTCTGACCCCGGCGCAGCAAGCCCAGCTCGGCACCACCCAGGGTATCGTCTCCGGCCCCACCAACAACGGCCACGGCTACGTGAGGGGCGCCCAGGCCACCCTGAATCTGCCGATGAACCTGCTCACCCCGGCACTCGACGGCCTCGGCATGATCCTCACCGGCAACCGCACCGAGAGCTCGCTGGTGTTCGCCGGCAACAGCTCGCCGATCACCGTGCCTGGCCTGTCGAAGTGGGTCGCCAACGCCACGGTGTATTACCAGCACAGTGGCTTCGAGGCACGCATCAGCGACAGCTACCGCGCGAGCTTCCTGGGCGATGTGTCAGGCATCAGTGCCTCCCGCGTCGAGCAGACCATCCAGGGTGGCAGCACCTACGATGCCCAGCTCAGCTATGGTTTCACCAGCGGCAGCTTGAAGGGTCTTACCTTGATCGTGCAGGGCTCCAACCTGTCCAACAAGATCTTTACCACTTTCCAGAACAACGATCCCCGTCAGGTACAGACGTGGGAACGGTATGGTCGCCGCTACGATATCGGCGTCTCGTACAAGTTCCAGTAAGTCGTAACGACGTACCTCCCCATGAGGCCCCGCTGAGTAAGTTCCAGCGGGGCTTTTTTTTCGTGAGTCGCGGCTCGGCAACAACAGCAGGGCAACGACGACAGTGTGAGCAGGAGCCACGACATGAACGACACCGCCATCCGCCATATCGTGATCGTCGGCGGCGGCACGGCCGGCTGGATGACGGCGGCCCTGCTCGCCAAGGCACTCGGCACACAAGTAAAAATCCAGCTGATCGAGTCCGACGAAATCGGCATTGTCGGCGTGGGCGAAGCGACCATTCCGCAGATTCGCCACATCAACGCCTTCCTCGGTCTCGATGAAGACGACATGCTCCGGGCCACCCACGGCACCTTCAAACTCGGCGTGCAACTGAACGACTTCGGCCGCCTCGGTGACTCCTATCTGCACGCATTCAGCGACATTGGCCTGCCGCTGGGCCTGATCGGCTTCCATCACTACTGGTTGCGCGCCGTGCAGGGACATGGAAGTACCGCGGCAGCAGGCGCGACCGAGCGACCGCTCCACTCCGTCGGCGATCTTTGGTCGTACTCGCTCAACACCCAGGCCGCCAACGCCCACCGTTTCGCGCGCATGGACAAGGTCGGCAGCAGTGCACTGGGCGGCGTCAAATATGCCTACCACTTCGACGCCGGGCTGTATGGTCAATACCTGCGCAAGCACTGCGACCCTGCCGTGGTGAAGCGCACCGAAGGCAAGGTGGTCGACGTACAACGGCGTGAAAACGATGGCTTCATCGAATCGGTGCGATTGGCAAGCGACGAAATAGTTGCCGGCGATCTTTTCATCGACTGTTCGGGTTTTCGCGGCTTGCTGATCGAGGGGGCACTGAACACAGGCTACGAAAGCTGGCAGCACTGGCTTCCCTGTGACCGCGCACTGGCCGTTGCCAGCGCGCGCACCGAACCACTATGGCCGTACACCCGTGCCACCGCGCGCACCGCGGGCTGGCAGTGGCGCGTGCCGCTGCAGCATCGCAC
Source organism: Rhodanobacter sp. AS-Z3 (assembly GCF_029224025.1). Classification (NCBI taxonomy): domain Bacteria; kingdom Pseudomonadati; phylum Pseudomonadota; class Gammaproteobacteria; order Lysobacterales; family Rhodanobacteraceae; genus Rhodanobacter; species Rhodanobacter sp. AS-Z3. The sequence continues at coordinate 3,499,680 of NZ_CP119392.1, forward strand.
CGGCAATGGCCATGTGTATTCCAGCCAGTTCCTCAGCGACGACGAGGCCAGCGCGATGCTGCTGGCCAACCTCGACGGCGAAGCCCTGGGTGATCCGCGTCCGCTGCGCTTCACCACCGGCATGCGACGCAAGACATGGCAGCGCAACTGCATTGCGATTGGCCTGGCCGCCGGCTTCATGGAACCGCTGGAGTCCACCAGCATCCACCTGATCCAGTCCGGCATCAGTCGCCTGCTGGCGATGTTTCCTGATCGTCAGTGCGATCCGGTGTTGATGGAGGAATACAACCGACAGACCCGTTTCGAATATGAAAGCATCCGCGACTTTTTGATTCTTCACTACAAGGCGACCGAACGCGACGACACGCCGTTCTGGCGGCAGTGCGCAAACATGGACATCCCGCCGAGGCTGGCGCGCAAGATCGCGCTGTTCCGTGGCAACGGCCATCTCCAGCGCGAGGCCGACGAACTGTTCACCGAAGTGGCCTGGTTGCAGGTGATGATCGGCCAGCACATCCAGCCAACAAGTCATCACCCGCTTGCCAATGCGATCAGCGACACGCAACTCGACGGCTTCCTCGGTGACCTGCGCACCCTGATCGGGCGCGCCACCAACAGCATGCCCGACCATGCGCGCTTTGTTGCGGATCACTGCAAGACGAGAGACTGAGAAATCCTCGTGCCGACTCGACGCCCAGGTTTCATCGCACTCGCCTTCGGCATCTTGCTGGTCATGGCTGGCCAGCTGCAGGCCACGCCACCGACTGCGCTTAGTGCCACCACAACGAGCACATCCTCCGACGTCTGGTACGAAATCTTCGTGCGCAGTTGGTACGACAGCGATGGCGACGGCGTCGGTGATCTCAACGGCGTCACGGCGAAACTCGATTACCTGCAGTCGCTTGGTGTCAGCGGCATCTGGCTGATGCCGATCAATCCGTCGCCCAGTTACCACGGCTACGACATCACCGACTATGACGCGATCAACCCGCAGTACGGCAGCATGGCCGACTTCGCGCGCCTGCTGAGCGAAGCGCACAAGCGCGGCATCAAGGTGATCATCGACCTGGTGATCAACCACACCAGCGACCAGCACCCGTGGTTCAAGGCGGCCCGTGATCCGGCCAGTCCTTATCATCGCTGGTACCACTGGGCCGGTCCGCACACCGACCTGCGCGCCGAGGATGCTGCCGGCTCGCAGGCATGGCATGCACTCGGCGCAGCCCATTACCTGGGTGACTTCTCGTCGAACATGCCGGATCTCGACTACGACACGCCGGCGGTGCGTCAGCAGATGGTCAAGCTTGGCCAGTACTGGTTGCGCAAGGGCGTTGACGGTTTCCGCCTGGATGCCGCCCAGCACATCTATTACGACTTCAAGGCCGACGCCAACAATCCACTGACCCTGCAGAAGAATCTCGACTGGTGGTCCGAATTCCGCCGTGGCATGAACGCGGTCAATCCCGCGGCCTACATCGTCGGCGAAGTGACCCGCGATTCCGCTGCCGAACTGGCGCCGTATTTCAAGCCGCTCAGCGCCGTGTTCGACTTCCCGCTGGCTGCACGTTTGGTCGACAGCGCACGCGCTGAGCGTGCCGGCGATCTTGCCAGCATGCTTGCGCGCACCGACGCCGCTTACCGCAAAGTCACTGACAAATCTGCGGTTGATGCACCGTTCCTGTCCAACCACGATCAGCAGCGGGTGATGAGCCAACTCGGCGGCAACGCGCCGCACATGCGCATGGCCGCCGCGATGCTGCTCACCCTCCCCGGCCACCCCTTCATTTACTACGGCGAGGAACTGGGCATGCGCGGCAGCAAGCCCGACCCGAACCTGCGCGAGCCGATGCGCTGGCATGGAGACCCGCATGACCCAGGCCAGACGCGCTGGAAAACGTTCAGCGCCGGCGACAGCCCTGGGGTATCAGTGGATGCCGAACAAGCGGACGACGAGTCACTGCTGAATTACTACCGCACGCTGATCGGCTGGCGCCGCGATATCGGCGCACTGCGTGACGGCGCCCTTCGCACGTGGCCGCTGGCGAATCCGCATATCGCCGCATGGCAACTCGATGATGCCGGCGGTCCTGTGCTGGTGTTGCACAACTTGTCCAGCCAAGCGCAAGACATCCCGCTGGGAAACAGTCCATTCCACCATGTGCTGCGACACAGCCGATCAGACACCACCATTCAGCACGAACAGCTTTCGCTGCCACCGTATTCCAGCGCCATCCTGAATTGACGCGATGATGCACGAGAAACCTCCAATGACTGCCAACCGCCGAACTCGCTCGTCCTTTCGCCGCCTCAGTGCCTGGCCGTGGCTGGTGCTCGCCGTGGCCGCTACCGGCAGCTTCACCGTGCGGGCTTCCGTGCCAGCGGCATCGGGGGCCATCGCTTCGACTGCTCACTCGCTGGTAGTCGATCTCGGCAGTGCTCGTCTGGATGTCCACTTCGTGACCGCAGGGATCGTGGGCATCCATTTCATGCCTGGCGATCAGACCACAGCACGCGCGATGGTGCTGGACCCGGCGCGGCTACCGACGACGTTTGCCGAGGTGCAGAAGACCGAGGATGCGAACGGCACGGAGTTGACTTCCGCTACGGCATCCATCCACTGGAATCGACAGCAGCATCGACTGGAGATCGCGGATAGCAAGCAGCACAGCCTGCTTGGCATCGACACCGATCGCCTGCAGCAGGGCCAGTTGCATGCGCGGCACGCGGTCGGCGATGCCGTGTACGGCATCGGCGGCTACAACGCGACTGATGATGCCTCGGCGGGGCTGCTGCGCAACGGCAAGCTTGAGGCCAAGTCCGGCGAGCAGGGCCACGCCGGCGCGCCATTTGCATGGAGTACCGCGGGCTATGGCCTTCTTCTAGACGTCGATGGCGCCACCTTCACGCTGACAAAGGGAACGATCGGCGCCAGCAGCCTGCGCAAGGACACGGACGTCTATATCCTGCTGGGTACGCCCGAACAGATCTTCGACTCGCTGGCCAGCCTCAGTGGTCACACCCCGCTGTTCCCCAAATGGGCAATGGGTTTCACCAATAGCCAGTGGGGCATCGACCAGCAGGAGCTGACCCAGATCGTCGATACCTACCGCGCCAAACACATCCCGATCGACAACATCACGCTGGACTTCGACTGGAAAGCCTGGGGCGAGGACAACTACGGCGAGTTCCGCTGGAACCCGATCAAGTTTCCCGATGGCCCCAGCGGCGCACTGAAGAAACAGATGGAGGCGCGCGGTATGCACCTCACCGGCATCATGAAGCCGCGCATCCACGTGGATACCGTCGAAGGCCGCTACGCCAGCGCACACAAGTTCTGGGTGCCTGGCGAGAAAGTCAGCGACGACTATTTCTCGCACAAGCCGGTCAAGGACATCGACTTCGATATCCCCGCGGCGCGCCAGTGGTTCGGCGACCTGGCGATGAAGTACGGCTTTGCTGACGGCATTGCCGGCTGGTGGAACGACGAAGCGGATACCGTTGGCAGCACCACCGAATTCATGAACATGCAGCGCGCGCTTTACGACAGTCAGCGCGCCGTATCGAACCAGCGGGTGTGGTCGATCAACCGCAACTTCTGGCTGGGCGCGCAACGTTACGCCTACGGCTTGTGGTCGGGCGATATCAATACCGGGTTCGAAAACATGGCCGCCCAGCGCGCACGCATGCTCAGCGCGATCAACGTTGGCGCGATGCAGTGGGGCATGGATGGCGGGGGCTTTCGCGGCGGCATGCCGACGCCGGAAAACTACGCGCGCTGGATTCAGTTCGGCGCATTCACGCCGATCTTTCGCGTACACGGCGACTTCGGCCAGAAGCGTCAGCCCTGGGTGTATGGACCGGTTGCGGAAAAAGCTGCCACCGCTGCGATACGCCTGCGCTATGCGCTGATACCGTACATCTACAGCTACGAACATAGCCGCCGGATGACCGGCGTGGGCCTGGTACGACCGTTGCTGTTCGGCTGGCCGCACGACCCGCAGGTGCGCAACGACATTGACAGCTGGCTGTTCGGCGACTGGCTGCTGGTTTCGCCGGTGGTCGAGCAAGGGCAGACGGCGAAGAACATCTATCTTCCCGCCGGCCGCTGGATCGATTGGTTCAGCGGCAAGACCTACGACGGCGGCCAGATCATTCACCTCGCTACCGATGCGAAGCGTTGGAGCGATATTCCCTTGTTTGTACGCGCTGGCGCGATTATCCCTAGCCAGCCGGCGATGAATTACGTCGGCGAGCAGCCGCTTACCCAGCTTGAAGTCGACGTGTTTCCAGCGGCGCAGCACAGCAGCTTCAACTACTACGATGACGATGGAATCAGCTACGACTACGAACAGGGTGCGTACTTCAGCCAGACCCTGTCGGTACAACGCGACGGCCATGAGGTGCAGTTTCAGACCGGTGCCGTCAGCGGCAGCTATCAGCCAGCCCTGAAGTTCTATCTGCTGAAAATTCATGGCGACGACGACATCGTCGGCACCGTCACCATCAACGGCAAGCAGCCGGCGCTTTTCACTGACCTTGACGCCTTGCAGAACGCGCAAGGTGAAGGTTGGGCGCGCGGAAAGGATCGTTTTGGCCCGGTGACCTGGGTGCGCGTTGTCGCAGGCGCCGCGCAAACCGTGCGGCTGGCACCGACGCATTGAGTGTATGGCAGCCCTGAGCGGTTGGCGCCGCCTGCCGGCTCTTCAACCTATTGCCGCGATGCCCTGCAAATGCAGGACGGCCATGCAACGACAGGTCGTCCGTTGACAAGCAGGTCTTTCCGCCACACTGCGGTGACCAAAAAAAACCGCCTGCAAGTTACGCAGACGGTCGTTGGGGAGGAAAAGGTCAACGCGCACCGAGTGCGCGCCGACCGCTTGCCGAGTCAGAACTCGGCGCGTGCGCGGATACCAAAAGCGCGAGCGTCATTGAGGAAGCGGACGTTGATGCCCGAGCCGATCAATGCTTTCTGGGAGGCCTGCTTGTTGAACAGGTTGGATACGTAGCCTTCGAAACGCCAGATGCTGTTGTTCGGCGTGAAGCCAAGGCCGAGGTTCACCGTGAAGAAGCCCTTCTGCTGGTCGGGGAACCCCGCCGCTGCGGCACCTTCGACCCGATCAACCGTACCCAGGTTGTCCTTCACGAAGACCACCGGATCGAGGTTGTACTGACTCAGGTAGTAAGCCGAGCGGTAGCTGACCAGCGTTTGCCAGTCGAACGTGCCCTGCCCCAGGTCGATGTACTGCTGCAGACGCGCAGCGCCCCAGAACTTGGAGGCCAGCGGCAACTGATTGCCTTTCAGATCGATCAGCGAGGTGATACCACCCGCATTGCCGGCAAAGTTCTGGCTGCGCGTGTCGGCCACGGTGCCGCTGACAATCTCGCTGTGCAACATCAACGCGTTGAGATCCAGCATGAAACCATGATCGAAACGCAGTGTGCTCTGCAGCTCTGCGCCGTACAGCTTGGACTTCGCCACGTTGCGGTTCACCAGCGAGAAACCGGTCGCCTGACCAAACTGGTCCACCGCAATGGTGGTCAGGTCCTGGAACACCTGATCGGTGTAGTTGTAGTAGAAGCCGGATGCATTGAACAGACCCGGGTGACCACCCAACTCGAACTGGTTCTTGGAGCCCAGTTCCCACGCCACCATCTTTTCGGGCTTGTACGTGCTCGGGATCACGGTCGGATCGAAGCTGTCATTGAAGCCACCAGACTTGTGACCGGTACTGACCGTGCCATACAACAGGTTCTTGTCGGTGACATCGAACTCGAAACCGGTGCGGAAGTCGTTGTAGTTGAATTTCGAACTGCCGCGTTGTGGACCGGGAATGGTGAGATTCAGGAACGAATTCTCGCCGTTCGGCGGACAGGTCACCGCACCACCGTTGTTGGTGTCCGGGCGATCCACGCACTGACCGTTCGGATGGCTGCCGTCGACTACACCGGCCAGTTGCTGCAGCAGCGTGTCACGCGCGCCGGGCTTGAGCACGCCGTCAATCAGGAACTTTGCCTTTTGCGCATTGGTGGTCAGGTCAGCCACGTCGAAGCTCGGACGGTCGAGTAACGAGGGCGCAAAGCCATCCGTACCCAGACGCGTGGCAAAGCAGCAGCTGTAACCGTCACCACCCAGGGTCAGCGCCCAGTTGCCGCCGATACCGATGCGCTGTTTGGTTTCCTCGGTATGCCGAGCACCTATTTTCAGACGCAGCCGATCGGTAACCGGAAAGGTCATGTCGCCAAAGAAGGCATGCGAGCGACCGGGCACTTTCGGCATGGTGAACTCGGTTCCCGAGTAGCAGCAATAGCCTTTGTCGACCAATGCGAGGTAACCGACTTGCTGGTTCTCCTTGAAGTAGAAGCCACCAAGCGTCCACACCAGCGCCGAGTCTTCCGGCGAGGTCAGCAGCAACTGATGGGTGGTCGCCTTCGAGCGCGTCTGCCAGTAGTTGTCCGACCAGACGTCATAGTCCTCACCCTGCGCACTGACATTGCGACCGGGCCACATGACGCCATCCGATGCGGCGTTGGTCTGTGCAAAACGGACACTGCGATAGCTGCCGCTGTACTCGACGTTGAACGGATCGAAGCGATAGTCGATCTTGGTCTGGACGCCCCAGATGTGATTGTCCAGCGTGCCTTGCGGGCCGCGGTAAACCACCTTGCGCATATCGAATTCGCCGGGGAAGTAACCCGCCTGGGTGGCCGAATAGATGTTCGCGCCGGGATAGCCCGTGCCACCCTCGTGGCCGTAGTCCGCCATCAGGAAAATCGACAGCCGATCCGTCGGCTTGCTGAGCAAGGACACGCGCACGTCACCTTCCTTTTGCAAGCCGGCAGGCTTCAGCCGCTGGTCGGTGCCGGCGTTGTTGAACTCGTTGGTTCCCTTGCGCAAGGCATAGCCGGAAATACGCAGCGCCGACTTCTCGCCCAACGGGATATTGAACGCACCTTCGGCACCGTGCGAATTCGCATTGCCCATTTCGCCTTGAACATAACCGCCAAGCACACCCAGTTCCGGCTGCTTGGTAACGATGTTCAGCGTGCCGCCCAGCGCATTGCGTCCACGCAAGGTGCCTTGCGGACCCTTGTTCACTTCGACCCGGTCCAGGTCGTAGAACATCAGGCCCAGTCCACGCGGGCGTGGAATGTAGTCACCATTGAGATGTGGCGCCACGGCCGGATCGCCGAGCTCGGTGCTGTTGGCCGAACCCACACCGCGAATGAAGATTTCCACGTTGCCTTCCTGGTTGGCAACGCTGAGTCCCGGCACGGCGGTCTGCAGACTCTTCACACTGTTGATGGACATTCCGCGCAAGTCGTCCGAGTTCAACGCTTGTGCCGTGCCGGCATATTTCTGCAGGCTCTGCGAACGCAATTCCACCGTCACCGTCACCGGTTTCAGGTCGGTGGCGCTGGGTTTGGCTTTCTGTACTTTCGTGGTCTGCACGACGCCGTCTTGCGACGCGTCCTGGGCAACTGCCGTGACACTGAGCAATGCCAACAGGCCATACACGGCACCCTTGGCAAGCCAGGCTTTGTGGCTGGACATGTTCATGTTCATCCTCCCCGTACTGCGATCATTGAAATATCTGCTTTTAAGCGCGTCGTGGTTCGAGGATCAGCGCATGCGGAGCCACGACGTTCACCGGTACAACCCCAAACTGACAGGACTCACTTCACCACACGCCCATGCGTGCGTTGCACTTCGCGTGTCGAGCCCGCTGAGCACTACTCAACCGCGCGGACACGGCAACACCGTATCCGCGTGTGTATCCAGCCGCACCTGCGACAACGAAACCTGCAGCGGCACATGACTTTCCAGAACGAACGGTGCTTGCAGCGCGGACATCGTGGCGCCTGCCTTGCGCATGCACTTCAGCGCGATGCCGACCGTGCGCCATTGACCGCGAGGCAGCTGCGCCAGCACCGCACGGAACGGGATACGCGCCGTGCATTTCACCGCGCAATCCACGCCTAGCGACACATCGCCGGCCGCCGGCACAACATCCGCACGGACACTCATTACCAACATCATGTCGCCGTTGGTCTCACGCTCCAGATTCACCGGCTGGGTCGATCGCAGCACCACGCTGCCACCGGCACCGTTCCACTGGATGCGCCGGGCATCTTCCTGGGCGTGATAGTCCACGCCGACAATCTGCAGGTTGCCCGCGACACTGCGCGCCGGCAGGCCATCAACCACCCGCGCAGCTCCGCCCGCATCAGCGATCGTCAGTTGCATGTTCGCGGTCGGTTTTCCGCGTGTCATGAAGATTCCAGCCACCGCTTGCTCGCCGACCAAACCGGATGCCTCGGACAGGTCTGCAGTTTCATCGTGGTCGGCATAAGTGAGCCCATAGCCGTAGGCAAATTGCGGCTTCTCACCCGGCGCCTGCGCAACCTGTATGGCGGTGCGCGGCCACGCATAGGACAGCTTGCCACGGAAGTCGGTCGCAACGCTTCCATCGGGCTTGCGCATCAGCACGTCGGCGACGCCGCCGCCCTCGGAACCTGGCAGCCACGCCATCACGAACGCATCAGCGGCGTTGATCTCGCGATTGACCCAAAGCGGACGCCCGGCGAGAAACACCGCAACCACGGGTATTCCGGCGTGCTTCAAGCGAAGCAGCAAATCAAGGTTTGCGTCGTCTCCATTGCGGTACGCGAAGCTTTTCAGATCGCCCTGGAATTCGGCATACGGCTGTTCACCAAACACCACGATGGCCAGATCGGGTTTGTGGACATAACTTCCGTCCGCTGACAGCGTGGCAGTACCGCCCGCCGCCACGACCTTCTGTTCGATGCCTGACCATATCGATTGCGCGCCAGGCAATTGGGCCGCGTTGAGACCGGTACCCTGCCAGGTAATCGTCCAGCCACCGCTTTGCTGGGATACGTTGTCGGCACCACCGCCTGCGACAAGAATGTTGGCGCGTGGATCAATCGGAAGCACACCGCCCCGATTCTTCAACAACACCAGTGATTCGCGTACGGCGCGGCGCGCCAGCGCACGATGCTCGGGAGAGCCAAGCGTTGCCAGGCTCAGACCCCCGGTGTTGTCGTGACGCGGATCGAACAAGCCTGCACGCAGCTTCACGCGCAAAACGCGGGTTACCGCATCGTCCAGTCGCGCCGGCGAGATCTGTCCCGCTTTCACCTGGGCCAGTGTGTTTGCATACAGGCCACGCCAGCTGTCGGGTGCCATCAGCATGTCGACACCTGCATTGATTGCGGCCGCGCAACTTTCATTACTGCAGCCATCGAGCTGACCGTGGGCATTCCAGTCGCCAACCACAAAACCATCGAAGCCCATGCGCTGCTTCAAAACGTCGGTGAGCAACGCATGATCACCATGCATTTTCACGCCGTTCCAACTGGAGAATGAGGCCATCACGGTCTGCACCCCGGCCGCGATGGCGGTGACATAGCCGGCCGCATGCACGTCACGCAGTACCTCCTCGCTGACACGCGCATCGCCCTGATCACGGCCTTCGAAAGTGCCGCCGTCTCCGAGGAAGTGCTTGGCCGTGGCCACCACGTGCTGGTTGCCCAGAAAGGCCTTGCTGCCCGCCGTTCCCTGCAGACCGTCAACCATCGCCGTGGCATAGCTGGCCACCAGTGCGGGATCTTGCGCATAGCCTTCGTAGGTGCGCCCCCAACGATCGTCCTGGGGTACGGCAAGCGTGGGCGCGAAGGTCCAATCGATGCCGATGGCACGCACTTCTTCCGCCGTGGCGTGCCCGATTTGTCGAATCAACTCCACGTCACGGGTCGCGCCCAGTGCCGAGTTCTGCGGGAACAGCGTGGCGCCGATCAGGTTGTTGTTGCCATGCACTGCGTCGATGCCAAACAACAACGGAATCGCGCTGTGACCGGATTCCGGCTGCAAGGCCGCGGCATGGAAGCGGGCAACCATTGCCTTCCATTGCGCTGCACTGGCGAAATCGTTGCCGCCCGGCCCGCTATTGCCACCCGCCAGCACCGAACCGAGCCGGTACGTCTTCAAATCATCCGGGGTGATAGTGGAAATGTCCGCCTGAATCAGTTGGCCGACCTTGTCCTCGACCGACATGTGAGCCAGCAGCTCGGTGATGCTTGCTTCCAGCGCGGGGTTGGCAGGCAACGCGCGCGGCACCACCGGCCAGCGATCGGGATGTACCACCGGCGACGTGGCGAACGCGCACCACGGCAGACATGCCGCCAGCGACAGCAGGCCCGCCCAGCGGAACGAGTGGTGACCACGGTGGGCAACTGACCGCATGACATCCCCTTGATGATCGCCATGGCCGCGCTATCGCGGGCTGGCTTCGGCGCAAGTATTTGCCAGTAATGACAGCGCTGTCAATAGACCGCGCAACGAACCCGCTGGTGCCGCAGGACGCACGTCTGGAAAGTTTGAGGAGCTAGCTCGGGATGCTGCCGGTGGAGCCGCGCAACTGCAGGGCGAAGGGAATCTGCACCATCAAGCCTGCACTTCGACCACGCAGCGACTCCAGCAACTGCAGTCCCGCCACTCGCCCCATCTCACGGCTGGGCTGGCGCACGGTAGTCAACGCGGGCAGCAACTGGCTGGCCAGCGGGATATCGTCAAAACCGCATACGGACACGTCACCAGGCACCTTCAAGCCATGCTCGTTGGCTGCCCACATCACGCCGGCGGCCATATCGTCATTGGCCGCGAAAACTGCCGTAGGCCGATTCTTCAACGCAAACAATTTCCGCGCGGCCGCAACGCCCGAGCCGAACGTAAAAGCACCCTGCACCACCAGCGCCTTGTTGACGGCCAACCCCGCCGCCGCCATCGCCTCGCGGTAGCCGGCCAGGCGCCAGCGACTGGCGCCATGACCGTCCATACCCAGCACATGCGCAATACGCGTATGTCCCAAGCCCAGCAGGTGATCGACAATCGCGCGTGCCGCCGCCTGCTCGTCCATCCGCACGCCAATACACCCGCCACTTTCTGGTGACACGCAAGCGTAGGCCACGTTGCATTCGCGCAGGCGCTTCAGCAACGGCGCGTAGTCGGTAAGCGGTGGCGCGAGTACCACGCCATCGGGGTGGTGATCGGAAATCAGCGCATCCAGCCGTCGAATGAAGTCATCGTCACGCATCCGCAGCGGACGCATCATCATGCTGTAGCGGTGCGCATCGCAAGCCTCAAGTACGCCATCCTGGATCTCGGCCAGGTAGGTTGAGGTGGGGTTGTCGTTGTTGTCGTACAGCATCGCCACCACGAACGAACGATTGCCAGCCAGGCTGCGTGCCGACGACAACGGCCGATAGTCCAGCGCCTCCATCGCGGCCAGCACGCGCTTGCGCGTGTCTTCACTTACGTTGGCCTCGTCGTTGAGCACGCGGGACGCCGTCTTGGGCGACACTTTCGCTGCGCGCGCCACATCTTCAAGACGTACCCGCATGGAATTTCCCGTAATGGTCATTGGTAACGATCGACTATGACTTCATCAGCCGCCGCATTACAAGAAGCCCGGATCGAAGTGACCCGAGGGCGACTGAGCGCATGAATACGTATGCAACCACTGGTTGCTGCAGTGCGACGCTGCCTACCATGCAGTGGGTACCGCCAGCCGGCCGTGCTGATGATATCGCCGTCGTACCATGCCGCAAGCAGGCAGCCACCGGAGCGCTTCCGCCGATGATCACCATGAGTTCCGTTTTCCAGCATAGCGCCTGCCCGTGCTGAGCCTGCTGGTCAGCGCGGCGATCGCCGCCAGCGCAGCGGCGAGCGTGGGCTCAGAAGGTTTGACCCATGACGGGCTGGACTGGCACGGCGTGCATGTCAGCATCGAGCGCGATACGCAGCAGCGCTACACGCTGGCATGGCCTTATGGTCAGCGCGGGATCGCGCCGCAGGCGCAGCGCAGCGACACCGCCAGCCCGCTGTTCGACGGCTTGTTCGCGATGGCGCAAGACGACCTGACGCTGGATTCGGTGAACGCGATTCGCGACGGTGCGTTCGACCACGGCCAGCCGATTCCCTGCCAGTGTTTCGTCACCGGCTTGAAATGGCCATATGTGTGGACGCGCGATCTGTCTTACGCGATCGACCTTGGCTTGTGGCGCTTCGATCCGCTGCGCTCACGCAACGGACTGCAGTTCAAGCTGTCCGGCGTACGCGTTGCCAGCGCGCCGCAGGGCCTCTATCCCATGCAGGACACGGGCTCCGGTGGCAGCTGGCCGATCAGCACCGATCGCGTGGTGTGGTTCCTCGGTGCGCGCCATCTGCTCGATGACAAGGCGTTTGCGAACGACGTATACCGCGCCCTCGGCGCCACCCTCGCGCAGGATCGGCAGTACACATTCGATGCCCGCTTCGGCCTGTATCGCGGCGAGACCTCGTTCCTCGACTGGCGCGAGCAAAGCTATCCGGCATGGACTGCGGATGATGTGGGCTTCCTCGCGCAATCGTTCGCGCTGTCCACGAACGTGCTGCACTATCAGGCGTTGCAACTGGCAGCCAAGCAGGCCAACGCACATCACGAATCCGTCGCCGCCGCCGCTTACACCGCCCAGGCCGACGCATTGAAGGGGGCGATCAACGCGTACTTCTGGCGCGCCGAGCGCGGCATGTACATGAGCTACCTCGGCGGCGACGGCACGCCCTACGAAAGCTACGACCTGCTCGGCATCGCGCTGGCCATCGACAGCGGTGTGGCTGACGGCGAACGTGCCCGGCAGACACTGGCGAATTATCCAACCTGGCCGGCCGGCAGCCCAGTGATCTGGCCCGAACGTGCGGACCAGCCGATCTACCACAACCGCGCGATCTGGCCGTTCGTCAGCATGTATGCGTTGCGCGCCGCGCGTACCGTCGAACAACCCGCGCGTATCGCCCACGAGATCACCTCGATCATGCGTGGCGCTGCGCTGTATGGCTCCAACATGGAGAACTACGAACTGCTCACGCAAGGCCAGCATCTTGATGACGGGAAGCTCAGCGGTCCGGTGGTGAATTCGCCACGCCAGTTGTGGTCGGTGGCCGCCTACCTGGCGATGGTCAGCGAAGGCGTGTTCGGCTTGCAGCCCGATGGTCGCGTCGAACCGAAGCTGCCCACCTCGCTGGTAGCGATGCTGTTCGGCACGCGCCAGACGATCACGCTGGATCTGCGCGATCGCAAGATCACCCTGCAATTGCCTGCCGCACTGGATGGCAACTTGCTGGTCGCCGATCACACCAGCACCCAAGGCCGTACCACCACCGTCATGCTGAAGTCGGTGCAGGTCACCGACGCGCCACTGCGCACCGATGCACCGTTGTACGCGCCGTTCGCCCCCGCCACACCCGTTGTGCAAACCGCCGACAAGCACTGGCAGATTCGCGTCGATGGCAAGCAGCGGCTCTACCTCAACGGCGTGGTACACAGCGATATCGACGGCAGCGCAACACTGGTGCAAGAACCCGGGCTGGCCTGCTTCAGCACCACACGGGTCGATGCGCACGGACTCGAATCGCTGCACAGCCCGACCACCTGCGTCGGCGATGTGATCAAGCTGGGCGGCGGCTGGCCACGGTCATGGACGGCCTCGGCCAACGGCGATTATCGCGTGGCGCTGGATTACACCAACGACCACGGCCCGATCAACACCGGCATTACTGCGGCAGTCAAGATGCTGATCATCCAGTGTGATGGCCACGCCGAACAGCGCCTGCCGCTGGTGATGCCGCACAGCGTACGCCTGCAGTCATCCAGTTGGGGGCGCTTCACGGCAAGCGCGGGTGCGGCCTGCCACTTCAGCATCGACGACGGATTCAACATGAGCTATCTCGACCATTTCGCCCACTACACCGGCGGCCATGGCGGTAGCGACGGCCCATTGAACCAGGCCGACGTACACGATCTGCGGATCGCCCCACTCGCTCCAGGCCACCACTCACCATGACCCACAGCACGCCTTCCCGCGCCAAACCCGAACTGTCGTTCTGGCAGATCTGGAACATGTGCTTCGGCTTCCTCGGCATCCAGTTCGGCTTCGCCCTGCAGAACGCCAACGTCAGCCGGATCTTCCAGACCCTCGGCGCCGATGTCAGCGACATTCCCGCACTGTGGATTGCCGCGCCACTGACCGGGCTGATCGTGCAGCCGATCATCGGCCATTTTTCCGACCGCACCTGGAATCGCTTCGGACGTCGGCGTCCGTATTTTTTCGCGGGTGCGGTGCTCGCCACGCTGGCACTGCTGGCGATGCCCAACTCGCCGACACTGTGGACCGCCGCAGGCTTGCTGTGGATCATGGATGCCTCGTTCAACGTATCGATGGAGCCGTTCCGCGCCTTCGTTGGTGACCAGTTGCCGCCATCGCAGCGGCCGTTGGGATATTCGATGCAAAGCGTGTTCATCGGCGTGGGCGCGGTGGTCGCCTCGTTCCTGCCTTACGTGCTGACCCAGTTCGGTGTGGCCAATACGGCACCGGCGGGCGAAGTGCCGCTGACGGTGAAGTACGCGTTCTACGCGGGCGGCTTCGTGCTGTTGGCGGCCATGCTGTGGACCATTCTGACCACGCGCGAATATCCGCCGGAGGAACTGGCAGCTTTCTCAGACAACCGCGTCGAGGAAGCCGCCGCACCGCCATCGGGCGCGTGGAAGATCGGCGCCCTGCTATTGACCAGCGGCGTCATCCTGCTGGCGTGCATCAACCACTTCGCGCTCGAAAAGGAGTTGTACCTGCTGGCCGGCGGGCTGGCCGTGTTTGGCCTGCTGTTCGTGTGGCTGGGCTTCACCGCCAGCAGCGGTGCGCTACGGCAAATCATGGGCGATTTGTATGGCATGCCGCTGCCCATGCGTCGACTCAACTGGGTGCAGTTCTTCTCGTGGTTTGCGATGTTCGCGATGTGGATCAACACCACCTCTGCCGTATCCGCCTCGTTCTACGGCAGCAGCGACACCACCTCGGTCGCCTACAACGAAGGGGCGAACTGGGCTGGCGTGTTGATGGGCACCTACAACGGCGTGGGCGTGCTGGCGGCGATCCTGATTCCGCTGATGGTTCGTGCGCTGGGCCTGCGCATCAGCCATCTGATCAACCTCTTCCTGGGCGGCTTGGGCCTGCTTTCGTTCCTGGTGATCCGTGATCCGCACTGGTTGATCGCCTCGATGGTCGGCGTGGGTTTCGCCTGGGCGTCGATCCTGTCGCTGCCTTACGCAATGCTGTCGGACAACCTGCCCAGCGCGAAGATGGGCATCTACATGGGCATCTTCAATTTCTTCATCGTGATTCCGCAGTTGCTCGCTGCCAGTGTGCTCGGCGTACTGCTCAAGCTGTTCTTCCACAACCAGCCGATCTGGGCACTGGGACTGGGCGGCGCCAGCCTGATCGTCGCCGGCCTGTTCACCCTGCGCGTGCGTGAGCCGAGCACCAACGTCACCGCGCTGCCGTAATAGCGCACCCTGTGCGCGATGCTCTTCTTCATGTAATGGGAAGGCATCGCGCACAGGGTGCGCTATTACGTGCGCACAACGGCCTTCCGCGCCATTCCATTGTTGCTGCAGGACACCCAACATGATCCGAATGAAACTCTTGCCAGTCATCGCCATGATGCTCACCTGCGGCTTGGCTCAAGCTGCAACCACGACACCGGAATTCGTCGGCACCGACGCGCCGTTCGCGTCCAGCGCGATCTACTTCCTGATGACCGACCGCTTCGTCAATGGCGACCCGTCGAACGACCAACGCAACCAGGGCGGCGTGCACCCCACCTTCGACATACCTGTAACCGGCGCACCGAAAGGCGAGAGCGCAAACATCGGCTACCTCGGCGGCGACTTCAAGGGCGTGCTGGAAAACGCCGGCTATATACGAGGCATGGGTTTCGGCGCGGTGTGGATCACCCCGATCGTCGACAACCCGAATGAAGCATTCACCGGCGGCGATCCGGTCAGTTGGGGCTCCAAATTCACCGACCGCGGCAAGACCGGCTTCCACGGCTATTGGGGCGTCAACTTCTACAAAGTCGACGAGCACCTGCCCAGCAAAGGTCTCGACTTCGCCCAGTTCACCACCGCCATGCGCGCGCAAGGTTTGAAGACCGTACTCGACATCGTCGCCAACCACGGCTCGCCCGCCTTCAGCATGCCCAAGCCGCAGCCGATGTTCGGCCAGATCTATGACAAGGACGGCAAGCTGATCGCTGATCAGCAGAACCTGCCGCCATACCAACTCGATCCGGTACGCAATCCGCTGCATCGCTTCTATCACGCGTACGACGACCTGGTGCAGTTGTCCAACAACGACGACCAGAACCCGGCCGTGCTGGACTACTTCGTCGGCGCGTACAACCAATGGGCCGACCAGGGCGCTGATGCGTTCCGCATCGACACCATCAGCCACATGTCCACCACGTTCTGGAAGCAATTCGCCGCGCGCATCCGCGCGAAGCATCCCGGCTTCTTCATGTTCGGCGAAGCCTTCGACTACAGCCCCGACAACATCGGCAAGTACACCTGGCCACAGAACGGCAGCATCAGCCTGCTCGACTTTCCGCTGCGCGGGCGCATCGCCGACGTATTCGAACACCGGGGCAGCGACTACGCCACGCTGCTCGACCGCCTTTACCTCACCAATGGCCCGTATCAGAACCCGTACGAACTGGTCACCTTCTACGACAATCACGACATGGCCCGCTTGAATGCCAGCGACAACGGCTTCATCGACGCCAACAACTGGCTGTTCACCGCGCGCGGTATTCCCGCGATCTATTACGGCTCCGAAACCGGCTTCGAGCGCGGCAAGGCCGAACATCAAGGCAACCGCAACTACTACGGCCAGCAGCGCATCGACAACGCGGCAAGCAGCCCGATCTATCAACACCTGAAACGTATAGCGCAGTTGCGCGAAACGACTCCCGCACTACAGCGCGGACTGATGCTGCCGCTGCACTTCGCCGGCGACCAGGCAGCCTTCTACCGCGTCTATCAGAAAGGCAAGGTGCACCAGATTGCGCTGGTGTTGCTCAACAAGGGCGACGCGCCGGCATCGTTCAACATCAGCAACTATCTGCAGCCTGGACATTGGGTGCCCGCGTTGGACGGTAACGCAGTCGACGTCAGCGCAAGCGGCACACTGCGAGCCATCGTGGCGCCGCACGACGTGCAGGTCTACCTGCTGGACGCGTCCGTCCAGCGCCCCGACCTCACCGCCGAACTGACACGGCTTTCCGTCGAGCGCGGACATCCGGCGCAATGATCCCATCCGACCGGTACAACGCTTCGAGCCTCCGGCCAGCAATTACGCCATTTCCGCCCCCGTTACACCCTCACTTCCGCACGCATAACTGTTACACCCCCAAAACTGCCGGATAACACGGGCGGCGCGCATGCGTGTCTCCGCCCAACCCGCAGCGCAAACGCATGATCTTCTGCAGGAATTTCCTGCTTGTCCGGCAAAGCGTGGCAACGCATACTCCGGGCAACACCCCATATTTGGGGTCTACTAAGCGTTAGGTGCCATGGGAAGTACGCTCGCTATTGCTACAGCATTGCTCGTCGGCTCTTGGTTTCCCATAGCCGGCGGCACATGGACACCCGAGCAAGCTGCTACAGCGCAGCTGCGAGCATCTATGCAGCCGTATGTAGTCGCCCACGCGAGTGACCAGCATCGGGAGCTTCGCCCTTGGTCAAGCTACTCGTTTCAGTACCAAGGTCGTGGCAGCGCAGACGGTAAATTCATCTTCATCAACGCCTTCTGCAGCGCTCCCGACGCATATGCAGCCGAGCGGTTCGTGCAAGTTCTAGACGGTGGTACTTGTTACTTCGAACTCAAATACAATCCAAAGACCAAAACGTTTTACGATCTCGGGTTCAACGGCGTAGCGTAACGCGCTGTGGCACCTAACCAGTCATCCAAGCGGACGGCTCCGCCGCCGCTTAATTCCAGCGTTAGACCTTACAAGGAACACCTCTCCATGGTCGTAAAGAAAAAGCGTGAAGGTTTTGGCCTTGAAATGAAAACGTTCGAGGGTGAGGACGGTAATTCGTACTTGGTCTTTCGTACTGGCACAGGCTCCTTCCATGTGTTCATGGAGGTCGAGGCTAAAGAGGCTGCGCGTCAGTGCGGAGCCACTTCCGGCAAGAACACTCGTGGTATGTGGTCGGATGTCTGGCGCGGCGGTAAGGTCTAACATCTCATCCAAGCGGACGGCTGCGCCGCCGCTTAATTCCAGCGTTAGGCGGTCAGAACAGCATCCTTTTTGTGTTGCGTCGCGTGCGCCGCTTTCTGGCTTTGCATTGGCTGCGCGGGTCATGTTGTTTCACGCTGGCCTGCGTTGTCGTCTTTCGTGCGCTTGGTCGTTCGTTGCGTCTTGCGCGCGTTGTCCTATTTCGCATCTTCGTTCTTCGCCGTACGCGCGGTTCGTCGCACGTGGCGTTTGTCGTCAGCGGTTTCGTTCTTCGCACGCAGGCCACAACCTTCGCGGCATTGCCGGGCTTTCAAAGCAGCGCTATCGTGTCGCTCACCGACGGCGTAACTTGGCTGCCGTCTAACCAGTCATCCAAGTGGACGGCTTCGCCGCCACTTAATTCCAGCGTTAGGCCAATGAAATGCACTCCACATCGCTTGATCTAATACTGGACGCCGCAGGCATATATTTTGTGTTGTACGGCGCCGCGCTACTAGCAGCCATTTGGTTTTTTCCATCGCTCAAGAGGCAAGTTCAGCTTCATCCGCGGCTTTGGGGAAGGCTTCCGCAGGAAAATTTCCGAGCGTCGACACAGGGGCTTTTTTATCTACTCTTCGGAGCATATTTTACGTGTGGTAACTTGGGTTACCGCGTGATGAGCTACAGCTTGTTTGGGCTATTTGCCATATGTGCGGTCGTCATGTTTTGGCAACGATTCAACCATCGTAACGGTCAGGGGCGGGCCTAACCACTCGTCCAAGCGGACGCGCGAAAAGCCGCGCGCCGCTTAACTCCAGCGTTAGACCTCACAGGAAGTGTCTCGATGATCGACAATATTTTGATCGCTGCCGGCCTTGCTATGGCGGTCTACGGTTTTATTGGTCTCGTGGGGGTTTGGTTAGTCCCCGCAATCGGAAGCTCACGGCTCTATGGTGCGGGCATGCTCACCGGGCGCATGGAGCCTACTCGCGTCAATAGAACGGTCACGGTGCTCTGGGCTCTTCTCTTTGGTATGTGTCTGGCTTCGTTGTCTTCGGGTCACCGCACACTGGGCAATCTTTTCTTGGTGGCGTTCTCGCTATGCGCCGTCGCGGTTCTGTACATGCGGCATCGACATGGCAGGTGAGGTCTAACCAGTCATCCAAGCGGACGGCTCCGCCGCCGCTTAATTCCAGCGTTAGGCCTCACAAACGAAATCTATGACCAACCAAGTTGACGACAATTTCTACAACCGTGCAGATGGATACATTGCGCTAGCTAACGAACATTGCTTGTCTACTGGCAAGGGTAAAGTTAGTGCGTCGTTTCTCTATGGCGCCGCCAGATTCAATGCTTACGTTGGAGCTATCAATTCCGGTTCACTTCAGCGCATGACGGAAGAAAAAGAAAACATTGTCAGCTACTACTTGAAAGAGTACGAAGATATGCTCCGCGAGAACCTCACTGACTACATCGAAAATTACGACGACTACATGGCAACACCGAGCGGCGGTGAGGCCTAACAATTCGTCCAAGCGGACGTGCGAAAAGCCGCACGCCGCTTAACTCAAGCGTTGAGGCTGTAGAAAAAGCTCTTTTCGCACGCAGATAGACGGCCATAACCGCGACGAGTGAATGCCGTCACTTGGCGATGCCGATTTCGGCGCATCCGCATGGCGCAATATTTGGTTCTATCTGACACCGCTGACACGCGTTCCAGACAGCGCAACGCGCGCCTTCTGCCCGGTCACGCCACCTTGCGGTAGTTCGCCCACTTCTCGATGTTGTGGACCAGGGCGAACAACTTCCATTGCCCGTCCACTTTGGGTTGGCTGCGCAGCGTGAAACGGTCGAGCCGCTTGTTCGCGCGCACGTTGCCGAACACCGGCTCGACGATCGCGAAGCGTCGGCCATACTGCTCACGTCCGCGCTCGCTGTCGATGCGCTCGCGCATGCGCTGGCTGTGGGTGGGCTCGACTTTGCGCGTGAGCACGGCGACCTGTCGTGACCGCGTGGTTTGCGGCTTGCGCAAGCACTTAGGACGCAGCGGGCAATCCTTGCAGGCGGCTTCCGATGCACGGAATTTGATCGCGGCGTAGCCGCCGATGGTGCAGTCCTTGCCGTTGCGATACAGGTGCTTTCCGGCTGGGCAAACGGCATGGGACTGGTCCGGCGCGATGATGAAATCGGCGCTGCCGAACAGCCGTGACTTGGCCTTCTTGCGTGACTTGTCGTGCAGCGGATCGGGCTTGGCCAGGTGCTTGTCCTGCTCGACGAATCGTTCATCGCGTCGACGCATGGCGTTGTCGGCGATCAAGGCATTGATCTGCCTTTCAGCCAATCCGGCGAGGTTGGCTTCGGAGTGATAGCCGGCATCGGCAGTGATCAAGGTGGTGGCTGTGCGCTGGGCAGCGCATGCGTCAAGCACGGGCAACAGCAGCTCTTGCTCGGCGCCGGTGCCGTGAGCCGAGGCCTCGACGATGACTTGATGCTTGTCATCGACCACGGCCACGGCACAGTAACCCTGGATCACGCCCTTGTCGGTGGCCAGCTTCGCCGACTCGTTGTCTGTGCGGTTGGACTTGCGAATCTTGCCGCGCGAACCGGGTCGATCGTCGGGGTGCTCGGCCAACCACTGGCGGATCTTGATCGCGTCGCTGGTGAGGCGGTCGATGCGAGCAGCCGCCTTGGCGTCCAGCACATCTTCGGCCGTGCCGGCATCGTTGGCCTGATGGCGCTCCAGCATCGTCGCTGCGGCGCGCTCCATCTTCTGCGCCTGCGCGAGGAACTCGGCACGCGTGCCGGAGCGGTGTTTGGATGCGTTGGATGGCAGCTTTACGCCATCAATGGCAAACATCTCCCGGCCGATCAGCCCCTCGCCATCGAGTAGCGTGAGCACCTGGGAAAACACCGACGCGATGGCGTCGCGCGAGCGGCTGACAAAGTCGGCAATCGTGGTGAAGTGCGGCTTGGCGTCGCCGGTCAACGCGATGAACAGCACGTTGTCGCGGCAAGCGCGCTCGATCGACCGCGAGCTCACCATGCCCTGCGAATACGCCAGCAACACCGCCTTGAGCAACATCGTCGGTGCGTGCGCTGGCGCGCCGTTCTGGTCGTTGCGGTAGTGCGCATCGAACGCCGACAGGTCCAGTTGATCCACCAGGTGATGCAGCGCGTGCGCGAACGACCCCGGCACCAGCTGCGCCTGCAGATCCACCGGCAACAGCCGTGGACTCATGTCGATGTGTCGGTAACGCGCCATGCTCGTGCCTCTTGTTCGCCTGAGGCTATTGAAGCAAGATCGCCGGAGGTTTTTCTACAACCTCGTTAGACCTTTAAGGGAGAGATCACAGTGGCTTGGAGCATTAAAGCGAAGGTTTTGGTCGCGGTCGCGTTACTGGTCGTAGCATCCGGTGCTATGGCTGCAGGGGGCAAGTTAGGGTTTGGCAGCCAAGTCAGCGTCTCCGGCTTCTTCAGCCCGACGCTCGAGCAGGTCAAAGTATCAACCGTGACTGCTGGTTCGCCTGCGGCGACTGCGGGCCTAAAGCCAGGCGATTATATCGTCGAGGTTAATGGCAAGCCGGTCAGTGGCGCACCGGCTCGCGCAATGGCAAGTCAATTTAAAAGCTTGCAGCCGGGTCAGCATCTGCTACTTAAACTTAAGCGTGGCAATAAATTCGTAAACGCAGATATCGTGGCCGGCGCGTAAAGGTCTTGCATCTCGTTCCAGGCGGACGGCTACGCCGCCGCTCAACTCCATCGTTAGGTCCCCATGACACACGATCGCAAAATGGAAGAGTACAAGCGCCTGATGGCGGAAAAGGGAATTGGGGCAGCGACTGCGTGTCCGCCTCTTTGGAAGCTGCTCTGGTCAATGGGCATTCCGCTTCCGCCACCGCTGTACATGCGTTTTCTGCCGCTTGCCCTTCTTGGCGGCGCATTCTTTGGACTCATGTTTGGTGCTTTTGCTTGGTACATGGGTAATAGGGGCATTCGCACCATGTCGTTCAAAGAGGCGTGTGATGTCGCCCTGATCACCGGCGCGGCTTTCGGTATTAGTGTCGCGTGGCTCACCCGTCGTCAGGCTCGCAAACTCGGGTTAGGTACTTGGTCTGCACTGGGCGCAGCCCGGCTGCATACCCAAGAGTTCCTTTAGTCAGGTTCTCTCCGGGTGGGTCTGACGCGTTGCCTATCACTTCGCGCTGGCGATGAAACGAACTCGGTACTTCAGGCGGCTTGAACTGAGCGACGCATTGGATGACGCAGGCTGGCACAGGGGTCGTAGTGCACATCCTGCGCCAGCGTCACCCACAGTTGGCGTGCATGTTTGTTCGCCAGGTCGTGAACCAACACCGTGAACTCGATGGGCAGCGCGGCCTGTTCGTGCAGCTCGGCCAGCACCCGGCGCAGCGCCTCGGCCTTGTAGCCTTCGCGCACCCGGCGCCAGGCCAGCCGTGCCTGCTGGTCGATGGTGTTGATCGGCACGAAGTGCATATTGCCCTGACGAGCGACCGCGGTAATCGCCTCGGCGTCGTTGCGATGGTTCTTGCTGTGCTGGCTTTTGCGATACGGTTTGACCAGTTGCGCGGCCATCCACCGTGGCTGTAAGCCGTATTCCAGACACCGTCGCGCCCAGTGATGCGCCCCGCTGCATGCTTACATCGCCACCATCGCACCCGTCGGCACCTGTGCCAGCCACTGGCCAAACACGTCACGGCGCAGATCCTGCCGCCGCAACCCGCTGCTCGAGGCATCTACCTCGCAAACCGAAAACACGCTCTTCGCCAAATCCACGCCGATGGTTATAGTGCTCATGGAGACGTCCTCTTCTGTTGATGGTTGTTTCGCAACACCATCATGGCCCTCGAGGTCTTAGGGGGAGGAAGTCTCTTTTTACTCGTTCAAGCGAACCGCTGCGTTCCAGCGGCCACTTAATTTCGGCGTTAGGCAATTAGGAGAGGTATATGGTCACCAATGGATGGAACCGCTTGTTGCTTGTTCTATCGGCAGCTTGGCTCTTGCTCGCAGGCCTGTGGATTTTCGCAAACTATCCGAATGTAACGCCAGATTTGGCCGCTTCACCGGTGAACGATCCATTTTTTAGCGTAGTTTCTACGGGAAATAGCGCCAGTCCGTTTCAGATCAGCGCGCATCCTTTGGCCATGGCAAGTTACATCGTCATCCCTATTCTTCTGTTGTGGGCTTTTGCCGGCGTCGTTCGCTGGATTAGACGCGGCTTTCGGCAAGACATTGCCTAACCACTGGTCCGAGGCGGACGGCTGTGCCGCCGCTCCATTCCAACGTTGCACCTCACTGGGAGAATTTCTTGGGTACTGGATTTTGGGTCAAGCGTCTTCTTACCGTTCTTGTGGGCGCGTTCGCGATCATCTTCGCCGTGCAGCTGCTCAAGGGCCATAGCTTCGGTTATGCCGCGGCGCAGGGGGCCATTTGGGGCACTCTGGCTACGCTTATCTTCGGCGTCACCCGGTTCTTTCGAGCAAGACGTGGTCAGCATTGCGCGATGTGCAGGGACACGCCGGAGATGCAGCAAGACTCTCGCGGGGATGTCTAACCGCATTCGAGGCGGACGCCACGCCGCCGTTCAACTCCAGCGCCACGCCTTATGAAGAATGCGCCGCCCGGATACGAGTGTCCGTTCTGCGGCATTGCGGAGACGCTGCCCTCGTCCGCCCCGGAATCCGCCGTTGTGTTGGTGGATGCGAACCTGTTCGCCCTGGTCCCGACTCACCACTACGCTGGCATACGAGGCAACTGCCTGGTGGTACCTCGGAGCCACTATGAGAACGTGCTGGACATCCCGGACAACCTCGGTAGCGACTTCTTTCGTGCCACGCGTCGTCTCGCGGGTGCGATGCGGGAGGCTTTTGGGTGTGAAGGAATATCTACCCGCCAGCACAACGGTCCGGCCGGCGATCAAGACGTGTGGCACTACCATCTGCATGTATTTCCCCGCCAGCCAAATGACGGGCTGCATGCGGGGCGGAAAGTGCCGTACACGACCGAGGAACGCATTGCGGTGGCAGCAAGCCTGCGGGCCGCTTTGCGGTAGGTGTACGTTGCGTGCGAGTCGAGTTACCCGGATGCACCATGCAAGCTTGGTCCGCAGTCCACGCGTACGGCCACGTCACCGCTCAGTTCCCGCGTCGGGCGGCACAAGGCCCCTCCGCGCCATTCACCGCATTCTGGGAAATTATTGATGCACGCACGCAAGCAGATCGAAGACCTCGCGAAGTATTACCAGGAGTTCCACCATCGCTGCATGACCTGGTACATCCTCGTGCTGGGTTTGTTCATTGCCGGAGTGATCTCGTCACCGGCGGGGCTGCCTGGCGCAAGGCTCTGGATCGTGCCGATTCTCGTCTCCGCGGTGTTCATCGGCTTGGTCTTCTTTTATTACATGAATGTCTACGGCGCGAGGATCGACAAACTCAACGCCTATCTCGCCAACGAGGATCTCGATCCCCCGAAGGACTGGCGCACTGACCATCGGAATGTATCGTTCGGGCTACATGGCGTCGGCGCCGTGTTCATTGCCCTGGTTCTCGCAGGTCTGCAGGCAGCGCTGTTTTCCCTGGCGATCATCAAGTTCTATCTGTAGCGCAGACTGAAGAACAACGAGGTGACTGCAATGAAAGTGGGTCGCCTTGTCGCAGTACTGGCAGTGGCAGTTGCACTGGCTCTTGCCAGCGCCTTCGCGCTGGCAACGCTCGCCTCGAACAACTTGATCCCTTCAGTGGTTCGCGATCCTCTCCATGATTTCGTGCAGCCCGGCGTGACCGTCTGGTGGTTTTTGCTGGGTGGACCGTTTCGCAGCGCCCCCTCATCACCAGCAGGCATAGCCTTTGCGTCGGCGGTAAACGCGGCACTGTGGCTGGCCTTGCTTTGGCTCTTGTTGGCGTTGCTGCAGGTGATTCGCCGGCGATTGGCAACACGCCGTCACTGAATGCGAGTACGTGATGGCAGACGCAACTTGGCGCGAGGCGCCTGGCTGGCGACTGGCAACGGCTGCTTGAACGGTCAGGCGCGTGCGGAACGCAGGCGCGCCTCAGCTTCTGCCACGCATAACCCCGGGTCGAGCAGAAAGCCCTGCAATTCATCGCAACCCGCGGCGAGCAGGAAGTCGGCCTGCGCCGCGGTCTCCACGCCTTCTGCGGCAATGCTCATGCGCAACTCATGGGCAACGGTGATCACGGCTCGCACGATCGCCGTGTCGGCGGAATCCTCGGGCAGACCGCGCACAAAGCTCTGATCGATCTTCAACTTGTCGATCGGGAATTGCTTGAGATAGGCCAGTGACGAATAGCCGGTGCCGAAGTCGTCCAGCGATACCCGCACACCCAATGATTTCAATTCAGTCAGTGCGTTCTGTACCCGCGCCACGTTTTCCATCAACGCGCTTTCGGTGATCTCGATGTCCAGCATGCTGGATGGAACGGCGTGACGCTGCAGGGCTTCGGCTACCTGCGCAACCAGGCCGGGGCGCTGCAATTGCTGCGCCGAAACATTCACTGCCACCGTGAAGTCGCGATAGCCACGATCCAGCCACTGGCGTATCTGCCCGCAGGCAACATCGATGACCCATTCACCGATCTCGGGCATCAGGCCGAGTGCTTCGGCAATCGGAATGAAACGGCCCGGCGACACCCTGCCCAACTGCTGACTGTTCCAGCGCAGCAGTGCTTCGAAGCCGGTCAACCGGTGCTCGGCCACGTCATGTTGCGGCTGGTAGTGCAGTTCGAACTCACCCAGGCGGATCGCATCACGCAGGTGATTGCCGAGCAGTAAACGATCCTCGAGTTCGTGCATCTGTGCTTCGGAAAATTCGCAGACGCGATCACGGCCGTCCTGCTTGGCCTGATTCATCGCTGCTTCGGCCCGTTGCAAAAGGGTCTTCGCGTTGGTGCCGTGTTCGGGCGAATGGCTGATGCCGACGCTGGCCGTGAGCAACAATCGATAGTCATCACCTTCGATGGGCTCGGCTACCGCCGCACGCAGGCACTCGGCAAGCTTCAATGCGGCCGACGACGAAAGCCCCGCCGCTGTGACGAGAAATTCATCACCGGCGAAGCGGGCAATCCGGCCGTTGCCCTCGAGGGCAAGCTGAAGCTTCCACGCAAGCCGCTGCAAGACATCGTCGCCGGCCGGATGACCAACCGAGGCATTGACCAACTGGAATCGATCCAGCCCCACCACCATGACCCATGCGGGGACCGATGGATCGCGCAGCATGTCTGCCAGCGCCTGCTCCAGCAGCAAATGGTGCGGCAGGCCGGTAACTGCATCGTGACTGGAGGCGTAAGCCAGCTCCGCTTCTATCCGGCGTCGCTCGGTGATGTCGCGGGCGACGGCGTAGACCAGTCCATCGGGCGCCACGAACGACGCCCACTCCAGATACTTTTGACTGCCATCCCGACACAGGCAGCGGCAGGTAAAGGTTTGAACCTGCTGCCCGGCAGCATTGAGCTGCAACATGGGATCGGCGTCGGACATCGCGTCCTCCGCACGAAGAAATTCGCGGTAGCCGCGCGAGGTCAACTCATCGACGGAATAGCCGGTAACGCGCGACAGCGACGGATTGAACTGTACCAGCCGGCCAGCCGCCAGATCGATGATGCAGAAGATTTCCAGCGACATTTCAAAGAAGCGGGTGCGCTCGCGAAGACGGTGCGTGAGCTGCTCGCTTTCGATTGCCACGGCGGTGAGCGGAAGCATGCGGTCAATGCTTTGCAGCTCCTCCGGACGCGGCTCGCGCGCTTCGCGAAAGTACACGGCGAACGTACCCAGCACCTTGCCGTCACGGCCGAGAACCGGGGTCGACCAGCAGGCTTTCAAGCCATGCACCAAGGCCAGTGACCGGTAATTCTCCCAATACGGATGCGTGGCGATGTCGGCCACCACGACGCGCTCGCGACGCCAGGCGGCGGTGCCGCAGGAGCCCCGCGCTTCGCCGATTTCAAGTCCGTGCAGGGCTCGGTTGAAGGTCTCGGGCAAACAGGGTGCGGCGCCGTGCAACACGTGGCGACCGCTCTCATCCAGCAGCAACAGCGAGCACAGCGCACCGGGATTCATCGTCTCGTGCAGGCGCGCAATCTGATCCAGACTTTGTGCCAGCGAATGCCGCGCGGCAATGCCGGCAAGGATTTCATGCTGGCCGGCGTCCAGCTGTTGGGCGCGCTTGCGCTCGGTAATGTCCTGGCAGGCACCCATCATGCGGAGCGGCTGACCAGCCTCATCAAAATCAACGCTGCCGCGGCTGAGCAGGGTACGCACCACGCCGTCGGCACGCTGGATGCGTTCCTCGAACTCGAACGGCTGGCGACTGTTCAATGCCTGCCCGATCGTCTGTTGCACCCGTTCACGATCGTCCTGATGCACCAGGGCGAGGTAGGCCTCGAACGTCGCCCCGTGCTGCTTCGGTGACACACCATAGATGCGGTACAACTCATCCGACCAGGTCACCCGGTTGCCGGCAATGTCCCAGTCCCAGCTACCGAGGTGTGCCTCCCGCTGCGCATACGACAGCATGTGCTGCTGTTCCTGCAACTCCTGTTCGGTGCGCTTGCGCTCGGTGATGTCGAGGAAGTAAATGGTCAGCCCATCCGCCGACGGATAGATCCGATTCTCGAACCAGCGATCTTGCGGCGGGTACCGGACCTCCATGTGCACTGGCTGCTGCTCGGTCATCGCCCGTTCGCAGGCCAGCTGGAACGGAAGCCCATGGGTATCCGGAAATACTTCCATCACCTGGCGGCCAAGCAGCTCGTCGGCACGACGACCCAGCTGCTCGCACGCCTTCGCGTTGACGTAGGTGCAGCGCCAGTCACGATCCAGCGCCACGTACGCATCGGCGATGCGTTCGAACACCTGGTGAAACTCCAATTCGGAGATGGTCCGTTGCACAGCGATCTCGACCCCGTCATGCGGAGAAACCTGGACAGCCCCTGCAGACTACGGGATCAACGGCGTCGACCGCAATGACGGCCTCAGCGCAGGCTGGAGCGGCGCACCATCAGCTTTACCGGCAGCACTTCGCTATCCACCGGCTCGCCGCGAATCAGTCCGAGCAGGCTATCGACCAGCACTTCGCCGGCCTGGCGGGTGTCCTGCAGCACGGTGGTCAGCGGCGGATTGACGAAGCTGGCAGTGGCAATATCGTCGAAGCCGACCAGCGCCACGTCTTGCGGCACGCGCAGGCCGTGATCACTGAGCGCGCGCATGGCGCCAATCGCGATCAGGTCGCTGGCGGCGAACACCGCATCGAAACCGGTTTCGTTGAGAATCAGGCCACGCATGGCCTCGTAGCCGGAGTGTTCGGTGCTTTCCGCGTTCTGCTGCAGGGCGGGGTCGACCTCGACACCGGCCGCTTCCAGTGCCTGCACATAACCGCGATAGCGACCGAAGAATTCCGGGTAATGACTGGAGGCGTCACCAAGGAAGGCAATCCGGCGACAGCCGCGTTCGAGCAGATGCTCGGCAACCGCCAGACCACCGGCGAAATTGTCGCAACCGATCGACACGCCGGGTTGATCCGGCAGCACCGCGCCCCAGCGTACGAAACGGGTGCCCTGGGCGACCAACTTTTCCAGCTTGTCGGTATAGGCCAGGTAGTCGCCGTAACCCAGCAGGATCAACCCATCGGCTTTTTTGCTGTCGGCGAAATCGGCATGCCAGTCATGCGAGAACTGCTGGAAGGAAATCAGCAGGTCGTAGCCCTGCAGCGCGCAGGCGCGGGTGATCGAGCCAAGCATCGACAGGAAGAACGGATTGATGTGTGACTCGTCGGCGGTGGGGTCTTCGAAGAACAACAGCGCCAACGTGCCGGTATGCATCTTGCGCAGGTTCGACGCGTTCTTGTCGACCTTGTAGTTGAGCTGGTCGGCGGCAGCCTGAATGCGCCGCCGGGTTTCCTCATTGACCAGGGGGCTGCCGCGCAGCGCACGTGACACCGTGGCCTGGGATACCCCGGTCAGGTGGGCAATATCGATGGAGGTCGCCTTTGCCATCTGTCGCAGCACCATCCGCCAGCAAGTCGCGCGACGGCACCGTGCCGTCACCTCCGAATCCTAGCCGGTTTGCGCGCCGCGTGTCGTATCGCGCACGTCGCTGCTCCCACGCCGCACAGGCAGCGGGCCTGGCGATGGGCGCGATACGATGTTCCATGTTCACGCCCGCATGTCCTCAAGCTCGACGCCCTTGGTCTCGCGCACGCCTGACAAGACGAACAGCAACGACAGCACGGCGAAGCCCGCGTACAGGCCATAGGCGAAGGTGAGCCCCCTCTCGGCCAGCGCGGGGAAGCTGCTGGTGATCGCGAAGTTGGCCAGCCATTGCGCGGCAGCCGCCACCGCCAGCGCGGTAGCGCGAATATGGTTGGGGAACATCTCACCCAGCAGCACCCACACCACCGGGCCCCAACTGACACCGAAGAACACCACGTAGGCATTCGCCGCCACCAGCGCCACCATGCCGACCGAACCGGGCAGACTCAGTTCCGCGCCGCTTCCGGTCGCCTGCGAGAAGCACCACGCCATCGCACCGAGGGTTATCGCCATGCCCGCCGAACCCACCACCAGCAGCGGCTTGCGGCCGATTTTGTCGACCAGTGCAATCGCCACCAGGGTCACCAGCACGTTGACGATCGAGGTGACCACCGTGATGGTGAACGAGTCTGCCTCACTGAAGCCCACCGAATGCCACAGCGTGGACGAATAGTAGAAAATCACGTTGATGCCCACGAACTGCTGGAACACCGACAACAGAATGCCGACCCAGACCACCGGCAGCAGCCCGGCGGCCTTGCCACGCAGGTCGCTCAAGCGCGGCTTGTGTTCCGACTGCAAGCTGCCCGCGATGTCACTCAGCTTGCTTTCGAGGGCGGCGTCGCTGTGCATGTTCAGCACCTTGCGCAGCACCACGCGGGCTTCGTCGATGCGGCCCGTGGCCACCAGATGGCGTGGCGATTCGGGAACGCCCAGCACCAGCACGCCGTAAATCAGCGCCGGCACGGTGGCCACCAGGAACATCCAGCGCCACGCAGCCAGGCCCAACCACAGCGGCTGGCTGGAACCGCCGGCAGCGCCACTCAACCACGCGTCGCTGAGCAGGGCGGCGAAGATGCCCAGCACGATCGCCAGTTGCTGCATCGAGCCCAGCCGGCCACGAATATGCGCCGGCGATACTTCGGCGATGTAGGTCGGCGCGATCACCGAGGCCACGCCGACACCGATACCGCCAACCAGTCGCCACAGAATCAGATCCCAAACGGCGGTTGCCATGCCTGAACCGATGGCGCTGGCGACCAGCAGCACTGCAGCCACCTGCATGGTGCGCACGCGGCCGAAACGGTTGGCCAGCATGCCGGCGTACCAGGCACCCAACGCCGAACCCAGCAGCGCACAAGACACCGCAAAGCCGATTTGTGCCGCGTCCAGCGCGAAGCTGCCGCGAATCGCATCCACGGCGCCGTTGATCACCGCCGTGTCAAAACCGAACAGGAATCCCCCCAGTGCCGCCGCGGCGGAAATCAGCACCACGCGTGCCGTGGCGTGCTGGCCCAGCCCATCACCTGTTGCTTGCATCGTGCTCATCGCGTCTCCCCAACGTCATGGCGTGTCATCGCAGTCGATTCTGCGGCGTGTGTGCAGCGCTGTCCGGCTGAATACGTATGCAGCGGCCGCTGACCGCGCAGCCGTACGCCGCCCCGTTGCGCCGGATGGCTTGTTTGCGCGACAACTATGACAGCGCTGTCAGCATTCGCCAAGCATGGCCTTTCAAAGTGGAGAAAGCGGTGTTCCTCCGGTAGGGCGGGCAACGCCCGCCGGTCGTTTTCCACAAAGCAGCGGGCAGTGCACGCCAAGCCCTTCACAAAGCGGCGGGCTTTGCCCGCCCTACGCGACTCCGTTGGACCAACGTACTCGGCGCTATTGCGCTGCGTTGATCACCGCGAGGAAATCGCGACCGTAGCGTTTGAGCTTGGCTTCGCCCACACCGCTGACGCTGGCCAGTTCATCCTCGTTGGCTGGCAGTGCGCGCAGCATGGCCAGCAAGGTCGCGTCGTGGAACACCACATACGGCGGCACGCCCTGCTGCCTGGCCAGCTGGGTCCGCAGCGCGCGCAATTCATCCCACATCGGCTGCTCGTAAGCCTCGATGCCGAGGCTGCCGCCGCTGCGTGGATCGCCGGTGATCAACTTGCTGTCACGCCGACGCCGGGTAGCGCGCTCGGGCCGCGCATCCTCGCGCAGCTTCACCCGCTGGCCGCCACTGAGCACGGCCCGGCTGGCGGCGGTGAGGCGCAGCGTGCCATAGCCTTCGGCATCTGCTTCCAGCAGGCCGGCCGCAAGCAGCTGCCGGAATACCGAGCGCCACTGCTTGTCGTCCATGTCGGCACCGATGCCGAAGGTGGTCAGTCGATGATGATCGAGACTCAGCACACGCTCGGTTTCTTCCCCGCGCAGCACCGCAATCACATGACCGGAACCGAAGCGCTGACCGGTGCGATATACCGCCGACAACGCCTTCTGCGCGGGCACGGTGGCATCCCAGGTCTTCGGCGGCGCAATGCAGTTGTCGCAATGACCGCAAGGCCCGGGATAGCTTTCGCCGAACGCACCAAGCAGCATCTGCCGACGACAGTCGATCGCCTCGGCATAGGCCAGCAGCGACTCCAGCTTCTGCCGCTCGACCCGCTTGCGCTCGTCGGCCGATTCGGATTGCGCAATCATCTGGCTCATGGTGACTACGTCGGACAAGCCGTAGATCATCCACGCTTCCGCCGGCAGACCGTCACGACCGGCGCGACCGGTTTCCTGGTAGTAGCCCTCGATGCTGCGCGGTAGATCAAGATGTGCCACGAAGCGCACGTCAGGCTTGTCGATGCCCATGCCGAAGGCGACCGTGGCCACCATCACCACGCCGTCTTCGCGCAGGAAGCGTTGCTGGTTTTTCGCACGCGTCGCCGAATCCAGCCCAGCGTGATACGGCAGCGCCTCGATACCCGCCTCGGCCAACCACTCGGCGGTGTCGTCGACCTTGCGCCGACTGAGGCAATACACGATGCCGGATTCGCCTTCGTGACCAAGCAGGAATTCCCCCAGCTGACGCTTCGCGTTATGGCGCAAGCCGACCCGATAGCCGATGTTCGGACGATCAAAACTCGAGACGAATTGCCGGGCACTTTGCAGTGCCAGTCGCTCGACGATCTCCTCGCGAGTGCGCTGGTCGGCGGTGGCGGTAAGCGCAATGCGCGGCACCTGCGGAAAGCGCTGATGCAGGATCGCCAGCTCGCGATATTCCGGCCGAAAATCGTGCCCCCATTGCGATACGCAATGTGCCTCGTCGATCGCGAACAGCGCCACTTCGGTGCGTTCGAGCTGATCGAGAAAGCGCGAAGTCAGCAAACGCTCCGGCGCCACATAAAGCAGGTTCAACTCGCCGGCCAACAGTTGCCGCTCGACTTCGCGCTGCTCGTTGGCCGCAAGACTGGAGTTGAGAAACGCGGCGGCCACGCCGGCCTCGCGCAGTGAGTCGACCTGGTCCTGCATCAACGCGATCAGCGGCGACACCACGATGCCGGTGCCCTGACGCAGCAGCGCGGGAATCTGGAAACACAGCGACTTGCCGCCGCCGGTAGGCATCAGCACCAGCGCGTCGCCGCCCTCGCTGAGATGTTCCACCACGGCCTGCTGCTGGCCGCGGAAACTGGGATAACCGAAAACACTTTGAAGAATGTCGAGTGGGGTGGGCATTCGGGGAATGCTAGCAAATGGAGCGGGCAGCTTCGCGAAAATGCGTGTGCGCCGGATGCCCGGGCGCATGTCGGCTGACGGCGACAGTGCATCCCTCTCCTCAGTCCTCTCGCGCAAGCGGACGAGCAGGCGAACGCGAAAAGCAGGTTGCTTTATTGATGCGGCGGCATGCCCCACAGCGCGTGATCGAGGTCACCATCGAGCCCGAAGCGCGACAACGGCACCCGGCCATTCTTCACTTCGATCCCTTCGGCGCGCAGCCGCCGCGACTGTTCACGGAATCCGCGGCTGCCCGGCGGCATCGCGATATGCCCGCTGGAGCGCAAAACCCGGAACCACGGCAACTCCATGCCTGCGGGCACTTCGCCCAGCAGCCGACCGACCATGCGTGCACGACCCGGCAATCCCGCGCGTGCGGCGATGGCGCCATAACTGGCAACCCGCCCGGACGGAATGGCGGCAATGGCGGCGTAGATGCGGGCAGCGGCATCATTCATGGTTGGCGCGACGCAAGGGGGAAACCGTGTCAGAGTAGCTTTCGACCTTCGCCAGCGGAAGCCGCCCCATGCGCCACTTCGAAGCCGTGCGTTCCCACATCGGCAGCCTGCACGAGCTGCACAGCAACGATCCGTACCTGATCAGTTTCGACCTGCCACTGGAGCAGGAGCGCTGGCAGGGCATTTATCTGGCCGAACTGGAGGACGAGACGGGCCGGCGCTATTTGCGCATTTCCACGCCGGTCGGCCCGCTCGCCGGCACCGACCCGAACCGCTGTCTGCGCTTCAACTGGCAACAGCGCACCGGCTTTCTTGCGGTCGCGGATCTGGACGGTTCGCCGTATCTGCACCTGTGCGAAAACCGTCCCTACGAGTTCCTCGACGCCGCCGAACTGGAGCGGCTGGTCAGTGAATTGGGCGTGCTCGGCGATGCGCTGGAGCAACTCATCGCCGAGGGTGTCGACGCGCTGTAGAAACCAGCGCTTGCGCGTCAGAACGCCAGCTTGAACAACAGCACCAGGCCATAGGCCAGCAGTGCGGTGATCGGCAGGGTAAGTATCCACGCCCACACCATGCGTTCGACCACCGACCAGCGGATCGAGTTGAAGCGCTTGGCCGCGCCCACACCCATGATCGATGCGGACACGTTATGTGTGGTCGACACCGGGATACCGAACACGGAAGCGACCAGGATCACCACTGCCGAACTGGTCTCGGCGGCAAAACCGTTGATGGGGTGCAGCTTGACCATTTTGTGGCCCAGCGTCTTGATGATGCGCCAGCCACCGCCGGCCGTACCGGCGGCCATGGTCAGTGCTGAAACCACCTTCACCCACACCGGAATCTCGAAGCCGCCCGCAGGATCGCCGGCGATACGCAGGAAATCGAGCCATTGCGGCAGTTGGTCAAACTGGTGCGTGGCGGTACCGCCAGCCAGCGCCAGCGCGATGATGCCCATGCTCTTTTGCGCGTCATTCATGCCGTGCGCCACACCCATCGTGGCTGCCGAAACAATTTGTGCCTTGCCGAAGAACGAGTTGACGAACGGCGTGCGCCCGAACCGTCGTGACCAGCCCTGGCGATTGGCGAACCACGCCAGCAGCGCATACAGCGCGCCCATCAACAGGAAGCTGATGATGAAGCCCGCGGCGGGTGACAGCACCATCGGGACGATCACCTTGGGAATCACGCCGTGCCCTTTCAGCCAGCTACCTTCTACCCAGATCACCGAATCGAAATTGTTGCCGGAAGCGGCGATGGCTGCGCCCACCAGCGAGCCGACCAAGGCATGGCTGGAACTGGACGGCAAACCGAGCCACCAGGTGATCAGGTTCCACACAATCGCCGCCAGCAAGGCGCAGATCAGCAGTTGCGAGCTCATTTCGAGCACACCGGCATTGATCAGGCCGGACGCGATCGTGGCGGCCACGGCGGTACCCATGAACGCGCCGAACAGGTTGGTGCCGGCGGCCATCAACACGGCTTGACCCGGGGTCAGCACCTTGGTTGCCACCACGGTGGCAATCGAGTTGGCGGTGTCGTGAAAACCGTTGATATAAGTGAAGATCAACGCGATCACCACCACCGTAATGACGATGGTCATGCGCGTTCACCGGTAACGAACCGGACGCCGCCCGGGGGAACACCGCATGTTGGGTGGAGTGCAGTACACAGGGTCACGGGCGTGGCCTCAGGAATTCTTCAACACAATCGAATAGACGATATTGCCGACATCTCGGCACTTGTCGATCGCCTTTTCGATCAACTCGAACAGGTCCTTGGCCAACATCGCGCGCATCACGTCGCCGCCCTCGACATACAAGGTGCGATAAGGCGCCAGCAACATGCGGTCACCCTCGGATTCCAGCGCCTGCAGGCGATCCTGCAATTTCTTCACCGGGTCGATGCGCAGGCCGCGGCGCAACTCGTGGACCATCTGCACCACCACCGCGCTGGACTGCTCCAGCACCTGGGCGCGCTGGGCAAAATCCACGCCGACCAAGCGCTCGGTGACAATCTCGTAGCGCTCGGCAAATTTCTCGATCGTTTTGGGGATCTTGTACAAAGCCGAGTTCAACGCCTCGATATCCTCGCGGTCGAGTGCGGTGACGAATGTATTGACCAGGCCTTCGCTGATCTGCGCGGCCAGTTCCTTTTCCCGTGCACGGGTCACCGTGAAAGCCGCCATGCCCTGCTCGGCGCCGGGCTTGGTCAACAGTCCATGCAGCGCCTTGGCGCTTTCATGCGCGGTCTCGGCACTCTGTTCGAGCAGGCCGTAGAACTTGTCGCCTTTACCGAAGATCGTCTGCAGTGAAAACATGCTGGTCGAGCCTGAGGGAAGTCAATAGCCGGAATGGTACAGGACAGCCGTGTTGCTCTGCATCAATGACCGAGTGACGCCGGGGTGATGTACAGAGCAAACAGCCTTTACACTGTGTCCATGCAACCTCCCCCATCATCACCCCGATGCTGACCCAAATCGCGCTCGTCCTCTTTCTGGCCCTGTGCAATGGCTTCTTCGCGCTATCGGAGATGGCCTTGGTGGCCTCACGCAGGAGCCGTCTCAAGCAGATGGCGCGAACCAGCCGGCGCGCGGCTGCGGCCCTCCGTCACGTCGAGGCCCCGGAACATTTCCTGTCCACCGTGCAGGTGGGCATCACCCTGGTCATGCTGATCACCGGCGCGGTCGCCGGGGACGCGCTGGGCGGGCATATCGCCGCGATGTTGCAGGATGAGCGCCTGGGCTGGCTGCTGCCCTACGCGCACATGATCGGCATCGTGCTCGGCTTCGTGCTGATTTCATTCATCCAGATCGTGATTGGCGAACTGGTACCCAAGAGGCTGGCGCTTTCTGCACCAGAAAAAGTTGCCGGCTTCGTGGCGCTGCCGATGCTGGTGCTGTCGCGGATCACCGCGCCGTTCGTGTGGTTGCTGAATGTGTGCAGCAACCTGCTGCTGCGCATGCTGCGGGTGAAGCAGACTGGCAGTGGCGTGGTTACCGAAGACGAGATCCGTCTGCTGGTGGCCGAAAGCGCCGAACAGGGCGTGCTCGACCCCGACGAACACAACATGGTCAACCGCGTGCTGCGGCTGGGTGATCGCACGGTGGACAGCGTGATGACCCCGCGCATGCGCATCGCCTGGCTGGACATCGCCGGTACGCGCGAAGAAAACATCGACGTACTCCGGGCCACGCCGTATTCGCGTTACCCGGTGTATCGCGGCGACGAAAGCGACGTGGTCGGCGTGGTCGAGGTCAAACGCCTGCTGTCCAGCTTCGCCGAAGGCAAGCCGGAATTGTTCGAGCATTTGTCCAAACCGCTGTTCGTGCCGGCCGCAGCGCGTGCGTTGGACTTGCTGGAGGAATTCCGTGATGCGGAAACGCCACTGGCGCTGGTGGTCGACGAATACGGCGACATCGAAGGCGTGGTCACCGTCAACGACCTGCTCGCCGCCGTGGTCGGCGCCAGCCAGATCGGCCATGGCAGTGGCAATGAGGATAGTCCGATCATGCAGCGTGCTGACGGCAGCTGGCTGATCGACGGCAGCCTGCCCACCGATGACCTGCGCGAACTGCTACAGCTGAGCACCTTGCCCGGTGAGGACGAACACGATTTCCGCACCGTCGCCGGGATGGTGATGACCGCCCTCGGGCACGTGCCGCAGACCGGCGAAGTGTTTGCGTGGCACGGCATCCGCTTCGAAGTCGTCGACCTCGACGGCGCCCGTATCGACAAGCTGCTGGTAACCCCGGCGCCGTCGCTGGAACTGGCTGACGACGAGCAGTAGGAGCGCGCCCTGTGCGCGATGCTTTTCCTCACCTCACGCAAAAGCATCGCGCACAGGGTGCGCTCCTACGGGTTCTTTTTCGCCAGCCCGGCCATCCGCTGCGCGTCAGCAAGAATGCCATGCAACACGCGCAGCTCGCGCTCGTCCGGTTGCGCGCGCTGGAACAGTTTGCGCAGACGCAGCATGATCGTGGTGGGTTCGCGCCCCTTGTGGAACTCGATGTCGTCCAGCGTCTGCCCCAGATGGCGATAGAACTGCTCCATCTGGCTGGCATCGGCCGGCGGCTCGTCGTGCTCTGGCGGTGGCGCAGGCAGTTCGTCGCCCAGCATTGCCAGGCGCATCTCGTAAGCCATCACCTGCACCGCCTGCGACAGGTTCAGCGAACTGAAATCGTCCACGCTGGGAATCCGCACCATCGCGTGGCAGCGCGCCAGCTCCTCGTTTTCCAGCCCGGTGCGCTCGTTGCCGAACACCAGGGCCACCTGTTCGCCGCGCATGGCGGCAGCCAGCACCTGCTGCGCCGCTTCGCGGGGTGACAGTTCCGGCAGGTTGACCCCACGCCGACGTGCCGACAGGCCCAACGCCAGGCTGCTGCCGGCCAGGCCATCGACCAGTTCGCGATGAATACCGGCGCGTTCCAGCACATCGTCGGCGCCCGCAGCCAGTGCATTGGCTTCCGGATCAGGGAAACGATACGGCGAAACCAGCTCCAGCCGCTCGAAGCCCATGGTGCGGATCGCCCGCGCGGCGCTGCCGATATTGCCCGGGTGCGAGGTGCGTACCAGCACATAGCGGATGCGGGCGGCGAGGTCGTGAAGATCGGTCATGCGTGGTGCGGATTGGCGGCTGGGGTCTACTAGGATAGTGGACAAGGGCGTCCGAGGCCCGCCTCTGCTAGAATCGCCGACCGCAAACCCGCTCTCTTCCAAAGTCGAAACCCATGGCCCGACCACACGTCACGATCGCGGCGCGCGCCGCCCGTTCCGCAGGCAACATCATCCTGCGTTACATGAACCGCATCGACGGCCTCAACATCGTCGAGAAGCAGCAGATGGACTTCGTCTCCGAAGTCGACAAGCTGGCCGAAGCGGAAATCATCAAGGAACTGCGTCGCGCCTACCCTGACCACGCGATCCTCGCCGAGGAAAGCGGCCAGACCGGCAAGGGCCCGCTGACCTGGGTGATCGACCCGCTCGATGGCACCCACAATTACTTGCGCGGCATCCCGCACTTCAGCGTGTCCATCGCGCTGCTGGAAAAGGGCGTGCCGATCCACGCGGTGGTGTTCGATCCGCTGCGCGACGAGCTGTACACCGCCAGCAAGGGCGACGGCGCCTATATCAACGACCGCCGCATGCGCGTGGGCAAGCGCGAGAACCTGGGCGGCGCGATGATCGCCACCGGCTTCCCGTATCGCCAGCGCGAACACCTGGTGCCGCAGATGGACATCACCCGCGCGATCCTCGGCCAGGCCGAAGACATCCGCCGTTCGGGCTCAGCCGCGCTGGATCTGGCCTACGTCGCCGCCGGCCGCTACGACGGCTATTTCGAGATCGGCCTGAAGCCGTGGGACCTGGCCGCAGGCGTGTTGCTGGTACACGAAGCCGGTGGTCGCTACTGCGACTTCGCGGGCCGTGACGGCATCCCGGAAAGCGGCAACATCGTTGCCGGCAACCTCAACGTGGCCAAGGCGCTGGTTGATGCGATCGGCCAGCAGGCGACGCCGGCGTTGTTGAAGGTTTGAACGCCACGTCCCATCGAAATTGACAAAGGCGCCGCAGGGCGCCTTTTTCTTGTGCTGTTCGACGAGGGCGCCAAGTCGAACATGGGAACCATCAGCGCAGGCGTCCATCTACTGAGTGAGCCCTCGACGCGAAGCTGTCTGTGCAACCGACTCCGCGCTGCCCTACCAGACCAACCCGGTTGCCGCCGACTGTGCAGGTCCACCAACGTGCGTTTCGAGCTGCTCCATCCCAGTTGGGACACCTCTGCGCGATATACCAATGACCGGCATCTACCGCGGCATGGCATCGGGAGCCTTCGATGAACCGCGTGGCGCAACGACTCGGCGGGGCGCTGGCACGCTACC
The DNA here is from genome assembly GCF_029224025.1 of Rhodanobacter sp. AS-Z3. Classification (NCBI taxonomy): domain Bacteria; kingdom Pseudomonadati; phylum Pseudomonadota; class Gammaproteobacteria; order Lysobacterales; family Rhodanobacteraceae; genus Rhodanobacter; species Rhodanobacter sp. AS-Z3. Next base: position 3,538,935 of record NZ_CP119392.1, read on the forward strand.
TCAACCATCCCGCCCGCGGACCGTACCCGCACTTGCCGGCCGACCTGGTGACCTTGCGGCGCATCCTGCGCCCGGCCGATGTGGTGCTGGTCGAAGGTCGCGCACGCATCAGCACCGCGATCAAGTACCTGACCCAATCCACCTGGTCACACGTCGCCCTCTACGTGGGCGACTACGCCGGACAAACACTCGCCGGCGAGAGCGATTTGCTGGTCGAGGCCGATACCGAGCTTGGCGTGCACCTGCTCAGCCTGCAGCAATTGGGCGGCTATCACTTGCGCGTTTGTCGGCCGATGGGGCTGAGCGACAGCGATGCCCACCGCGTGGTGGATTACCTGATGGCTCGACTAGGCCAGCGCTACGACCTGAAAAATGTGTTCGACCTGGCACGCTACCTGCTGCCGACCCCGCCGGTTCCCGGCCCGTGGCGACGCCGCATGCTGGCCCTGGGCAGCGGTGATCCGACCCGCGCCATCTGCTCCACGCTGGTGGCGGAGGCTTTCCAGTCAGTGCCGTTTCCGATCCTGCCGGTGGTACACACCGAGTCCGCGGTCACGCCGGAATGCCACGACTGCGTGCGCGAGATTTTCCACATCCGCGACCATAGCCTGTACACCCCGCGCGACTTCGACGTCTCGCCCTACTTCACGGTGATCAAGCCAACCCTGGCCAAGGATTTCGATTATCACAAATTGACCTGGGAAGCCGGCGCGCCACCGCCGCACTGAGACACGAAACCCTGGCTCAACTCGCCGGCTCGCCGGCCTCGCGCAGGAACTCGCGCAGGAACGGCACGGTGATCCGCCGCTGCGCCGCCAGCGAAGCCTGGTCCAGCCGATCGAGCAGGTCCAGCAGGGCGCCGAGATCACGCGCGTAGCGGGCGAACAGCCAGTCGAGCACCACTTCGTCAAGCTGGATGCCGCGCAAGCCTGCCTGCTCTTTGAGCACCTCGCGGCGCTCGGCGTCGTCCAACGTCTTCAAGGCAAACTGCGTGCACGCGCCGAGGCGCGAGCGCAGGTCCGGCAAACCCAGTGCCAGCTGCGTCGGCGTGGCGTCGGCAGTGAACAGCAACGCGGTGCCTTCGGCCCTGGCCTGGTTGTAGAGATCAAACAGCGCATGTTCGGCCTCGCGATTACCCGCGATCGCCTGCAGATCATCCAGCGCCAACAGTTCGCTGCCGGCGACACCACGAATCGCTGCGGCTTGATCGGTCAACCTGGCGAGTGGCAGGTATTGCACGGTGCGACCGGTCGCATTGGCCGCGTGGCAGGCGGCCATCAGCAGATGACTCTTGCCACTGCCGGCGGCGCCAGCGAGATACACCCACGGCGCGCCGACCTGCGACGCAAGAGTCTGTACCGCGGCCAGAGCAGCGGCATTCATGCCGGCGTGGAAATGTTCGAAGCGCTGGCGACGTGGCCAGCGCAGGGCGAGCGGCAACTGCGGAATCATGGTGACGGTGGCTGATCCGTGGGCAGCACGACAACGACATCCCCGCCAGCCGGTTCGGTGACTGCGTCGACCTCGGCGATCACCGGATCGTCCGGACCTTCTTCGTTGTAAAGCTCACTCATCCGATAGCGCTCGATCAGATAGCGCAGCAACACCATGATCACCGACGCCGCCGGCAGTGCCAGCAGCACACCGAGGAAACCGAACAGATAACCACCCGCCAGCACCGCAAACATCACCGCCACCGGATGCAGGCCGATCTTGTCACCGACCAGCTTGGGTACCAGTACATAGCCTTCCAGCAACTGGCCGACAGCGAACACGCCGCAGACCAGCAGCACGTGGGTCCAGTCGCCGTATTGCACCAGTGCCGCGATGATCGCCGCAACAAAACCGATGATGAAACCCAGGTACGGCACAAAGCTGAGCAAGCCCGCCACCAAGCCGATCAGCAGGCCTACCGACAATCCGACCAGACCGAGGCCAACGCCGTAGAAAGTACCCAGCGCGAGCATCACCAGCATCTGACCACGCACGAAGGCGCCAAGGATTTTGTCCGATTCGCTGGCCAGATGGGCGATGGTCGGCTGGATCGAGCGCGGCAGCATGCCGTCGACCTTGGCCACCAGCCGATCCCAGTCGCGCAGCAGATAGAACGCCACCACCGGAATCAGCACCAGGTTGGTCAGCCACATGGCGATGCCCACACCCGAGCGCGAGACCTTGCCGATCACGACCGTGGCGACACCGCCGATCGAGCCGATGTGCTCCTTGATTGCACTCAGCATACGATCGCTGTCGAAGGTGTGCGGGTCCAGATGCAGACGCGCCTGCAGCCACGGCCACGCGGTGTTTTGCGCCCAGTCGCCATAGCGCGGCAGGTTGCTGACCAGGTTCTCGACCTGGCGCGCAATCAGCGGAATCAAGAGCAACAGCACGCCAACCACGGCCACCATGATCACCACGAACACGATCGTCGCCGACCACATCCGGTTCAGCCCGAGCCGCTCCAGCCGGTCGGCCAGCGGATCACCGAGATAGGCGAACATCCCGGCGATCGCGAATGGCATCAGCACCGGCCCGAGCAGCCAGAGCAGGTAGCCGATCACCGCCACAATGGCGAGCAGCTGCCAGCGACGCGAAATGTCCCTGTCGTGATTCACTTCACGCGCCCCTGCAGGTAAAAATCACCCGTTTGGAAAAAGCATGTCGGGATGCATGGCATGGTGCGCAAGCCTTTCATCGGGTCAACGCAACCAGCGCAGATTGGCGTCCGCTCCCGGGTGCGGCTCTCCCTGCAACAACAGGTGACCACCTGCGGCCAGGTTCGCTGCCAGCGCACTGATCGGCACCGTGGCCTGGACGTCCAGCAACACGGCGTCATTCTGCGCGGCCACCGTCTGTACCTGCTTGACCGTAGGATCATTCTGCAACGCAGCCAGCAGGTTGGCGTAGGCCGTCGCGTTGTCCAGCCCGCTGACCCATAGCTTGCCTTCGCTGGGCCCGGAACCAATCACGTTGAGCTGTTTGCCCAGGCGGTCGACCAGTCCATTGCCCGCATCGCCGAGCAGGCCGGCAACGCTGGTGCCGCGCGCCACCCAATGCTGCGCCTGACCACCGGAGATCAAGGTCCAGTCGGCGCCATCGCCGTGCACCGTGCCAAGCAACACCAAGCCGGTCCGGTACTGCCGGTTGATCAATGCCAGTGCCGCGGGATCGGCGGCCGCCACTTTGGCCGAATCGGGCAGATTGGCGGTATCGGGATACACCACATTGGTGCCGCGCGCGGCAGCGGAGGCGGCCAGGTCGGCCAGTGCGGCATGGTCCAGCAAGTGTCCACTGCTGTCCTGCACCAGCAGCAGCACGGGCGGTTTGATGCCCGCGCTCTGCACGCCCAGCTTCGATACCAGGCGCCGTACCGCGCCTGATTCGAAGTCCACATTCAGGATCAGCCCGGTCGCTGCGCGCTGATATTGAAACTTCTGCACCAGCGAGGCTGCATTGCCCAGCGCATCGGCATAACCAGCGTTGCTGCGCAGATCCTGCCCGCCCGCGACCCGTGTCAGCACCTGGCTGAGTGCAGTGGCGAACGCCTGATTGCGCTGGGCGTCGCTGGTATCCGCCACCGGCACAACGACCGAATACGGCGAGCCGGCAGCTTGGGCATGCAGCGACGGCAAGGCCGCAAAAGCCAGCAACAAGGTGACAATCAGCAATCGAAACACGCGCATGGGGCAGGCATCTTCAGGAGAATTCTCCCGGGAAGTCTGCCCAATAGTGTCTCCAGCGTCCATCACGGGCGTTGGCAGAGGCAAATGCGGTGGGCGGCAACGTGGCCGCAAGCTGCTAAACTTGCGCGTTTAATCCACCCCGGTTTTCGCCATGTCTGACGCCCTCACCTACCGCGCCGCCGGCGTCGATATCGATGCCGGCAATGCGCTGGTCGAACGCATCAAGCCAATGGTCAAGCGTACCTTGCGCCCCGAAGTGATGGGCGGCCTGGGCGGCTTCGGCGGCCTGTTCGACCTGAGCGGCCGTTACAAGGAACCGGTGCTGGTTTCCGGTACCGATGGCGTGGGCACCAAACTGAAACTGGCGCAGATGCTCAATCGCCACGACACCATCGGCATCGACCTGGTCGGCATGTGCGTCAACGACGTCTTGGTGCAGGGCGCCGAGCCGCTGTTCTTTCTCGACTACTTCGCCACCGGCAAGCTGGACGTGGATACCGCGGCGGCGGTGGTCAGCGGCATCGCCACCGGCTGCGAACTGGCCGGTTGCGCGTTGATCGGCGGAGAAACCGCCGAGATGCCGGACATGTATCCGCCGGGCGAATACGACCTGGCCGGCTTCACCGTGGCCGCCGTCGAAAAATCGCAGATGCTCACCGGCGAAGCGATCGTCGCCGGCGACGTGATTCTCGGCGTCGCCTCCAGCGGCCCGCATTCGAACGGTTATTCGCTGGTGCGCAAGATCCTCGAACGCGCAGGCAGCCCACTCGATCTCGACCTCGGTGGCGTAAAGCTGGTCGATGCGCTGATGGTGCCGACCACGATCTACGTCAAGCCCATGCTGGAGTTGTTGAAGGAAAGCCCGGTGCACGGCATGGCCCACATCACCGGTGGCGGCCTGAAAGAAAACATCATCCGCGTAGTGCCGGATGGCCTCGGCATCGCGCTGCAGGCATCAGCCATCGTGTTGCCGCCGGTGTTCGATTGGCTGATGCGCGAAGGCAAGGTGGCGCGCGAGGAAATGTGGCGCACATTCAACTGCGGCGTCGGCTTCACCGTGATCCTGCCGCGCGACGCGGTTGCCGCCGCTTCCGCCCTGCTCGCAAAGCACGGTCTGGCCAGTGCGGTCATCGGTGAAATCGTGCCCGCGCAGGGCGACGAACGCGTGCACATCGGCTGATCCGTTCCGTGTCCGATACCTCTGTGAAAGTGGCCGTGCTCGCATCCGGGCGCGGCAGCAACCTCGCCGCGCTGCTCGACGCGCGCGAGCGCGGAGAGTTGCCGGTCGACTTCGTGCTGGTCGGTAGTGACAAGGCGGCCGCCGGCGCCTTGCGACTGGCCGAGGCGGCGAACATCCCCACTCTTGCTTTGGACCCGCGCAGCTATCCGGATCGCCGCGCGTTCGACCTGGAGCTGTTCGCCCGTATCAGCGCCAGCGGTGCCCACTGGCTGGTGCTGGCCGGCTTCATGCGCATCCTCGATGGCGAGGCACTGGCGCCCTGGCTGGGTCGCATCATCAACATCCATCCCTCGTTACTGCCGAAGTATCCCGGCCTGCATACTCATCGCCGCGCATTGGCGGCAGGTGACGCCGAACACGGCGCCAGCGTGCATTTCATCACCGCGGAACTCGATGGCGGGCCGGTGATAGCACAGGCACGCCTGCCGATCATCGCTGGCGACACCGAACAGTCGCTGGCCGAGCGACTGCTGCCACTGGAACATCGCCTGCTACCGGCAGTGCTGGCCGAACTGGCCAGCGGCCGGCTGCAGTGGCATGAACAAGCGCCGCGATTCGATGGCCAGCCACTGTTGATCCCGCTGCAACTGAGTGAGCACGGCCTGCAGCCTTAAAGCTGGTTCAGTCCCGCGCAAGCAGACTTGGGCCCATGACTATTCGATCCCTGCTCACCGCCCTGCTCGGTCTTGGCCTGTTGTTTGCCACGCCAGCCATGGCCGCCACCTCGCCAGCCAAGGCATTCAGCGCCACCTACAACGTGCTGCGTGGCGGAGAACCGATGGGCGTAGCCACGATTCAGTTGCGCGCTGCCGGCAACGGTCAGTGGCTTTACAGCAAGAACGTCAAGGGCACGTCCGGACTTGCCGCCATGCTCGGCGCCAACGTCAGCGAATCCTCGCGCTTCCGCTGGAAAGGCGACGTGCCCGAAGCCATTAGCTACGACTACGAAATGCAGGCGGCGATAAAGCACAAGCAACGCCACCTGGTCGTCGACTGGACCAACAACCGAGTCAGTGTCGACGAAGGCAAGGGCAAGCAGAGCTATCCGGCCAGTCCCGGCATGGTCGAGCGCAACACCCTGGCGCTGGCGCTGGGACTGGCGCTGCGCAATGGTCAACAGCAGATTGCACTGCCCGTAGCGGTGCGCCAGGAAGTGCAGACGCAGAACTTCGAGGTCATTGGCAGGGAAACGGTCACGGTGCCTGCCGGCAGGTTCAATGCCGAGCGCGTCGACCGCACCGACGCCGACCACGGTTTCAGCGCGTGGTACGCCGCTGACCGCTATCTGCTGCCAGTGAAGATTTCACAGCATGACGGCGGCGATCTGGTGATGGAGTTGGTGAGCTACACGACCCGGTGAAATTCACCAACGCTCTGAACTCCTGCTGCAAAAACCCCACGGGACGCGAATAGTCGCGCCCCGCCGGAACCATCATTCAACCCATCAGGTCCACTGCGTGATTCGGTTTCCGTCGGAATCGGTGAAGCTGCCGCACAGAATGATGATGAAGTCGATCAGCGCCCAGATTCCAAAGCCACCCAAAGTAATGAGCTGCAGAATCCCAGTCCCTACTTTGCCCACGTAAAATCGATGGATGCCAAAGCATCCAAGAAAGAAACAGAGCAAAAAGGCCGGCAGTATCCGCTTGCTGCTTGCCGACTGAGGAACCACATTACCCTGCGGCGCACCGCATTGCGGGCAGGTAACCGCCGTACTGTGAATCTCCTTGCCACAACCCCGACAAAACACCATCCCCATGAACTTCCCCTGTTTGCCGGGTGATTTCAGGCGTCACCCGTTCGCCCTGATCAGTTCGGCAAACGCCTGATCTTCGCGCCAAGCACGCCGAGCTTCTCTTCGATGTTCTCGTAGCCGCGGTCGATGTGATAGACGCGATCGACGATGGTGTCGCCCTTGGCGACCAGACCGGCCAACACCAGGCAGGCCGAAGCACGCAGGTCGGTGGCCATGATCGGCGCGCCACTCATCTGGGCCACGCCCTGGATCACGGCGGTATTGCCTTCGAGCTGGATGTTGGCACCCAGACGCTGCAGTTCCTGCGCATGCATGAAGCGATTTTCGAACACCGTTTCGGTCACGATGCCGGTGCCTTCGGCCACGCAGTTCAGCGCGGTGAACTGCGCCTGCATGTCGGTGGGAAATGCCGGGTACGGCGCGGTGCTGATGTTGACGGCCTTGGGCCGGCGCCCACCCATGTCCAGCTCGATCCAGTCGTCGCCGGTGGAGATATGCGCACCCGCTTCTTCCAGCTTGGCCAGCACCGCCTCCAACGTATTGGCCCGGGCATGCCGGGCACGCACCTTGCCGCCGGTCATCGCCGCACCGACCAGATAGGTGCCGGTTTCGATGCGGTCGGGCAGTACATCGTGCTGGGCACCGTGCAGTCGCTCGACACCGTGAATCACCATGGTCGAAGTGCCGACGCCTTCGATCTGCGCACCCATCGCGATCAGGCAGTGGGCCAGATCCACCACTTCGGGCTCTTGTGCAGCGTTCTCGATCACCGTGGTGCCTTGCGCCAGCGCGGCCGCCATCATGATGTTTTCGGTACCGGTGACGGTGACCATGTCCATCACAATACGGGCGCCCTTCAAACGCGACGCCTTCGCCTTGATGTAGCCGTTTTCGACCGTGATCTCGGCGCCCAGCGCCTGCAGGCCACGGATGTGCTGGTCGACCGGACGCGATCCGATGGCGCAACCGCCCGGCAGCGAAACTTCCGCCTGACCAAAACGCGCCACCAGCGGACCCAGCACCAGGATCGACGCACGCATCGTGCGTACCAGATCGTAAGGCGCCACACAGGTGCTGGTGGTGCGTGGATCGATATGCATCTTCATGCGATCGTCCAGCACCAGCCGCACGCCCATCTGGCCGAGCAGTTCGATAAAGGTGGTGACGTCGTGCAGGTGCGGCACATTTCCAATGCTGACCGGCTCATCAGCCAGCAGGCAGGCGGCGAGGATCGGCAATACGGCATTCTTGGCGCCGGAAATGGCGACCTCGCCGTTGAGCGGCGTTCCGCCGCTGATCAGGATCTTGGCCATCGAAAGTCCTTCAATGAAACGTGGAAAGAGAGTGCAGCTGCAGCCTTCAACGGCGCGCCGCAACTTCCTCGGGGGTCCGGGTGGTCAACGCCAGCGCGTGGATCGCGCCGCCCATCTGCTCGCCCAACGTGGCGTACACCAGCCGGTGCCGCGCCAGCGGCAGCTTGCCGGCAAACTGGCTGGCCACCACGGTGGCCTCGAAATGCACGCCGTCGGCGCCACTGACTTCCACCTGGGCACCGGGCAGGCCTTGTTCGATCATCGCCTGGATGCGGCTGGAGTCCATCGGAGAGTGTTCCATACGGTTAGGTCGGCCAGCTGGGGGCAGATTCCGGGGTGTTCGGAATCCATTGCGCTGGCTTATGACGTTAAAATGCGAAGATGCCATGGTAATGGAAATCTGCTGGCGCAGAAATGACACCTGTCTCACGACAGGCGCAGCCGGGCGGCTCCCCTGGGCCTTCCGGATCTTCTGCAGCATCTTGATCGAGCCCACATGAACGCACGTATCGCCCCATCCGCACCGACCACGCTGGACCATGACCTGATCACGCGCAGCGCGCGCGCCGTGGTCAACTCCGAAGCCGCTGCGGCGTTGGCGTTGGGCGCGCGCATCGGACCGGAGTTCGTCGAAGCGTGCCGACTTATCCTGAACTGCACGGGGCGTGTGGTGGTCAGCGGCATGGGCAAGTCAGGCCATATCGGCCGCAAAATCGCCGCCACGCTGGCCTCCACCGGCACGCCCGCGTTCTTCGTGCACCCGGGCGAAGCCAGCCACGGCGACCTCGGCATGATCCTGCCGCAGGACGTGGTGCTGGCGCTGTCGTATTCCGGCGAAACCGACGAACTGCTGCTGATTCTGCCGGTAATCAAGCGCCAGGGCATTCCGCTGATTGCGATAACCGGGCGTACAAGCTCCTCTCTGGCAACCCAGGCCGACGTGCACCTGGATGGCAGTATCTCCAGCGAAGCCTGCCCGCTTGGCCTGGCGCCAACCACCAGTACCACGGTCGCGCTGGTCTGGGGTGATGCGCTGGCGATTGCGCTGCTGGAAGCACGCGGCTTCACCTCCGACGACTTTGCCCGCTCGCACCCGGCCGGAGCTCTGGGCCGCCGCCTGCTGCTGCACATCAAGGACGTGATGCACACCGGCGACGACGTCCCGAAAGTGTCACCCGACGCCGGCCTCACCGCCGCGCTGGTCGAAATGACCCGCAAGCATCTGGGTATGACCGCCGTGGTCGACGCCGAACAGCACTTGCTCGGGGTATTCACCGATGGTGATCTGCGTCGCGCACTGGACGACGAGGGCGTCGACCTGCGCGGCTCCACCGTCGCCGACCTGATGACTCGCGGACCGAAGACCATCGGCGCCGACAAGCTGGCCGCCGAAGCGGCGCAATTGATGGAGAAGTACCAGATTCACGCGCTGCTGGTGGTCGACGACGAGCAACGCGTGGTCGGCGCGCTGAACATTCATGATCTGCTCCGTGCGCGTGTGGTTTGATGCGGATTCGTCTCGACGAATCCACTAAATCGAACAAGCCTCACCGCTGACCTTCCTCCGCAAACCCCGTGCCTGAACCCGTGCCCGAAAGCTATCTCGCCAATCTCTCTGACGACATCCTCGCCCGTGCCGCGAAAATCCGCCTGGCGGTATTCGACGTGGACGGCACGCTGACGGACGGCCGCCTGTGGTATGGCGAGGATGGCCGCGAAACCAAGGTGTTTCATGTGCACGACGGACTGGGCCTGAAACGATTGCAGGCCAACGGCATCGAGGTCGCCATCATCACTGCGCGCATCAGCCATCCGGTTTCACTGCGCGCGGAGGAACTGGGCATCAATCATGTCTACCAGGGCCAGAGCGACAAGCGCGCCTGCCTGCACCAACTGCTGGATGCCTTGCACCTGATGCCTGAACAGGCCGCATTTGTCGGCGACGATCTGCCCGACCTGCCGCCCATGCATATCGCCGGCCTCGCGGTTGCGGTGGCCAACGCGCACCCGTGGGTCGCCGAAGCCGCACACTGGCGGACTACGCGGAGTGGCGGCATGGGCGCGGCGCGCGAAGCCTGCGATCTGATCCTGCACGCGCACGGCGACAGCAACGCGGAACGGGAGCGCTGGCGGTGAGCCTGCGCCTGTGGCTGCGCGACCGCCGTCTGCCGGCTGCGACCGTTGCCCTCGCACTCGTCGCCGGCATTGCCCAATTATTGCTCTGGTGGCTCGGGCCAGCGCCAAAAACCAACAGCTTCGTCGGCCCACCGCGTGCCGGCTATATCCTTATCGACGCGCGAATGACCGAGTTCAATGCCATCGGGCAGCCCAGCTTCTATCTGCAATCGCCACGTCTGGAACGCCGTGAGGGTGACGACTCGCTATACCTCAATGCGCCTACGTTCCAATTGCCGGCAAAGCAGCCGAATACACCTGACTGGCAGGGCCAGTCGCTGTACGGCTGGGTCAACAAGGCAGGCACGCAGATCAAGCTGCAAGGCCCGGTGCACATGCACCGGCCACCGTTCGGCAGCACGCCGGCGACCAACCTGCAAAGTTCCGACGTAACGGCATGGCCCAAGGAAAATCGCCTGGAAACGGCTGCGCCAACGCGGATCGTTCAGGGAGCCTCTACAATCAGCGGGGTCGGCATGCGCGCCAACCTCACCACCAAACACTTGGAGTTGCTCGATGATGTCCACAGCACGTTCATGCCAGCCAAGCCGCGCGGTTAAGCTCGCGATTCTGGGCCTCGGCCTGCTGATGCTGCAGCCCGCGATGGCGCGCCGGGACGATCGCGAAAAGGTCGCCAACATCTCGGCCAAGTCGTTCGACGCAACCCAGCAAGCCAACGGGCTCATCCACTACAAGGGCAACGTCCTGCTCACCCAAGGCACCATGAAGGTGACCGGCGCGTTGGCCACCGCCTATCTGGACGACAACAACAGCATCACGCGCGTCGTCGTCACCGGCACCCCGGCACGTATCGAGCAACTCGACGACAACGGCAATCTGATGCAGGGCGAAGCCGCTACGCTGGACTACGACAACATCAAGCAGATTGCCGTGTTGTCGGGCAATGCATCGGTCACCCAGAAAGGTCGCGGCAGCGCGCAGGGTGACACCCTGACCTACAACACCCAGACCAGCCAGATGAGCGGCGAAAGCCATGGCGATGGCCTGGTGCACATGACGTTCCGCCCGAAGGCCAAACCCGCCGCGCCTGCCCCAAAGCCACAGGGACAGCCGTAACCGATGCTTTCCGCCGAACGTCTGCAAAAAAGTTTCAAGTCGCGCCAGGTTGTGCGTGAGTTCGGCTTCTCGATCCGTGAGGGCGAGGTAGTCGGCCTGCTGGGTCCCAACGGCGCCGGCAAGACTACCTGCTTCTACATGGTGGTCGGCCTGATCGAAGCCGACGCTGGCAGCATCACGCTGGACAAGCACGACATTACCGGCCTGCCCATGCATGCGCGGGCCAAGCTGGGCATCGGCTACCTGCCGCAGGAAGCCTCGGTGTTCCGGCGCCTCAGCGTCGCCGACAACATCATGGCGGTGCTGGAACTGCGCGACGGACTCAGCTCGGCGCAACGCCAGACCGAGCTGGAAAACCTGCTGGACGAGCTGAAGATCGGCCATATTGCCGAACAGAAAGGCGTCAGCCTGTCGGGCGGTGAACGACGCCGGGTGGAAATTGCCCGTGCACTGGCCGCCAATCCACGTTACATGCTGCTGGACGAACCGTTCGCCGGCGTCGATCCGATCTCGGTCGGCGAAATCCAGCGCATCGTGCGTCACCTCAAGGAACGCGGCATCGGTGTGCTGATCACCGACCACAACGTGCGCGAAACCCTGGGCATCTGCGATCGCGCCTACATCCTCAACGAGGGCGAGGTGCTGTCTCGTGGCACACCGGCGCATATCCTGGCTGACGAAAAAGTTCGCGAAGTCTATCTGGGTCGCGAGTTCCGGCTCTGAAGAAGCTGTCGCGACACCGAAGCACTTCCGCGTTCAACTATGGCCGCATCCGCTGGCACGGGTTAGGATGGAGTCGTCTCCTTTCGACCCGGCTGGCATGAAACCCGCATTACAGTTTCGCCTCCACCAGCAGCTCACGCTGACGCCGCAATTGCAGCAGGCCATCCGCCTGCTGCAACTGTCGCAACTGGAACTGGAAGCCGAATTGCGGCAGATCGCCGAGAGCAATCCCTTGCTGGAGTTCGCCGAGGAAGCCGAGGACGAAGAGTCCGCCGAGGTCAGCGACGCAGAGTTCGACTATCCCAGCGCCGAGACCGTGGCCACCGCCGACAGCGCGGACGAAAGCGACTGGTCCGCTGATAGCGGCGGACCCGCAGAGTCGCCGATCGACTTCTCTTCCAGCAGTGCTGGCAGCAGTTCGAGTTCAAATTCGCGTGGCGACGACGACTTCGAACCGCAAAACGCCGCACCGGAAACCCTGCAACAGCACTTGCTGTGGCAACTCAATCTGGCCTCGTTCAATCCGCGCCAGCATCTGATCGCCACCGTGCTGATCGACGCGTTGAACCCCGCCGGTTACCTGATTGATGGACTGGACGCGGTAATCGCCGCGCTGCCCGCCGATTTCAATGCCAGCATCGCCGAAATCGAAGTCGTGCGTCACCAGCTGCAGGGTTTCGACCCGGCCGGCGTCGGCAGCCTGGACCTGCGCGATTGCCTGCGTGTGCAGCTGGAACAGTTCGATCCGGACACACCGCAACGCGACCTCGCGCTGCGGATTGTCGACCATGAACTGGATCTGCTCGCCCGCAACGACATCGTCCGGCTTGCGCGACGCCTGCGCGCCGAAGCGGACGACGTGGCCGAGGCCGCCGTGCTTATCCGCAGTCTCGACCCGCGCCCGGGCGCGGCACTGGACACCACGCCGGTCGAATACGTGGCGCCGGATGTCTACGCCTTGCGTGACGGCCCGCGCTGGCGGGTCAGTCTGAATGCCGATGCGCAGCCGCGGCTTGGCCTGAACCAGCATTACTGCGGCTTGATCGCCAAGGCCCGCGGCGAAGACGCCAGCTGGATGCGCGGTCAGTTGCAGGAAGCCCGCTGGCTGATCAAGAGCCTGGAATCACGCGCGGAAACCCTGCTCAAGGTCGCCGACGCGATCGTGCGGCGGCAGAGTGCATTTCTGGACTACGGCCCCGAAGCCATGCATCCGCTGGTATTGCGTGAAGTCGCCGAAGAAGTCGGCATGCATGAGTCGACCATTTCCCGCGTGACCACCCGCAAGTACCTGCACACGCCGCGTGGCACCTTTGAACTGAAGTATTTTTTCTCCAGCGGCGTGTCCACCGAAGATGGCGGCAGTGCGTCTGCCACCGCCATCCAGGCAATGCTGCGCAAACTGATCGATGCCGAAGATCCGCGCAAACCGCTATCCGACCTCGCCATTGCAGAGGAGTTGAAGCGCAAGGGCATTCAGGTTGCCCGTCGTACCGTCGCCAAGTACCGGGAAGGCCTGCGCATTCCCACCTCCAGCGAACGTCAGCGCGCCAGCTGAACGACTTTGTTGCGTGAAGGAACTTGGTTAACGAAAAATCGCTCCCATACCTGTTACATCTGTTCCATCAAGGAATGTTTGACGATGCGCCGGCGCCACCCGGCCCGGCATGTCTACCCGCCGCGAAATGCGGCACTGCACCACCAGAGGAGGCGACCCATGCAATTCCAACTCAGCGGCCAGCAGATTGAAGTCACCCCGGCCTTGCGCGAACACGCCACGGCCAAGCTCGACCGCCTTACGCGCCTCGACGAGAAGTTGATAAGCCTCGCCATCGTGCTCTCCGTCGACAAGCTCCAGCAGCGCGCCGATGGCACCCTGAACGTGATCGGCGCCACCCTGCATGCCGAGGCCACCGAAGCCGACATGTACGCTTCGATCGACATCCTGTTCGACAAGCTGGTTGCACAGTTGCGCAAACACCGCGAAAAAGTCGCCGACAAGCATCAACGCGAAGCGCGCGAAGAACGCCAGTACGGCTGATTCCACTTCCTCCTTTCAACCGCAGCGGCCCGCCTTGTGCGGGCCGCTCGTTTTCCAACGCGTGCCTGCGCCCAAGCTGGCACAATGGTGATGTGACCGTCAGGCCCTGCCGGGCAACCGTACGCGGCACAAAGGACGCAAGACTTGGATCGGATCAGCGCACGACAACTCTACGACAACGTCCACGAGCGCATGGCCTTGCGCTGGGTCTCGGGCATGCGTGGCGAGTCGCGCGCGCTGGAACCGGGCGTGGCGCAAGCACGCCGGCCATCGTTGATCGGCTACCTCAACGTCATCTACCCGAACAAAATCCAGATCATCGGCTCGGAAGAACTGAACTTCCTCGACGGTCTGGATTCGCGCCAGCGCTGGGAAGTGATGCACAAGATCGCTGCCTACCAGCCGGTGGCGTTGATTGTGACCAAGGATCAGCCGATACCGGCGGACCTGCGCGAGGTTGCCGAGGAAACCGGAACGCCGCTGTGGAACAGTTCCAAGCGCGGTCACGAATTGCTGACCTACCTGCAATATCACCTCGCCCGCATGCTCGCCGCGAAAGTCACCTTGCACGGCGTCTTCCTCGAAGTCTTTTCGATCGGCGTGCTGATCACCGGCGAGGCGGGCTCGGGCAAGAGCGAACTGGCGCTGGAACTGATCAGCCGCGGCCATCGACTGGTGGCCGACGATGCCACCGAGTTCACCCTGATCGCGCCGGACGTGATCGACGGCACCTGCCCCGAACTGCTGCAGGATCTGCTGGAAGTGCGCGGGCTAGGCGTGCTGAACGTGCGCGAGATGTTTGGCCACATGTCGGTAAAGACGTCCAAATACCTGCGCCTGGTGATCCATCTGAAACCGCTGCGCGATGGCGAGGACGTCGACGCCATGACCCGCCTAACCGGCGATATCGGCCATCGCGACGTGCTCGACGTGCAGGTGCCGATGATCACCCTGCCCGTTGCCTCCGGCCGCAACCTCGCCGTGCTGGTCGAGGCCGCCGTGCGCAGTCACGCACTGAAGAGCAAGGGTATCGACCCGGCACAGACCTTCATTGACCGCCAGGCGCATCAGATGCGCCGCCTGCCCCCTTGGTGATCGCATGAACGAGAACATTCCGCTGCTCAACCCGCAGGTCGATCCCAACGAGATCCATCTGATCGTACTCACCGGCATGTCCGGTGGGGGCAAGACGGTGGCGCTGCGCACACTGGAAGACCTGGAGTTCTACTGCGTCGACAACCTGCCCTCGGTGTTGCTGCCGCAACTGGTCAGCGCCGCGACCAGCGGTGACCGTCGCGGGCGGCCGCGACGCATCGCCGTCGGGGTGGACGTACGCAATACGGGCGAGGATTTCCAGCACATGCCACAGGTGCTGTCCGAGTTGGCCGGTGCGGGCGTCCAGGTGCACCTGGTGTTCCTGGACTGTCGTGATGAGGTGCTGATCAAACGGTATTCGGAAACGCGTCGGCGCCATCCGCTGGCCATCCGCGACATGTCGCTGGCCGACGCCATCGCGGTGGAGCGCAGGCTGCTGCGCCCGCTGATGGCGATCGCCGAAAAGGTCATCGATTCCAGCGAACTCAACGTGCATCAGCTGCGCCGCCTGGTTGCCACCGGTTACGCCGAGTCCACCGAAGGCCTGACCCTGATGTTCCAGTCGTTCGCGTTCAAGCGCGGCCTGCCGCTGGATGCTGATTTCGTCTTCGACGCGCGCTGCCTGCCCAATCCGCACTGGCAGGCTCATCTGCGTCCGCTGTCCGGCAAGGACGAACCGGTACGCCAATACCTCGCAGCCCAGCCGCTGGTCGACGAATTCTTCGCCGACACCGCGCGCTGGCTGGATGCCTGGCTGCCTCGTTTTGAACAGGACGATCGCAGCTACGTGACCATCTCGATCGGTTGCACCGGAGGCCGGCACCGCTCGGTTTATCTGGTCGAGAAGCTGGCCGCCTACTATCGCGACTCCCGCGAAGGCGTGCTCACTTTCCACCGAGAACTGGATTGAATCGCATGATTCCCGCAGTCCGCGCGAAGCAGCAGCCATGAGCGTCGGCGTGCTGTTGATGACCCACGAGGCGGTCGGCAAGGCGATCATCTCGGCGGCACACCACGTGATGCCGAAATTGCCGCTGCAGGTAGCTGCCGTTGAGGTTCCGCCCAGCGCCGACCCTGACGTGATGCGCACGCTCACTGCCCACCACGCCCGTGACCTCGACAAGGGTGACGGTGTGCTGATCCTGGCCGACCTTTACGGCGCCACGCCGTGCAATATCGGCCTGTCGCTGGGCGCCCTCGGCATCCACCTTCGGTGCGTGTCAGGCCTCAACCTGCCGATGCTGCTGCGCGTGCTCAACTACTCCGAAAAACCCTTGGACGAACTGGCCGAAATCGCAGCCAGCGGTGGCCGTGGGGGAATATTCATCGACCATGCCTGATCCTTCCCATGATTGAACAAGAAGTTGTCATCTCCAACAAACTCGGACTGCACGCCCGCGCCTCGGCAAAGCTCGTGCAACTGGTGCAGGGTTTCAAATCCACCGTATGGCTGATCAACAAGGGCCGCGAGGTCAACGCGCAAAGCATCATGGGCGTGATGATGCTGGCGGCCGGTTTGGGCAGTACATTGACGGTTCGCGCGGAAGGCCCCGACGAGGAGGCCGTCATGACCGCGGTGGTCGATCTGTTCGAGCGGAAATTCGACGAAGGAGCGTAAGGCAGATGGGTACGGCGCAGCGGAAATCCGGAACCAGCGCAAGCGCGGCACGACCCGCTGCCACGCTTGCTGCGAGCGCGCCACTGTCCGCTCTTCTTGGCGGCCCCCCTATCAGCAACGCAAGGAGCGATGCGTGAGACATATCCTGCCCGGCACGGTAGCGGCCCACGGCATGGCGCTGGGACGCGCGCGACTGGTACAACCCAGCCGCTATGTCGTCGACACCCGCCCGTTGGGCGAAGATGAGGTTGAGGCCGAGCTGCAACGCCTGCATCACGCTCTCGACATGGCGCGGCAGGAACTGCGTGAACTGCGCAGTCGCCTGCACGGCGCGCTGGCGCGCGAGGTGAATGAATTCATCGACGCGCACAGCTTGCTGCTCGACGATGCCGAACTGCTGCGTGGACTGGACGACATGGTCCGCATCGGCCACTACCGCGCCAGCGCCGCGTTGAAGAAACAGCGCGACCGTCTGTCCGCCGTGTTCGAAGCCATGGACGATCCCTACCTGCGCAGCCGCAAGGAAGATGTCGAACAGGTGATCAACCGGGTGATCTCCGCCTTGCAGCGGCAGACCAGCCCGGAAGAACGCAAACTCGCCGCGCGGGTGGGCGAGATCCTGGTCGCCGACTCCATCGCGCCGGGCGACATGGCCCAGCTTGCCGGCAATGGCCTGCTCGGCGTGGTCGCCAGTTCGGGCAGCGCCTATTCGCACAGCGCCATCCTTGCGCGCAGCCTTGGCTTGCCGATGCTGGTCGGCACCCGTGATGCCCTTTCCAATATCCACGACGACGACCTGATCCTGCTCGACGCCGAAGGTGGTGAAGCCGTCGTCCATCCGACCGCGCAAGACTTGTCCCGCTATCGCGCCTGGCAACGTCAGGCAGCAAACGAGGGGCGACGGCTGGCCAAGCTGGCCAATGCCCCCACGCGCACCCGTGATGGCGTCGAGGTTGCGCTGTTGGCCAATGCAGAAACACCCTCTGACGTGGCGATGGCGCGCGCACGCGGTGCTGATGGCGTCGGCCTGTATCGCACTGAATTCCTGTTCCTCAAGCACAAGGGCCTGCCCTCGGAAGACGAACAGTTCATCGCCTATCGCGACCTGGTGATGGGCATGGGCGGGCTGCCGGTAACGATCCGCACACTTGATCTGGGCGCCGACAAGGCGGACGCCGCCGGGCTCAGCCTGCGCGGCGAAGACAACCCCGCGCTCGGTGTGCGCGGCGTGCGCCTGTCACTGCGTTATCCCGCCGTGTTCACCACACAGATCCGGGCCATTCTGCGCGCCGCCTGCTATGGGCCGGTGCGCGTGCTGGTGCCGATGGTGACCCAGCCCGATGAGTTGATCGCCGTGCGCACGCTGTTCAACCTCGCGCGCCAGGACCTCAAACGCGAAAGCATCGACCTGCCGGAAAAGCTGCCGCTGGGCGCGATGATCGAAGTGCCGGCCGCCGCAATCAACGTCCGCGCGCTGCTCGAATATGCCGACTTCCTTGCCATCGGCACCAACGATCTCGCCCAATACGTGCTGGCCGCCGACCGCGGCAACGATGCGCTGGACAACATCTACAGCCCGCTGCAACCGGCCCTGCTGCGGCTGATTTCCCACGTGATCAGTGCTGGCCGCCGGGCCAAAAAGCCGGTCAGCCTGTGCGGCGAAATCGCCGGTGACGTGAACTTCACGGCCTTGCTTCTGCTGCTTGGCCTCAACGAATTCAGCATGCATCCGGCGCAGATCCTGCAAGTGCGCGACCGCCTTGCCACGCTGGATCACGCCAACCTGCGGCGCCATCTTGCTCAGTTGATGCGTGCGCACACGCACGAGCAGGTCGGCGCGATGCTGAGCAAAATCGTGGATGGCGCACAGCCTTCCTGAGCCGCGTCGGCGACGCGATGCGACGTCAGCGAAGGCGCTCGACTTCAATGCTTTCGAGAAAGGCATCCAGCAGCGCACCGCGATATTTCTGCCGATGCAGCAGCAGCGACAGTTTCCTGCTCAGATCGAGAAACGGGGTCTTCAATGCCTTCAAGCGCCCGGTGGCCAGCGCATCGACCACCGCCACCGAAGGCAGGCATGCAATACCCAATCCCGCCACCACGGCCTGCTTGATCGCCTCGATCTGATCAAGCTCCAGCACCGTCTCGCCCGGCGGCAGTTGCGACAACACCCGCTCGGTGGTCGCTCGGGTCGCCGAGCCGGGCTCGCGCAATACCCAGCGTGCACCCGCAAAATCCGCCGGCTTCAAACCCCGCTTGCGTGCCAGCGGATGCTCGGGCGGCGCGCAAACCACCAATGAATCCTCGCGCCACGGGCGCACTTCAAGCAAGGGATTGGCCACCGGGCCTTCGACACAGCTGATATCCAGACTGTGTTCCAGCATACCGGCGGTAATCGTCTCGGTATTCGCCACGCGCAAGCGGATCGCCACCTGGGGATGTGCGCGCACGAAACCACCCAGCAATTCGCCAACCAGATAGTTGCCCACCGTATTGCTGGCCCCGATGCGTAGTTCACCGCCCAGCAGCGCCCCTTCCTCACGGCCACGTCGACCAAACTCGGCGTGGCGTTCCAGCAACTCCTGCGCCAGCGGCAACAACTCGCGCCCACGCGCGTTCAAGTGCAACCGCCCGCGCTCACGATCAAACACCGGTGCATCGAGTTGTCGCTCCATCTCGGCCAGCGCCATGCTCGCCGCGGGCTGAGTCAGGTGCAGCCGTTCGGCAGCGGCACGCACGCTGCCAAGCAAGGCGATCTGCACGAACACATCCATCTGCCGCGGACTGATATTGATCATCAGTCAATCTTATACAACCAATCACATATTCAAAGTTCTACTTATCACAGCGCAAGCGGACAATGACGGCCATTACAGGAGTCCATCATGTCCAGCACCACCACCCCCAACCTCTTGCTGCAACGTGCGCCCGGCCTGCTGTTGGCCGTGGCGATTTCGTTGTTGGCCTGGCTGCTGGGTCGGTGGATGCCGCTGATCGGCGGCCCGGTGATCGGTATCGTGCTGGGCATCGTGGTTGGCAATGCGCTGTCGCTGGGCACGCGTTATACGCCGGGCATCGCGTTCGCCGGCAAGAAAGTGCTGCAGTGGTCGATCATTGCGCTGGGCTTCGGGCTCAGCCTGGACCAGGTCGCGAAGACCGGGCTCGAGTCGCTGTCGGTAACGCTGGTCACGATGACCGTGGCCTTCCTGTCGGCCTGGGCACTCGGCCGCTGGCTGGGCGTGCATGACAAACTGATGATCCTGATTGGCGTGGGCACGGCGATCTGCGGCGGCTCGGCGATTGCTGCGGTGACTCCGATCATTCGCCCCGACGATCACGACACCGCGTTCGCGATCTCCACCATCTTCCTGTTCAACGTGGTCGCTGTGTTGCTGTTCCCACTACTCGGCCACCTGATGCATTTGTCCGACCTCGGCTTCGGTTTGTGGGCCGGCACCGCCATCAACGACACCTCGTCCGTGGTCGCCGCCGGCTACAGCTACAGCCACGCGGCCGGCGACTACGCCACCATCGTCAAGCTGACCCGCGCCACCCTGATCATTCCGGTTTGCCTGGTGCTGGCCTTCGTGGTCGCCGCCCGCGAGAAGCGCAAGCACGCCGAAGCCGGCAGCACTGGCAAGTTCAGTCTGGCCAGCATCTTCCCCTGGTTCATCCTGTGGTTCCTGGTGGCCTCGGGGCTGCGCACCGCCGGCTTCATTCCCGTCGCCATCCAGCCTTCGCTGCACCTGCTGGCCGAATTCCTGATCATCGTGGCGCTCACCGCGATCGGCTTGTCGGCCAACGTCCGCAAGATGATCTCCAGCGGCCCCCGCCCCATCCTGCTTGGCCTGGGCGTGTGGATTGCGGTGGCGGTGAGCAGCTTGCTGGTGCAGCTGGTGATCGGGCAACTTTGAGTTCAGATTGATCGCCAAGCGCACGTGCGTCACGGTTTCCGGCGGTGAGCGTGTCGTGCGGCACGACGGGGCACGTGCGAAAGCTATACTGCGCGACAAATGTTGCGGGACTGCTTCGGCGGTGCGGCCGCCATGAGCCGGGGCTACTGGACGATGGACAACGAGATCGAGACGCAAACCTCGTCGCTGGTCGCCGCCGGACGTGCTCGCGGTGGTCGCGCGACGCAGCAGGACGACCTGATTTGTCTGCATGATCCCGAGCACGACGCGCGCTTGCTGGTCGTGGCTGACGGGATGGGTGGCGACGGCGCTGGCGAACTCGCGTCGGCCGGCGTCATCGAGGTCACCCGCCGCTTGTGGGAACAGGGGCACTGGCGCGACCAACCCGGAGCGCTGTTCCTCGAAACCTTGTGCCAGGACGCTCATGCCGAGCTGCGTCAGCGGGGTCGCGGCCTGACCCATGGCGAGCCACATTCAACCGTGGTGGCGTTGCTGACCCGGGGTAATCGTGCGTATTGGGCGCACGTGGGGGACAGCCGTCTATACCGTTTCCAGGGCCGGCACTGCCTGGACTGCACCGAAGATCACAGCGTGACCCAACTCAAGGTTCGCCGCGGCGAACTGGCCGCAAACCAACGGGGTAACGACTCCGAACAGCACAAGCTGCTGCGGGGACTCGGCGGAGCACAGCCACCGCAAGTCGATCATGGTGGCGCGCTGTTGCGCCCGGGGCAGACGTTTGCCCTGTGCAGTGATGGGGTCTGGGAGAATCTGTCGACTCGGGAGCTGGGCGAATTCGCGCGCCGACGCGATCAGCCCGAGGCCCTGCGCGAGGCGCTGACACAGGTGCTGGAACGCGGCGGAGTGGACTGCGACAACGTGGCGTTGATTCTCACCCGGGTAGGCTGGAAAGAATGGCTGGCCCGCTACACTCGCCGGCCGGGATCACGACGGACCAGCCGTGCCGCTGGTCCCGGGTGAGATCTGGTGGCCTGATAGTCAGGCCGAATGGAGCACAACGCATGACCTTGATTCGACCACGGCACCACCGCCGGCATTTGCCGGCATGCATCCCTGTGGCGGCGCTACTGGCCCTTCTGGCCCTGTCAGGCTGCGCACAGTTGGGCAAGCTCAAGTCACGGACCGGCAAGCAGCCAACCGCTACTTCGACGGAGCGCACCCGTACGACGCCGCTCCGTACGACGGCAACCAGCAGCGACCCG
This sequence comes from Rhodanobacter sp. AS-Z3, assembly GCF_029224025.1. Classification (NCBI taxonomy): domain Bacteria; kingdom Pseudomonadati; phylum Pseudomonadota; class Gammaproteobacteria; order Lysobacterales; family Rhodanobacteraceae; genus Rhodanobacter; species Rhodanobacter sp. AS-Z3. The sequence goes on from NZ_CP119392.1 coordinate 3,560,790, forward strand.
TCACTCGCGGCGATCGTCAACGACCAGCTTCAGCACGGCCACTATGCGGAAGGCGAACAGGCGCTGCGCCGGTATCTTGTGCAGCATCGCGGTGACCGGTCAGCGCAGGCCATGCTGAGCCAACTGACCGCCAATCCGGAGCAGTGGCTGGGGCATACATCGCAACCCCATATCGTGCAGTCCGGTGACAGCTACAGCACGCTGGCGGCTCGCTATCTGGGTGACGGCAGTCTGTTTCTGATCCTCGCCCGCTACAACCACTCGACCAATCCGTCGCTGCTGCGCGTGGGTGAGACGGTGCAAGTGCCGACCGCAATCGCTGGCGCAGCACCCACCGCCAGCGAGGCCAGCGCAAACACCCCGGCAATATCGGCCATTGCCATCTCGCCGACGGTTGCGGAAGACCGGCCTCCGGCCCGGGAATCACCCGCAACCAAGGCGAAACGGCTGCAGCGCGAAAGCCTGGTTCTGCTCGATCAGGGCCACAAGGAGCAGGCGCTGGCGCGGCTCGACGAAGCACTGATCGCCGACCCCCAATTGCAGCCCGACGGCATCGGCGCCCTGGCCTTGCGCAAGGATCTGCTGACCTCACTCCACCAGCGCGCCGTGGTGCTGTATCGCGACCAGCGCCTAGACGCAGCGATAGCCTTGTGGGATCGCGTACTGGCGCTTGATCCACATTACGAACCAGCGATCGTCTATCGAACCCGCGCACTCGAACTCAAGCGTCGACTCAAGCAACTCTGACAGCAGGTGAAGTGCGTGCCGCGCTAGCCGCGCGGTGACCGGCTACCGGCTGGGCGATCCGCAGCTGAGAGGATTTGCGTCGGTCGCGCGATATCCTCGGTCTGCGCCGGTGGGGGCGAGTCCTTGAGCCGATTCGGCGTGGCCTGCAATGCCCTGTTCATCACGTTGAAGGTAGCAAACAACCGCCCCAACTCATCGCGGCGAACCAGCCGAATCCGGTAGCGGAAGTCGCCGTGTGCCACCTTGAGCAACGCGTTGCCAAGCATATCCAGCAAGCTCAGCAGCCGTCGCGACATCCACCAGGCGGCGCCGACCACCACCGCGAGCGTCGCCAGCAATACGGCAATGATCACCCACAGCGTGGTTTTCTGTGCCGCCCGAAGTGGTGCGTCACTGATCCCGAGGCGCAACTCGCCCACCACCGCCGATTGATAATGGACCGGCACATCGAACAGCAACATCTCGTCCAGCCCGCTGCCGTTGATCATGCTGCTGCGATAGCCCTGGATATCACCCGATGGCGACAATGCCTGCTGCCCGCTCAGCGCAGGCAGCTTTTGACCGACCTGATCGGGCCGGGTACTGGCAATGATCTCGCCACCCCGGTCTGCCACTGCCAGATAATGAATCTGCTGATTTCGGGCGATGTCCTGAACCAGCGCCCGAGTGGCCGCACGATCACCCAGCAGCAGGTCCTCGGCCGATTCGCTGGCGACCATGCGCCCCAACGAACTACCAAAATCCCGCGCCAGCCCGGTAATGGCTGCATTCTGTTTGGCATGGATAGCGGCCAAACCCAACAGCAAAGTCACACTCAAAAGAACGCCGAGGACACCGACCCAGCGCATCCGCAGAGAGAGCAGACGAGTGGCCAGTGGCGTTTCAGCGCGCCGCTCGCATTCGCGCCGGGCAAGGCGCAGATCCTCGACTACCTCGGCGCCCTGCTGATAACGCTCCGCAGGCGCGGGGGCGAGCAAGGCATGCACGATATCGAGCAGGATCGCCGGGGTGGATGGATCGCGCGGCTGCAGCGCCGGCCGAGGTAACCGCTGGCGCTCCAGCATCAACTCGCGCACGTCCGCGATATCGCGCCATGGCAATTTTCCCGCAAGCAGCCAGTACAGCACCACGCCCAGCGAAAACAGATCGCTGCGTGCGTCGGTCCGCTCACCGCGCAAATGTTCCGGAGCCATGTAGGCCGGGGTGCCGGCAACCTCCGCGCGCAGCGCGTCGCCGTCGCCGAGTGACCGGCGCAGATCGGCGATGCCGAAGTCGTTGACCTTGGCCTGCTGCCAGCCGTCGGCCAGCATGATGTTCTCGGGTTTGATGTCGTGGTGAACGACGCCGTGCGCATGCGCATAATCCAGCGCAGCAGCGACCTGCATGATCAACTCGATGATCGCCGGCAGCGGTGGAAACCCTTCACGCGCAACACGACTGGCCAGGGTCTCGCCCGACAGCCGTTCCATCGCGATGTAAGCACGGCCGTCGCCGGTTTCCCCGGCATCGAACACCGTCACGATATGCGGATGGGTCAGCTGGCCTGCTGCCCGGGCCTCGACCAGAAACCGCTGCCGGTAGGCAGGATCGGCAGCGACCTCCCGATGCAGGCATTTGATCGCTACCTCGCGCTCGATGTCCGGATCGAAGCCAGCGTAGACCACCGCCATGGCGCCCTCGCCCAACACGCCATCGATACGGTAGCGACCCACGTTCTGCGTCACGGCTGGCTCGCTCACGGCGTCGGTATCAGAGCAACCACCAGGCAGCGGCGCCCAGCGCGATGAGCACCAGCAAGCCGGCCGCCACCCAGCGTAAACGCGACGCACCAGCAAGGCCGCGCTCGCGGGTCAGAAACACGAACTCTGCCTGGCCCAGCCGGATGTGGTCACCGTGTTTCAGGATCGCTTCGTGGATGCGCTTGTCGTTCACGAACGTGCCGTTGGTGGACAGCGTATTCATGATCACGTAGTGCCCGTGCTGATTGATGATCCAGGCGTGAGCCGACGACACGCTGGGGTCGTCCGCGACAATGTCGTTGTTGCTGCCCCGCCCCAGGGTTTGCCGGCCTGAGCGCAACGAAAACCGGCGGCCTTCGAATCCGGCGCTGAGGCCTTCCAATACCGGCTCGTGAACGCTGGCCCGACCGTCCGGTGCCTGCTCCATTTCACTGGCGTACTGACGCAATTCCGCTGCGGAAAACAGTTGGGTGCCTTGCGGCCCCGCAGACCGCTTTCCGACAAGGTGAAGCGGGTTTTTATCAGGGCTGTTCATCAAAAAACTCAGGGGTGGAATTAGTCCGCTGCTGTAACTCACTGCCTCGCCAAGCGCAGCGGGAAAGCAAACCACACCACCTTGGTGAGGCATGCCGCTTCCGCAACATCAGACCGCCGTGGGTGCGCCGGTTACGTGGCGTGACCAGCATGCCAGTGCGCACGTGAAGTTCTTCATCACGCCACCGCGCTGTTTACCCGTTGTTAACCGGGGGACAAGGCCGTGCGCCATAACCACCCGTTCCGGGCCCATCGCAAATAGGCGTAGCGGCATGGATGGGAGAATCTTGAGTGGCTGCGAAGCGCCGTGGGAGCAGCCCTACCGCTACGCTTTGCCCTGCTCCACCAAGGTCAGCGCCACTTTGTCGCGCAGGTAAACCGGGAGCGCCAACTCAGGCGCCAGGCCGCGACCGGCCCTGAACTCGCGCATGGCCAGCTCGGCGACATGCGCCGCCTGCGGATAGCAATGGCCATCGGCAGAATGCAGCGTGCCAGTGAGGCGCTGCGACAACACGGTGGCGTAAGTGGCCCAGCCGCTGCCGACCACTTGCCACGCATCCGCCTTGGGCAGAACCAGCGTCTCGGCGGTGCAGATACGCTCCTCATCCAGCGCGATCAGTCCGCCGTTGTCGTCGCGGCGGTAGCAGGCGGCGTAGATCTCGCCCATGCGCGCATCGATCACGGCGAGGATGGCCGTGCCCTCTTCTTCCGGTGCTTCCAGCGCCAGTGCAGCGAGCGAGGAAACGGTGATCACCGGCAGATCCAGCGCCAGCGCCATGCCTTGGGCCAGCGACACGCCCAGCCGCACGCCGGTGAACGCGCCGGGGCCGCGTCCCACGGCAATGGCGTCCAGCGCGCATCGGGCAATGCCCGCTTCGGCAAGCAGGTCGTCGGCCATCGGCAACACCAACTCGGTATGTCGACGCGGCGCGATTTCGCTGCGGGCAATCAATTCGTCGCCGTGGATCAGGGCAACGGAGCAGGCTTCAGTGGCGGTTTCGATCGCGAGCAGATTCATGATTCGTCCATGATAGCGGCTGTCGGCTCGGCCGAGGTCGGTACGTACGCATACCAGTCGATGCGGCGGGTCAGATACATCATCAGCGCAACCATGGCCAGCAGCACCAGGGCGCCGATCAACAAGGCGTATTGTTCCGCCGCGATAAGTCCGTAAAGCATGGCGTAGATCAGCCCCAACACCCCGCCAAGCAGTAATCCCGAGCGTTTCGCACGCAGCACGGCCATCGCGTAGCCACCGACCAGCACCGCGACTGAAAACGCTGCCAGTGCGTAAGCCGGGCCGAAGCCGATCTGCTCGGACAGCGCCAGCAACACCACGTAGAACGTTGCCAGCGCCGCGCCCACCAGCAGGTACTGCACCGGATGCACACGCAGCCGCTTGAGCACCTCGAACAGGAAGAACGCCATGAAGGTCATTGCGATAAACAGCAGCCCGTATTTGCCGGCACGCACATTGCGCTGGTAGACATCCACCGGCTGATACAACTGCACGCCGAAGGTTGACGCCTGCAATGCCGACTTCATGTTGTCGGCTTCGCTCCAGTGTTGACCGTAACTGCGATTGAGATCCAGCAAATGCCAGCGCGCGCTGAAACCGTTCGCGTCGATGCTGTGTTCCAGCGGCAGCGCCGCGCCGACAAAGCTGGGATCGCGCCACGGCGCACGCATCGTCACCTCGGTACTGCGCGCCAGCGGCAACAATTGCAGGGCTTCGGTACCGGCCAGCTTCAGGCTGATCTGCACATCGATAGGCTGGCTACCCAAGGCATCCAGATTGATCGGCACCACCACGGTGGGCGACCCACCGAGTCGATCCGCCGACGACTCGAAGCGCGTCGGCACACCGTTGACGCGCAACTCGGAAATTTCCTGCAGACCGCGCAGATCACCTACCGGCAAGCGCAATTCAGCCTTGCCACCCTGCCATGGCGCATCGCTGGCCTGGCGATAACTGGCGAGGTCCTCCGCGCGAAACTGGGCAGCCAGTTTCACCGTGGCGACAAACACCGGCGCGCTGTAGATGCCGTAGCCCCGCGTGGTCACCGCCATGGCCACGTCCAGCTTCAGTGCCTCGGCCAGCACACTCTCGCTGCCTTCCTGCCAGCGTGTTGCGCCCTGCCCTTCGACCGTCACCTGTCGCAGCGTTGGCACCACCAGCACCGGTCCACCCAGCACCTGGTTGCCGCCCCAACCCTGCGCAATCTGCTTGATCGCATCACTGCGCAACTGCTGGCGCTCGCTGACCAAACCGCTCACCTGCATCAGCGGTATCGTCATCAACAACGCCAGCACCCCGATGCCAAGCACCTTGGCCGTGACGGTCTGTGTCCATGAACTCATGCGCGCGTACTCCCCAAATGGAGCCTGCATGAGAACAGCCGCAACGGGCATGTACGCGTCAAGATCTGCCCATTCACGGGCAACGGCGTGGCCTGGGAGAGACGCTGGCGAACCAACTTCCGGCCACCATGAACGGCGAGCGACGTGGAGCCATCTATGCAGGTACGCCACCCATTGGCCACCCACCCGTTCGAGCCAGCGGTCCACCCCAATGTCTGCCCCAAAAGTCGGATCACGGCCTGCCGTAGCTCATGCGCCTCGCAGAGGTGTCGCGACTCTCCATGGCGGCGCGAAGGATGTTTCGGCCCGGGGAGATCAACCGGAGGTACACCGTGTCGATGCGCCCAAGGGGCCGCGAACGCAACCCCGGAAGCCTTCGTGGATGAATCATGTCGTGCACAGGCCGCATCGGTCTTCCGCGTGATGTCATTCCATGACGCGCGGATCAAACCTGCCCACGGCTTCACATGGAGCCCTTCAAGCCAATAGCTCCTTCCATGGCCTGAAACTTCCCGCCATCGGGGTGGTCAGCCTTTCGAGATGCTGCTGCCGCTCGCGCATCGCCGTTGCATCGATAGAACTCGACTGGAGATTGGCATGCGCACGCTCATCCGCTTTCTGACCCGCAACCGCGGCTTCATCACCTTCATGCTGTGCATGATCATGTTCCGCAGCGCCGTGGCCGACTGGAACGTGGTGCCAACCGGCTCGATGCAACCAACCATCCGCATTGGCGACCGCATCCTGGTCGACAAGGTGGCTTACGATATTCGCCTGCCGCTGACTCATGTATCGCTGCTGCATCTGGCCGATCCGCAACGCGGCGAAATCGTGGTGCTGGACTCGCACGCCGCCAACGAGCGACTGGTGAAACGCGTCATTGGGATACCGGGTGACGAAGTCGCCATGCGCGGCAACGTGATCTTCATCAACGGTCATGCCGCCAGTTACGCAGCCAGTAGCTACACCGGCATCCACGACGATCTGCGCGATCCCGCGCACTATCAGACCGAACGCGACGGCACGCTGCATCACGCCATTCGCCTGTCCGACCAGCACCCCAGTCCGATCAGCAGCTTCGGGCCAGTGAAGGTGCCGGCGGGCCAATACCTGCTGCTCGGCGACGACCGCGACAACAGCATGGACTCGCGCTACTTCGGTTTCTTTGCTCGCGATGAAATCGTCGGCCGCGCACGTCGTGTGATCGTTTCACTCGATCCGCAGCAACACTGCCTGCCACGCGGGGATCGCTTTGGTAAGGCGCTGGACTGACGGGTAAACCGCGCTGTCTCGCATCGCAAAATCGTCGCGGCCAGCCCAGCGTGAACCATGCACCGCTTGAGAGCGCTCAGATCGAAGCCGTCTGCGCGCAGGTAATGGTGAGTGTCAGCAGCCGGCCAATTGCGGACATCCGTTCGTTGAACCGAACTGCCGCATAGCGGACGGTCTCGACCCACTGCTTCACGTCTACCTGCGACTATCCATTGGTGGTCGCTATCCGGCCATGATCTGCCTGGTCGCCGCCTTCTTCGATCCGCCCCAAAGCTGCCAATGGGCATCCATTCGCAGCGCGGATGCCGTCTCCCATTCTCCTAGACGCCACCGCAACCTGCGATCTTGAATTGCACCTTGCGCGCGTAACTCTCATTCGGGAGGAAGCTCCATGGACTGTTGGTATCGAGCAATACAGAAGAACCAAGCGCTTACAGTCAAGGTGTGAACGCCAGCGCCCCTTACGCAGATAGAGATGCAGACCGCCATTCATGGCCTGCCGCTTCCTAAGGTGGTTCTGCCCCAATAGGCTTGATCTTGGACCACAAGTCATAAGCGCACACACCGTAATTGGATACGGTGTCGTGAAACTCGCCAGCTGGCATGTTATCAGGCACCAATGTGTCCAGTGTTACCACGTTCAAGTATGAGTGAGGTAAACCTCCCCCAATTGGAGCACCCCAATATGGCTGTATACCCAGCAAAACGGGCATCTGCAATCCATTGTGGTTCCACAACATCATTTGCGAACGTTCGTGTGGAATCCAAAACCGCAGCCGATGCTGCAACCCAACGTCTTTGTACATTGCGAAATACGGAACACCCACATGGCGCATGAACCTTGGCAAGTTGCTACAGTTCCTCAAGACGTCCATCTCGACCACTGTGACCTTCGGGCCTTTACCCTGCAATTGCACCTGAGTCGTGTAGAAGCCAACGTCGTGGTCTGCAGCCGCTTCAGCGACCGCATTCATGAGATCCGGCCAGGGCGGCCCGTCGTTCGCAGGAGGCCCTTGAACGTTGGCCATCCGCATATGTCGGTACATCGCTAACGGGTCTTTCACCTCAAGCGGCTTCCAATCAATGGTGGTGAAGTGCTTGGTTTTTGAAGAGAGAAGCCGTTCAAACCGAAAATCGCACAGTTGCTTGTCTCCCATCTTCGGAACACCTGCCACCTTCACCATAGTTAGGAACTGCCGACAAAGGAGTGGGCTGTTGGCGACGATGGTCTTGATGGTGGCCGCACCAGCCGCAGTTGTGCATAACAAAGCCATCGCGGCGACTATCAAACGTGACCGTGGCGTGGTGACGAGCTTGTGCTCATTCCTCGCATATGTTTTGTGGCTTGTCGGCAATCGATCGCTTTGCGCTACTACAAAGAATTTCGCCACACGCATCTGTCGCTTCAGACGGCTAAACAACATCCCTGCCATAATTCCAGCCTCCAAGCTCATGTCTAATCCACCACCGTTTCCGGCTTCGCCAGACACGACTGACGCACCATAGTCGGGACGAGCGTGAAGTTGTAGTGTCCTCGTAATTCGATCCACGTGAAAGTATATTTTTCGACACGATGGAGTCCTGCATCAAGAAGACGAGGTTCAGCGAGGAACAGTCTGCCGCGATAGTGAAGAACGCCGGGCCGGCACAAGGTCCGATGAGAATTGTCGCAAGCACAGGCTCAGCGCGGATGACCAGCATGAGGCTTCGTCTGATGCTTAGCTGTTACAAATCGCAAAGTTCGCTAACGCACCACGCTTCCCCAGAGCGGACAGTCGTCAACGTCAGCAACGGGTCGGATGCAGTCTTTCGTCACTAGCAACTGCGGCCCCGCAACTACGCCACCAGCGTGCCTTGATGAAACACGATCGCCCAGTCGTCGGCAGTGCGCCGCCAGATCGTGCTGCGGCGACTCACGCGTTTGCCCTGCTCCAGCGTATAGGTAAGCAGGTAGGTTTTCGCACCGAGTTCGCGGCAATGGAAGTCGCGGGTTATCCAGGTGTGTTCGGCGGGGTCGGGAGTGCGATGTTCGAGTACGTGGAGTACGTAAGCGCGGCTGTAGCGATGACCGGATGCGCCGATTTCCCAGAAGTCTTCAGCGGCCATGCGTTCGAAGTCAGCACGGGTGCTGCCGAATTCGGGGCGATGGAAGATCGGTTCGCGTCGACGCAATTCTTCCAGCACGGTCAGCAGCTCAGGCGCCGTAACCAGTTCGGGTTCGGCGGGATGTGTTACCTGATCTCGACCACTGTTCGATGTTCGGCTCACGGCATCACTCCGTTGCGACGACGGCAGGCGACTACCCAGGTGGTTGCCATAGCTCGACCCGACTACCGTCGGGATCGGTGATCCAGCCAAAGCGACCGAACTCGCTTTCATCCATGCGATCGTCCACCGAGACGCCGTCGGCGCGCAGTTGCGCCAGCAGCGCGTCGAGGTCGTCGACGCGGAAGTTGATCATGCAGGTTTGCGGGCCGGGGCCAAAGTAGTCGGTATCGGCGGCGAACGGTGACCACAGCGTATAACCGGGGCGTTGTGCGTTTTCGTCGAAACGCACGCCACCCCAGGCTTCGGCAGTGAGGCCGAGGTGTTTCACATACCACGCGGTGAGCGCAGCGGGATCGCGTGACTTGAAGAAGATGCCGCCCAGTCCGATTGCCTTGGCCATGCTATTGCCTCGCTGTATCCAGCTTCGCGCCGGAGCCCGCTCGCGGGCGATGTCTTATCTCTTCCCCGTTCCCCGTTCCCCGTTCCCCGTTCCCCGTTAAAGAGCATCGCCCGCTAGCGGTCTCCTACGGGGAAGAGTCAGCTACGGTCGCATCATCGAAGAAAGCCTGCACATCCGCCAGCTCCCGTGTGCGCGGCATGGGCGGCACGCTGGCCAGGAACAGTTTGCCGTAGCCTTTGCTGGTGAGCCGTGGATCGCACAACACCAGCACGCCGCGATCGCGCACGTCGCGAATCAGCCGGCCAGCGCCCTGCTTCAGCGCGATGGCTGCACTGGGCACCTGCCAACCCATGAAGGGGTTGATGCCGGACTGTTCCAGTGCGGCCAGACGCGCCATCAACACGGGATCGTCTGGCGCAGCGAACGGCAGCTTGTCGATTACCACCACGCTGAGTGCTTCGCCGACCACATCGACGCCTTCCCAGAAACTCGCCGCACCGAGCAACACGCCGTGGCCGCTAGCGCGAAATTCTTCCAGCAGCCGCGGGCGTGGCGCAGTGCCCTGCACGAACAGCGGCCACGGCACTTTGTCTTGCAACAACTCCGCCGCACGACGCAGCGCGCGATGCGAAGTGAACAGCAGGAAGGCGCGGCCTTTCGATGCGTGCAACACCGGCAGCACGGCCTCGATCACCTGTTCGGTGTAGTCACGCGCATTCGGGTCGGGCAAACCGGCTGGCAGATAGCAAAGCGCCTGATGCGCATAGTCAAACGGACTTTCCAGACTCAGCGTCCGTGGTTCTTCAAGGCCGAGCTGACGCGTGAAATGATCGAAGTTGCCCGCCACCGACAAGGTCGCCGAGGTGTGTATCCATGCCGCCTGGGTGCGCTCGCGCAGGTCGCGCATCGGCGCGGCGAGATCCAGCGGGGTGGCATACAGCGCGAAGCCGCGCGGAAAGGTTTCGTACCAGCGCACGTCCTGGTCACCGTGCGATTCGACGATGCGTTCCAGTCGATCACTGAACACCTTGGCGCGCTCGTGCAGGTTGCTGAAGCCACGCGAACGCTCGGCCTGCGAAGCCAGCAGCTCGGTCAAGGTGGCCAACAAATCGCCAAGATCACGTAGTGACGCACGCACCTCGGCACGCTCATCGAGCAGCGTAAACGCGCCGCGTGAAGGCAGCGAGTCCATCGCCAGACGCAGTTTGCGCAAGGCGTCCTGCAGTGCTTCGACCGGCTCCAGCAACAGGCCGATCGCGCCGGTGATACCGCTGCACTCGGTCAGCGCATCTTGCGTCATATCGGTGAGCTGACGTGCGCTGAGACTTTGCGAAAAGAACTGGCCGGCCAGCTCGGGAATCTGATGCGCCTCGTCGAGGATGAAAGCCGCCGCGCCGGGAAGGATTTCGCCGAAGCCTTCCTGTTTCAACGCGAGGTCGGCGAACAACAGGTGGTGATTGACCACCACCACGTCGGCCTCCATCGCCTCGCGGCGCGCCTTGAACACATGGCAGTCGTCGTAGAACGGACACTCCACGCCAAGGCAATTTTCCGCGGTGGAGGTCACCCGCGGCCACAATGAAGACTCCTCCGGCACCTCGGCCAGCTCCATGCGATCACCACGCCAGGTGCGCGCCGACCATGCGCGGATCGTCGCCAGTTGTGCTGCCTGCACGCGATCGAAACTGGCGCCTTCGCGCACGGTCTGATCCAGTCGATACAGGCACAGGTAATTGGCGCGACCTTTCAGCAGCGCCGTCTTCAGCCGCGCGTCGAGCACCGAACGCACCTTCGGCAAGTCACGGAAATACAGTTGATCCTGCAGCGCCTTGGTGCCGGTGGAAATGATCACTTTCTCGCCAGACAACAGTGCGGGAACGAGATAGGCGTAAGTCTTGCCGGTGCCGGTGCCAGCCTCGGCGACCAGCGTGTCGCGCCCGTCGATCGCTTGCTGCACCGCGCGGGCCATCGTCCGCTGGGCGGCACGCGGGGCGAAGTTCGGCAGTTCGCGAGCGAACGGCCCCTCGGCACCCAGCAGGTTGCCGATGTCGTCGGACTCGTTGTCATCGAAGTCAGTCATCCGACAAGTATGGCGGAGCGGCGGGGTATGACAAAGCAAGGCGCGGAACCTCCGCGTTGTGGATCGCATCAACTGGCTGCCAATTGTCCGGCGAAGCACTGGAGTATCACCGTGAGTGTTTGCACCCGAAGTCGCCCCCGCACTTGATCTGGTGGATATCCATGGCCGGCCGATCACCCTGCACCACGATGGACGACTCACCCTGCTCTCGTTCTTCCGCGATGCGGCTTGCCCCTTCTGCAACTTTCGCATCTACGAACTCACCGGCCGTCATGCGGAGCTGGCCGCGCGTGGACTGGATATCGTTGCCGTGTTCAGCGCCACGCAAGCGGAAGTTCTGCGCTTCGCCGGCCAGCGACCGCGACCGTTCCCGTTGGCGGCTGACCCCAACTCGGTCGCGCACCAGATCTACGGCATTGAGCGTTCGCTATGGCGCAAGCTGAAGGCCATTGTGACGCGTGTGCCGACCTTGCTGCGCGGCATGCGTCTGGTCGGACTGGCGGGGCTCAACACCGGCAATTTGATGCCCGCCGACTTCCTCATCGACGGACATGGCCGCATTGTCGAGGCGTATTACGGGCGTGACGCCGGCGACCGCATGCCACTGGAACACGTCGAACGATTGCTGTCGGAAGTCCCGTCACGCAAGACTTCCAGATAGCGAGGCGTTCCACTGGCAACGTCCCGAACAATCGTTCACCATGCAATCACCGCCAACGGGGAATACGTGCAATGACCACTGAACTGAGCATGCTGTTGTGGAGCGTAGTGCTGGGCCTGGTGCAGATTGCACTCGCCGCGACCGGGTCGGTGAGCCAGCGCGGCCTGAGCTGGGCTGCGGGCGCTCGTGATGGCGTGGCCAAACCGTTGACTGGCATTCCCGCGCGACTGTTTCGTGCCTGCAACAACTTCCTCGAAACCTTTCCGCTATTTGCCGTGGCCGTCTTGCTCGCCTTCGTGCTGCAGCGGCATGACAGCATGACCCTGCTGGGCGCGCAGCTGTATTTCTGGGGGCGCCTGGCGTATGTGCCGGTGTATGCCGCTGGCATTCCCTATCTGCGCACGCTGGTCTGGGCGGCAAGCATCGTCGGCATCGTGCTGATCCTGGCAGCGTTGTTCTGATTTGCTGCCGCGTTGCTGTCGCCAGAGGGCTACACGATGCACTCCCCCGGCGACTGCTTCAATACCGCGGCACGCCCGCCTTGTGGCACTGCGCCACCCACTTTCGGGCCGACGCAGCGCCGGCCTGATCGCGGGCCTGCAGGCGCATTTCCACGATGGTTTGCCAGTTACGCGCACACAGCGGGCCTAGCTTCGGCCCGAGTGACCACGAGCGCTGGGCAAGACGCTCGGCCACGGTGAAATCCTTCAGACGCACGGCCAGCTCGGCACGTTCCTGCAGCAGTTCGGGTGAATCCGGACTGAGCTTCAGGGCTTGGTCAAACTTGCCGGCGGCGTCGCTGTACTTGCCCAGCTGTTCGTCACGCTTCGCGGCATCCTGCAATGCGTCGACGCCGGGATCACGCAACGGATTCACCGCGATGATCGATTTGTCGCGCTCGCCTGCAGCGCGGATCGCCGCCACCTGATCGTAAGTCGGCAGCGGGGTGGGCGGCGGCGGTGGCGGCGCCGTGGCAAACATGCCACAGCCGCCCAGCAGACCGGCAAGAATCAGGGGCAGCAGCAGTTCTTTGGCGCGAAACAACATGATCAGTTTCCAGTCGGCACGGACGGCACGGAAGGCATGACAGGGACAGCAGCAGGCGTCGTCGCCGGTGCAGCACCGGCGGGTGGAGTGTCACCGGTACCGAACAGGTTTTGCCAGAAGCAGCCTTCGGTATCCGATGACACAGTGCCTTCGATCACCGGCACCTGTTGTGCATTGGGACATTGCGGCTCGGTGCGCTTGCCGGTGGTGGGATTGAGCCAGGCCATTTCCAGACCCTCGCCCGGCCCACCCGACAACGGCCGCGTGGGCAACTTGGCAAACAGGTCGCGCCACGCACGCAAACCGCCGGTGGCACCGAACAGCGTGGTCGGCTTGTTGTCGTCGCGACCCATCCAGAACACCGCCAGATGCTCGCCGGTAAAGCCGGCGAACCAGCTGTCGCGCATATCGTTGCTGGTACCGGTCTTGCCGGCCGCGTGCAGCGAAGCGAGTGCGGAATTGCCCAGTGCACTGGCAGTGCCGTATTCGGCCACCTGCTGCATCGCCCACGTGGTCAGGCGCACCGCTTCCTGATATTCACCGGCGCCGCCCTGCACCTGGTAGCGCTTGATCGTGCGACCGTTGCCATCCACCACACCGCGCACCGCCACCAGCGGTAACGCGTGGCCATCCGCAGCAAGGTACTGGTACATCTGGGCCACTTGCAGTGGCGCCAGATCAAGCGCGCCGATCAACAATGACGGACTGGGATTGATCTCGCCAACATCGAACGACTGCAGGAACGCCTGGATGCGTGGCAGGCCGACTTGCATACCCAGATGAATCGTCGCCAGGTTCCAGGAATGCGCCAGCGCATCGACCATGATCAGCGGATCGTGGCTGCGATGGTCGTCGTTTTGCGGTGTCCACAGGCTGCCATCGGGCTGACGCATGCTGACCGGGCTGTCGTCCATCAGGCTCGCCAGGTTCCAGCGTTCGGGCTGGGTCAGTGCCACCAGATAGACGAACGGCTTGATCGTCGAGCCGATCGGCCGACGTGCATCCAGGGCGCGGTTGAAACCGGGATCACCGGGAATCTTGCTGCCGACCACGGCCAGCACGCTGCCAGTGTGTGCATTGGTGACTACGGCCGCTGATTGCACGCCGTCACCGCGTTTGCCCAGCCCCTTGAGCGCCGTGGTGATCGCCTGCTCGGTATAGATCTGTGCAGCCGGATCAAGCGTGGTGAAGATCGACAGGTTGCCTTCACGCAAGGCATCTTCGTCGAAGTCCGCGGTGATCTGCTTGCGCACCAGGTCCATGAAAGCGGGGAAACGGTTGTGCGGCAACTGACCGTTGCTGACGATGTCCAGCGGCGCCGCCTGCGCCAGCTTGAGTTGCGCCGCGTTGATCAGATTGGTCTCGAAGAATTCCTTCAGCACCAGGTTGCGGCGAACCATGGCGCGCTCCGGTGCGCGGCGCGGGTCGTAATAACTCGGCCCCTTGACCATGCCTACCAGCAAGGCGATTTCCTGCGGCCGCAGATCTTCCAGGCGCCGACCGAAGTAGAACTCCGACGCGGCGGCAAATCCATGCACGGCCTGACTGCCCTGCTGGCCGAGGAAGACGTCGTTGACGTAGGCCTCAAGAATCCGGCCCTTGCTGTAATGCGCTTCCAGCAGCAGCGACATCAGTGCTTCGTTGATCTTGCGCGTGAAGTTCTGGTCGCGGCTGAGAAACAGATTGCGCACCAGTTGCTGAGTCAGCGTGGAGCCGCCCTGCACGGTATGTCCGGCACGCAGGTTGGCAAACGCGGCACGCGCGATTGCGCTGAAGTCGATGCCGATGTGGTGGTTGAAGTCGCGATCCTCGACCGCCTGCAAGCCACTGACCAGCAGCGGCGGCACGTCGGCCAGGTGTACGAAGCGGCGCTCTTCCTGGCTGGCGCCGTATAGCGTGGCAATACGCGCCGGGTCCAGATGGGTCAGTTCGATGGCTTTGCCAGTGTGTGCATCGCGCACCGCCTTGACCAGACCGCTGCCCAGTGTGAGGTTGATGCGCTTGGGCAACTCGCCACCGTCCGGGCCGGCATAGCCACGCGAGGAAATCGCGTAATTCAGACCGCTTTTCTTCCAACTGCCAGCCACCTCGCCTTTGCCGTCATTGCTGTAGCCGGCGAAGGTAAGTTCCAGTTCCAGCGCCGCCGAGGTCATTGGCGTTCCCTCCGCCAGCGGCAGTGGCCGCGCGTAGACACGGGTGGGCACGGCGAACACCAAATCGTTGAATCGATCCTGCACGCGCTTGTTCAGCACGAGTGTGTACGGCAGCACGAAGCCGACCAGCAGGCCCATGCCGATCCAGAACGGAATGCGGAACCACGGCCAACTGCGGCTGGCGATCGAGCGAAGACGGGTGAGGAAGCTCAACGTGGGGGATTCCGGCGATCAAGTGGTTCGATGATAGGGCCTGCTACCCGGCGGGCAAATGAACGCAGCAGCCCATTTCATGGCAAAACGCGGGCAATCCTTCCGGGCCGGACATCACCTCGGGACGAAAGCGTGGCCAGCCGTCGGACAGTGACCGCCTAGGCGAGCGGCAACCACATTGAAGAGTCGAGGCGAAACGGCCGTGGATGGATGCCCAGCAAGCGCTGCAGTTCACTGTTGTCGGCAATCAAGTCCTGGTCGAGTCGGCTCAACGGACCACGCAATCGCGGCAAGGCTCGTTGCGCCAGGCGCAACAGGCCGGCGGGCAACGGCAGCGGCACGGTGGCACAGGGCAGACTGCGGCGCACGCGCGCGAACATCTCCGCAGCGTGCAGACGCTCGCCGCCGCCGATCGACAGAATTCGCCCCGCCACCGCCGGACATTCCAGCGCGGCCAACGCCGCCTGCGCGATATCGTCGGCGTGCACGGGCTGGCGCAGGCCGCGACCAGCAGGCAGTGGAAATGCGCGCAGGCGCATCGCGCGGCGGGCAATCGGCGTGAGGCTTTTGTCCAGCCCTGCGCCATACACCAGGGTGGGTCGCAGCACCGTCCACGCGCTGCCGTGACGCTCGCACGCATCGGCCAATGCCGTTTCGCCATCACGCAACTGACGCGACATATCGCGTTCGCCAGGCACCAGCGAATCGCGCTTGCTGTCGGCGCTCATCGAACTGGTCGCGACCACTCGCGGCGCATCGTGCAAGCTGCCTTGCGCCAGCCATTCGGCCAGCCCTGACAGCGGACCGAAACTGATGATCGCCGACAACGCCGGCAAGGCCGGCACACGAGCGGGCAACTCGCCCTGCAACCAGGTCACCCCATCGCATGCAACGCGTGGATGACGACTCAAGGCCAACACCGGTTCACCGCTGGCCACCAGTCGCGGCAACAGGAACCGACCGATCTGACTGCTGGCACCGATCACCAGAATCGTCATGCGCGACTCAGCCGCCGCCCTGCAGACGAGCCGCCAGATCCTGCACGCGCGGACTGGCCGGGGCCAGTTTGCGGGCACTTTGCAACGACTGGCTGGCACCAATGCGATCGCCGCGAGCCAGTTGCTGTTCGGCCTGATCCAGCCAGGCGCTGGCCAGCCGATTGCCAAGCGCGCCTTGGGCGGCATCACCAGGCGCCAGTTCAGCGAGGTTAGCCAGCATGTCGCCAGCCTGTGCCAGTTTGCCGGCAGACAACGCCTGCTCGAATTGCTGGCGAACCTTGCCAGGCAAGGCCTGCAATCCGTGCATGGCCGCCGCGTTGTTCCCGTCGATCGCCAACGCGCTGCGGTACAGGTCGTAGGCACTGTCACCGGGCGGCATCATGATGTTGCCGTTGTTCGTCGCCACTT
This sequence comes from Rhodanobacter sp. AS-Z3, assembly GCF_029224025.1. Lineage (NCBI taxonomy): Bacteria > Pseudomonadati > Pseudomonadota > Gammaproteobacteria > Lysobacterales > Rhodanobacteraceae > Rhodanobacter > Rhodanobacter sp. AS-Z3. The sequence continues at coordinate 3,577,671 of NZ_CP119392.1, forward strand.
GCGCACGCTGCACCAGCTGCGCCAAGGCTGCGCTCTGCTGCGGTGTCAGCGTCGCGTGCAACAACGACGGGTCGCCCGCTGCCGCCGCATCGGGCCTGGCTTGGTCCGGCGTGGCCGACGCAGCGTGCGGTGCACTGTCCAATCGCGCCCGAGCCGCGGCGAGATCCGCTGATTTCGGGGCCAGCCGGGCCGCCTCATCGAGTAATTTTTCGGCCTGCGGACGATCGCCGGCATCGAGCGCCGCGCTCGCCTGCACGGTCAGCGCCTGCGCCACATTGCCGAGGCCTGCGTTGGCTTGCGCATTACCCGGATCAAGCTTGAGCACCGCCTGGAAATGCGCCAGCGCGGTGTCATCACCGTCGCCGGCGATACGACCGGCACGCAGCGCGTCCTGCCCGGCCTTGAGCTCGGCAGCAAGCGCACTGTTGTCCTGCTTGCGCGTCTGCGCCTGCAGTGCGCGCAACGCGGGCAACGCGCCGTTGTTGGGTTGCAACGCAGCCAGCTGCTCGATGCGTGCGTCGGCGGTAGCGTTGTCCTTCGCATCCAGCGCGGTGCGCGCCTGCACCGCCAGCGCGTAACCGACCTGGTCGAGTCCGTGGGTAGCCACCGAATTGTCGGGATCAGCCTGCAGCACGCGTCGATACAGCGCACCGGCGCCATCAGCGCCTTCCAGCTTGCCGGCGGCAAAGGCCTGCTGCGCCTGCCCCACAAGATCCACGGTATGCACTTGCCGACCACTGGCGCGACTGATCGCCTGATCCAGCCGATCGATATCACTGCCGCCACCGAGCAGCTCGCGCGCCACCGTGGCCTGCTGCGCCGCCTGGCTCAGGTTGCCCGATTGCAGCGAGGCGTCAGCCTGGGACAGCATCGACTGACCGACCTGACGCAGACCATCGCGGGCACGATCATTGTCCGGCTCCAGAGCAGCCGCCGCCTGAAACAACTCGCGGGCACTGTTGCCGTCCTGGCCGTCCAGACGGCCATCCTGCAAGGCCTGCTGCGCCTGGCTGAGCAAGGCATTGAAGTCGGTACGCGGCACCATGCCGCGCAGCCGACTCTGGTTGATCCACACCGCAGCCAGCAGCGCAATGACGATCAGCAGCAGGGTTGGTACCAGCCAGTTACGGCGCGGCTTTGCAGGCGACCGAGCGGCGCGACCCTGCGGACGGCGCGCGTCCACGGCAACTCGTGGCAGGCCATCCGACGTCGACGCATGCGGCGTATCCAGGCGATCAAGATTGCCGAGCGTGGGCTCGGTACGGGTCGGTGGATGTGCGTCGTGCTGGTCGCGGCGTCCGCTCATGGTTCGGGGCTATGAAGGTTGACGGCTCAGCTTAACATCGGGTCGCCACCCGCCGACCTGCGGCACCGCGGGCATTGCGCGGTCATTCAGCCGACTCCAACCCGGCGTACGTCGATGACGTTAGGCAGCGCCAGCAGCTTGCCGAGCAGCGTCGACAACTGCTCGAAGTCGCGCACCCGCAGCGTGAAGCGCATCTCCACTTCGCCGGTGCGCACGAACAGCCGGCTGGACGAGGCGATGATGTGCGTGGCGGCATTGCTGATGACGCTGGTGACGTCCTTCTGCAAACCCTTGCGGTCGTAGCCGCGCAGCTCGATGTCGACTTCGTAGGCTTGCGCAGCGGCGCTGCCCCAGTTCACCTCGATCACCCGGTCCGGATCGCGCCGGGCCAGCCGAGCCAGACTGCCGCAGTCGGCGCGATGCACCGACACACCGCGACCCTTGGTGATGAAACCGCGCACCCGGTCGCCCGGCAGCGGCTGGCAGCAACGCGCCAGGGTGGTCAGCAGATTGCCGATGCCTTCGATACTGAGCGCGCTGTGGTCCAGCGTGCTGTGGCGCGAAGCCACCGGCAAACTGGATTGGGTCACCGCAGGTTCCGCCGGTTGCGCCGCTTCCTGCACCACACGGGCAATCTGGCCGGGCGTAATTTCGCCCAGCGCCAGCGCGATCAGCAGCTCTTCCTGGTTCTTCAGGTGGAAATGTGTGGGCAGCTTGCCGACTTCAGCCGTGGTCAGCGCCAGCCGCCGCAGTTCGCGCTCGAACATGCTGCGACCGACAGCAAGGTTGGTGTCGTGGGCGATCTTGCGAAACCATCCGCGCAACTTGTCCTTCGCCCGCGCGGTGTTGAGATAGCCGTGGTGCGGCGACAGCCAGTCGCGACTGGGATCGGCCACCTTGCCGGTGAGGATCTCCACTCGGTCGCCACTCTGCGGCTGGAAGGTCAGCGGCACGATGCGCCCGTTGACCTTGGCGCCACGGCAGCGATGACCGACCTCGGTGTGCACCAGATAGGCGAAATCCAGCACGGTGGCGCCGTGCGCCAGATCAAACACCTCACCTTTCGGGGTCAGCAGGTAGACGCGATCTTCCAGCAGTTCGGTGTGCAGATCCGCCGCCAGTGTGCTGTCGCCGTCGCCACGCGGCTCGAGCAACTTGCGCATCCAGGCGATCTTCGCCTCGAACTCCGCATCACCGCTGCCGCCTTCCTTGTAGCGCCAGTGCGCGGCCACACCCAGTTCGTTGGCGCGATGCATCTCGTGGGTGCGGATCTGCACTTCCAGCGTCTTGCCTTCCGGCCCGATCACCGCGGTGTGCAGCGATTGGTAGCCGTTCGCCTTCGGCCGCGCGATGTAATCGTCGAACTCGTTCGGCAGATGCGGCCAGCGCCCGTGCACCACACCCAGCGCGGCATAGCAGTCCGAAATGTTGTCGACCAGGATGCGCACGGCGCGGATGTCATACAGGTCGGAGAAGTCCAGCGACTTGCGCTGCATCTTCTTCCAGATCGAATAGATGTGTTTTGGCCGTCCCGCCAGATCAGCGGAAATATCGGACGCCGCCAGCGCGCGCTGCAGTTCGTCCAGCGACTCGCGAATGAACGCTTCGCGATCGGTGCGCCGCTCATCGAGCAGTTTGGCGATGCGGCGATACGTGTCCGGCTGCAGGTAGCGGAAGGCGAGATCCTCCAGCTCCCATTTCAACTGCCAGATGCCGAGTCGGTTGGCCAGCGGCGAGTGGATATCGCGGGTCAGCCGCGCCAGTGCCTGGCGTTCGTCATCAGCGAGATGCGTCGCCGCACGCATGCGCGCCAGCTGACGTGCCAGCAACACGAACACCACGCGCAAGTCGCGGACAATCGCCAGCAGCAGTCGACGCAGGCCTTCTGCCGCACCTTCCGGCGGTCGCTGCGCGTGCAAGGCCCACACCTGCTCGGCGGCCTGCTGCCCATCAACCAGCCGCTGCAACTCGGTGGGCAACTTCCCGCGGCGTTCCTGCCACAGCGCCGCGTCGACCTGCGCCAGCTCGAACCACAACGCCGACGCCTGGGTCTGTGCATCGCAGCCGAGCATGCCCAGCAGATCCAGCACATCCGCGCACTCGGCCTGCCTCAGTGGGCGCGAGGCGCAGGCATCCAGCGCATCCACCAGCACGGGCGGCAATGCACCGGCACGCTCGCGCCAGGACTGCAGACTGCCGGTGGTGCTGGAAACGGTTTGAACCATGACACGATCTTCCACATGTTTTGGCGATGTTGCCGGGCCGGTAGGCGCAGCGGCAAACCGCCATGTTCAAGCAAGGCTTGGCGCAAGGCCAGCTTACCGCGCAGAATCAGCGTTCACCTGCGCCATTTCGCCCTACGGACCCCATCATGAAATCACGCTCGCTGTTGCTCATACCGTCAATGTTCTTCGCGCTGTGGCTGGGCGGTGGCCCGCTGCATGCCCAGCAAGCCGTTTCGCTGAAGCAGCAGATGGGTGCTGCACAGTTCAACCAGGCCGGACTGGACAAGCTGAGCCCCGCCGAACTGGTCAGCCTGCAAAAGTGGCTGGCCACGCACGCTGTCGAAATGGCTGCAGCCGTGCCGGCCTCGGAGGTGTCCTCGGCGAACGTGGTTGCCGACAAGGGCGCCAGCCAAAGTATCGCGGCCACGCAGAAGAAGTCGGACAAGGCGCGCAGCAAGGCCAGCCGCATCGTTACCAGCCCGATTGCCGGCCGCTTTGACGGTTGGGGGCCGGGCAGCGTCATCGTTCTTCAGAACGGCCAGAAATGGCGCATCAGCGATGACAGTTCCTTGCAGGTGACGCGCTCACTGGAAAGCCCGGTCGCCACCGTGAAGCCCGGCGTACTCGGCAGCTGGATGCTGAAGGTCGAGGGTTACAACACCAGTGCGCGAGTACGGCCGGCCAATTGAGCGTGCGCGTTCGCTGACCGGTACCCTTCAGCTCAGCGCGGCCAACGCCTTGACCAGGCGTTTGGCCGAAACCGGCTCGGCGGTCTTCAACTCCTGGGCAAACAGCGACACGCGCCATTCCTCGATCAACCAGCGCAACTCGGCTAGCTCGGCCGGCGGCGTGCCGGCAGCGCGATGTTGCAGGTAGGCCCGCCAGTACGGCATTACCTGCAACATGCGCTGCTGGTCTTTCGCCGGGTCCTGCCGCAAGCGCTCACCGCGCAGGCGCAGCGCCTTCAGATAACGCGGAAAGTGGGCCAGCCGTGACGGTGACAATTCACGCAGGAACCCGGGCGTGAGCAGCGCGTCGGCCTGCTCGCGCATGTCGTCATAACTGGCACGGGCAAAACCCAGCAACGGCGGCTGCAGCCACGGTTTCATCTCCGCCTGCGCATCGATGATCGGCTCAGCCAGTTTCAACCGCTCGACGCCGGCACCAAACAGCTCGCGCGAAAACTGTGTACGCAATGCCTCGAACGTACCGGCCGTACGCACGTCCAGTTCATGGCGTTCCAGCAGATCCTGAAAGCCGCCCTCAAGCAAGTCTTCGCGCAAGCCTTCCACACCGCCCAGCGGTGCGTATTTCAAGGCCAGCGCGTTGCCGATCGGCAAGCGCCGGCGGGCCTGTTTCGCCTCACTGGCCAACGCATTGCGCAGCAGCCGCACGACACCTTGGCGATGCGCGGCACGTGCCTCGTCGCTGCGCTCAAACACGCGCAACGCGACGGTCTCGCCGAGATCGACGAGGGCGGGAAAGGCCGTGAGGCCTCCGTCCGAACGTACCTGTGCAGGGATCGCTTCGAAATCCCAGCTGGCCACGTCTTCACGGGTGAGCTCGATATCGGTCTTGCGCGAAAACGCTTCACGCGCCTGGCCTTCCCAGTGCCCACGCAATGCCGCGAGGTCCCGGCCGCTGGCCAGTGTCTTGCCGCGCTCGTCGTGCAGGCGAAAACGCATCAGGAAATGTGGCGACAATTCAACCGCTGCAAACTCAGCGGCGGCGATATCCACGCCAGTCGCGCGCTTCAGAAATCCGGCCAATGCCTTGAGCAGGGATTCATCACGCGACACTTCGGCTTCGACAAAGGCGCGGGCAAAGTCCGGCGCGGGGACAAAGTTGCGGCGCAAGACCTTGGGCAGACCACGAATCAGTTCAGCGACTTTTTCAGCGAGCAAGCCGGGCACCAGCCATTCGCAACGTGCGGTCGGCAACGCATTCAACATCGCCAAGGGCAAGTGCAGGGTCACGCCATCGGCATCGTCGCCGGGCACGAAGCGATATTCCAGCTTGTACTTTTGCGGCTGCTCCTGCGCATCCTGCGCCCGCGGCACTCGGCCATCCATGGCCAGCGGTGCTATCTCCAATGATGCCGGAAACGCCTTCGCATCCAGTCCGGCACCACCGGCCATCACATCGTCCAGCGACCAGCGCAGCGCCGCCTGCTCGACCGGCCGCGCCTTGCGATACCACGCGTCGAGCGCACGACTGCTGGCAATCTCTTCAGGCAACTTGCCCTCGAAGAACGCCACCAGATCGTCTTCATGACGGATCAGTCCCTCGCGCCGCTGCTTTGCTTCGATGCCCAGCGCTTCTTCCAGCACGCGCTGGTTGGCTCGCACGAAATCGACCTTGGTATCGATGTCGCCACGCACCAGTCCTTCGCGCAGAAAGATCGCGTGCGCCAACGCCGGGTCCTGTTGCTGGAACGTGACCGGACGCTTTTCCACCAGCACCAGACCGAACAGGCTCACCTGTTCATACGCCACCACGCAGCCGCGCTTCTTTGACCAGTGCGCATCGCGACAACTCATGCGCAACAGATGCGCCGCCTGCTGCTCGATCCACAGCGGTTCCACCCGCGCATTCGCCATGCCCCAGACGCGCCCACCCACGTCGAGGATTTGCGCCGAGAACACCCAGTTCGGCGGTGCCTTGGACAGCGCCGAACCGGGAAACACATGAAACTTGCGCTCGCGCGTGCTCTGGTAGACGCCTTTTTCATCCTTGCGACCCACCTGGGTCGGCAGGCCAGCCAACAAGGAGCGGTGAATCGCCTCAAAAAGACGCGAAGCGTCTTTTTCATCAACAACGCGCTCCTCGCCGTCGCCTCCTCTCCCCTGTGGGGAGAGGATTGAGGTGAGGGGCGGGTGCTCGCCAAGAACTTTCCTGCCGTCGCTCTTCTTCGCCTTTGCAATGCGCACCCTTGGCACCGCGCGCAACGCCGCCCCCTCACCCCGGCCCTCTCCCCGCAGGGGAGAGGGAGCAAGCTTCCACCCCAGTTCCGCCACCACCAGCAACAGTTGGCGATGCAGCTCGCGCCACTCGCGCATGCGCATGAAGCTGAGAAAATGCCGCGAACACCAGTCGCGCAATTTGGACTGGGTCAGCTCCTCGTGCGCGTCGTGATAAGCCCGCCACAAATTCAGCACGCTGACGAAGTCGGACTTCGGATCGGCAAACGCCGCATGGGCCGTATCCGCCTGCTGCCGCGCGTCGCCCGGACGCTCGCGCGGGTCCTGGATGCTGAGGAACGAAACGATGGTGAGCAGTTCGCGCAATGCGTGCAGCTTCTCGCCTTCCACCAGCATGCGCGCGAGCTGCACGTCGATCGGCAAACGCGCGAGCGTGTGGCCAATCGCGGTGAGCTTGCGCGCCTCATCGATGGCAGAAATTTCGCTGAGTCGGCGGAAGCCATCGGCGATCACGCGCGGATCGGGCGCCTCCAGAAACGGGAAGTCATCCACCTCGCCCAGCTTCAGTGCAAGCATGCGCAGGATCACGTTGGCCAGCGACGAGCGCAGCAGCTCCGGATCGGTAAACGCAACGCGGCCGGCAAAATCCGCCTCGTCATACAGGCGATAGCAGATGCCCGGCCCGACACGACCGCAACGACCCTTGCGCTGATTGGCGGCAGCCTGCGAGATCGACTCGACATGCAGGCGTTCGAGCTGGCTGCGCTGGCTGTAGCGCTTGACCCGCGCCGTACCGGTGTCGATCACATAGCGGATGCGCGGCACGGTCAGCGAGGTCTCGGCCACATTGGTGGCCAGCACCACGCGACGCTTGATGCCGGGCTTGAACACGCGATCCTGATCGCCAGCGGAAAGCCGCGCGTACAGCGGCATGATCTCGGTTTCGCGATATTGCCGGCGCGACAGCAACTGATGCGCGTCGCGGATTTCGCGCTCGCCGGGCAGGAAGATCAACACGTCGCCGCGCGGATCGTCGTGGGTGATTTCATCCAGCGTGGCGGCGATGTGTTCGGCGCTGCCTTCCTGCATGCCGCGACGAATGGGGTCAGACTCACTTTTCGCCGGCGAAAAATGACTCTGACCTCCCACGGGCCGCCAGCGCAACTCGACCGGGAACGCGCGCCCTTCCACTTCAACTACCGGCGCGCCGCCGAAGTGTTCGGAAAATCGCGCCGTGTCGATCGTCGCCGAGGTCACGATGATCTTCAGCTCGGGCCGCTTCACCGCCAGCCGCTTCAGGTAGCCGAGCAGGAAGTCGATGTTGAGGCTGCGCTCGTGCGCCTCGTCGATGATCAGCGTGTCGTACGCGCTCAGCCACGGATCACCCTGCGTTTCAGCGAGCAGGATGCCGTCGGTCATGAACTTGATCAGGCTGCGCTCGGAGACCTGGTCGTTGAAGCGCACCTGGAAGCCGACGATCTCGCCCAGCGGCGTAGCCAGTTCCTCCGCCACGCGCCGCGCCACCGAACGGGCGGCCAGCCGGCGTGGCTGGGTGCAGCCAATCATGCCGGCTTCGCCGCGGCCTGCCGCCAGGCACAGCTTGGGCAACTGCGTGGTCTTGCCCGAGCCGGTCTCGCCGGCAATCACCACCACCTGGTTTTCGCGAATCAGCTTGATGATGTCGTCACCGCGCGCGCTGATCGGCAGCGACTCGTCCAGCGTGATTGCAGGCTTGGCAGCGACGCGCGCGCGGCGTTTGTCCGCCGAGCGCTGGATATCCGCGACCAGTGCCGCCACCTTGTTCTCGTCGGGACGACGCGACAGCGTGCGCCACCGCCCCAGCAGGCGACCGAAGTCGCGGCAGGACACCGTATCCAGTTGCCGGCGCACGTCGCGCAGGCCGGGATCGGCGGAAGAATCGGGTGCTGGCGGGTGATCAGGGTTCATTGAACCACTCATGATAACTGCTGCCGGGCCAACAGCCCGATAGGTACCCGCTATCGCCGGCATGCAAAGGATTCATTTCACCCATGCAGGCCGATTCGCTATGGTCGATCCATTACATCAACCACAGGAAGGAGCAGCACATGGCCATTTCCATCGGCATTGCCAAGAAGGACCGCGAAGCGGTTGCCAAGCAACTGTCCAAGTTGCTCGCCGACACCTATTCGCTCTATCTGAAGACCCACAGTTTCCACTGGAACGTGACCGGCCCGCAGTTCAACAGCCTGCACCTGATGTTCGAGACGCAATACAACGAACTGTGGCTGGCCGCCGACGAAGTGGCCGAGCGCATCCGCACGCTGGACGTGTTCGCGCCCGGTTCCTACAGCCAGTTCAGCAAACTCAGCGCGATCAAGGAAGAAGTCGGCGTACCCGAATGGAAGGAGATGGTGAACCAGTTGGTCGAAGGCCACGAAATCGCCGCCGCCACCTCACGCGACACGCTGAAGGCTGCCAATGCCGCTGGTGATGACGGCACCGCCGACATGGCCATCGGCCGCCTGAAGGCGCACGAGAAGACCGCGTGGATGCTGCGCTCGTTGCTGCGTTGATCAACCCGCTCACGACACCATGAAGAAACCCGGCCAAGTGCCGGGTTTCTTCGTTTACAACTGGCGTGTCGCGCAACAGGTATCCGGCTCCATCGGCTTCAACACCGTTGCCGCCGGGGCGGGTGCCGGCTGGATGGACTTTGGCGGCAGACCGTAACGCTGGTTGAAGTACGCCCAACTCGGCCACAGCGCGTGCGCCAGCGCCTGCCGATTGAGCACCGGGTCTACCGGCACCGACGTCATCGCATGGTCAGTTACCTCATAGTGGAATTGTGCGGCCGGCTGATGCGGCTGCAACACCAGCAACTGGTCACCTTTGAGATAACCGTAGTTGTCGCCGTACTGCATGATGGCGCGGCCGGGATAGTGCTGCGTAAGGTCGGAACCGAGCATCGGATTGACGTTGCTGACCCCGATCAACGACAACAACGTGGGCGCCAGATCAATCTGGCTGACGATATGTTCGTCACGCTGCGCCGGCACGCCGGCGCCGAGAATCAGCGCTGGAATATGGAAATGCTGCACCGGTACCAGGCTGGCACCGAACACCCGCGAATCATGGTCGGCCACGATCAGGAACACCGTGTTCTTCCAGTACGGCGACAGCTTCGCCTGCGCGAAGAAACGGCCGATGGCGAAGTCGGCATAGCGCACCGTGTTCTCTACGCTGGCTGCCGGTTTGCTCGCATCGATCCGTCCGCTCGGGTACTCCCACGGCGTGTGGTTGGAAACGCTGAAAGCCAGTGTGAACTGTGGCTGCTTGCTGTCCTGCATCAGTCGGTGATGCAGCTCATTGAACATGTCCTCGTCGGAAGCGCCCCACGAACCGACGAAGGTGGGCTTCACCTCGAACTTCGGCTGATCGATGACTTCGTCGAAGCCGTTGCCGAGGAAGAACGACTTCATGTTGTCGAAGTGGGCCTCGCCGCCGTAGATGAAGCGCGAGTGATAACCGAACTCGCCCAGCAATCCGGCCAGGCTGAAGAACCCACGCTGGCTGCGCGGCAGCTTCAACACCGCTTCGGCCGGCGTGGGCAGGAACCCGGTGGTAACGGCCTCCAGTCCGCGCACCGAGCGCGTGCCGGTAGCGTAGGTCCGTGCCAGCAACCAGCCCTGCTTGGCCAGCGCGTCAAACTGCGGCGAAAGCTGCTGGCCGCCCAGCGTGCCGATGTACTGCGCGCCCAGACTCTCCTCCATGATGATGACGAGGTTGAACGGCTGCGCCGGATTTTTCGAAGCGTGCTGCACATGCCAGCTGGGATGTTGCGGATCAAGCATGGGGTTCTCGAAACCCGACGCCTCACGCACCAGTTGCTGCATCTCGGCCTCGGGCATCGGGCCATACAGCGTTGCCGACGACCGCTCGCTTTGCATGCCACGAATGGCATTGATCACGCTGTACAGCGAATTCAACGGCAAGGTGTTGACCATCGCATCGTCGCTGAAGGCCACCATCGATGCATTCAACGGCCGATGCTCCAGCGTGCCGCGCGCGGCCAGGAACAACAGCGGGAACAAGACAAGGGTCAGCAGCGGGCGCCAGCGCCAACGCATCGACGCATCCACCAGTCGGGTGTGCAATACACGAAAGCCCAACCAACCAAGCAGCAGCAAGCCAACCAGCGCAAACAGCAGCACGCCCTTGTAGCCGTGCCACAGCATCGCCGACACCTCGCGCGGGCTGTTCAGATATTCGACGTATAGACGGTTCGGCCGGGTGTCGTATTCCAGGATGAACTGCGGCGTCGACAGCTCCAGCAACACAAACAACATCCACCACAGCCGATACCACCACGCTGTGATGAGTGCCGCCCAGCGAAGATGCCCAAGCCACGGCGACAGCAGCGCCGGAAACGCACAAATCATCGCCAGCAGGCTCAAATCAATCCGCAGGCCGCCAAACATCACCGGCCACAAACCGCCCGCCGGCAACACCCGTGGCCACAACCACAGCGCCAGACCGAGACGGCTCAGCCCCAGGAAGACCAGGGCCAGCAAAAAGAAACGCCAGGTAAGTTGTCGCACGTGAACTCCAGAGCATGTCGCGCCAGGTAGCGCGAAGAAGAACCACGGCGAATATCCCACGAACCCTGCCGCTCGACCGCGAACTCTAGCGCAAAAGCTCGCCAGCAGACGTCGCTGCACCAGCTAAGGCTACAGCACGCAGAGAACGCAAATTGCTGTGATAGCAGTGGACTCACCGTGCCCGTGCCTGGCGTATCGCGTCACGATTTCAGAAACGCACAGTCAGCCACACATTGGCTGGTCAAGCGTCGGCCCCCTCACCACACAGGCCTAAACCCCTTCGTTTCTGACCTGCAGACAACCGCTTCAAGATCCGGCCCCACACGCTCGAAAATGCATCCAACTTCAGCACGGGCTCTCAACATCCCTCAACGGCAGCGGCTGCTCAGAGCCACCTTCGCAAGCAAAGGTGACTCTGACCAGGTTCAAGCAATCAACCCTTCGGCGCCGGCCCCTTCACCGCGATCACGAAGCCATCCGGTCGCACATGCCTGGCATACGCCTGCTGCACGTCCTTGGCGGTGAGCTTGAGGTAATGCTCACCGGCAATCGTCATCGCATCCAGTGGCTTGCCTTCGAGCGACAGACTGAGCAGTTGACCACCAATTGCACCGAAGCTGGATTCACCCAGCGGAATCTGCCGCAGCAGGATGCCCTTGGCGCGCTTCAACTCGGTCTCGGTGACGGGCGCCTGCTGCATCTGCTGCAGATCCTGCACCACGATCTTGCTGGCTGCCGTGACCTTGTCCGGATCGGCACCGAACGACACGCTATAGGTGCTGCGATGGGCATCCAGATAGAAACTGGTGCTGACGTTGTAGACCAGCCCACGCTTGTCGCGCAGGTCATGATACAGACGTGACGCATAGAAGCCGCCCCCCAGCACTTCGTTGCCCAGGTTCAGCGCGTAGCGGGTCGGATCATTGCGAGTGACGTCGATGGTCTGTGCCATCTGCACGCTGTCCTGGCTGGCGCTGGTATCGGGCGCGTTGAACTGACCAGGTCTGTTGGCTGGCACGGCGGCATAGTCCACATCCGGCTGGTTGCCTTCAGCCTTCCAATTGCCGAAGGCCTGCTCTACGACATGTTTTGCCTCCGCCGGATCGACCTTGCCGACGATGACGATGGTGGTCATATCGGGGCGGAAGGTTTGCGCATAGTACTGCTTCACCTTGTCCAGATTCAGAGCCATGATGCTTTCCGGCGTGGCATGGCGCAGTACAGGGTCGTTAGCCGGATACAAGGCCTTGCTCAGGTCGAGCGCAGTGAGGAAGGCAGGTGATTGCAAGGCGCCGGCCACCGCCGCAGCGCCTTGGCGCTGCACGACAGCGAACGCCTGTGCCGGCAGCGCGGGATGCAATTCATTGTCGGCCAACAGCTTGAGGCCTTCAGCAAAGTGTTTCGCTGGAACTGCCAATGAGAAACTCGTACCCGCGCTGGCCTGCGCACTGATCTCATCCAGCGCCTGCTGGAACTGCAGTCGGTTCATGCTGCTGGTACCAAACGGGAACAGACCCTCGAGCACTTCCGCAATGCCATCCTCACCCTTTGCGGCCTGCAGATTCTGATTGGTTTTGATCTTGCCAAACACCGTCACGGTATCGCTGATGGTTTCTGGCTGCACGATCACGCGCAAACCGTTAGCCAGCGTATAAGACACCGGCTTGAGGCTGGAATGCGGCACTTCGAGCTTGGCGAAAGCCTGCGCTGCCCACGCCGGCAAGGTCACCGGCTTGTCCGGGCTGGAGGCGAAACTCTCGGCACCACCGAAGCCCTTGCCGGCCACCGGCTTGCCCGAGCTCTCCGGCGTAAGGATGGCGGTGACTGCCTGGGCGGGATCAAAGGTGGCCTTGGCCAGCGCATTCACCGCTTCCGGCGTCACCTCCTCAATCGCCTGCTGTATGGCGTCGGGCGACTCGGCGCCCTGCATCGACAACGCCGCCGACCAGCTATTGGCCAGGCCCTCGACCGAGTTCTTGCTGAATTCCAGCGAGGCGATCGCCTTGCGCTTGGCGGCCTCAACCAGCACCGGATCGACACCCTTGCTGGCCGCCTCGGCAAGAATGCCCTGCATGTGCTTGAGGATCGGCTGCGGATCACCGCCTTTGGGGAAGGCCGCGATCGCATAGTCGACACCCGCGTTTGGCATCGCATTGCCGGCAAAGCCACCAAACAAGGCGGTGCCGTCAAAGCGCATGCCGGCCAGCGCCGCACGCTGCGAACCCAGCACCGCATTCAGCACCAAGGCGGTGGCGTGATCCTTCGAGCGCAACCCCGGTGAACGGTAGGCAATCGCCACCAGGCCGTAGGGGCTGTCGGTCGGCAGCTTGATCGTGGTCGCCTGCACCGGCTTGAAGTTGAACGCTGGCCGTGCCGGCAGCGCCTTGCGCGCGATGTCGCCAAATTCGCTTTTCACCTTGGCCAGCGTAGCCACCGGATCAACGTCGCCGGCGATCACCAGAATCGCATTGTTGGGCACATACCAACTGTCGTGGAACTGCTTGAGCATGCCCGCCGTGGTCTTGTCGAATGACTCGCGCGTGCCCAGCGCGGTGTACGCATACGGTGTGCCGTCGAACATGTGCTCAATCAACTGACTCTGGAACTTGTACATCGGGCTGGACATGTCGCGCGACACTTCCTGCTCGATCGCGCCACGCTCCTTGTCCCATGCTGCCTGGTCCATGTCCACGCCGCGCATGCGCATGCTCTGCACATGCAGTGCCACATCCAGATCCTGCGCCGGTGCGACGAAGTAATACTGGGTCACCCCCGGGGTGGTATCCGCATTGAAGGCGCCGCCCATGTTCGCCGCGATCGCCGCCAGCTGATCCTTGCTCAGCCCGGGGCTGCCGCGAAACATCATGTGTTCCACCGCATGCGCCGTACCGGGAAAGCCTGCCGGCACTTCGTTCGAACCGGCCAGGTAATTCATTTCGGTCGCCACCACCGGCGCCAGCGTGTCGCGCACGATCACTACGCGCAGGCCGTTGTCGAGCGTGGCGCGGGTGACGTTGACGTCCTCACCGGAAGCTATTGCCGCGGTTGCCGCCAAGGCCAGCGAAATGGCCGCAGTCAATCGGATTACTCGCTTTTTCATCATCAGGTCCTTTTGGAGAAACAAAGCGGACGCGTCCCCCACGTCCAGAGGTAGAAATGTTGCTGCCGGCGACTCACCAGGCGGCGGTCAATTCGGGATGAATGGGTGCGGCCGCTGCTGCAATCCCTGCCAGCCACGCCGCCCCAACCAACACAGGAACAACGTCAGCAGCAGCCATGAGAAACCGAGCGCGGTTTGCATGTTGGCTTCGGACAACGCCGACCAGTCGTGCCACAACGGTGGCAGCAACAACGTCAGGCTGGACAAGGTAAACAGAGCAACTATCAGCAACGCCTTGCCAAGCGCAGACAACGGCCTGCCCGCAAAAATTCCCAGCACCATCGTGTACAGATAGCCCAGGCTAGCCAGGGAGACCACCAGCATCGCCCACCCAATCACCCAGCCATACCCGTATCCGGCAACCCACAGCCAGCCCATCAGCAACAAGCCAACGATGTAGCCCGCCGGTCTCTGGATCGCCGTGCGCAACAGCAGCCGCTTGATATCCTCATTCCCGGACAGGCCCGGCAACAAGGCCAGCAAGGGCAACTCGGCATTCACTCGCTCCCAGCGCAGCAGCAAAAACTCCACCGCCACCGCCGATGCCCCCACGCTGAACGCGCCAAACACCCACGCCTCATACGTGAAACCCTCGCGGCTCAGCAGATAGTGCAGAAACTGCCCTCCACTGTTGTCGCCCATGGTCACGGCAAACAGCAGCAAGCCGACCGCCAGCATGGCCAGCAGTGCGACGGCCAACTGAATCAACCGACCGGCTGCTGTTTGCGGCAGGTAACCGCCACCCAACGCCACCCGCAGCGACTGGACCGGTGCTCGTAATCCCACATCGCTGAGATCAACCCGGGCAATCAGCCATGCGGGGCGGCGACGCAACAGCGTGGCATCAGTCAACGGATCGCTCTGCGCACGCCCCATGTTGCGACGCAGATTGATCAGGCCAGGTGCGCGCAATCCGCTCGTCGGTATTTCACCATGCAGCAATTGGTGCCAGCGCCACGCCAGCAGCAATAGCAGCAGTACGACCAGACCACCGCACCACGAGACAAAGCGGGGATCAGCGATGCCTGGCAACGCAACCAGATGTCGGGCGATGGCATGCAAGGCTGGCAACAGGCAAAGCAAGATACCGGCATAGGCAGGCAGCAACATGTAAAGCATTGCCCTAGCTGCAACCAACAACTGCACGACGGCAAAGGCCATCACGTTTCCCTGTGGCAGTTGCAGCACCATCGGTACGCCGATCACCAGCACGGCATACAACGGCATACTCCAGGACACGTCACGGGTGATACCTGGCATCCGCAGATGGCGTGCCGCTATTGCAAGGAACAAACAGTTCGGCATCAGCAACAGCCAGCACAGCGCGTTGCCTGCGCCCAGCACCATCACACTCAACAGCCACGGGCGGGCGCCGTGCGTAGATATCCGGGTAACGACTGCGCCAGCCAATGCAACGACAAACGTCATCACGACCAGCCAACGCGACGAACGTGGCGACGCTATCCACGGAGCCAGCAGTACGCGATGGAGAACGTTCATATGGTCGCGCCTGTCGATCGCTGGCCGGCCTGCGCTGCTGCCGCAGCGAGGATCGCGTCACTGGCGATCAACCGTGGCAGCACAACCCAGGAAAAGAACATCAAGGCAAACCCGGGCAGCCGAAGCAGTAGCTGCCAGCCGTGTGGCAACGAGGGCAGTAGCCAGCCAATCGCGCCGAAAGCGAGCAACATGCCGCCCAAGTACAGACTCGCAATCATTACCCCCAGCCGACCACGCTGCCTGCGAACCAGACGGATCTGCTCCACGACAATCGCCTCACTGGCGATCCACGACAAGCCGAAGTCACGCTGCAACGATTTCACCGTTAGCCATGTCATCGCCGTTCCCTCACTACACCAGAAATGGGTGTGGACGCCGCTGCAATGCCTGCCAACCGCCCCACCCGAGCCTAAGCAACATCACCGCAACGATCAGCCAGCCGAGCAGCAAGCTGTTGTACAGCGCGTTGGTACCTGCCTGTGTAATGCCGACATCGATGGAAAAAACGCCGGTGAGCAGCGTACCGATGAGCAACAGCAAGCCGAGGAGGCCCACGATCCGCGCCTCCCATGGCGCCGACACACACCCGCCCGCAACACGCAGGGTGAAGGCGACCACGAAGCCGGCCGTGCCAAACACCATCAGCAAAGCGAATATGTCCTCATGCGTTCCGATGCGCGGCAGCACCGCCAGTACCAGCAAGGTGGCCAGCAGCAGCATCCGCAGCGGTGGCCACAGGGCGGCGCGCAAAACGCTGAGTTTCACCTCGCTACCCAACGCGGGCAACAAGGCCAGTAGGGGAAGTTCTGCATTGCCGCTGCGCCAGCGCATCCGGATTTCGGTCAGGCAGGAAACCGCGGACATCATGCAGGCAGCCGCACTGCACAACATCAGCACGACAAGCGCGTCGCGAACGCGAAGTTGCGAGAACCTCATCGCCCGGAGATCACCGACCACGAACCACGCCACGAACACGGCAATCGCCGTGACCACAACGGCATGACGCCTTAGCCGACTCGCCATGGTCAGCGGCATATACGTTCCACCAAACGCCATGCGCAAGCTGGTCACCGGATGACCTGGACCACAGTGGCGCAAATCCCCACGTACCTGCAGCCACTCCGGCCGAAGAACCGTTGGCGCTCTACCGCGGGCAGCAGCCGCAACCGAACCTATTCCACGACTGAGCCGCAGTGCCATCGGGCTATGCCACGACAGTCGATAGGGATTGGCTGCCAGCACCAGCCGACGCCAGCAGATCACTGCCGCAGCCACGCCCACGAGCAGCAGTGGCCCCGCCCAATCCGGAAAATTCGCACGGGTCGGCAACTGCCGCATTGAATGGCCCGAGATCAAGACGATGCCGGTCATGTATAGACCCATGCTGACGAGCCGCGGCAACATGCTGTAGAGCCAGCCAGCGACAATCATCAACCCGATCACCAAACTCGCCGCCAGCACATGCCCGCTGAACCCGCCGATCACCCATGCCGGCACCAATGCACCAAGGCAAAAATTGATCAGCATTGCCGCAACCGCCTCCCGCTGGAGACGCGGCAGGCGCAGTTGCTGCGCATCGATCGTGAGCAGGATCGTCGTGCTCAGGCACAGCGGCCATATCAAGGCCTCCGCGATGCCGATGATGAAAGCCACGCGAACCCACATATCGGGTTTGTGCGCAAAAAGGGCGAAAGCGGTTGCGCCAATAACCGCCACCACGAATAGCACCAGCGCGAGCCAGCGCGTCCCTTTTTGGGCCATCTCCCATGGCAACAGCAACGCATCCATGATCGTCATCACGCATGCCTCGGTGGATACACGGCAAGCACCCAACGGATGCCATCAGCAACGACCGGGGCTGCAGCAAATGTGGCTCGGACAATCACCATCAGGCTGCCAGAAACGCGTGTGGACGCTGTTGCAGCGCATGCCAGCCCCGCATGCCCAGCCACAGCAATACAACGAAAGCGGCGACCCAGCCGATGGCTATCACCTCGCCGAGTGCCGGCACCGGAACGTGTGAGACCAGCACCGAAGCGAGTGACAGGAAGAACCACAACAAGCCCAGCACGATAAGTGCGGCAAGGTTCGGGCTCGACAAACGCCCGCCGGCGAACACCAGCAGCACCAACACCCCAAACAGCGCTGCGCCGCAAAGCTGTCCCAGCAGCAGCAACAGATAGCTTTCCGCACC
Organism: Rhodanobacter sp. AS-Z3; assembly: GCF_029224025.1. Taxonomy (NCBI): domain Bacteria; kingdom Pseudomonadati; phylum Pseudomonadota; class Gammaproteobacteria; order Lysobacterales; family Rhodanobacteraceae; genus Rhodanobacter; species Rhodanobacter sp. AS-Z3. The sequence goes on from NZ_CP119392.1 coordinate 3,595,557, forward strand.
CAACTGCCACCAGATTGCAACCAGCAGCGAGGTCACCAGCAAAATTGCCTGGCCGTACAGCGTTGGCGGCAGGCTGGCGCGCAACAAGGCACGCTTGACCTGGGCGGAATCACCCAGCCGTGGCAGCAAGGCCAGCAGCGATAATTCGGCGTTACTGCGCGACCAGCGCTGGCGCAAAACGTTGGCAGTTACCACCGCCATGACCGCACTGATAAAGGGCACACACGCCATCACCAAAAACCTGATTCCCATGGCCAGCGGCATGCCTTGGCCCCGCTCAGCATCACCGACAGCTTGCAAAGCCAGCAACCCAGCGATCAACAAACAGGCGAGCAACCCGACCACGGTCTTGCGCATTCGGCTGCTGCGCGTCTGCGGCATGAAATTTTCACCAAGTGCCACACGCAGACTCTGCACCGCATTCCCCGGGCCGGTTCCGCGCAGATCGACTGTGGTGCGCAGCCAGCCAGGTTTCTGCCCGGACAACTGGCTATCGGTTGCCGCATGGCCCACGCCAAGCAGCCGCTGCCACTTGCCAAGCCGAACCAGAAAAAACATTGGCGCGTGCAAACCATCCAGGGTGGCCTGTGGCCTCAGCGCACGCTGCCAGAGCCACCCGACCGCCAGCCACAATGCCACCGCCAGCGGTACCGTCCAACCAAGAAAGCCCGACTGCGTGTCGCTGGGCAACGCCAACCAACGCCCCACGACACCGTGAACCACCGCCATCAGGAAGAACACCGACGTGCAGTAACTTGGCAACGCTGCAAACGCCATCCCAAGCCCCGCGCCGATGACCAACTCGACGGCTGCCACCGCCACATAGCCACCCATGACGCCCAACAGAGTCACCGGCAAAACGATAGTGAGCAACGCGTAAAAGGCCAGACTGAGGTGGGCATCGCGCCACGCGCCCGGCATCTGCAAACGGCGTGCGGCATAGGCCGCGAGCAAGACGTTGGGCAACAACATCGCCCAGATGGCTGCGTTTAAACAGGCCAATCCATACGTCGCCGCGCGCAGCCAATTCACGGCCAACGGCGGCGTGTAGGCGTCGGCGAAACCAAACGCCGCGGACAGCAATAGCGTCAGAAAAATCAGCAACGCAATCAACCCTCGCGCTGACGCGGCACCGAACCAAGGCAGCTCCAGCAAGCGCGCGGGATTCACTCGGCAATCTCCACGAACAGATCTTCCAGCCCCAGCGCGTCGACACGTGCACCTTCCAGGCTGGCGGCTTCCGGCCATTGCCCGTGTGCATCGCGCTCGACCACCAGGCTGAGACTGCCGTCGTCGTGGCGACGTCGACTCAGACTCTGCGTCGGCGCCACCGCGCTGAATCTTGCCGGCAGCCACAGGCGACCGTAACGCTCCTTGGTTTCGTCAACCGTGCAGTGCATCAGCAGCTTGCCCTGATGCAGGAAGGCGACATCCGAGGCAACGCGTTCCAGATCCGACACGATATGGGTGGAGAACAGCACCGTGGCACCCGCCTCACCGGCACGCAGGGCAATTTCGCGCAGCAATTCGCGGCGTGCCACTGGATCAAGCGCAGCGGCGGGCTCGTCCAGCACCAGCAATTCCGGGCGTGACGCCAGTGCGCGGATCAAATCCACGCGCTGCCTTTCACCTGGCGACAACTTGGCCATCACCTTGTTCGGCGGGATCTGCCAGCGCTCCAGCGTACTTTTCGCAAAGTCCTGATCCCAGCCCGGATAGAAACGACCCACGTAATCCAGCATCTGCTGGGCGGTGAGCCAGGCCAGCGCCTCGGGTTGTTGTGGTACGTAGGACAACCGTTGCTTGACCGCATCGGACAACTTCAAGGCCGGCTCACCGAATACGGTGGCGGTGCCTGACAGCGGCACCAGCAGCCCCAGCATCGCGCGAATCAAGGTCGACTTGCCGGCACCGTTGCGACCGATCAGCCCCAGCACGCTACCCGGCTCCAGCGCCAGGTCGATGCCACGTAGAACGTTGCCGCCCTCGTAGCCATGGGAAAGTCCGTGTACCGCCAGCGGTGCAACGGCCGCAAGGGTTTCTCTTAGTACCGCATTCATGGCGTTTCCTCGCAGAGACATTTCATTTTTCCAGCAGACCAGCAAGCCGGCGCAACACCAGCTCGGATGGCAATTCCAGTTCGCCGGCCTGCCGCGCCAGCGCCTTCAGTTGTGGCTCGATCAACGACAACCGGTGCGCTTCGCTCTGGCCGCCACGCCGCGTACTTGCCACCACCATGCCCTTGCCACGCAGACGCTCCAGCAGGCCCTCGCTTTCGGCCAGCCCATAGGCGCGCGACACCGTCATCGGATTGATCGCGTGGAAACCCGCCACCTCACGCACCGATGGCAGCAACTCCCCTGCCGCCAGTTGCCCCCCGGCAATCAGTCGACGCAACTGCTCCACGATCTGCCGATAGATCGGCTCCGCAGAGGCAGGTTGAACTGTGAGTAGCGAGGCGTCCATGTGTATTAATTCAACAATACACGTTGATCGATGTCAAGGAGGGCAACGACATCGGCCCATTTGATTCACGCGCCGCATCATTCCGCCGGGCTTGATCTTGCGCCTCCACCCCGCGCCGTTCCGTAGATTGATGAGCCGCCATCCCCAATCTTCGATGGGCGTAAGTCAATCGCCGGGTATCCATGTCGACTCCCCATAAATCAGTGCCACGCTAAATTAGAGGTCGCCGGGTCGTTTTGAATGCGGAATTCGGCGGGCGTGAGCCCGTCGAGGCTGTCATGGGGAATCTCGTTGTTGTAGTCAGCTACCCATCGTTCGGCCTGCTCGCGCACTTCGGTGAGATTGCGGAAGACATGCATGTCCAACACGCCACGCCGGAAGCTTCCGTTGAAGCGTTCGATAAAGCCGTTCTGCATCGGCCGGCCGGGCTCGATGAAGTCCAAGGCGATGCCCTTGCGTTCCGCCCATTCGGCCAGAGCCAGCGCGATGAACTCCGGGCCGTTATCCAGGCGCAGCTTGGTCGGGTAGCCGCGCCAGGCGGCGATGCGCTCTAGCGTGCGAATGACACGTGTGGCTGGTAGATTGAGATCCACTTCGACCGCCAGCGCTTCGCGACTGAAATCATCGATCACATTGAACGTACGAAAGCGCCGCCCGTCCCACAGGGCGTCGGACATGAAGTCGATCGACCAACTGCTGTTGATCTGGTCGCCGGCCACCAACGGCATCGGGTGCCGGTTGGGTAACCGCTTCTTTCCGCGGCGGCGCCGGTTGAGCTGCATCAGGCAGTACACGCGCCACACCCTCTTGTGATTCCAAACCAGCCCGCGACGGCGGATCAGTTGGAACAGCTTGTCGAAACCACGCTCCGGAAACCGCTCAGCCAGCTCGGCCAGCAACGCAATCACTGCTTCGTCCCGATCCACTCGGCGTTTGTAGCGTGCCGTCGATCGAGAAAGCCCCACCGCCTGACAAGCCCGACGCTCGCTCCAGTCGTGAACATCCATCAGCCACGACATCAGCGGGCGCTTGTGCGCCGGGTCTATAGTTTTTTTGCGATGACGTCCTTCAGCGCCATGTTCTCCAGCGACAGATCAGCGAACATGCGCTTGAGGCGGCCGTTCTCTTCTTCCAGATCCTTCAGACGCCGAACATCAGCCGCTTCCATGCCGCCGTACTTGGACTTCCAGACGTAGTAGGTGGCGTCCGAGATACCCAGCTCTCGGCACACATCTTTGACCTGTCGACCGCCTTCGACCTGCTTCAGCGTCGCGACGATCTGGCTCTGGGTGAACTTGCTCTTGCGCATCGTTGGTCTCCTTAGGGGCTAGTTTGCCCGGAGACCTCTGGTTATACCTGGACCAAGTTTATGGGGAGTCGACATCCAGACTTCCTCGGGCAACGCTTGCTGTGCCACCGCCATCACCTCGAGACACGAAGCACGTCGCTCAACACGGTCGTGCATGCCTGACACCCGCAACTTTTGACGCCAGCCCGCACGCGCAGCTAACCGCACGGACCAGACCACTGGCACTGCAGAATCAGTGGCTCCCCGTTATCTGTGTTCCAGCTCTATCCGAGCGGGATCGAGCAGAGCCATCCAAGCGTCGACCACGTCACCGCCGAGCGAGAAACCGCCAGCGTGGCCACCCCGCCTAAAAATTGCCTATTGCTTGTGCGCGAGACATTTTTCCGCATAGTCGTGTGGCACAACCTCGTCAGGATCGTTCTCACTGACGATTCCCTTGACGCCGAACGACCGCAGCTTGTTGATGCTCCATGGCCAAAAGACCGTCTTGCCCGCGTCCAGTAACTTCTGTATGCGCGCTGGCGGTTTGTTGATCATATCCAGACTGATCTGACGCTCATTGTAGAAATCATGAATCAGCCAGACGTCTGCGATCAACCGCTGCTTGAGGTCATCGCTGCTCTTTCTGGACAGAACGTCCTCGATTGACCATAGCCCGCTGTGCATCACCACGTCACCGCAATGAAGAAGTACGCGATGCCGGCCCATAAGAAACAGGAATGAGGCGCAGGCAGATGCACACATGTCACCGGCAACGGGCACCGGATCGTAGGCATCAAGCATCCTGGCGATATAGAAGCTTGAATCCACGTAGCCGCCCTCGCCAGACACGATGACGTAAGGATTTCTTTTGATACCGTCTCTCAGCGTCGCGACGCTTATGAACATCGCCGGGTCGATCTTGCCGCGGAGACAAAGGACATGCCCATGGTCAACAACGTTTACACCTTGCAACTTCCCGCACGCCGCAAAAGCCCTCTGCGCACCATGCAACATCGTGTTTGCTGAAACGTCCGCTGCCCTGCAGTGCCCAGGAATGCAGGGGAGCAAAATCCAGATCAGTAAACAAACACCTAATTTCATCGCCCCGCCCAAAATCGCCTAAAAGCGCCGCCGCCAGTTGAAGTTTCGGATCTCACCGGCCCAACCAACGCCAGCAACGCAGCCCACGACAACACCTGTTTCATCTTCGCAAGGAAGCGCTACTGCCGCTCCTGCTTGCGTTTGCCGGCATACTCGGCATCGGAGAAGCTCTCCTGCGCCATCGAAGCAGCCGGCAACGTTTGGACGGCTACCTGCACTCTTTCCGGTAAAACCTATTCAGAGCTTCCTTAACTGCGACGCCCCCAGAGGAAGGCCTGAGCCCTATCCCCAGAATCATCAGATGCTCATCTAAGCCTGGAGAAGCAAACCCTCCTCCCCCTGAAGTCCAGCCACATCGATAGCTGATCAGTCAGAGCGCCACCAAGAACTCCGTCGGAATCTTCTGACAAATAGTCTTGCTTGGGGCTGATCAGACCTGTCAGCTGGCTCTGCTCGCTGCCATTCATCGAAAAATGAAAGAAATCAACGGCCAAAGGAACAATTGATCCATGCTGCGTCCTGGTGACGCTTTGCCTTTTGAATACGCCAGCCCTTACCAAGGGGTGATTTGCGAGCGACCTCTCGTACAAGAACAACGTAGTCTCGGGCATGTTCGAACCAGAGGTACTGCCGGTATCAAGCCATAGCTTGAAGTTCCCGACGGTGGTCTCCACATCCACCTTTAGCCGCAGCTGCCGTGCTTCAATGGCGCCATAGTCGTATTTTAAGCGTGTGCACTGCGAAGCATTATCCGGGATTGTCTCTTGATTTCGTATATATCGTTGCGTCAGAACAAAACCACCCAAGCGCCTTAGATAGCTGAAACCAATAGTACTCGGTGCGTTATCCGTTGTGCCAAGATATGCACCGTAAACATCAAGAGGTCCAAAATGAACATGCTTGGCCACTCGATCCTGACTTCTGTACGTTTGCGAAAAATCATCCGTCGTATACCTTAATCCTACGGCTTTCATATCCGCACAAACTTCCTTGTTTACTTTACAATTGATTGTAATTTCGCTATCGCCCGTATCAACAAGAAACTTAACCTTTTTGCCATTGATAGCAATCGTGACAAAGCCGTGATCTATATCTATTTGTGACCAATTACGGTCGATCGAGTAAGACGTTTTCGGCAAATAAAGGGTTGAGTCAAAGTAGCCAAGCCTCTCGCAACCAAGTACTTTTTCTCCCATAACGTCGTCACGACCTGTTATTTTTCGTGAGATGTCGCTAGCGATGCTTTTTTGATGTGATTTCAGGTACTCACACCCTTCTTTCCTTGACAGATAGGAGTCCCTGTTTTCACCCGCTTCACGCTCCATTCCCGCCCTGACCCAAAGACATACCACGTGAAAGTATTCATGAAGACCCGATTCGACCGGATAATTTATGCACTCGTTCGAAGAAGCCATCGCCTGTTGGCCATCTCCACGTAATCGGAAGTACGCAGCCCAGGCTAAATCAGCAATCATGCGATCCGAGCTATGCTTATACACATCAAGGCCGGCAACATTGCCATCAACGAATGCCATAGCCAGATAATCAAGGTCCACTAGACGTGCCTTGACTGGCGGGCCCCCAGCCTTGGTGTCTTGCGCCCGCGCCACTGATCCACACCCTACCAGCACTACAGAAAGTAGGAATAGTGATCTGGCGAGAATGTTATTGATCATCGAGGTCATCACATAGGCAAAAACATAAAGCGTACGCCATCAGCACTACTGGTGGCGTACGCGATTACTTAAAGACAAGCATTCAATGTGCTTGTGACTCACAATCTACCGCTTCCGTTTGGGCTAAGGTAGCGCGCAGCAATGGGCGCAGATCAAATCGAAAACATTACGGCCCGTCTTTGACAACCTTACCCTGTTGCGATGGGTCGTGATGGAAGCCGTTCGCTGTGCAGCCATTCCAAGTAGCTGCCGTTGTAGCGGCACCACCGTTACCGCCCACTTTCGCGGTAACTGGAACTCCTTCAATAGGAAGCAGCACCGTAACGCTGCCGCTGCCGCCAGCACCGGCTGTTCCACTACCACTCTCTGGATGATAGCCGTCCGGACATTGCGTCGTGGTCCTATCTTGCTGGGCGCCAAACCCGGTATAGCTGGGGTTAAGCGGATTCTCCGTCTGGTCAAAGCCACCGACGACAGCCAGGAGCTCAGTACTCATAAGATTGCGCATATGTTCATTCCTTTGTAAGTTAAGTGCCTACGTTTTTTCAGATACCCTGTCCGAAGGGAATAGTGCTCGAGCAGAGTGCACAAGTCTTGGCACATTCAGACTTGCGGTATATATCCCTATCTAATGGATCTGCACCCGCTTCAAACGCGCTGACATCATTCCTATACCTGCTATGGTGTCTTGGCCGGATGCAATTTCTCTATGGTGACTCCCCCTCTCTCCATTTTGTGCGCGGCTGAATGTACCGGCCGAACCATCCCATTAATGACTTGCAGCACGTGCCGCGCGCTAGCGATGGTCTCAGGGCGGTGTGCTATTAGTATTCGCGTCACCTGCATATTGTTTATCTCGGCATTGACTTGACGCTCACGTTCGATATCGAGATGACTGGTGGCCTCATCAAGCACAAGCGTGGTGGGTTTCCGATAGAGCGCGCGCGCCAGAATGACACGCTGTTTCTGGCCGCCCGAAAGGGTTGACCCCATGTCACCCACCAATGACTCATAGCCCATTGGCATGGCGATGATGTCGTCGTGTATGCCGGCCAGCTTTGCTGCCACCTCCACACGTACTTGGCTCGTATCAGGCTCGAAGAAGCAAATATTTTCGGCAATTGAACCGGCAAACATTTGGTCGTCCTGCATGACTGTGCCAACCTGGCTGCGGTAGTGGGCAAGACCAAGCTTGCGGATATCGATGCCACCATAGCGAACTCTCCCTTCCTGGGGTGTGAGCAAGCCCAAGATGACTTTCGCTAGTGTCGTCTTGCCGCACCCTGACGGACCAACGAGAGCAAGTGACTCGCCAGGAGCTACGCGAAACGAACAATGGCGAAGTACCCAAGGCTCGCCTTCTGCGTAGCGGAAGCTGACATTGCATACCTCGATTGATGGTCGCAAGGATTCTCCAACCCATACAGTTTCGGTAGCGGTCTCGGGTGCTGCAAGCGCAATATCGGAAACACGTTCGGCGTGCAAACGGAGCATCCGCAGTTGCATCGCATAATCAACGAGGCTACCCGCCCTCGAAGTGAATTGCCCCGCATAGGCCGTGTAGGCGATGAGCATGCCAGCGGTAAAGTGGCCGCTCAACACTAAAGTTGCTGCGATCCAGACCAAGACCACGTTGCCAACGCCAAATAGTGTTTGATTCAAAGATTTGAACAGGATGCCCAATCGCTGGGTCGCTATGCCACGGTTGGTGGTCTCAACCATGGTATTGGCGTAACGGGCTGCACGCTGCGACTGCTTGTTGCCAAGCTTGATCGACAGCGCGCCACGGATGGACTCCAGCATTTAAGTCTGTTGGCGAGCACCGTAGACAATCTGCTCTTCTGTGAGCCGATAGAACGGCCTGAAGAATGCCAAGCGCAAGATCAAATAGGTCGCGAATAAGCCAAGAACAAGCAGGGTCAATGGCACTGAATACAGGAACAACACGACCAAGGTCACTGTTGACATCAGCCCATCGAGAATTGAGCCAATGAATTGGGTGGTAATCGTTGACTGAATGGTTCCCAGTGAGCCGAAACGCGAAACGATGTCGCCGACGTGGCGCTTCTCGTACCAGTCCAAGGGCAGCCGCAACATGTGACTGAAGAGGTTGTTGGCCCACTGCAGACTCAGCATGGTCCCGAACCAGGTTACCGTCCAGCTTTGAATTGCCGAAATAAGTATTTGGAACACCGACAAGGCGATAAACCCGATGCCAAGCAGAGTCAGCAAGTTCCTGTCGGCGGAGACCAATACTTGGTCCATTATCCATTGCAGATAGAACGGCCCAGCCAACGCAAATACTTCTAACGCCACGGCCAGCGCAAAAATCTGGATCAGCGCACCCGCCAAGCCTCTGACCTTGCCCGTCAGCGCGCGCAGCGAGATTGGCCGACGTGCCTTGATAGGTTTGAAATCGGCGCCCTGATTGCACTCAAGCGCGACGCCAGTGAAATGTTTGGATAGTTCCGCGTTGCCAAGTTTGCGCACGCCGCGTGCAGGGTCATGGATTGTCGCGCCGCGGGTATTGGCCTGCTTCAGTACCACGAAGTGGTTCAAGTCCCAGTGCACGATGCAGGGCGTTTTCAGTTGCGTTAGTTCGTGCAATTCCAGTCGTAACGGGCGAGTTTCGAAGCCAAGATGCACGGCCAGTTCCGTCATCCGCGCCAGGTTCGCACCCTTGAGCGAGGTTGAATGCCGGCGGCGCAGCGACGGCAAATCGACATCGTGACCGTGGTAACGCGCGATCATCGCGAGGCACGCGAGTCCGCATTCAGCGGCTTCGGTTTGCAGGATCATCGGTAAGGGGCGCCGCCAGCCCCATTGCAGACCGTCGAATAGGCCGGTGCCGTCATTGTCGGGTTTCGCGATCATTCGTGCGGCACCCCGTGGACCGAGAGCTGCTGACGCAAGCCATACAGCGGCTCAAACACCCACTGCCACAGGCTGCGGCGATCAAGCAGAATGTCGGCGCTCAGCGCCATGCCGGGCTTCAGCACCTTGGCCTTGCCGTAGGCGTCAATGGTCTGATGGTCCAGCGAGACCAACACGCGGTATAGCGGAACCGTCGCACTACGACCCAACAGTAAAGAAGCTTCAGCGGAGGTGAGTGCGCTGCGGGAAACTTGTTCGACCTTGCCGGATTGCTGGCCGAATTTTTTATACGAGTAAGCCTCATAGCGGAGCACTACGCGATTGCCGGGATCAATGAATCCGATCGCGCTACTGGAAACCAACAGTTGGGCTTCAAGTTTCGCGCCCTCCGGAAGAATCGAGAGTAACTGTTGGTCGTTGGTTACATGCTGACCTTGCTTCACCAGCAACGCCGAGACGATACCCGCCTGCGGCGCGCGCAGCACCGTGCCGCGCGCGGCTGCATTCTCGGCTAGCCGGGCATCCAGTTGGGCGAGTTGTCCACGCAGCTGGCTGGCTTGGGTCGCAGTGCTGAGCGGCAGTTGCGTGAGCTGCGCCCGCAAACTACTCAACTGCTGCTGAATAGTGAGGCGCTGACTCATAACCGCTTTGACCTGACTCTGTTCGGACAAAGCGGTTGCCTGATACTGGTCGAACTGGACGGTGGAAATCTGGCCGCGCGCTTTCAGCGGCAATATTTCTTTCAACAGATTCGCATCTGTGTCGGCTTGCCGACGCTCGAGTACCAACTGACCGCCGATCTGGTCGATCTGCGAGCGCAACATGTCAATGCGGCTGCGCAGGTCCTTGGCCTGGGCATCGGTCTGCGGTTGCAAGTTGGCCAGGGCAATCCGTGCCTCTGCTTCTTGCACACGCAGTTGCCGGTCAACCACTTCGTGGGTGTCACCCATGCTGCTATCGAGCCCGGCGGAGATTTCAGCCAACGGTTGCCGGGCAGTTACCTGCTCGCCTTCGTGCACCAAAGTGCGGGTCACCGTGCCCGTGGTTTGCGCCGATAGCGTGAGCAAACCCGCATCAGGCACCAACTGCCCGGTAACGGTTTCGCGACGGGTGTAGTGACCAAGGAAGAGGAGCAGCAAAATCGTCGCGGCCAGCGCCAACGCCAGCGCGGTCAGCAACCAGCGCGACAGCGGTGCCACCACGATGATCGAGCCCAGCCATTCGCCGCGCTTGGCGTCGATGACTTCCTGGCGAAACAATCCCTGTGACAAACGTCCGCTCCCTGCTAGACCCGATCGGTGATTCGAACCTCGGCCGGTACAGATCGACCGGCTTCAGAAGGGCGGCATTGTTTGCGGGCTGGTCCGGGCAGTCCATAGGAATGTTTCTTAAGTGCCTGAATATGCAAGAAGTTACGAAGCCCCAAGAGATTGGGATGAAGCACTCAACCAACGCGCAGGTACGCAACAGGCCTCACGAAATTCCTTCGGTTGTTTGCCAGCAAGGCAGGAGAGACACGTAATGGATTCGTGAGAACTTTCGCGGCCACGGTTGCCCGGGATACTCTCGTGCTCTCCCGGCAACGAACACGAACTGCGTCTCGGGCGCACACGGAGGACGCCTCGCAATGGCGAAATGCACATGCGACCGGCAACTTCGGCGCTATCAAACACGGCACCGGCGGGACCAAAATGCTGAGCGCCTGCGCCAACATCCAGCGCCTCGCTCGAGGCACGTTCCCCTGGCGGCCTGACCTTGCGCTGACCGCATTGCCATAGACTGATTGGCCGCCAGCCCTACATTCGGTAAGCTCTTGCGGCTTTACCGCCTGTTGCGCAGGCATCCTCTGGGGATTTTTTTGAGCGCCACCGCAGCAAACCCCAACAGCCGTTACCCGCTACTCACGGCGATCATCCTCGCGCTGATCGTGGCAGCGATGAACATCGGCCTGTGGTGGTACGGCAACCTGCCGCACGGGCCGGAGGACTGGCACGGCAAGATCGGCGGTTTCTCGCTGTCGGTGTTCCAGCGCTACCAGAGCCCGTTCAAGCAGGATTTCCCCGGCGACGACGAGATCGCCAGCGACCTGAAGCTGCTGCACAAGTACAGCGATAACGTGCGCACGTACACCATGCAGCAGAACCCGCAGCTGTACCGGCTGGCGCAGAAGGAAGGCCTGAAGGTGATGGCCGGCGCCGAGATCGACAAGCGGCTGGACAACAACGAGCGCGAGATCGAGCTGCTGATCGCCAAGGCGCGCGCCTACCCGGACACGATTACCCGCGTCATCGTCGGCAACGAGGTGCTGTTCCGCAACGACCTCACGCCGGCGCAGATGATGACCTACCTGGACCGCGTGCGCGCTGCCGTGCACCAGCCGGTGTCGATCGCCGAACCGGACTACATCTGGCTGAAGTATCCCGAGCTGGCCGAGCACGTGGACTTCGTCACCATCCATCTGTTCCCGTTCTGGAACGGCATCGTGCGCAAGGATGCAGTGCCTGCCGCACTCGGTGCCTACGATCAGATCCGTCAGCACTTCCCGAACAAGCCTGTGGTGGTCGGCGAAATCGGCTGGCCGTCGAACGGTGATCGCCACGAATACGCTGACCCGTCGGTGTCGAACGAGGCGATCTTCATCCGCGACTGGATGAACCTCGCCAAGCAGCATCACATCGACTACTTCCTGCTGGAGGCGTTCGACCAGCCGTGGAAGGAAAACCTGGGCGAAGGGCGCACCGGCGCGTATTGGGGCATGTTCAACGCCGACCGCCAGATGAAGTTCCCGCTGACCGGCCCGGTCACCGAAGACATGGGCTGGCCGTGGAAGGCGCTGGCGGCGAGCCTGCTGGCACTGCTGCCGATGATCCTGTTTGCGCGCAGCTTCAGTCGCTTCAAGCTGATGGGCAAGCTGTTCTTCTGCATGCTGATCCAGTTGGCCTGCGGCCTGCTGACGTGGTCGGCCACGCTGCCATTCAACTTCTATCTGAGCTGGGTCGACTGGACCATGCTCACGCTGCTGTTCCCGGCGCAGATCGCGATTCTGGCGATCCTGCTGATCAACGGCTTCGAGTTCACCGAGGTGCTTTGGCGGCCGAAGTGGATGCGTCACGCGGGCATGCTCACGCCTGATCCGCCGGAAAAGCAGCCGTTCGTATCGATCCACCTGGCTTGCTACAACGAGCCGCCGGAGATGGTGTTCATCACGCTCGATTCGCTGGCCGCGCTGGATTACGCCAACTTCGAAGTGCTGGTGATCGACAACAACACCAAGGACCCGGCGGTGTGGCAGCCGGTGCAGGAATATTGCGAGAAGCTGGGCAAACGCTTCCGCTTCTTCCATCTGGCACCGTGGCCCGGCTACAAGGCTGGCGCGCTGAATTTCGGCCTGAAGGAAACCGATCCACAGGCCGACGTGGTGGCGGTGATCGACGCCGACTACGAAGTGCGTGCCGACTGGCTATCCTCGCTGACCGGCTATTTCCACGACCCGAAGGTGGCCGTGGTGCAATGCCCGCAGGCGCATCGCGAGTTCGAGAACAACACGTTCCGGCGGATGACCGCGTGGGAATACGACGGCTTCTTCCGCATCGGCATGCATCATCGCAACGAGCGCAACGCGATCATCCAGCACGGCACCATGACCATGGTCCGGCGCACCGCGCTGGAAGGTACCGGCGGTTGGTCGGAGTGGACGATCTGCGAGGACGCCGAGCTCGGTCTGCGTCTGATGCACGCCGGCTACGAGCTGGTCTATGTCGACGAACTGATGGGCAAGGGCCTGACCCCGGCCGACTTCAAGGCGTACAAGAGCCAGCGCTACCGCTGGGCGTTTGGCGCAATGCAGATTCTCAAGGGTCGCTGGAGCTGGATGACGCAGAAAGGCCCGTTGTCGGCCGGTCAGCGTTTCCACTTCCTCACCGGCTGGTTCAGCTGGTTCGCCGATGCGCTGCACCTGATCTTCACCCTGATGGCGCTGTTCTGGACCGCGGGCATGATTGCGTATCCACAGTACTTCAGCCTGCCGATGCAGCTGTTCCTGATTCCGGTAATCGGCTTCTTCTTCGCCAAGGCGATCTTCGGCATCGTGCTGTACCGCGCCCGCGTTCCGTGCAGCTGGTATGACACCTTGATGGCCTCGCTGGCCAGCATGGGCCTCAGCCACGCCATCGCCCGCGGCATCCTGCACGGACTCACCCGCGAGAAGACTTCGTTCGTGGTGACCGCGAAGAGTCGCCGGCTGGGCGGCAGCAACTTCGCCGCGTTCGCCCCGGTGCGCGAAGAAGGGCTGATGGCGATGGCGCTGGCGCTGTGCATCATCGGCATGGCGCATGGCTACGGCACGCGCTATATCGAAGGCACCTTGTGGATGTTCATTCTTGCCGCGCAGTCGATTCCGTACGTATCGGCGGTGATCGGCGCATGGATTGCCCACAAGGCGGGCGACAAGGCCGGTTGATGCGGCCTGTCGATGCGGCCTCGGCCGCATCGACAAATCAAACATGACGCTCCGGCTCTGATGCCGATGCAAGCAGCCCGCATTCATGCGGAGCCAACCTCCAATTCGGTAAGCTTCCCTCACCCCGCGAGTACGCCACTGAGGACGGAACCCCACGCATGCGCCGAATCCCCCGACGCCTGAGTCTGCTGCTACCGCTAGTGCTATTGGCGGCTCCCGCCTATGCCGGCGTGCGGCTGACGGTCGACGGGGTCGACGATCCGCTCAAGGCCGCGGCAATTTCCGCGGTAGAACTGTCGCAATACGCAAGGCGCGATGTCAGCGATGCTCAGGTCCGGCGTCTGTACGAACGCGCGCCCGACCAGGTCAGGACGGCGCTGCAGCCCTACGGTTATTACGACGCTACCGTCACGGGCGATCTGCAGCAGGTCGGCAAGGACTGGCAGGTGACCTTGCATGTGAAACCTGGCGAACCGGTCAAGGTCACCACCGTCGACGTGCAACTGGACCAGACGGCGGCGAAAATCGCCCCGCTACGGCGCGCCAAACGGGCCATCGAGCAACTCAAGGGGCAACGCCTCGACCACGGTGTTTACGAACAAGTGCGCGACGCACTCAGCGCCCAGCTCACCGCCAATGGTTTCCTCGATGCACGGCTGGTTACCCATCGAGTGGAAGTGACGCGCGCCAACCACAGCGCGGTGGTGAAGCTGGCATGGGACGCTGGCCCGCGTTTCCGCTACGGCAAGGTGCATTTCGACGGCTCGCAATTCGACGACGGTTTCCTCGATCGCTACGTGCCGTTCAAATCCGGCGATTACTTCGCGCAGGATCAGTTGCTGGCGCTGCAGCAAGCGTTGAATGGCGCCGACTATTTCGCGGTGGTCAACGTGTTGCCGAATATCGACGAAGCGAAGGACGGCGTGATCGACGTCACCGTGCAACTGGCACCGGCCAAGCGCTCGATCTACACCGGCGGCCCGTTCATCGGCACCGACACCGGTTTCGGCGTGCGCGGTGGGCTGGAGCGTCGCTGGGTCAACCACCGCGGCCACAAGTGGAAGAACGAGCTGGTGGTGGCACAGAAGTTGAAGACGCTATCCACGCTGTATTCGATCCCCATGCCCGGTGACAACCAGCGCAGCTACAACGCCGGTGCCAACTTTCGCGATGCCAATACCGCCACCTCGCAATCGCGCACGCTGGAAGTGGTGGGCAACGAAACCCGGCAATGGCACGGCTGGACACGCACGGTGGGTGTGCACGCCCTGTCCGGCACCTTCACCGTCGGCAAGCGTGGTAGCGAGCCGGACAACACCCCCGGCATCGAGCGCGGACGCAGCACCCTGGTCTTCGGCGAAGCGTCACTGCTGCGCAAACAGGCTGACAATCCCGACTTCGTGCATCGCGGCTGGCTGCTGAGCATGGCTGTGCGCAGCACTGCGGGCGGCTTGCTGTCCGATGCCAGCTTTAGTCAGTTCACCGCCGATGCGAAGTGGATTCGTGCGTTCGGCGCAGAGTCACGCAACCGCTTGATTCTACGCGGCAGCTTCGGCATTACCCACACCGACAAATTCTCGGCGCTGCCGCCGCAACTGCGCTTCTTCGCCGGCGGCGACCGCTCGGTACGCGGTTACGGCTACCAGTCGATCGGCCCGCGCAACAGCGATGACCGGGTGATCGGCGGCACCAACCTGCTGGTCGCCAGCACCGAAGTGGAGCACTACTTCACGCGCAACTGGGGCATGGCCGCTTTCGTCGATACCGGCAATGCGTTCAGCGCCACCGACTACCGCCCGAAGATCGGCGCCGGCCTCGGTGTGCGCTGGCGCTCGCCGGTGGGCATGATCCGTGTAGACCTGGGCACGCCGATCCACGACAACCGCGCGCACGGCATCCAGCTGCATCTGGTCATCGGCCCGGATCTTTGAAGATGACGCAGTCTGCATACGACAGGAGACGATTGAAAGCATGAAGTGGCTCAAGCGCATTGCCATGGCCGTTGCTGCGCTGTTGCTGCTCGTGGCGGCGGCACTGTGGTGGCTGCTCGGCACCAGCGCAGGCCTGCGCTTCGCGTTGGCGCGGGCGCAGTCCGCCACTGCGGGCGCACTGCATGTACAGCAAGCCAGCGGTCGACTGATCGGCCCGCTCGATCTCGCCGGCGTGCGCTATGACGATGGCCAAGGCACGGTCGTGACCCTGGCGACGGCACGGCTGGACCTGCGCCTGTGGCCACTGCTGGTGAAACGTGTTCATGTGCTGGCGCTGGATGCCGATGGCGTCGAGGTCAGCCTGCCGGCGCCGGCCGCCGACAAGCGCAGCAACAACAGCTTCACGCTGCAACCGCCGCTCGAGATCATTTTCGATCGCGCGCACGTCGGCAGCGTGAAGGTGAGCCAGGCTGGCAAGCTGGTGTTCGCTTCGAACCGACTCGATCTGGCCGGTCGCTGGAGCAACGACGGCATCGAAGTGCATCAACTGGTGCTGCAGGCTCCTGATGGCCACGTCAACCTCAATGGCTTGCTGGTATTGGGCACGCCGTACCACGGCAACGGCAAGGCAAGCTTTGCCTGGAAAGTGGGTGAGACCGAATACGCCGGCAGCCTCGATGCGCACAGCGACGGCAAGCAGGCGCAGCTCGACATCCAACTCAGCGCACCCATGCCAATCCGCTTGCAGCTCGCGCTTGCCCAGGGCGGTGACTACGCCTGGACCGGCAAGCTCGATGCGCCACGCTTTGATCCGACGCCGGTGTTGGGCGCAGGCTCGCTGAAAGCCGTCGCGATCGCACTGCAAGGTCAGGGCGACCGCTACAGCGGCGCGCTCGATGGGCGGGTGGATCTCAACGACTATCAGCTTCTGCTGCAGCCATTGCGCGCCCAGCTCAGCCACGACTATCGCACCCTCACCTTGCAGCAACTCAAGCTCGGCTCACCGCAAATCAAGGGCAGCGTGGAGGCCAGCGGCACGGTACAGCTGGGCGCAACGCCGCTCAGTGCCGCGCTGGACATCCGCTGGAACGACTTGCTGCTACCGGCCGATCTCGCCGGCCAGCCACTGGCCAGCCACGGCGAGCTCCACGCCAGCGGCAGTATCGAAAACTACCAAGCCACGGGTGACGTACGTATCGGTCCGCCCGGCAAGCTGGCGGCGCTGACGCTGGATCTGGATGGCACGCCAAAACTCATCAACCTGCACGCGCTTGCCCTGAAACAGGCGCACGGTGGACTGCAGGCAAACGGCACGCTGACCCTGCAGCCGACACTGGCATGGCAGGCTGAGGCAACCGCCGACAAGCTCGATCCCGGCCAGTTGTTTGCCGGCTGGAACGGCGCGCTGGATTTCGACATCGCCAGCCACGGCAGCCTGCCGCAAGATGGCCCCGACGCCACGCTGGAAATCCGCCAGCTCGGGGGCAAGTTGCGCGACCGCGCGGTGAACGGCCACGGCAAGCTGCACCTGTCACCTGACGAAGTGGTGGACGGCCAGCTGGATCTTGGCTCGGCGCGCAGCACAATCCACATCGTCGGCAAACCGGGCAAGCGCAACGATATCGACCTGACGCTTGCAATCGCCTCGTTGAGTGACTGGCTGCCCAATGCCGGCGGACGTCTGGATGGCCATTTCAAGATCGCTGGTACGCAGCCAAAACTGAGCATCAACGGTCAACTGCACGGCCAGACCTTGTCGTGGCAACAGGAAAAGGCCGACACCTTGCAGCTGATCGTCGGCATGCCGGATATCAGCCACCCGGCCGGCAAGATCGAGCTGCAGACCAGCAACGTCTACCTGCAGGGCTTGTTGTTCCAGCAACTGCACCTGTTGGCCGAAGGCAGCCAGCAGGACCATCGGCTGCAGCTGGACGCGCGTGGCACCCAGTTGTCGGGCCGGCTCGACTTGCGCGGTTCGCTGAAGGGCCAGGCATGGAAAGGCACGCTGTCCACACTGAACCTGGAGCCGCAAGGCATTCCGCCATGGCGACTGCTGCAACCCAGCCAGCTCGCTTACAACGACGGCGCGATGAGCCTGTCCGAACTCTGCCTCAGCGCGGGTGATCCGCAACTGTGCCTGACCGCGAAGCAGGACAAGCCCGGCAACCTCGACGCCAGTTACCGGTTGCAGGCCTTGCCACTGGCGCTGCTGCTGAATGCCAGCGGCAATGCGGATCTTCCCCTGCGTGCCGAAGGCATCCTGGAAGGCAGTGGACAGCTTCGTCGCAGTGCGAAAGGTGTACTCAGCGGCACGGCCTCGATCCGTTCCGCACAAGGCACCATCAGCTATACCGACCAGGCCGATGCGCCATTGCTGCATTACGGCCAGTTGCGCGTTGAAGCACAGCTCGCACCAGCCAGTCAGCGCATCGAGGCGCATGCCGGGCTCGATGATGGCGGTCGACTGGATGGCCAGCTCACCATCACCGGTGCGCAGCAGACACTGGGCGGTCAACTCGACCTGCAACTGAACAACCTCGCCTTCATCGAACTTTTCAGCAGCGAGGTGGCCAACGTCAAAGGCCGCGCCAGCGGCAGTTTCCGTTTCGGCGGCACGCTGAAACAGCCGGCCATCTTCGGCCAGGCCAACACAAGCGACTTCGCCGCGGAGCTGCCTTCGGCCGGACTCAAGTTGAGCGAAGGCCAGCTGGTTGTCAGCACCAGCGATGCCAGGCAGTTTCTGGTCCAGGGCAGTGTGAAATCCGGCAAGGGCAGCATGACGATCAACGGCAGCGCCGGTCTCGGCGTGGGAGCGCAAACCTCTCTAAGCTTGAAGGGTAGCCAATTCACCGCCGCGGATATCCCGGCCGCCAAGGTGGTTGTCTCACCTGACCTCACCTTGAAGCAGGACGCCAAGGGCATCGTGATTGGCGGCTCACTCGCCATCGACAGTGCCGACGTGAATGCCGAGAAGTTGCCCGGCGCTGGCGCTACCCAGGCGTCGCCCGACGTGGTGGTCGTCGACGAGAAGCAACAACAGGAAGCCGCCAGCAAGCTGCCGATCAGCGCCGTGGTCAAGGTCGATCTGGGCCACAACACGCATATCGTGGGGATGGGCTTGAACGGCACGGTGGCCGGCCTGCTTACGGTGATTGAACGGCCCGGCCGCGCCACCGTCGGCCAGGGCCAGATCGCCGTGAACGGCACTTACCGCGCCTACGGCCAGGACCTCACCATCCAGCGCGGCCAACTGCTGTTCGCCAGCACGCCGATCGACAACCCCGGCCTGAACATCCGCGCGGTACGCAAACTCAATCCCAACGCCACCATCGACGAAGGCCAGGAAGTCGGCCTGCTGGTTTCGGGCACCGCCCAACGGCCGGTGCTTACCGTGTTCTCCAATCCGGTGATGGAACAATCCGACGCGCTGTCCTACCTGGTCACCGGCAAACCGCTGTCGCAGGTGAAAGGCGGCGAAGGCGACATGGTCGGCGCCGCCGCGCAGGCGCTGGGTTCAGCCGCCGGCGATCTGCTGGCCAAGAGCATTGGCTCGAAGCTGGGCGTGGATGACATCGGCGTTTCCAGCAATGAAGCGCTTGGCGGCAGCTCCGCGTTTACCGTGGGCAAGTTCCTGTCACCACGGCTGTACCTGAGTTACGGCGTCGGCCTGTTCGAACCGGGCGAAGTGATCACGCTGCGCTATCGGCTCAGCAAGCGCTGGAACTTCGAGGCGCAGCAGGCCACCGAATTCAGTCGCGCCAGCCTCAACTATCGGATCGAAAGATAGTACGGACGTCCGTCAGGTGGGCGGCATGTGTGCGTTCTACGCAACGACCGCCCACCACCACGCTTGCTGACGGCAACTCATGCAGGGCGTGTCGACATGGCGCACTATGGGCGAGACCTTTCGACGGAGACGAACTCATGCAACAGATGCGTTGGATTCTAGGTGCAGCGATCCTGTGCAGCGCGCCGGCATGGGCCGCCACACCGGTCAGTCGCCCGATCGGCATTGACCTCAAGGGCATCGACCATGACGTGAAGCCGGGCGACAACTTCTTCCGCTACGCCAATGGCGACTGGCTGAAGACCGCGCAGATTCCTGCTGACCGCTCCAGCACCGGCAGCTTTTACAAGATGTTCGAGCAGTCCGAGAAGAACACTGCCGAATTGATCCGCAACGCGGGCGCCAGTCACCCGGCCGCCGGCAGCAATGCACGCAAGATCGCCGACTATTACGCCGCGTGGATGGACACCGCCACCATCGAAAAGCGCGGCCTTGCGGCGATCAAGCCCGAGCTGGCCCAGGTCGAGGCGATCGCCTCGCGCGAGGACCTGGCCCGCGTGCTCGGCAGCCGCCTGCGCGCCGACGTCGACCCGATCAACGCCACCAACTACCACACACAGAATCTGTTCGGCCTGTTCGTGACGCAGGGGTTGGAGGACCCGTCACACAACATCGCCTATCTGCTGCAAGGCGGCCTCGGCCTGCCCAGCCGCGACTACTACCTGTCCAACGACCCGCACATGGTCGAGGCGCGCGGCAAGTACCTCAGCTATGTTGCTGCCCTGTTGCAGCAGGCGGGCGTGGACGACGCGCAAGCCAAGGCCACCGGCATCGTCGTGCTGGAAACAAAAATCGCCAACGCACAGGCCAGCCTGATCGACAGCGAGAACATCCACAAGGCGAACAACCTGTGGAGCCCGGCCGATTTCGGCAGCAAGGCGCCCGGGCTCGACTGGCCTGTTTATTTCAAGGCTGCGGGCCTGCAGAGCCAGTCACAGATCGACGCCTGGCAGCCCGGCGCCATCACCAGCCTGTCCGCGCTCACTGCCAGCGAACCGTTGCAGGCATGGAAAGATCTGCTGGCTTTCCACACGATCAACCAGGCTGCCGACCTGCTGCCCAAGGCCTACGCGGATCTCAGTTTCGATTTCTACGTGCGCACCCTGCAGGGCACGCCGATGGAACAGCCGCGCTGGAAACGCGCTGTCGGCGCCACCAACGCGCAACTGGGTGACGCCGTTGGTCAGTTGTATGTGAAAAACTATTTCCCGGCCTCGTCGAAGGCGGAAATCGAGCAGCTGGTGAAGAACCTGATCGCGGCGTTCCATGACCGCATCGATACGCTGAGCTGGATGACCCCGGCCACGCGCGCCAAGGCCAAGGACAAGCTCGACACCTTGCGGGTCGGCGTGGGCTATCCCGATACATGGCGTGACTACAGTTCGCTGGAAATTCGCGCCAATGACGCGCTCGGCAACAGTTTGCGCGCCAAAAAGTTCGAGTTCGAACACCAGCGGGCGAAACTGGGCCAGCCGGTGGACAAGGGCGAATGGTGGATGACCCCGCAAACCGTCAACGCGGTGAACCTGCCGCTGCAGAATGCACTGAATTTCCCGGCGGCGATCTTGCAGCCGCCGTTCTTCGACCCGAAGTCTGACGCTGCTGCCAACTACGGCTCGATCGGCGCGATCATCGGCCACGAAATCAGCCACAGCTTCGACAATCTCGGTGCCGAGTTCGACGCGCAGGGCAAGCTGGACAACTGGTGGACACCGGAAGACCTGGCCCACTTCCAGGCCGCCGGCCAGCAACTGGTTGCACAATTCAACCAGTACGAAGCGCTGCCCGGCTTGCACGTGAACGGTGAACAGACGCTGGGCGAAAACATCGCCGACGTCTCCGGCCTCACCATTGCCTATCTCGCCTACCAGAAATCACTCGACGGCAAACCCGCGCCGGTGATCGATGGCCTCACCGGCGACCAGCGTTTCTTCATCGCGTTCGGCCAGTCCTGGCGCGGCAAGATCCGTGATGCCGCGCTGCGCCAGCGACTGGCCACCGACGTCCACGCACCGGGCGATTTCCGCGCCGAAACCGTACGCAACCTCGATCAGTGGTATCCCGCGTTCAAGGTGAAACCGAGTGAGAAGCTGTATCTGGCACCGCAGGATCGAGTGAAAATCTGGTAGTCCTGCTGATCGACTGCAATCACCAAGGGCCGCACTTTCGTGCGGCCCTTGCGTTATGCAACCCGGTGAAGTCGCTTCGTACGGCGTGCTGCGTGACGACCGCGCTATTCGTAACAAGTGCCAGTCTGTCGCACCTCGATGGTGGCCCACTCTGCCGCCGGACATGCGGCAGCGATGGCCAGCGCTTCGTCGCGACTGGCTACATCGACAAGAAAGAAGCCACCGATCATCTCGCGCGCTTCGGTAAACGGGCCATCCACAATGCGGCGCTCGCCGTCACGTACGGCCAGGCGAAAACCTTCGCTCTCGGAGCGAAGTGCCTCCGCAGCGATCAGTACGCCGCGCTGCTGCAGGCCGGCACCGAAATCGACCATGCGCTGATAGAACTGCTGGCCCTGTTCGAGCGTACGTTCGCCACGTTGGCCACGGGGTTCAAGAATGGTCAGCAGATAGGACATGGCGAGCAGTTCCTTGATTTTTGAAGATCGGAGTTCGTCAGCTGAGTGGGCCGAGCGCAGCAGCACGCTGGAGCAGCATGGCGCGCTCACGCTGATTATTCGCCAGCGCCGCGGCCTGCTCGAACGCAGCGTGCGCATCGGCCAGCCGACCCAGTCGCTCGAGCAGGTCACCACGCACGCTTGGCAGCAAATGATAGCCGGCCATGCGTGGTTCATCGGCCAACGTTTCGAGCATGTCGAGCCCGGCTTGTGGCCCATCAAGCATGGCCAACGCCACCGCACGATTGAGCTGCACCACCGGCGACGGTGCCACGCGTTGCAAACGCGCATACAGCGCCACGATCCGCGCCCAGTCGGTGGCATCGTAGTGCTCGGCACGCGCGTGACACGCGGCGAGCGCCGCCTGCAGCGCATACGGACCCTCGGCCCCACCCAGGGTTTCGGCGTGCGCCAAGGCCGCCAGCCCGCGACGCATGCTCGACGCATCCCAGCGCGTACGATCCTGCGCGGCGAGCAGGATCGGCTGGCCCTCGGCATCCACGCGGGCAGCGAAGCGTGATACCTGCAATTCCATCAGCGCCAGCAGTCCGTGGACTTCCGGCTCGGCCGGCGCCAGCGACACGATCGTGCGGGCCAGCCGCAGCGCTTGGGTACACAGCAGCGGCCGTATCCAGTCCGCTCCGCTGGTGGCGGCGTAGCCCTCGTTGAAAATCAGGTAGACCACTTCCAGCGCTGACGATAGTCGCGGCCCCAGTTCCGCCGCCGGCGGCAATTCGAACGGCACCTGTTGCTCGGCCAGCACGCGCTTGGCGCGCACGATGCGCTGGGCCACGGTGGCCTCGGGCACCAGGAAGGCCCGCGCGATTTCCGGCGTGGTGAGCCCGCCGAGTACGCGCAAGGTCAGCGCCACGCGCGCATCGCTGGACAACACCGGATGACAGGCGGTGAACACCAGCCGCAGCAGGTCATCGCCGATGTCGTCGTCCGCGTCGACGACGTGATGGTCTGGTGGCAGCAGCACGGTCATCTCGTATTCCAACTGCTCATGCTTGCGCGACGCCAACGTGGCGTGACGCAGAATGTCGATGGCGCGACGGCGGGCCGTGGTCTGCAACCATGCGCCGGGTCGCTCCGGTACGCCGTTGACGGGCCAGCTTTCCAATGCAGCAACCAGCGCGTCCTGGGCCACCTCTTCGGCGAGCCCGAAGTCCCGCAGCGTGCGGGCGAGGCTGCCGATCAGTCGCGGCGCCTCGATACGCCAGACCGCTTCGATCCGTCGACGGCTGTCTTCATTTACTGGCATGGCGACCGATCAAAGCATCACCACCAGCGCGGCGCAAGACGCGCCTGCCCGGCCGCGCGCAAGTCGTCGTGGTCGCGGCCACGCCAATGCGAACGTCACGCATGCGATCCAGTCGACGTTGCGCACCCGGCCGCAGCGACGCGTACGTCCTCCGGAAAATCAGCCATCTCCTGCACCTGGCGCACTTCGATCACTTCGTTCGCGCCGGCTGGGCATCGTCGCGCCCATTCGATCGCCTCCGGCAACGAGCCGACGTCGATCATCCAGTAACCGCCGAGCACTTCCCTGGTCTCGGTGATTGGGTCGTCGACAACCCCCGCGCGTCCCTCGGCGAAACTGATCCGTGCGCCCATCGACGGTGGGTGCAGGCCGTCCAGTCCAAGCAGCACGCCCGCGTGCTGCAACTCGCGGCTATAGATCATCATCCGGTGAACGGCCTCCGGATCGGGCATCGTGCCGGGGGCGGCGTGTTCGTAGCCATGGGGAATCATCAGCAACATGAAACGCATGGTGGTTTCCTCGACAAGAGTGGGCGCAGCGAAGCCACGCCATGCGGGCGCGTGGCGGGATCAAACATAGCGAAAGACGTTATGGATTACGCACCCGGAGCGGCCTTCGCCACCACGATGATCCATTCCACGCCAAGGCGGTCGGTGAGCATGCCGAAGCTGGAGGCAAAGAAGCTTTCCGACAGCGGCATCTGCACCTTGCCAGCAACGGCCAACGCATCGAACAGCCGCCGGGCCTGGGCATCGTCGGCAGCATTCAGTGTCAGCGAGACGCCCTTGAATTCCGGGTGCCCCGTGGCGAAGCCGTCCGAGCACAGCACCTGGCTATCGCCGATCTGCAGGCAGGCATGCATCACCTTGTCCGGTGGCGGCACCGCGCCACCACAATCGGCCCCTGCCGGTGCATCCCGGAAACGCATCAGCATGAGCACGTTGGCACCAAGCACTTCACGGTATAACTCGATCGCCTCATCACAGCGACCATCGAAATAGACATAGGGTTGGATATGCATGCAGGGTTCTCCATTGGCGGGACGCGAGCGTGGACTTCGGCTCTCCCCCCTACGACGAACCAACATCGAGAAAATCGACATGCCTGGCCGGGCTGGCGTCGACAAAGTCTGCGCCATGAATGGCCAGTGTTACTCTGCCAATGAAGGCTGCCTAGGGCGCATTCAGCATTCCCGTACGTGTTGGATAGAACTTGATGACAAAAAGATCTGGGTGGCTGATGCGGCTAGCCATGGCGACCATCATGGCGTTGGGCCTGACGCACCCGCCGTCGTTGCGCGCCACGCCGGCGAAACAAGGGCCGCAGGCGCTCGACTTGTTCGACCTGGGCGCGCCGTCGTTCACCACCTTCACCACGCGTGACGGCTTGCCCGATCCCGTGGCGGTCACCATCCGAACGGATCGGCAAGGCATCGTCTGGGCCGGCACGCCGCATGGGCTGGCGTGGTACGACGGCAAGCGCTGGCATCCGCTTGACGACCCCACCTTGGGCGGCTACATCAACCAATTGTTTGTCGATGATGGCGGCACCTTGTGGGTCAGCGGCAGCACCTTTGGCCTGGCGCGCAGGGTCGGCAAGCAGTGGCATGTCGAAGGTGTTGACGACGGCCTGACCAGTCGCAGCGTGCGCCGGCTGGTTGAAACAACGGATCACGGAAAGAAGCGCCTGTGGGCGGTGTCGCCCAACAAGGGTTTGTACTATCGCGAGCACGGCCGCTGGCACGCGGACCCCGGCAACGCGCAGCTTCCGCTCGCCTCCTTTCTATCACTGGCGCAAACCCAGAACTTGTACGGACACGAACGATTGTGGCTCGCCACGGTCGATCGTGGCCTGTGGTATCGCGAAGGGGACGGCCGCTGGCAGCATTTCAGCCGTCCCGGCTTCGCGGCCGGCAACGGCATGGCCTATCTGCTGGCAACCAACCACGATGGACACGAAGCGCTTTGGATATCGGTGTTCAATTCCGGGCTCTGGCGGCTGGATGAGCATGGCGTGCGCCACTGGAGTGTGGAGAGCGGCGACTTGCCCACCGACGTGCTGTACAACATGGTCGAAACGCCGGTTGCCAACGGCAGCTACGCCGTGTGGGCTTCGTCGCGCAACGGCTTGATCCGCATCTATCGGGACCGCGTACAGGTATACGACCGACGCTACGGCCTGCAGTCAAACGCCATCCGCGGCCTCAGCGCCTGGCGCAGCCCGAATGGCACCTATGTGCTGTGGGCGGCAACCGAGGAAGGCGTCGCGCGCACCATCGTGGATGAAGGGCAGTGGAAGACGGTCTCGTTGATGGGTGCGCGGCAGACCGGCGTACTCAGTGTGTTGGTGGACGAAGACGAACAAGGCAACCGACGCTTGTGGGTCGGCTCGGATGGTGAGGGGCTGGGACTCTACGAAGACCATCACTGGCGCTACTTCAACAAGGCTGGCGGGCAACTTCCTGACGCCGACGTCAGCATGATTGTTCGCGCCGCTGACCCACTGGGCGTAGCCACCATATGGCTTGGAACCGGCAACGGCCGGCTGCTGCGCGCACGCCCTGGACCGGTGTTCGAACCGGTAACCACGCCCTGGCCGCACGAACCGGGGCAACGCCTGAACGACACGCTCAGCCGCCACATCGATGGCCATGTGGAGCAATGGTTTGCCACCGATGCCTCCGGCGTGTATCGCCTTCGTGATGGCAAATGGACGGCTTTCCGTCCAAAATCCGTGGTCGGTGAATGGTCGGTACAGGCGCTGCTCGCCCAGACCACCGCGTACGGCCAGTCATGGCTATGGGCCACCAGCGCGCAGGGGCTGGCCCGGTTTGATGGCAATACATGGACGCTGCTGGGACAGGATATTGGCCTGCCCGGTGGCAGCCTGCTCGGCATCCGGCTGATTCCGGACGCGCGCGGCCGACCGATTCTCTGGCTCGGCAGCACGCGTCACGGCATCATCCGTGTCGACATCAGCGACGCACTGCATCCACGTACCCTGCCTGCGGATCTGCCACCGCCGCCCGACCTGACCGCCGACGGTGCGCTGGCCGACACGCATGGCCACATCTACATCTGCACCGACTCGGGCGTGCAACGACTCACACCGGATGCGGGCGGTTACCAGTCACAGGTGTTCACCGTCCGCGATGGCATGGTGAACAACGAATGCAACCGCAATGCGCAATTCATCGACGGGCATGACCGGTTCTGGACCGGCACGCTGGGCGGGCTGATGGTGCACGACCCGAGCCAGATGAAGCCGGACCGGGACGCCAAGCCGCTCAAGCTGATCGAGGTCAGTGTGGACGACGTGCCGGTGGACGGCGAGCAGATCACCATTCCGCCCGGCCACCACGACCTGCGCGTGGACTTTGCCCTGCTGTCGTGGCAACACGAAGACGAGTCGCGCTTTCGCACCTGGCTGGAAGGTTTCAGCACGACGCCAGGGCCGTGGACCAGCGAGAACTTCCGCGAGATCGGCGCGCTGCCGGCCGGTAGCTACGTGCTGCACATCGAGGCACGCGACCATGCCGGCAATCTCAGCACGCCGATCCTGTTGCACATCACCGTCGAACGTTGGTGGTGGCAGCGTCTATGGGCCAGCCTGCTGTTCGCCACAGCGGCCGCGTTGGTGGTCGCCGGCTTGTTGCGCTGGCGTACACATGCCCTGCGCCGCCGACAGCATGCGCTGGAACAGCGCATCGATGCCCGTACGGCAGACCTGAACAGCGCCAACCGGCAGTTGCTGGAGCTTTCCCGACGTGACGCACTGACCGGGGTGT
This sequence comes from Rhodanobacter sp. AS-Z3, assembly GCF_029224025.1. NCBI lineage: Bacteria > Pseudomonadati > Pseudomonadota > Gammaproteobacteria > Lysobacterales > Rhodanobacteraceae > Rhodanobacter > Rhodanobacter sp. AS-Z3. The sequence continues at coordinate 3,622,879 of NZ_CP119392.1, forward strand.
TCAACCGGCGCTGGCTGATGGAGTCCTTGCAACAGGCTTCCAGCGGCGAGCGCCGCGGCGCCGTGGCGTCACTGATCTTCATCGACGTGGACCACTTCAAACACTTCAACGACACCTTCGGACATCTGGCCGGTGATCAGGCCTTGCGGCTGGTGGCCGCCGCCATTGGCCGATGCGTGTCGGCCGAGGTCATCCTCGCCCGCTACGGCGGCGAGGAATTTGCCTGCCTGCTGTTCAACAAGCAACTGCTTGAAGCGTGCGCGCTCGCCGAAAAAATTCGTGCCGAAGTAGCACACCAACCGGTGACGCTGGCTGGAGTCGGCGCCTATCCGGTGACCATCAGCGTTGGCGTGGCCTGCCGAAAACTGGACTCCGACGCCGATACGGAAACCTTGCTGCGCCAGGCCGACGAGGCGCAATACGACGCCAAGCGCGCCGGTCGCAATTGCGTGCGCAGCACACCGCGCGAGCCGTAAGCAAAGCCCCTAGGAGCGTGGCCGGCAGAAACGCAAGCGGCTGCGGCATCGCGGTCGGGGCCAGCTCTTCCGCTCTTTTTCGTTAAGTAGCTACGGCTATTCGCCTCAAATGATCGAACAACCTGACTCAAATCCGCGTTGCCTCGCTCGGCTGGTTTCTACCGCCCACACTCCCAGCCGATCTCATGCGCCGTCGCGTCGCAGCGGCTTCTTTCTGCCAACACGTGCGGCCGTGGTAGCGACATTCGCTGCAACGGCCGCACGGACCAGTTGCTTGAACGCAGCGGCGTTGATTTGCTCCCCTTCGCGCAAGTCGATTGCACGCCGGGTGCCACCTTCCAGACTGGCGTTGAACAACAGCTTCGGATCATGGATGGCAGCCCCGCGGGCAAAGGTCAGCTTCAGCTTGTCCTTGTACGAATCACCGGTGCAGACGATGCCGTCATGTGACCACACCGGCGTGCCGCCACCGGTCGGCTTGACCCACTTCCATTCCTCGCAGATAGCCGGGTCGGCCGCATGGATAAGTTGGCGAACAGACGCCAACATCTCGCTGCGCCAGTCGCCCAACGTCTCGATCCGCTGCGTGATGTGCGCCTTTGCGGCGCCTTCGTCCGGTGTCGCTGCCATCATCTGTTCCTCGTGACGAGGTCACGTACGTCAGACCGCAGGCTGCTCGACACCACCCGCCAGGCGCTCGAGATAGCCCTGGCCACACAGCATGTCCAGATCGGGCGACTTCGCCGGCGCATCGCCCGATGTCACGGCCTTCTTCGTCGGCAGCACACCAACCCAACGGTTGCGTCCGGCACGCTTTGCCTCGTACATGCACTGGTCGGCGATGTCGACCACCTCTTCCCAACCGTAGCGCTCAGGCAGCGAGGCAAACAACGGATACAGCGCAAAGCCGACTGAGCAGGTGCAATGGATGGTTTGGCCGTCTCCCACGTCGAACGCATGCTGCTCCACCATGCTGCGGATACGTTCAGCCATCACGGCGCCAAAGCCGTTGCTGGCAGCCCGCACGATGATCAGAAACTCTTCGCCTCCCCAGCGAACCGCTGTATCGGAATCACGCATGGCCTCTCGCAGGATGCTACTGAGCTGGGCCAGCACGCGGTCGCCACTGGCGTGGCCGTAGCGGTCGTTGACGTCCTTGAAGTGATCAAGGTCCAGCATGAGGAACAACAGGTTGACCGGTGCATCGGCTGCAGCGGCAAGCTCGGCACCGTCACGCGCCAGTTGTTGATAGCGACGCCGTGCCTGAGCGACATCATGCGCGATGTGGTCGGCCAGATAGCGACGGTTCTTCAGGCCGGTCAACGCATCGGTGACCGCCAGATCAGCCAGCGCCGCATTGGCCGCTGCCAATGCTTCGGTGCGTTCGTCGACCAGTTGCATCAGCAGTTGGTTGCGTTGACCCAGCGCGCGCAGCCGCCAGCCCACGCCACCGATAAGCAGCAGGGCCAACGACGCGGTAAATGCCAGATAGGCCCACCACGTGCGGTACCACGGCGGTAGAACCTGAAACGCGAAACTGCCTTCACCGCCGAGCTTGCCGTGCGCGTCCCTGGCACGGACGCGGAAGCGGTATTCGCCTTCGGGCAGGTTGGTGTAATCGCGGTAGCTCTCTGCCGTCCACTCGGACCAGCCATCGTCCATGCCTTCAAGCATGACCTGGAACCAACCCTTTCCGACCTCATCGAAGGCCGGCTGTGCATAGTCGAAACGCAGGCTGTTTTCATGCCATTTCAGCGTGGTCGCGGGCGGTGTCCCGGCGCCGCCCCACAGTACGCGACCACCGTGCACGGTGACTTTCCGCACCAATGAACTAGCGGGCGGCGCTGCCGCACGCATTCGTCGCGCATCGTATTGGTACAGGCCATCGTCGGTAGAGAACCAGATGACATCGTCACGATCGACTTGTATGTCGAACACCGTCTTGCCGAACAGCGCGTGCAAGGCACCGTCATCCCAGCGATAGCGGCCTTGCCCATCGAGCATCGCAGCGCCTACGGCCTTGGTGTGATGAACCGTATCGACGACATACATCCACACGTTGCCGGAAGCGTCCTGCTCGAAGTTCCACACCGACATCGACTGCGTGCCAAACAAGTGCTCGAAACGCTCATCGGGAACGAGTTTTCCGGTGCGCTCGTCAAACCGCTGGATACCGTGCGCGCCAGCGAAACGGATTTCGCCATCGATCATGCCGACTTCGAGCGACCGCGAAATACCCACGCTGCCGTCAGGCAGCTTGAATCGGTGAACTGGCAAGTTGTCCAGCGGTTGATCGTTGTTCGGCAAACTCACGTAAGCAGCGCCATTACCCACAAAGCCAACCCACAACCGACCGGCCTTGTCGATACGCAAGGAGTGACTCTCATCGGTGATTCCGCCAACACTGCCGTCCGCAATGAGCTGGCCGTGTTCCAGACGCATCGAGCGGAGGCCTTGCTGCTGGGCAACCAGCACACGATTTCCGGCGGTCTCTGGACGCACCATCGCGTACCCCACGTCTTTCGCCAGCAAGCTGGCGGTTCCGTCCGGCGTTACGGCGAAGATGCCCTGAGCTGCGACGACCATCACATCGCCCATGTCCAGCATGTCCCACACCGGACCTGCGACTAGCGGAACCCGTTCGAAACGAGGCTTCTTGTCCGTATCGACCAGTCGAAAAAGCCCCTTGGTGGTACCGGCGTAGAACACGCCATGGTGCCGATGCGTCACCACCGGCGTCCCCTCCAGCCCATTGATCTGCGCGAACAAAGTCAGCGCCGATCCGGTTTCAACCCGTGCGATGCCGTTGTCCAACGCCAGCCACAAGCCGCCCTCACGATCCTGGGTCATCCAGTAAACGGTGTCGTCGAGCAGGCCCGAAGCCGTATCGATGTGATTGGTCTCGTTGCCGAGGCGATCAAACACCAGAACGCCGGCCTGCAGCGTTCCGATGGCCAGCCGGTCGTGACTGAGCCAAAGCGCGCCATACACCTGCGCCGCATTCAACGCATCGGCATGCTCGACCTGCCACGGCCGATACGTGCCGCCTTCCTCGATCAGCCAGCCATCCTTGCGCGTACCCATCAGCAGTGCGCTGTCAGACCAGGCCACCATCGCGTAGATCTTGCTGTCAGCAAAGCGCTGTCCGCCGGGCACCAGCACCAGTTGGTCGTGTTCCATCTGCTGCAAGCCCACGCCCAGCTCGGTGACATACAGCTGATCATTGACGGCGAAGGCCAGATGGAATTTACCGGTGGGAACCCAGCTGCGGAATTTCCCTGCATGCAAGCGCAAAAGGCGTTCGCTGGTGAAGAAATAAACGCCATCGCTGGTTATCAGGATTCTCCAGACATCAGCGAAATCCCGATCCGCCGGTGGCAATTGATCAACCAGCGAGACATATTTCATTCGACCCAAGTCATCAGGTGCCAGATAACCGAGCTCTCCGACTCCACCGACATAGATCTTGCCACTGGCGTCCACCGCCAGCGAACGCACGGTGGTCTGATTGGCTACGTCGATATGACGCCAATGACTACCATCGAATTCCAGGACGCCGTCTTCACCGTTGCCCACGTAAACCATGCCGCGCTGGTCCTGCACCACCGCCCAGTTCTGGGGGTAACCGGCATAGTCCTGCGGGTGAAAGTTTTTCAGCAGGGGCATACCTGCGTTTTGTGGCGCTTGGACGGTGGCAGCAGGCGCTGGCGGTGCCGCCTGCGCAAATGCCACAGACCATGTAAAGCACAGCAGCATCAGGATGCCAAGGCACCCATGCAGGAGTCCCCTTCCTGCCGCGGTAGAACGTACTCGTGAGTTGGCCAAACGCCCCACCCTTCGACGTGAACCTGATGCTGGCTGGAACTATCGCATACGCGAGCGCGCTTGGCGCAAGTTCATGGGCCGATAGTGGCGTGGCGGCACGGCAGATGAATCGGTGATGCGATCAACGCAACGGTGGCGTCAGCCCGAACACCTGTTCAAGCGGCACACCCAGCGCACGCACCAGTTTCAAGGCAAGCAAGGTCGATGGCACCATCCGGCCGGTCTCGATGGCGTTGATCGATTTTCGCGTGGTACCGGTGAGTTCGGCCAGGTCAGCCTGGGTCAGCGTTCGCTCGGCGCGCAATATCTTCAAGCGATTCGTCAGTGTTTCCTCGCTCATTCGCGGCCATCCAGCACAAGGAAACTGCCGAGAAACAGGATGACGCCGAGTACGACGAAGGCCGCGATGAGTGCCGAAGGCAACACCGCCAGCGGCCAATATTCCGAGAGCGCTGCATACAGGGACATCGCCGCCATGGTGACAATGAAGGCATGGCGGCAGGCCCGGTCGATCGCGGCAAGGCGGAACTCGTCCGAGCGCACCGCCCGCCGCTTCTGGGCGAGCTTGCCCTTGCGCCAGAGCGGACCCGTGACGCCGACGCCGACCAAACCGATCACGATGATCATGGCCGCCAGCGTCATGTAATGCGTCAGGTGCGTGTCGTATCCCAACACCTGCATGACGGCGCCGATGCCCAGTAACACGATAACGGCCAGCGCCAACCAGATGCCGCGGCGCTCGCGCCGGATCAGGTGGTCGGTGAGATCAAGCGGCTCGGTTTGCATGGTGACTCCCGTAGTGAGTTGAGTGCGGGCCACTGTAACTCATATGCCTCTAAAAGAAACCATTAGGTTACTTTGATCATTTGGCAGTCGATGCCTGTCACGCACATCCGGCCCGCTCGTCCCGGTCACGCCAGGCTGCCATGCTCACGATGGCGTTGACCTCCACGCCAACAAAGAGGCCGTGATCGTTGCCAATCACGGCCTGTCCATTCAACTGCGTTTGCCCGCGTCGGTTGCGTCAGCGGCAACCCTACGCATCCATTCGACGGCGCCTTCGGAATTACTGGACGCTGATCGAGCCCTTCATCAGCGCCGAATGCCCCGGGAAGCTGCAGAAGAAGGCGTACGGGCCGCCACTTTGAATCTTGCTCACCGGGAAACTCACCGAGGTAGTTTCGCCGCCACCGATCAGGCTGGTATGCGCGATCACCTTCGGATCATCCGCCTTGACGTAACCCGCAGCCGCACCCGCAGCCGAGCCATCCGCATCGACCGCACCGACGTCGGCTTCTTTGGCGATCACCACGTCATGGCCCATCGCGGTGACGGGCATCGTGCCGGTGTGCTTCAAGGTGATCTTGAACTCCTTGCATGATGCCGGAACGACGATCGAAGACACGCTGTACTGCATGCCATCCGTACCTTCAAATTCCGTGGCGCAGTCGGTGACCACCGCGGGCCCCTTGACGCCTGCGGCCGGAGTGGCGGCAGGCGGGGTTACGGGCGCAGCTACTTCTGTCTGTGTCGACGGTTGCGTTACCGGGGCGGTGGCCATCGGCGCGGTCGCAGCGGGCGCGTCCGCTGTTGAAGACTTGTCGCCGCAAGCCGCCAGTGCCAGCGCACAACCCATGGCAAGAAGCGTCATTTTGATATTCATCGTCAAGTCTCCTCATTGGTAAAGACCGATCATCCGACAGTGACCTTCTGCAGCGCGTGAAATACAGCGCCAAATTTGCGTTACCGGGTTCTTTGGCGCCAGCGGCTTTTACCATCGTGCCGAGTTTCAGTCTGGTCCAGACGGTATGGAATCACATGGCATTCAGTCGTCAATCATTCCTATCGTGTGCAGCCACGTTTCGGCCAACGCCGGCCAGCCAGTGATCGGCTGCTGCGTCGGCCGCAAGCCGAACGCATGGCCACCGTGCGCATACAGATGCATTTCTGCCGGCACCTCCGCCTTGGCCAACGCGATGTAGTAGGCCAGCGATTGCTGCACGCCATCCACGTGATCATCTTCCGCCTGCACCAGGAACGTCGGCGGCGTGTTGCTGCTGACCGGCACGGCGGCATTGAACTGGTAGTCGTCGGTGGCCAGGTGCCCCGGGTAGATTGGCATGGCGAAATCGGGCCGCGCGCTTTCCTTGTCGGCCGCGTCCACTGGCGCGTACAAAGGCCGTTCGAAATTCGTGCTGATTTCCGCCACCAGGAAGCCACCCGCCGAATAGCCAAGCACGCCGATCTTGTGCGGATCGACATGCCACTTGGCAGCGTGAAAACGCACCAGCCGCAGGGTTCGCTGCACGTCCTGCAGCGACGGCACCGACAGCGCAAAGTTGTGCGGCCGGCAGTCGCATTGCCAGACGTAAGGGATGCCGGGTACGCGGTACTTCACCAGCACACATGTGATGCCGCGGGAGGTCAGCCAGTCGCAGGTTTCGGTGCCTTCGAGGTCCATCGCAAGAATCTGGAAGCCGCCACCGGGAATCACCACCACCGCGGCGCCGGTATTCTTCCCCGTGGGCGCATACACCGTCATGGTCGGCCGCGTCACGTTGGTCACCGAGGTCACCGGCTTGCCTGCGAGCATCTTGTCGCTCACCTTGACGGTTTCCGGTCCCGGCACCGGTTTCAGGTCAGGCGCCACACCCGGCCATAGGGGTATTTGCGTATGCCCGGCAGAGGGTTGCCAGCCGGTCGTTTGCGCTGCCACGCTGGCGCATGCCAGCAGCAGTCCAAAAGCGGCGATCGAACACTTCATGACCTATCCTTCGCGGCGCGCAGCCGCGGTTGTGCGTTCAAGACAAGAGGATGGAACAAAGAGGACCTGCTCATGCTGCGCGCTCCATCGGCCGGGCTGCAGGCAGTCTTGTGGCTTTTTCCTGAAGTGAAGCCTGCAAGAGGCTGCACTTCGGATGCCACCTGTCCGAACCCGTCCAGCACGAAAGTGCATGCGGGGCCCACAACGATCTGGCCTACCCGTCGCCGGTACCGTTCGAGTCGAGCACGGTTGCTCAATCTGCCTGTCGGAAAAAAACTGAAGCGATCCGCGCTGCCCCTGCCTTCTCGAGGTACCAGCTGAGCACCGACGAAAGAAGCCCCGCGCGGATGACCCGAACTCAAGGAAAAACGTACTGCCCTTCTTTCTTGTTTTCCGACAGCACACACACATTCAACGAATGGCTCTTGGCCTGATACATGGCGGCATCTGCAGCGCGCAGGTAGTCATCGGTTGTCGTCAAGCCGGCTTGGCTGCTGACCACACCGATGCTTGCGCCGCTGGTCACGGTGTGTGCGCCAATCTGATACGGCGCCGCAAGGGCCGCAGCAATCTGTCGGGCCCGGTCGGTTGCACCCGCTTGATCGATGGACTCCAGCAGCACGTTGAATTCATCGCCACTCATGCGGGCGACTAGGTCAACCGCCCGCACACAGGATTCAAGCCGGCGTGCAACCTGCTGCAACAGTTGGTCACCGGCGTGATGTCCAAAGGTGTCGTTGACTGCCTTGAACCCATTGAGATCCAGCAGCAGCACGGCGAACATCGAGCTGTCTGGTAGGGGGTGCGCGTCATCCGCATTCGAAACACGGCTTTGATGCAACGCGATGGCGTGTTCGAGGCGGTCGCGAAACAACGGCCGACCAGGCAAGTTGGTCAACGCATCGTAAGAGCTGCCACGCTCCGCCAGATCACTCAGTGAACCCGCCATCCGCACGGCCTTGCCGTCTTCGAATTGGGCAACTCCACGCCAATTGACCCACACCAAACGCCCCGATCCATGACAGGCGCGAAAATCCACGGAAAAGTTCGGACTGTCTCCCGACAGGTGCCTGCGGTAAGCCATCTGCACCCGCTCATGGTCATCGGGGTCCATGAGCTGCTGGAGAAAATGCCAGCCGTCACCATGCAGGTTGGTGGTGTCAGTCAGTCCGACAATTTCATGGAAGCGCGCGGACACATGCAGGACCCGCGTTTGCAGGTTCCAATCCCAGATGCCGTCATTGGAGCCGCGAGTGGCCAGTGCATAGCGGTTGTCCGATTGCACCAGTTCCAGTTCGGTACCTTTCTGCTGGGTCACGTCGATCATCAGGCCGATCATGCGATTCGGCCGCCCCGTCTCGACAACCACGCGACACAGGTCGCGTACCCATACGACATGGCCGGATTTGGCCATCAGCCGGTAATTCATCTCGTACGCATAGCTGTGCGTCGCGTGGTACGCGGCATCGTCTATCGCCTTGGCCGCCGGCAAGTCATCGGGATGAACATGCGTCCGCCAGAAACCCGGATCGGCCCGCCACTCTTCCACCGTGTAGCCGAAAAGACGCTCGACCTGCGGGCTCAAAAACGTATTGCCCACACCGAGCTCCGCTTCCCAAACCACACCGTCGATGGTCTCCAGCAGGCGCAGGAAGCGCTGGCGAACCTCCATCAATACGTGTTCGGTGATCTCGGTGATCTCGATCAGCACGCCTTGGCGGCTGATTAGTCGATTTGCCGCATCCGACTCCGGCTGCAACTGCAGACGCATCCAGCGATAGTCCGAGTTTGCCAGGCGCAGCCGGAACACCGGCATGCCTGACCGCAACGTGCCAATGTCGTCGGGATGCACGAAATCAAGCAACGACTGGCCAAGCGCCGCATCTACCGAATGGCCCGTGAGCTTGTGCCAGGCGGGGTTCAAGTAGGTGATCGTCCACAGCGCATCCGTTTGCACCACCGCCTCGGGCAGCAACTGCAACAGATTCAGGGATTGCGGGGAATGGGCGGACATATGGCGGCTATAGTCGCCGAAGCGTCTTCGCCCAGTCCAGCGTTGAACTGGATGCTGCAAGAACGGTTCATCCTCGAACTACAGCCTATCCGGTCTGATCTGATCCCTGTTTCGAGATGCTTGGCCAGTGCCGGGCCCGCGTATCGTTCGACCCGCGAAAATTGAGACAGCTGCAAGTGAACCTGACCTCGTTTCCACCCGTTTCAAATCGCCGTTGATATTCCTTGTAGGGTCTGCGGTACCTACCTGACACGATGCCGGCTTAAGATTAAGCTGGCACCGCCGCGCGAATCGTGACGGCCGATTTCAGCACACAGGGAAATAACAACGTGAATACTCGACAATGGATGGTCGCGCTGGGGCTGCTTTGGGTAACGGTTCTGCATGCACAGTCTGTGTCACTGGCTGATCTCGCCCGGCACATGGAATACGGCGCGGTGAAGATTTCTCCCGATGGCCAGTACGTCGCTGCCACGGCGATGGTCAAGGGGCATACGGTGCTGGCGTTGATGCGACTCGCCGACAAGAAGGGGCAGCTGATTCGCCCGCGCGACGAGGACTCCGTCACCAATTTCTGGTGGGTATCGCCCACCCGTGTGGTATACGCAGTAGGAACGCGCGTGGGTGGCTACGATGCGCCACTGGCCACGGGTGAACTGTACGCGGTCAACGCGGACGGGAGTGATCCCGCGATGCTCTACGGCGTTCGAAAGGGCGGCACCAACATCGGCTCGCTCATCCCTGGTGTAGTCAGTACCCGGGGTACGGCTGAATTCATCGCGGCGATCCCCGATGACCCGAACCACATCCTGGTTTCCACCCGCCCGTGGGATGCCGGTGGTCTCGACGGGGTGGTCGCTACTGCTTACCGCATGGATGTGCACACCGGCGGCTTGAGAAAGTTGACTGACGCGCCGATGCGCAATGCCAATTTCGTGGCCGATCATCAGGGAAGAATCCGCTTCGCCTGGGGTGAAGACGACAATGGCGGCACCCTCGTATTCGAGTACCCGGTCGACGGTAGTGGCTGGAAGGCGGCGCCCGAACTGAGTGCCGGTCGTTCCGTCCCGTTGGCGTTCAACCGTGACGACAGCGCAGCCTATTTCGCCTGTCCGGGCAAAGCCGGTGGTTTCGGCATCTGCCGCTGGACCGATGCCAAACCCGAACTGGAGGAGGTGTGGAGCAACCCGAACGTCGAGGCTGATGGGCTGCTCCAGGGGCTGGCAGAAGGCGACATCGCTGGCGTGACCTATATGGATGGTCGCGCCAGCATCACGCCGTTCGACATGGGTTCGCATGCGGCGCAAGTGTTGGTGGCGCTGATGAAGCAGTTCCCGGGGGAAAGCGTGCAGTTTGTCTCCGGCACCCGTGACGGCCACTTGAGCGTGGTGCGGGTTGAGGCCGATGCCGATCCAGGCGCGTTCTACCTGTTCGATTCCAAGGCCAATACGTTGACTGCACTGCTTCGCAGGGCATCGTGGATCAATCCCCGGTTGATGGCTGCCAAGCAGCCGTTCGAGTTCGCCGCACGCGATGGCATGAAGCTTCAGGGTTACGTGAGCTACCCGCCACACCATGAGCAAGGCAAGCAGCTGCCGACCGTGATCGTGGTGCATGGTGGCCCCTTCTTCGTGCGCGACCGCTGGGACTACGATCCCGACGTGCAGGCACTGGCCACCCACGGCTACGCCGTAGTGCAGGTCAATTTTCGTGGCTCCAGCGAGCGTGGCTACGACTTCGAAAAAGCCGGCTCGCGTGAGTGGGGCGGCAAGATGCAGGACGACATCACCGACGCCACGCGCTGGGCGATCGCCCAGGGTATCGCTGATCCGAAGCGTCTGTGCATCTATGGCGCCAGCTATGGTGGCTATGCAGCGCTCGAAGGCGCGGTGAAGGAGCCTGAGCTGTACAAATGCGCGATCGGCTACGTAGGCGTTTACGACTTGCCCTTGATGTATCGGGATGGCGACACGCACGAGTCCAAAAGCGGCAAGAACTATCTCAAGCGGCAAATGGGCGACGACATGGCCGAACTGGCCAGGCACTCGCCGATCAACCAGCTCGATACGCTCAAGGCTCGCGTAATGCTGGTTGTAGGCGACAAGGACGAACGCGTCCCACCGATCCAGGGCATCAACCTGCACAAGGCATTGCTCACACGCAACGTCGCACATGTCTGGATGGAGAAGGCGGGCGAGATGCATGGCTTCTACGATGAGGACAACATCACCGAGCTGTACACGAAAATGCTGGAGTTCATCGGCTCAAGCATCGGCCCGGGCGTGACGGACGACGGCGCAGCCGACCATTGAGTTATACGTGCACGCGGTATCCGCCAAGGGAGGGTTCGAAAGCCCGGCGCCACAGCGTACTTTCATGACAAGTCCCTGCTCACTCGGCGCGTTCATTCGTAGCTTGTGAGCATTCTCCGAACATAGCGCCCTTGGGCTCTTGCCAGCGCAACATGCTTGCACAGCAAGTGCGGGGCACGACGGGCCGGCTGCTCTCGCCGGGGCCCCTGTGCGGCGGTGAGTCGACGACTGTTGCCCACAGAATTCGCGCCCTCGGTCGTTCGGGCTGACTCTGACGCGAAACTGCTCAAGAAGCGACGACCTGCGGACTCGCGCAGCGGGCCATACCTTGTAGTCAGCCGACGATTCCCAACCCGTCGATGCTGGCAATGCTGGCCGAATCAAGGCCCGCCAGCGCGCAGAACTGGCGCCCGCGCGCTGCGTAGTCCTTGAACTGATCGAAACTGGGCGCACCGGGCGAGAGCAGAATCACGCCACCCGCGGGAGTGCACGCTTTCGCCTCGGCGACAGCGGCGTCCAGATGACTGACCAGAATGCACGGGCATGCGATAACCGCTGCGCGCAATAGCTCGGCAATGCGCGGGCCACTGCTGCCCATGCAGATGATGGCGTTCGGTGGTGTCTTGAGTATCGCGTCGACGAACGGCGTCCAGTCCAGCCCACGGTCGTGGCCGCCGACCAGCACGGTCACCGTGCGGTCATGCAGACTTTCCAGCGCGGCCAGCGTGGCCAGCGGCGTGGTACTGATGGAATCGTTGACCCAATCCCAGCCATCGTGTTCGCCCAACGGCTGCAGCCGATGCGGCAGCGGGCGGAAGCTGGCGAGGGCCGGCGCGGCGGCCAGCGCATCCATGCCGATCGCTTCCAGGGCGGCCAGCGCGGCGCAGGCGTTCAAGGCGTTGTGCAGCCCGGGCGCAGCCAGTTGCGCGAAGGCGAATACATTCTGGCTACCGCGCCGAATGAAGTCGCCGGCAACATGCCAGCCTTCGGGCTGACCGAACAGCAGGCGCTGCGGATGCGTGTTGGTGAGAGCAAGCAGGTTCGGCTGCAGGGCATTCACCAACAGGTGACGCGACACATCCGCCAGCTTCAACTTGTCGGCGACGTAGCGCTCGCGCGAGCCGTGCCAGTCGAGGTGTTCTTCATACAAGCTGGTGATCACGCCCAGTTCCAGTTCGCCCGCTTCTCCGGTCTGGAAGCTGGACAATTCGATCACCCACAGCTCAGCTTGTTGCCCCTGCAATTCCAGCAAGGGCAAGCCGATATTGCCGGCCAGCGCGGCGCGTATGCCGAGCGACCGCGCCAGATGCGCCAGCAGCGCGCTGGTAGTGCTTTTTCCCTTGGTACCGGTGACTCCGATGACACGCGCGTCGGCATTTTCGCCAAACCACAGCGCCGTGCCCGAGGTGAACTGCGTACCCTTCGCCTTGGCCGCCAGCAGCGCGGGTTGGTAGGCCGAGATGCCGGGCGACTTCACCACCACCTCGAACTGCGCCAGCGTTTCGGCGTCCGGCTCGCCCGTGATGATCTCCAAGCCCCCATCGAACGTGCGTGCCGAATCCACTTCGGCAGCACTGCAGAACAGCGTCAACGGCTGCGTCGGCAGACGGGAACGCAGCGCCCGGATAACCGCATGCCCTTCGCGCCCGAAGCCCCAGATCGCTACGCGACTCTTCGCCAGATCAGCGATACGCATGCGCACTACTCGCGTAGGAGCCCGCTAGCGGGCGATGCGGTTGGAATTCGTGCAAGAGCATCGCCCGCGAGCGGGCTCCTACGGGGGATACGTGGCGATCCATCAACCGATCGCCGCCAGCGCGGCCGACAGGCGTGCCGGCACACGATGCTCCGGCGACGCCTCCAGCCACGGCTCCAGCGCGAGCTGCGCAGCATCCAGCTGCGGCAGGATCTCGCTGCGGAAGCGTGCAATCACCGCATCTTCCTGCCACTCCGGCCGCTGGCTCAGCGCGTACATCGCCGCACGTGCTTCGGCACCCTCGCCGACGCATTCGAACGGTTTGTGATCCTGATATTCCAGCAGCGCATCGAAGCCGCCCGCCTGGTTCTCGTCATCCAGCAGATTGCGGCCGAAGATCGACAGCAGCCGTGGCTTGGGCAGGAACGGCGCCAGCGCGAGAAACACGAAGTGACACTTCGGACACTGCCCGCACCAGCGATCGACCGGCTTCGGACCAAGCAGTTTGAAGTTGCGATTGCAGCTGGAGAACACGTCGAAATATGGCGTCAACTTCGCGAACGCACGAGTGATCGCCAACTCTGAATACGGCCGCAGCAATGAGCAATAGTGCAGGTCGCTGGCCACATGCGTATGCAGCCAGTTGCCCAGCAACTGCTCGAACGCGTAGCCCTTGCTCCACTGGTGATTCACCTGCTGGCCGTCGTATTCGAGTGTCGCCGCCGAGGCAGAGCGCTCGTTGGCGAACGCAATCGAGTCATAGCCGTAAAGGATCGCAGCGACAGCGAGGATCGCCGAGTTCACCGCGGTTACCGGGATATGTCCGTTCCACGCGCCGAGCCGATTCATCTCGAACAGACCCGGCGCCAGCTCGCGCTGGATATTCAGCGTAGGCAGGCCGGTGCGCTCGGCGCAGGCGGCGATCAACGCAGAATTGCCAACCCACACCGCGGTCGCCTCGCCGCCGATGGATTTGATCGCTTCCACCGCCACCAGCGAATCCTTGCCGCCACCGATCGGTACCAACGTGCGCCTGGCCAGGTTCAGCGCCATTGCCGACGACTGCGCCGGTGCGCCCCGCGCGAACGCAATGCGCTCACGCAAGTCGATGCCGTTGCGGTAGGCAAATTCAGCCAATCCATGCAGGTACAGCGCATCGAGCAGGTCGGCCGTGGCATCGTCCAGCGGACCATCGGCCAGTTCGATTTTCGGCGGGACGCCGGCCTTGTAATAGCTGACGCCCGCAATCAGATGCAGCAGCTTCAGCGCCGCATCGAATGCCGCGCGGCGCTCAGCCGGAACGGCCGGCGCCTGCGGAAAGCGGATGGTCTCGACCAGCTCTTCGCCGTCATCGAACGCATAGCGCAATTCCGCCACGCCATCGGCGTAGCTGGCACGGGTGAATCGGAACACCTGGGTCAGGCGTGGCTGCATGCTTGTCACTCTTCACTCTCCGCATTGCGCACCCTCTCCCCCACGGGGAGAGGGTTGGGGTGAGGGGCTGGGCTGGCGACAGTCTCCAGAATCACCCCAAGCACGCTCTCGATCTTCGTCAATGCATCATTGTTCCAGAAACGCAGCACCCGATAACCCTTTGCTTCCAGATGTCGTGTGCGACGCTCGTCGTATTCTTGCTGTTCTGCATGTTGCCCACCATCCAGCTCGATGATCAACATGGCATCCGTGCAAGCGAAATCAACGATGTATTGGTCGATTTCATGCTGACGACGGAATTTGTGACCGCACAATTGCCGGTTACGCAGGTGGTACCAGAGCTTCTGCTCGGCGTCGGTCATGGCTCGGCGCAGTTCCCGCGCCCGATCGACGTTCTGGCGTTTCATCCTTGAAATGCTCCTTCGGTGCTGCACTGTCCCAACGTGGCCCCTCACCCCTACCCTCTCCGCGCAGGGGAGAGGGAATTCAGGTATCGATGATTACCTCGCTAGCCTCATCACGCATGTTGTACGGGCTGGACATCACCTTGCCATAAGCGCCGGCCTGGGCGATCAGCACCACGTCGCCCTCGGTGGCCTCGGGCAGACGGCGATCGCTGCCGAGCACATCGCCACTTTCGCAGATCGGGCCGACGATCTGGTACAGCGCGGTGGCCGGCTCGTGCAGCCGGGTCAGGTTGACGATTTCGTGCCAGGCGTCGTACAGCGCGGGGCGGATCAGGCTGTTCATGCCGGTGTCGAGGCCGAGGTAGCGCAGCGCGCCCTTGCCTTTCTGCTGGGTGACCTTGGCCAGCAGCACGCCGGCATCGGCGACCAGAAAGCGGCCCGGCTCCATCCACAACTGATAGTGCGGATACGCCGCCTTGACCTCGCGCAGCACGCGGTCGAGCGCGGAAATATCCAGTCGCGCCTCACCCGGGTGCGAAGGCACGCCGAGGCCGCCACCGATATCGATGAAGCTGACGCTGCCGATGCGCTCGGCCAGACTGGCGAGCTGCGAATAGACATCGCCCCAGTGCTTGTCATCGAGGATGCCCGAGCCAAGATGTGCATGTAACCCGCGCACGATGACGCCATGGGCGTCGGCTAGCTGCAGGAACACATCGAGCTGATCCACCGGCAAGCCGAACTTGCTGCCACTGCCGCCGGTGCGCACTTTCTCGTGATGACCCAGACCGCGTCCCAGATCCACCCGCAAGACGATCTCGCGACCACGGAACAACTCGCCCCAGTGTTCCAGCGGATAGAGCGAGTCGAGCGATACCGTGGCGCGGGTGGTCAGCGCCCACGCGTAGTCGTCGCGCGGCGCGAAGTTCGGCGTGAACAGCAGCGGCGCAGCGGCGGGCACATGCGCCATGACGAACTTCAATTCGCCGGGCGACACGCATTCGAAACCGAAACCCTCTTCGGCCAGCGCAGCGAGAATCGCCGGATGGGTGTTCGCCTTCACCGCGTAGTGGAGCCGATCGACTGCCGCCAGCGACTTCAGCTCACGCGCCTGGTGACGCACGGTGGGCAGGTGGTAGACATAGCGCGGCGTGGCTTCGGCAGCCAGCTTCAGCAGACGATCGCGTTCGGCTTCGTGCCACCAGGCGGCGGCCACGTCCAGCGTTTCGCCGGTGCCATACAGTGCCTGCCAACTGGGGCCGAACAGCGCGCTGTCGTCGGTGCGCAATGAGCCGGCACCGATCAGCAGCTCATGCAGGTGCGGCAGCAGCGCATCGACCACCTCCTCATCCACCACGAAGGTGAGGTTCAGATTGTTCGATGACTGCGAAATCATGTGCACGCGCAATTGACCGAACTCGGCCAGCACGCCGGACAAGGTATGCAGCAGCGAACGCATGCCACGACCGACCAGGGTAATCGCCGCACACGGTGCAATCACCTTGACCCGGCACACCTTGGCCAGGTCGGTCGCCAAGGCGGCGATCGCGTCGGAATCGAGCAGGTTTTCGGTGGGGTCAAGCGACACGGTGACGTTGGTCTCGGCCGAACCGATCAAATCCACTGACAGGCCGTGCGTCTTGAACTGGGCGAACACGTCGGCAAGAAAGCCCACTTGCTGCCACATGCCCACCGACTCCATCGACACCAGGGTGATGCCCTTGCGCGCACTGATCGCCTTCACGCTGGGCGCATGCGCGCGCACTTCCGGGCCGATCACCGTGCCTTCCAGCTCAGGCCGATTGGTGTCCTTGATCAACAGCGGCACGCGCGGTTCGCGCAACGGCGACAGACAACGCGGGTGCAATACCTTGGCGCCGGTGGAGGCGATTTCCTGTGCCTCTTCGTAGTCCAGCCGCTGCAGCAGGCGAGCGCTGGGTACCTGACGCGGATTGGCGGTGAACATGCCGGCCACGTCAGTCCAGATTTCCACCCGCTGCGCTTTCAGCAACGCACCGAAGTAGGCCGCAGAAGTATCCGAACCGCCGCGCCCGAGCAGCACCGTGCGACCCTGACTTTCGCGCGCGATGAAACCCTGGGTGATGAATACGTCACCCAGCGCGGCCAGGCGCGCATTCAAGGCCGGGTCGGGACGCGATTCCACCATCGCCGACAATAATCGTGTGCGCTCGTTCTGATTCGGCAAGGCAATGGCCGCGAGGCAATCGCGCGCATCCAGCCACTGCGTCGGCAGCTCGGCATGCGTAAGGAAGGCAGCGCCCAGCGCGCTGGACATCAGCTCGCCATGCGCCTGCACCTGCGCCTGCCACGCCAGCTCGCCGAGCATCGCCGGGCCACTCTCGGCCAGTCGAGTCAAATCACTCAGTCGCTCGCCCAGCGTCGTCGGCAATGCCAGCTGCATTTGTGCGAGTAGTTCGTGGTGCCGTTTCGCGATCTCGCCGGCAGCCACCCGGCGGTTGCCTGGAGACTCTTCGCCGCACAGCTTTTTCAGCGCATCGGTGATGCCGGTCAACGCGGAGACCACCACCAGCACGCGCGCACCTTCGGCACGGCGGCTGGCAACCAGCTCACGAATGTTCTGCCACCGCGGCAGCGTGGCGACACTGGTGCCGCCGAACTTCATCACGATCCAGGGGGCGTCCGGGGGTAACGGCAGGAAGGCTGGCAAGGTCACGAGAATTCGCTATGGGCAGATGGGCATTCCGTCAGTGTTGCGCTGCGGCATTGGAATTGCAAATGATTTCCCGCGCCTATTCATTTGGACGTTTAGACTGCCGCTTGAAATTACGCGACACCATCCGCAGGGCGGGCACCGCCCGCCGCCTCCTCCACGACCGAACCAGGAGCCGGCGGGCGGTGCCCGCCCTACAGCATTACCTGGGAATTCTCATTGAACGAAGAGGGGGATCTTGCCGATTCGGGCTTGCCACTCGCGCGGACCGGTCTGGTGCACCGAGGTGCCGCCGGAATCCACGGCGACCGTAACCGGCATGTCCTCAACCGTGAATTCGTAGATCGCTTCCATGCCCAGATCGGCGAAGCCCACCACGCGCGAGGCCTTGATCGCCTTGGACACCAGATACGCCGCGCCACCCACCGCCATCAGATACACCGACTGGTGCTTCTTGATGGCCTCGATCGCTGCCGGGCCACGCTCGGCCTTGCCAACCATGCCGAGCAGGCCGGTTTCGCTGAGCACCTGCTCGGTGAACTTGTCCATGCGCGTGGCGGTAGTGGGACCGGCGGGGCCGACCACTTCGTCGCGCACCGGATCAACCGGGCCGACGTAATAGATGAAGCGACCCTTGAAGTCGACCGGCAACGGCTCGCCCTTGTTGAGCATCTCGACCATGCGCTTGTGCGCGGCGTCGCGACCGGTGAGCAACTTGCCGTTGAGCAGCAGAGTTTCGCCCGGCTTCCACGTCGCCACTTCGTCTCGGGTCACCGTGTCGAGATTTACCCGGCGGCCCTTGGAGGTGTCGAAAGTGAGCTTGGGCCAGTCTTCCAGCGACGGCGGATCGAGCATCACCGGACCGGAGCCGTCCAGCACGAAGTGCGCGTGGCGGGTGGCGGCGCAGTTCGGGATCATCGCTACCGGCAGGTTCGCCGCGTGGGTCGGGAAATCCTTGACCTTGACGTCTAGCACGGTGGTCAGACCACCGAGGCCCTGGGCGCCGATGCCCAGCGCATTGACCTTGTCGTACAGCTCGATGCGCAGTTCCTCGCAACGATTGGTGGGGCCACGGGCGATCAACTCCTGAATGTCGATCGACTCCATCAGCGATTCCTTCGCCATCAGCATCGCCTTTTCGGCGGTGCCGCCGATGCCGATACCGAGCATGCCCGGCGGACACCAGCCGGCGCCCATCGTCGGCACGGTCTTCAGCACCCAGTCGACGATCGAGTCGGACGGATTGAGCATGACGAATTTCGACTTCGCTTCCGAGCCGCCGCCCTTGGCTGCCACGATCACGTCGACCTTGTCGCCCGGCACGATCGACATGTTGACTACCGACGGCGTGTTGTCCTTCGTGTTGATACGCTTGCCCGCCGGATCGGCCAGCACGCTGGCACGCAGCTTGTTGTCCGGGTCCATGTAGGCACGGCGCACGCCTTCGTTGGCCATGTCTTCCAGCGACATGGTGGCGTCGTCCCAACGCACATTCATGCCGACTTTCAAAAATACGGTGACGATGCCGGTGTCCTGGCACAGCGGGCGATGCCCTTCGGCCGCCATTCGCGAGTTGATCAGGATCTGCGCCATCGCATCCTTTGCCGCCGGCGATTCTTCGCGGTCATAGGCGTCGGCGAGGCTCTTGATGTAATCGACCGGGTGGTAGTAACTGATGTATTGCAGCGCGTCGGCGACGGACTGGATCAGGTCTTCTTGCTTGATGGCGGTCATGGGCAGGCTTGATAAGCGGAAGGGTTGCGTCAGCGAACGGCGGTTCACGACGCGCTAGTTGCCTATTGTGCCGCAACACGACAGCGCAGCTGTAACCGTGGCTTGCCTTCGACTGGACTCGCATCCGCTAACGCTTTTCCATCAGGCATGTATCCGATCCACAAGCTGCTCGGCGCCACACCCGCCTCCCGCTGGCGAACCGCGGCGATTTCGCAAGAAATTACATGAGCTTGCGTGCTTCCAAACCGCCACCCTCCGCAGTAACGTCACCTGTCGGCTCGGCGTCCATCCGGGGGGAATGCGTCACGCCGCTGTTCGGAGACCACATCGTTTCAAATGTCAGCTTTACGGTCTGGCAAGGATGGGAATGCCGGGGTGCGCCGCTAGGTGCGCATTCCACCGCCGCATTCGGTGCCAGCGATCTTCCGCCACGGAGAAGTATTCATGATTGCGCGTCTGCATCGAAAAGCCATTGCAGCATCCCTGACGCTGGCACTCGCCGGCTTCGCCACCACCGCACTTGCTGGCAACGGCCAGGCCGCCCTCGATATGGGTGTCGCCGCAAGCACAACGCCGACCCACGTCACCCTGGTATTGAAACTGCACAATCAAGCCCAGCTGGAAAACTATATCCAGCAAACCGTCACTCCCGGCACGGCGCATTTCCAGCAATTCCTAACCACCAGGCAATTTGCGCAGCAATACGGCGCCACGGATGCCGAGATTGCGCGAGTGCAGGCGTTCCTGAAAAAGCAGGGACTGACCGGCCAGGTGCTGGCAAACCACATGGCGATTCAGACCACGGGCACACTTGACCAGTTCAGCAAGGCCTTCCAGGCACCGATTCACACCTATGTGTCACGCACGTCAGGGCAGTCATTCCATAGTCCCGCCTCGGGGCTGGTGCTACCGGCCGATCTCGCCAACATCGTCGAGCATGTCAATGGCCTGAACAACGGCACCAAGTACCGCTCGCACCGCATCACCGCTCCGAAAATCAGCGGACTGCATTTGGCAGTGACGCCCACCACCTTGAGCAAGACCGCCAGCGGCAATCCAACGGCGACCGGCGTGCCCGGCCAGTACACCGTCGGCGATGTTGCCAACTTGTACAACATCAATCCGCTGTACCAACGCGGCGTGACTGGCAAGGGTTCGACGGTAGCCATCGTCACCCTGTCCAATTTCATTCCAGCTGACGCGCAGACCTACTGGGACGCCATCGGCCTGACCACCAAGCCGAATCGCATCACGCAAATACACGTGGACGGTGGCGGCGTGCTCGACGGTGGCAGTGGCGAGACCGCGCTCGATGTCGAGCAGTCCGGTGGTCTGGCACCCGACGCAAACGTGCTGGTCTATGACGCTCCCAACGCCGGTACCGGCTTCACCGATGCCTTTCTGCAGGCGGTGTCGGACAACCAGGCGGACAGCATTTCCACCAGCTGGGGATCACCCGAAATATTCAACTTCGCTGCATTGAACACCGACGGCGCGAGCGCTACCGACACCAGCGACGTCGGCGACCTGCGCACCTTCCATCAAATTCTGCTGGAAGCTGCCGTGCAGGGACAATCGGTGTTTGCGGCCAGCGGTGATTCGGGTGCCTACGACACCGTGCGCGGGCTTGGCAACGGCACCGCGCCCGGCGATTTCACCGCACCTTTGACCGTGGACTCGCCGGCATCGGACCCCTACATGACCGCCGCCGGCGGCACCACCACACCGGTCACGTTCAGTGATTCGTCTGGCGCGCCGGTACTGAGCATTTCGCAGGAAAGCGTCTGGGGCTGGGACTATCTGCTTCCGTTCGCTTCGAAGAGTGCGCTGTTCGCGGTCGGCGGCGGTGGTGGCGTCAGCGTCTATTGGCGCGAGCCGTTTTATCAGCGGTTCACCCGCGGCATTCGCCGCAGTGAGTCGAAGCAATCGCTGGTTTTCAACGATCCGCAGGCCGGCCCCACCACGCTGCTGACCTTGCCGAGCCATTTCAACGGCCGCAACGTTCCAGACATTTCGTTGAATGCGGACCCCGAGACCGGCTACCTCGTCTACTCCAGCACCGACAACCCGACCAGCTTCCTTTCCGAAGGCGGCACCAGTTTCGTGGCGCCACAGCTCAACGGCATCAGCGCGTTGCTGACGCAGAGCATCGGCCACCGTGTCGGCTTCTGGAACCCGCAGATTTATCTGCTGCAAAATATCTTCGGGGGCAGCCATTGGTCGCCGTTCAACGATATCCGCAGCGGCGATAACTGGTTCTACGCGGGCAAGCCCGGCTATGAACCCGGCGCAGGCATCGGCACGCTCAACGTGACCAATCTGGATACGTTTCTGCATGCGGGTCTCTGACACCTGAAGGCGTTTGAAGCGCCGTGCCGACGGGTGTTCAGGACCCGTCGGCACGGCGTGCGCCAGATCAGCGATCAACGCCGATGCCGGCGGCTCAGATCGGCAGTGGCCATCCATCGCGATCACCGCTTCGATGAAGAATCGCTCTTCATGCCGCGGTTCAGCCACTTGCCTCCCCTGCACGCCAATGGCAAGGTCGGCTGCCCTGACCATGCTCACAACCGCTCATGCCCAACTCGTTCCGCTTCCTGCAACTGGATGTCTTCGCCAACCGCCTGTTCGACGGCAACCCCCTGGCCGTGGTGCTTGGCGCGGAAGCACTGGATGGCCAGGCCATGCAGCGCATCGCGCGCTGGACCAATCTGTCCGAAACCACCTTTCTGCTGCCGCCGACCGAGCCGCAGGCCGACTACCGCGTGCGCATCTTCACCCCGCGGCAGGAACTGCCGTTCGCCGGCCACCCCAGCGTTGGCAGTGCTTACGCGGCGATCGAGGCAGGCCTGATCGATGCGGGAAAAACCGCCTTGATGCAGGAATGCGCCGCCGGCTTGTTGCCGGTGCAGGTGATGGGCCAAGGGGCGACGCGGATCATCCACGTGCAGGCACCCCCCGCACGATTGCTGGAGATCGAGGACGCCTTGCGCCGCACGCTGGCCGCGGCACTGCAGCAGGAACTCGCACCCGACCAACTCATCCAGGTCGACAACGGCCCGCAGTGGATCGTGTGCAATCTTGGCGAAGCGGCAGCGGTGCGCACGTTGACACCGGACATGGCAGCGCTGGCTGACCTGTGCACACGCCACGACGCGGTAGGCGTCAGCGTCTTCGGGCGTGAGCACTCGGGCGACGCCGCGATGGCGGTTCGCGCATTTTGTCCCGCCGACGGCATTCCGGAAGATCCGGTCACCGGCAGTGCCAACGCGGCCATCATGGCCTGGCTGGGTGCTCGCGGCGATCGCGATGGCTACGGCCTCAACTACCGCGCCAGCCAGGGCCGCGAAGTGGGCCGCGACGGCATCGTCGAGGTGGCGCGCAACGCAGCCACCAACGCGGTGACCATCGGCGGCGCATGCGTCATCGGCATTCGCGGCGAGCTGGAACTTCCCACCAGCCACTGATCGTTGTGATCTTGCCGAACGCACCGCGCGCCGCCATGCTGTCGCGCCGCCACTTGCCGACCGTATCCATGCCTCCAGTGAATCCTTCCGACAGCTACGTGCGCAGCCTGCGCCCCTGGGATGCCGCGCTGATTGTGGTCGGCGGCATCATCGGCGGCGGCATCTTCCTCAACCCCGGCATCGTCGCCCAGCGCACCGAATCGGGCTTGTCGTTGTTGCTGATGTGGGTGGCTGCAGGCGTGCTCACGCTGATCGGCGCGCTGTGCTACGCCGAACTGGGTGCGCGCCGGCCGCGTGCGGGCGGCACCTATGTTTACCTGCGCGAAGCGTTCGGGCCGCTGGCCGGCTTTCTGTTCGGCTGGACCATGCTGCTGGTGATCTACTCCGGATCGTCAGCCGCGGTGGCCACGATTTTCGCCAGCTATGCCTCGTCCTTGTTCGGCCTGTCGCCCGCGTGGGCGCTGCCGCTGACCGTGGGCGGCCTGGTCTTCGTCACCGGCATCAACCTGTTCGGCATCCGCCTCGGCGCGCAGATTCAGAACCTGTTTGCGCTGCTCAAACTGCTGGCGGTCGCGGTGCTGGTGGCTTGCGGACTGTTTTTTGCCGGCGCCGGCCACGAGCAGGTGCTGGCGGTTGATCCGGCACGACAGGGCGTCGGCTTCATTGGCGCCGCGTTGCCGGTGTTGTTCGCCTATTCGGGCTTCACCTATCTCAACAACCTCGCCGGTGAAGTACGCGAGCCGCAGCGCACCTTGCCGCGCGCGCTGACACTGGGGATGGGTTTGGTCATCGTCGCCTACGTGCTGGTCAACGTGGCCTACCTCGCCGTGCTCGGTCACGCCGGGCTGGCGGCCAGCAGCGCCCCGGCTGCCGACGTGATGCAGCAGGTAGCCGGGCCGGTTGGCGCCAAGCTGATCGCGTTGGGCGTGGCCATTTCCACGCTCGGTTTCTGCAACATCACCCTGGTCGCTGGCGCCCGTGTGTTGCAGGTGATGGGTGAAGACGGCCTGTTCTTCAGCGCGGTGGCCCGGCTGCACCCGCGCTGGCGCACCCCAAATATCGCGCTGTTGCTGCTGTCCGGCTGGGCGATCGTGCTGGCGCTGTCGGGCAGCTATGGCCAGTTGCTGGACTACGCGACCTTCGGCGACTGGCTGGCCTGCGCAGTCGGCGTGGCCACGTTGTTCTGGTATCGCCGCCATGACGGCGCGGCAACCGGCTTCCGTGTACCCGGTTACCCGTGGCTGCCGCTGCTGTTCATCGCCGCGGTCGGCGCCGTGGTGGTGGCTACCCTGCTCGACAACCCGCGTAATTCCGGCATCGGCATGCTGATCATGGCTGCCGGCATACCGGTTTATTTCCTCTGGCGCCGGCTGGTACGGGGCAAAGTGCGGGGTTGAGCAGGCGCGCAATATTCTGCACACGCGGGGGTATTGTTAAAGTTTCAGTCATTGGGGTCGATAAACGGACACAGCGAAACCTTTTCGCTGCTCCCTCTCTCTTCTTCGAGATGCCCCCATGTCCCCAGTCAAAAACCTCGCAGCAGTCCTGGCGCTGTCGCTTGCTACCGCTTCTGCGGCCTACGCCGATGGCTTCAGTTACCGCTTCTCCGGCTTCGGTACCGTCGGCTACGCTGCCACCGATACCAACGATGTCATGCTGACCAACCCCGGCCAGATCGATGGCGCCCGCAAGGGTGGCTCGGCCCTGGTGGATTCGCGTCTGGGCGGCCAGCTCGACTTCACCTTCACCCCGGCGCTGAGCGCCACCGTCCAGGGCCTGGCCCGGCAGGATCAGAAAGGTGATTTCGCACCGGTGCTGGAATGGGCCTTCCTGCGCTACAAAGTAAGCAACAGCGTGGCCGTCCGTATCGGCCGGCTGGGCTTCCCGACCTACCTGGTGTCCGACTACCGCTACGTCGGTTATGCGAACCCGTGGGTTCGCGCCCCGCTGGAAGTCTACAAGCTTGCCCCGGTCGACAACTATGAAGGCGCCGACATCACCTGGAGTCACGACGTGGGTCAGGGCTTTCTGACCCTGCAAGCGCTGGCAGGCCACATTTCCAACCCCGCCGCCGATGCCAACGGTGGCCGTCTGAAAGTCAACCAGCTGGTTGGTGGCTACGTCACTTACGAGATCGGCAACCTGCGCCTGCGCGGCGGCGTCAGCAGCGGCAAGGTCAGCTACTGGACCAATAACACCAACGCCTTGTTCGGCGGCCTGCAGCAGGTAGGACTGGTCGATGTCCGCAACCTGTTCAATGCCGACAACTCGCACACCACCTTTTCCAGCCTTGGTTTCAACTATGACGCCGGCAATATTCTGGCCACCGGTGAATACGCCAAGCTGCACTCCTCGGCCCGTTTGCTGGGCGACTCGGCAGGCTGGTATGGCACGTTCGGCTATCGCCTGAGCAAGGTGATGCCGTACGTCACCTGGGCCGGCCAGAGCAAGCAAAGCGACCTGGGCAAATACAGCATCCCGTCGATCCCGCAGCTGGCACCGCTTGCCGCCGGCGTGCATGGCCTGGCAGCCAGTTCGAGCCAGCACACCGTTTCCCTGGGTGTGAAGATCGACGTGCATAGCAACGTGGCACTGAAGTTTCAGGCAGACCACGTCCAGCCGAGTGCGGGTGGCGGATTGTTCAGCGACGTAAGAGCCGGCTATCACGGTCAATCCGTGAACGTCTATTCCGCCGTTGTCGACTTCATATTCTGAGGATCGCCCCATGCATCGCATTCTTCGAAACTGCATCCTCGCCAGCGCCTTGACCTTCGCCGCCCTGCCTGCGTTTGCCGGCATGGTGGTGGTCACCAGCGCCAGCAGCTCGGTCAAGACCCTGGGCAAAGACGACGTCACCGCACTCTATCTGGGCAAGACCACCAACCTGCCCGGCGGCAGCGCAGCCAAGCTGTATGACCTGGCCGACTCCAACCCCGGCCGCGAGAAGTTCTATCAGGGAGCCACCGGCAAGTCGGCCAGCCAGGTGAAGTCGGTCTGGTCGCGACTGGTGTTCAGCGGTCGCGCCTTGCCGCCCAAGGAACTGTCCGACGACGCCGCGGTGATCAAGGCCGTGGCCGCCGATCCCAACGCTGTCGGGTATGTGGACAGCGCTTCTGTGGACGCCTCGGTCCACGTCGTGTTCAAGCTGCCGTAAGCACCCAGCCCGCGCATCGCCAGACGATGCGCGGGCATTTCCGCCGGAGAGTGATTCCCCATGAAATTCAAGACGCGCATTCTGCTGTTGCCGGCAGCGACGTTGGCGTTGTTCGCCGCTGGCTGGCTGGTGAGTGCAGCGTTGGCCTCGCACACGGCCAAATCCGTCGCGGCGCTGGGCGGGGTGGACTACCCCTATCTGGAAGGCGTGAACAAGCTCGATGAGCTGGTCAAGCGCACCAC
Organism: Rhodanobacter sp. AS-Z3; assembly: GCF_029224025.1. Taxonomy (NCBI): domain Bacteria; kingdom Pseudomonadati; phylum Pseudomonadota; class Gammaproteobacteria; order Lysobacterales; family Rhodanobacteraceae; genus Rhodanobacter; species Rhodanobacter sp. AS-Z3. The sequence continues at coordinate 3,649,096 of NZ_CP119392.1, forward strand.
CCAAACCACACAAAGCGCGGTCGCCGAGGGCGACGCGACCAAGCTGGATGACATGAAGGACCTGGCCGCGCAAGTCGCAGCCACCGCCAGGCATCTGGCCACCATGGACGGCCACAAAGCCTCCGCGGAAGCCGTCGGCAAGGCGTATGCCGCCTACTCCAGCGCTGCCACCGAGGCCGCCAGAAGCATGCTGGAAACCAAGGACGACACCGCCGCGCGCGTCGCCTCGATGCAGCAGACGCAAAAGGTGCTTGCCACTCAGCTGGACGCCGAGATCAAGTCCGCAGAAAAAAATGTGCAAGCGCAACTCGAGTCCTCGCGCCTCGGTGTTCGCCACATGATGATTTCCAACGCCATTTCCGGCGCCGCCATCGTGCTGGTGCTGGTCCTGGGTGCCTGGTTCGTGCTCCGTGCGATCGCACGTGATCTCGGCGGCGAACCGGAATACCTGCGCACGGTGGTCGAAAGCATTGCTGCCGGCGACCTGCAGATGGATGTCAACCAGAAAGTCGACGCCGGTTCGGTGCTCGGCAGGCTGCAAGCCATGGCCAGGCAGCTCGCACAGATCGTCGGCGCCATCCGCCTCGCCTCACAGGAAGTCAGCGAGGCCTCCGGCCAGATCGCCCAGGGCAACGATGATCTGTCGCGACGCACGCAGACGCAGGCGGCCGCACTGGAAGAAACCGCTGCCTCGATGGAAGAGATGACGGCATCCGTCAAGCGCAACGCCGGCAACGCCAGCCAGGCCGACAAGATTGCCCGCGATGCGCGCACCCAGGCCGAGCAAGGTGGCCAGGTGATGAGCGACACCCACGAGGCCATGCAGGCTATCAATGCGTCCAGTCGGCGCATCGGTGACATCGTCGGCCTGATCGACGAGATCGCCTTCCAGACCAACCTGCTGGCACTGAACGCCGCCGTCGAAGCGGCGCGTGCCGGCGAGCAGGGCCGCGGCTTTGCCGTGGTCGCTTCCGAAGTGCGTAACCTGGCCCAACGTTCGGCCGGTGCCGCCAAGGAAATCAAGACCCTGATCAAGGACAGCGTCGAAAAGGTCACTGCCGGCAGCGAGCTGGTCGGTCGTTCCGGGCGCACGCTTACCGACATCATCGAAGGCGTGAAAAAGGTCACCGACACGGTTGCCGACATCGTTGCCGCCAGCCATGAACAAGCCGCCGGCATCGACGAGGTCAGCCACACCGTCACCGACATGGACGAAAGCACGCAGCAGAACGCGGCCCTGGTCGAACAAGCCTCCGCCGCCAGCCGTGCCATGCAGGAACAGGCGCAGCTGCTGCTGGAACAGGTCGCCTTCTTCAAATTGCCCGAAGACACCGATGACGATGGCGAGGCGATGAACACCAAAGCGCCGGCGCCGCGTGCCTCGGCGCCGGCCCCTGCCGCTGGGGACGAGTGGACCACCGCGCCCAAAGCCGCCGCTACCGGCGGGGGTGGCAGCAACAGCGCCTGGCAGGAATTCTGATTCCCGGCGTCACGGTGGCGGCAATCCGCCGTCACCGTGCCTGACCTACGAAGCATGAACAAACTGCGACAACAGCGCTGCCGTGGCGCCACGGCAATGCCACAATAGGGAGATACCGAGTGGAGATCTCCCGATGCTGCAATCCAACGACCAGACTGCCGAGGCCACCACGGCCATAGTTCCGGAAAAAATCCGCGACGGCATCGATCTGCAGATCAACGGTGAACACTATCGCCACACGGGCGACCCACAGATGCCGTTGCTGTGGTACCTGCGCGATGTACTGCGGCTTACCGGTACAAAATATGCCGGCGAACACGGCGGCAACGGTGCCGACCTGGTACTGGTCAATGGCAAGGCCGTCTCCGCAACCAACCAGCCGCTGGCGAAACTCGCCGGCAAAACGGTGATCACCGTGGAAGGGCTGGCTGCCAACGACGGCACCCTGCATCCATTGCAACAAGCCTTCATCGATGAAGACGCGATCGGCTGTGGCTATTGCACGCCAGGCTGGCTGATCGCAGGTATCGAACTGCTGCACCGCAAGCCGCATCCCAACGACGGCGACATCGACCAGCTGCCCAACCTATGCCGCTGCGGGTGCCAGACCCGCGTGCGCCGCGCCATCAAGCGCGCCGCCGCCGGCAAGGCAGTTCAGCGATGAGCAACCGCATTCAACTGTCACGCCGCCGTTTTCTGCAGGTGCTCGCCGGCAGCGCTGGCTCGCTGCTGGTCGGCATCCGCTTTGCCGAAGCCGCCGATGCACCGCTGCCGCCGGCGCTGCTCGGCGACAACATTCATGACCTCGGCCCCTACGTGCGCATCGACGAGGACGGCAGCGTGCTGATCGGCGCGCGTGATCCCGACACCGGCACCGGAGTCGCCACTTCCCTGCCACGCATCATTGCCGACGAACTGGATGTGGATTGGGACACCGTGCGCGTCGTCGCGCTCGGCCTTGGCGTGGACAACGACAACGGCAAGCCGAGTTGGACCTATGGTCACCAGGTCGGCGGCACCGGCACCTCCATCCCGGCCGCCTGGCGTGACCTGCGCCAGGCCGGTGCGGTGGCACGCTGGCTGCTGCTGCAGGCGGCCGCACGCCGATTTGGCCTGGCCGCAAGCCGGTTGCGCAGCGACAACGGCATGGTCATCGCGCCCGACGGACGCCGCTTCAGCTACGGCAGCCTGGCCGCTGATGCCAGCAAGATCGCCCTGCCAGGCAACTTGCCGCCACTGAAGAATCCGGCGGACTACAAACTGATCGGCCATGGGGTCGGCGACGTCGACGCACGCGCCATCGTCACCGGTCAGGCGCAGTACGCCATCGACCACTATTACGGCGATGCCGTGGTTGCCGTGCTGTCGCACTGCCCGTGGCCCGATGGCAGCGTGGCGCATCTCGACTCCACCGATACGCTGGCCGTCGAGGGCGTACTCAAGGTGGTGCAACTCAGGCCCGAGCGGGGGCAACCACTGGGCAGCACCGTGATTGCACCGGCAGTAGCCGTGCTCGCCGAAAACACCTGGGCAGCACTACAGGGCCAGGCGAAACTCAAGCTCGAATGGAAACCCGGCGCCAGCCACGATGCCAGCAGCAATGCACTGGAACAACAGGCGCTCGGCTTGCTCAACAGCAACAGCGAACCGACCACTCGGGTGCGCAACATCGGCGACGTCGATGCGGCCAGCAAAAAAGCGGCGCGACGCATCGACGCCACCTACTTCCAGCCATGGCTCGCACATGCCACCGCCGAACCGATGAATTGCCTGATTCGACTGGACAAGGATCGCGCCAGCCTGGTGGTTCCTACCCAGGCACCCCAGAAAGCTTCGGCCGTGGTGCAGCGCCTTGCCGGATTGAGCGCCGACAAAATCGCCATCCGCGTGCCACGCGTCGGCGGTGGCTATGGTCGGCGACTCGATCACGACTACGTCGCCGAAGCGGTGATGCTGGCAAAAGTCATCAACAAACCGGTGCGCGTGTTGTGGTCGAGCGAACAAGACCTGCGCAACGACTACTACCGCGCCGGCAGCGTGCACCAGCTGGGCGCCATCATCGGCCACAAGCGCCAACTGCTGGCGTGGAACCAGCGCATGGCCAGTGCCTCGGCGCTGTCCGGCCGCGGCGTGCCGGACGACCATTTATGGACGTCCGAATTGCAGGCCGACCAACTGCCCGCAGCGCTGGTACCGAACTATCGCAGCGACTGGTATGCGTTGCAGTCGGCGACACCGCGCGGCCCCATGCGCGGCATGCCGCATCTCAGCAATGCGTTCGCGGTGGAAAGCTTCATCGACGAAATTGCCCACCAACTGCGCGAAGACCCGCTCAACACACGCCTGCGAATTCTCGGCGAAGCGCGCCAATTGCCGCTGGACAACGGCCGCATGCTGGACACCGGGCGACTGATCAACGTGCTCAAACTGGTCGCTGATCGCATCGACTGGAAAAACTGGCTGCGCACCGTCAACGGCCTAGGCATCGCTTGCTGGCATATCGATGGCGCCTATGTCGCGCACGCCATCGAGGCCGCGATGCAGGGCGAGCAACTGGTCATCCAGCGTGTCGTCTGTGCCGTCGACGTCGGCCGCGTGATCAACCCCACCGGCCTGCAAGGTCAGGTCGCCGGCGCCACTCTGGACGCGTTGTCGATCGCACTGAACGCGGCCATCACCATCAAGGGTGGCCAGGTGCAACAACGCAGCCTCAAGGACTACCCGCTGGCCACGATGGCGCAACTACCCAACGACGTGGAAGTCATCACCGTCGACGACAACCGTGACCCCGCCGGTGCCAGCTTCCTCGCCATGCCCACCGCCGCCCCGGCACTCGCCAACGCCGTGTTTCGCGCCAGCGCCGTGCGCGTGCGGCGACTGCCGCTGATGAAGGAATTGCTGCGACTGCTCTGAACGGCCAAATCAGCCGGCACTGGCGCCGCCAGCCGGCCTGATCAACTGCCCCGCCGATGCCGGCCATGCCGCCGACCGCAACGGCCCGGCGGCGCCGCGGTCAGAACCAACTCATCTCAGCCAGCACCACCTTGCGGTAATAAAGAACATTGGCGCGCATGGAATAAACGAACGCAAAGCCGTAACCGAGCCCGTGCGAAAGTTTGCCCTTGCTGAGCATGTCCAGCGTCATGCCCACGGCAACGGCCAACAGCGAATACGCGACGGCTGGCCGCCACAAGCCCTTCGCAAGGAAGTAGAACGGCCCAAAAAGAAACGCCAGGAAATTGAAGCCGATGCCGCGCCGCTCAGCCGACTTCAGATCACCCGACTGACGAAGCTCGGCACCACCAGCCTTCTCGATCAACCGGAACCTGCGTTTCCATGAATCGGAAACGTCCAGTCTGGCGATGTGATCCACAGCCGGCCGTGCCCCGGAGCCGCCGCCACCACCTGCGGGCGCGCAGGCTGCACATGGTCTACGTAGGTGTTGTATGGATCGCTCATCGAACCTCCCTCCTTGGAGCGTGTTGAAATCAGGCGCCAATACAGATCCGTCCTGACCCGCGTGGAATTGCGGAGCGCCAGTCTAACCGCTCAGGCAACCGCGGCACAGCCAAGTACAGTGGCGCCAAAATCAGCAGGCACTACCAGTGTGCCTGCTTGCACTCGCCGAATTTTGCACCCGTGAACCCGAAGTGTCCGCACAGCGTGGAACCTCTTCGGCACAACGATGAGGCGACAACCGCAGCCGGCTGCTTGGCCGAAACCCACGATGCCACCCACCGTCCCGAACGGTTTGTCAGGCGTCGCCAGAATGGCGCCTTTTGCCACGCGCCAGGAATACGGCAATGCCGACGATGGAGACAAGCCATTCCGCAAGGAAGGCAAGCGGCACTTCAAAGTGTCCCTCACCACCCCACGCTGGGCTGCCCAGGCCGGGAAAGGAGCCGAAGCACAACGAGGTCACGACAAAGGCCATGGCCACATAGGCGGCCGTTCTGATCTGCCCATCGTTCAGCGACGGCTTGCCGCAAAACCATAACCAGATCAACTGCGGCGAGCCAAACATGACTGCATAAACCAGCGCAGCAGCCGCGTTCGCATTCTCCGACACGGCTCCAAAAAACTTGAATGCGGCCAGGCAGAAAAATGAAAACATCAACACGAACATTTTCACCTGACTATCCCGTAGCGCCCAGTGGATGACCTCTACGACGGCACCGCCGCCTGCCGCAAACGGGCGGCCGGGCTTCATTGCGCCGCATCATCAACAGGCTGCGGCTTGGGCAGATGAATAACGCTTCTGCGAAAATTCAGAACAGTCCCGGGCATCGCGTCAGTGACGACGAAGGCAATGGGAAGCGTGGGCTCGGCGTCCAGCACCACACGAGCAACAAAGCCCTTTGAACGTAAAAATTCAGCCGCGTCATTGGCACTTGAAGTCGGATCATCCGAAACCAGGCCGATACTCGATGTGGCTGAGCCAAGCTTCCGACTGATGTCCGGCGAAGAGTAGTTGATGATGGTGCCGTCCCACAGGATGGATCGCTGCACACCTTTCGTGTTGAAACGGAAACGCTCTTTCAAGCCGTGCCGTGCCAACAGGGCAACGACTGCGTCCTTTGCCCGGCGAGATTGGGCAGCAAAGATACGTGACCCAGGATCTGGAAATGGCAGTGGATTGCGTCCCGATGCAAGCAGAAGTGACCACGCGACAAAGCTGGCAATGAGAAGACTGGCTATTACGAGTATCCACTTTGGAATGAACATACTTGGCGTCCGTGGAATTTTCTTGTGAGGCTGGCCAGAATCCTGAAGTGTTGGGTCAGGGTATCCACTAAAGCGGAGGAAGTCTCTTAAGTTTGTAGCTAGCGCGGGATGATGCTGATGGCTTGAATACGGGTCTTGTGCCGCGCAATTAGGTAGTCCACAAAGTCGCCCACTATAAGGTTCGGTTTGTTGCCGTTGCGGCTCACCACCCGGGCAAAAAGTATGTTTGTGTCAGCTAGCCACTGCACGTTGATGGCTCCTCGACGATCAGGTTCTGTACTGTGAAGTTTTGCCCAACCGCGTGACCTATCGTTCCGCTTCTCTTCGGAAACTTGGAGGAGGTGCGTCTGCAGTTTGCTGTCCTTCACAATTTTCTCGCGAAGGCTGGTGCCCTTGGTACAGATGACCTGAATTACGATCTGCATGAATGTTCCCCGGAACACCTAACGCTGGAATTGAGCGGCGGCGGAGCCGTCCGCCTCGAACGAGTGGTTAGGCGATCCACCCGAAGTAGTGCGCTGCGATAAGCGTAAAAAAAAGAATGAGAAAAATTACGAAGTGCCAAAGAACCCGCGGCATTTCCTGCCTAAGAAAGCTGCGCTGCTGTTGGATTCGCGTTTTCGCTTCTAGCGTTTGAATCGTCGACTCTATACGTGCCATACCCTCCTCTTGGCCTATCTCACCGGAGCTTAGTTGGTTCGTGAGCTTTTCAACTTCTTTCAAGGTTGAATTCTGACGTTCGAGAAATTCGCTGTTCTTCATCGTACGGTTCCGAGACCCCTAACGCTGGCATTGAGCGGCGGCATTGCACTGGCACAGCAACACCCGCATCAACGATAACACCGGCACCAGCGAAAGCCTGAAAGCTCAAGGCAAGAGCATCAAGCGGGTGGTATTGACGGGAAGTCTCCCAAGGAGATGTTAGGGCTTCGAGGGCGTAGCAGCTGAGCCATCCACGTTGGAAACCATGTCGGTGAGCGCCCCAGTGCCAGGAATGATAAAGACACGGTAAGTGAACTGTTGGCCTTTGCACGCCTCAATGGTCCGGTGCTCTACGATGGATTTTTGTCCTTGCGTTATGACTTCGGCGACAACGACCTTGACGAACTTGCAGTCTGCATGTTGCTCGTCGTGCCAACCTTGAACATCGCGTGAGATGTCCGCAACGTTACGGCCCGAAACGGTGGTGTGCAGCGAGGTCGGATTAAGCGCGCCGCTGGAGGAAGGTCTTGCGTGCAGTGATCCAACTGTAGGGGGAGACGATGGCCTTTGGGCCTGCTGAGCACACCCAAACAGTACGAGTGTCGAAAGAATTATCAAACGTTTCATGTGCGGCCCTAACGCCGGAATTGAGCGGCGGCGAAGCCGTCCGTCTTGAACGAGTAAAAAGAGACTTCCTCCCCCTAAGACCTCGAGGGCCATGATGGTGTTGCGAAACAACCGTCAACAGAAGAGGAAGTCTCCATGAGCACTATAACCATCGGCGTGGATTTGGCGAAGAGCGTGTTTTCGGTGTGCGAGGTAGATGCCTCCGGCCGCGTGTTGCGGCGGCAGGATCTGCGCCGTGACGTGTTTGGCCTGTGGCTGGCGCAGGTGCCGGCGGGTACGGTGGTGGCGATGGAGGCATGCAGCGGGGCGCATCACTGGGCGCGACGGTGTCTGGAATACGGCTTGCAACCTCGGCTGATGGCCGCGCAGCTGGTCATGCCGTATCGAAAAAGTCAGCACAGCAAGAACGATCGTAACGACGCCGAGGCGATTGCCACGGCCGCCCGTCAGGGCAATATGCACTTCGTGCCGATCAAGACCATCGACCAGCAGGCACGGCTGGCCTGGCATCGGGTGCGCGAAGGCTACAAGGCCGAGGCGCTGGCGATCAGCAACCGTTTGCGTGGGCTGCTGGCCGAGTTCGGCATCGTGATGGCCAAAAGCGACAAGGCGCTGCGCCGGGTGTTGGCCGATCTGCACGAACAGACCACTCTGCCCGCCGAGTTCACGGCGTTGGTTCATGATCTGGCCACGCACTGGGAGCAAGTCCGCACGGCCTTCGACGCGTGCGATGCACGCATCGAAGCCCATGCGCGTGGTGACGAGCGGTGTGTGCGCTTGCGTGGCATTGTTGGCGTCGGCGCGATCACGGCCGACGCGATGGTAGCCAGTCTCGGCAAGGCACAGGAATTTCGTAACGGACGGCAACTCTCCGCGTGGCTCGGCATGGTGCCCAGCCAATATTCCAGCGGCGGGCACACACGACTGGGCGCGATCAGCTGTCGCGGCGATGGCTACTTGCGCACGCTATTGATCCAGGGCGCACGCAGCAGCCTGCAGCGTGCCAAGGCCGTCGCAACAGAAAAGGCCACACCCGAACAACAGTGCATACGCTCACTGGCCGCACGACTACCGTTCGGCAAGGTGCTGGTCGCCATTGCGAACAAACACGCACGCCAGCTGTGGGTGATGCTGGCGCACGATGTGGACTACGACGCCTGTGCCAGCCTTCGTCACCCAATGCATCGCTCAGCTCAATCCGCCTGAAGTACCGAGTTCGTTTCATCGCCAGCGCGAAGTGGTAGACAACGGGTCAGACCCATCCGGAGAGAACCTGACTAACATTCTGGACGTCCAAACGTGTTTCGGCTGATCCCCGACCACGGACGACACCGTTGAATGAATGAGGTCTCCGGGCGCGGTTTATACCCTGGTCCGCATCAGCGGCATCGATGCAACAAGACCGTCTAAGGAAATGCAGTCTGGCAACGTTGCCATCCGCATTGCACTGGCACAGCAGCACCCGAACCAACGACAACACCGGCACCAGCGAAAGCCTGAAAGCTCAAGGCAAGAGCATCAAGCGGGTGGTATTGACGGGAAGTCTCCTAAGGAATTGTTAGACGGCAGCTACGCCAGAGCTACGCCGACTACAACACCTAAGATGGCGCCAAGAACTAGTACACCGCCCCCGATCCAGTGGCGCCGCCGTATCTGGGGCCACGCGCTTAATAGAGCCTGCTTGGCCTTAACCATCGCGGGACCGTCGCTAGGCGAGACGTACTTTTCGGGATGGAACAACAAGTTGAACTGCTGTCTAAAGCCAAGCTGGGTGGCGTTCCAATTCTGCTCTTCCCATGCCACGGCCTGAATCTGCTTTTGAAGCGTCTGTTGATACCACATGTTTCTGAGGATGATGACTACCCCGGGCGTCGCTCCAACGAATAGGCCAATAGTTGCGGTGTCCATGCGAAGAACTTCCTATGCCGTCGATCAAAGCCGTTCAGTGGAACTGATCACTGGCCGGAACCCACGAGGTCGACGATGACGCTGGCGTGGCGGGTTTCACCGGCAGCGTGATGACTTCGCAACCGGGCGGCGGTGGGCTGCCAGCAACGCGGGCGGCGGCGCATTCGGCGGTGTTGTCGAACTTCACCAAGGGCGTGGGCTTCACACTGCTGGCAGCAGCCGGCGTGGGCGTAGCCACCGGATTGGCGGGGGCAAGGTTCAGTCGATCGTAGATTTTCTGATCGAGCGGCTTCGCCGGTGGATCGGGGTTGGTGCAGCCGAACAGTGCGATCGGCAACAGTGGCGTCACTGCGCATTTGACGCGGATGCCGCGCGGCAGATGGAAGGTGTGGCTGACCCTGGTTTTCTCCACGGCACGGCGCAGTGCGGTATCGACCGAGCTTTCGCCTTCCGGTGCCCAGTCCTGTTCGAAGCGGGTTGGCTGGTAGCCGATGTTGGGTGTGCCGTGACGCATGACTTGCGTGTCACCGTGCGGCTTCAACTGCACGTAGCCGCCCAGTTCGCCTTTCGAATCCCCTTCCAGACTGCCTTCGCGCGCGCCCTGTGATGCACCCGGCTGGTTGCCACCGGATTGGCCCGCGAGCAGCTTGTTCGATGGATGGTCTGCGGCCTGCTTGCCGAGCCCCTGCTGCTTCGCCGGCTCTGCTGCTTTGGCCGTACTACTCGCGTCGGCCGACGCGCGATCCGTGCCGTCGGGCTTGCCGGGATCGCCGAGGTCGCTGCCTTGCGGCGTGGCGTCGGGCGCGCGGCTGACGTCGCGTGCCGGGGTATCGTCGGCCTGAGTGGGCGTCGTCGGTGGGTTTGCGACGTTACTGGCATCGGGCGTCGACGCCGCAGTCTTTGCCTCGGTGCTGTCAGGTGTGGGCGCTGCATCGGCAAGTGCTGTGGGCGCACTCAGTTGCGGTCGCTCGATGGACGGCTGGACGGCTATTGGCCGGGCCGCTGTGTTTACTTCAACTTTTGCGCTTGGCGTCTGCGGCGCGATTTTGGAAGGCGCTGCGGGTGCCAGCGGCACGGCTTCCAGTTCGGCCTCGGCCACTTCGATCGCGGGCGCCTGGACTTGGGGCTTCTCGTTCGGCACGACGGGACTCGGCGTGCTCAACGGTGCCTGCAGATTGACGATGGGTGACGACTGCGCAGGCAGCGGCACGGCCTGCAACTCGGGCACCGGTGGCGCCGCCGGTAGTTCGGCGCGCATCGGGGCGACGCTGGCTGGCGCGCTGGACTTGGGCACCGTTGTATCCAGCGCGATGGTGGGTGGAGCCAGCGGCGGCGCTGCCTGGGGTGGCACTTCCGGCATAGCCAGGGACGCCGGTGGCGGCATCGGCTGGTTACCTTCCAGTTGCGGTTTACGCACAGACTCGGGCTGGAATTTTGGTGGTACGGGAGCCGCTACCACCGGCGTGGGCAACGCCACCACCGGCGGTTCGCCGGCCAGCGGAATGGGCTGCAGTTCGGGGGTGGGTGCGGGTTTGGGCAGGCTCACTGGTTTGGGCGGCGCGGCCACCGGCTTCGGCGCAGGTGCCTTGACGCGCGCCACCTTGGTGACCACCGGCGGCTGGATGACAGCAGGCGGTGCCGGAGCGACCACGGCCTCGATATTGGCGCTGCGCTCGCTGACCGCTGCCGCGCGGCTGCTGCGACCCTGATGACGCGGTCCGCGCTCTTTCGGTGGCGTGCCACGCACCGGTGGTGGCGGTGGCGGCTCGGGCAATTCGATCAAGCGCACCTGCAGCAGTGCCGGCTTCGATTCCGGCGGAAGCACCACCTGAAATGCCGGACCCAGCACGAAGCCGAACAGGAAGATCAGGTGCACCAGCATGGCGCCGACCATCGCCACGATGCGCAGCACTCGCTCGCGCGGCCGCGGGCGAGTCCGCTGGTGATACACCCGCGCACGGGTGGCTGCCGCCAGTGGCGAGCTGAGCATCACCTGCGCGGGATTGGCAGCGCGTTGGTGGTTGGAATGGGGCGCGGGCATCGGCGCAGTGTAACGGGCGGGGGCCGGATTCACCTCGGCAGCGGCAACCGCTGGCTATCGCAGCCGTGGTTGTGCGCTTTCGTCAGTGCACTTGCTCGGCTTTGGCGGCGCGCTCGCGCAGTTCCGCATCGACCGCACGATTCGGCGTATCGACCGGGCAGCCCCACTCCAGCGGCTTGCCGGCGCGGTACATCTCGATGCAGGCCTGTTCGCTCGGCGGCTTGGGCGCATGTGCCTGGCCGTCCAGCGATCGGGCCGGCGCCATGCTCAGTCGTTCGTCGCCATCTTTCGCCGAGGGCGGTGGCGGCGGGTCACCACGGCAACCGCCAGCGAGCATGGCCAGTGACATCGCACAATGGAGGCGAATGCCACGCGGAAGCCGAATGGTCTTCTTGACCGTGGTCTTGTCCACCAGCTTCTGCAGCGCACTGTCGACGGCGCTGCTCTTGCCCCAGTCGGTGTCGAAGCGAGTGGCTTGATAATCGATCGGACTGCGGTGCTGCATGATGCGCGGATCGCCTTGCGGCAGGTGCTGCACGTAGCCGGGTAGCGCTGCCGCGCTGGATGCTGCGGCGGGAAGCAGTGGCTCGCCATTTATGTCGTAGAGATGCAGCGCATCGCTGGGCGGCACTTCGTGCGTCTGCAGGCTCATCGCATTTTTTCTCGCCGGCTCGTGCACGGCGGGTGGTGGGCGGGAACGCGGCGGCGGCGCCAGCGCTGGCATCGGCGGTGGCGCCGGGCGCGACGAGGCGCCGCTGATGAATCGAATCTGCAGCATCCGGCTGGCGGGCGGGCTGGCTGTCATCGCCAGCGGCGGCGGGCGCATTTGCTGCCAGATCACCACCACGAACGCGCCATGCAGCAGCAGGGCAACCACCAGGGCCAGCCAGTGCGTTCCGCGTTCAGCCCGCACCGCACGCCCGCGCGGCGATCCACTCGCCAGAACACCGCGCTCTTCCGCCAGCGGCGCACGCGACGCACGCGACGACGGCGACTCCTCCGCGGGCGGTGGCAACTCGGATGGGGCAAGCGGTGAACGGGTGATGACGAAGCCTCATGCATGACGGGAACCGGCAGCATGCCCGCCGATGACTGAATTCCACCCCGCTGGAAGGCAGCGGCGGTTCCGGCAACCACGGTTACCTGGCGACTCAGACCACAGCCTGGCGGCAGCGGTTCCCCGCAGTGCAGCTTGACCCACACCACGCGCGGATCAAATCTAGGCGAACGGCGCCCCGCGCCGTCTCTCCGCCATGACCGCCCTGCCCCGCTGACGCCGCCTGCGGCACCTGCAAGGACGAGCATGACGGCCCGCCATCATCAATTGCCTGGCGCGGTTTTGTACGGTGCCGTGCTGCATGCCGGCACGATCCGCGCCCCGTCATGGGAGGGTCGCATCGTGTCGTATTCCACGGAAAGCATCCGCAACATCGCCTTCGCCGGACACGCCGGCGTGGGCAAGACCAGCTTGTTCGATGCACTGCTCGCCGCAGGCGGTGCCATCCAGACGGCGGGAAGTGTCGAGCGCGGCAATACCGTCTCCGACAGTGACAGCCAGGAAAAGGCGCGCGCCCATTCCATCGACAGTTGCGTGGCGAATCTGGATCACGGCGACTGTCACCTGAACCTGATCGACACCGCCGGCTATGCCGATTTTCGCGGCGCCACGCTAGCCTCGCTGTCGGCAGTGGAAACCGTGGCGGTGGTGGTCAATGCCATCAACGGCATTGAATACGGCACGCGCCGGATGATGATGCACGCGAAAGCACGCGGACTGGCGCGCGTACTGGTGATCAACAAGATCGACTTCGACGGCGCCAACCTGGCCGCTCTGGTGGATGCCTTGCGCGACGAATTCGGCAGCGAGTGCCTGCCGGTGAACCTGCCCGCAAACCGTGGCAACCGCGTGCTGGATTGTTTCTTCCACACCGAAGGAAGCACGGATTTTTCCTCGCTGGCCGAAGCGCATCAGCGCATCCTGGATCAAGTGGTGGAAATCAACGAAGGCATGATGGACCGCTACCTCGATGCCGGCGAAGGTGCACTCACGCCCGCACAGCTTCACGATGCGTTCGAGCAATGCCTGCGCGAGGGCCATCTGGTACCAATCTGCTTTGTCAGCGCGCGCACCGGTGCAGGCATTCGCGAATTTCTCGAGCTCGCTGCGCGACTGCTGCCCAATCCCGCCGAGGGCAACCCGCCGCCATTCACCCGCGGCGACGGCACGCCACTGGCGGTCAGCGCCGACCCGGAAGCGCACGTCATCGCCGATGTGTTCAAGATCGTCAACGATCCGTTCGTGGGCAAGCTTGGCGTGTTTCGCGTGTGGCAGGGCACGATTCGTCGCGATAGCCAGTTGCTGATTGATGATGGCCGCAAGCCGTTCAAGGTAGGTCATTTGTTTCGCGTGCAGGGCAGGACGCATGTGGAAATCGAGGCGGCTGTTCCCGGTGACATTGCGGCAGTCGCCAAGGTGGAGGAGATCCACTTCGACGCGGTGCTGCACGATTCGCATGACGACGACCAGATCCGCCTGGCGCCACTGGCCTTTCCCGCACCGATGTTCGGGCTGGCGCTGGAGCCGAAGCACAAGGGCCAGGAGCAGAAGCTTTCCAACGCGTTGGCACGACTGGCCGAGGAAGACCCGTGTTTCCGCGTCGAGCATCACAAGGAACTCAACGAGACAGTGGTGCGCGGCCTGTCCGACCTGCATCTGAAAGTGATGCTGGAACGCATGCGCGAGCGCTATGGCGTGGAGGTGGACGTGCACCCACCACGGATCGCCTACCGCGAAACCATTGCCGGCGTGGCCGAAGGTCATCACCGGCACAAGAAGCAGACCGGCGGCGCCGGCCAGTTCGGCGAAGTATTCCTGCGCCTTGAGCCGCTGGAACGCGGCGCGGGTTTCGAGTTTGTCGACGCAGTGAAAGGCGGGGTGATTCCCGGTCAGTTCCTGCCGGCGATCGAAAAAGGCGTGCATCAGGCAATGGCCCACGGCGCGGTGGCCGGCTATCCGCTGCAGGACCTTCGGGTCACCGTCTACGACGGCAAATACCACGCGGTGGATTCCAAGGAAGTGGCTTTCATCAGTGCCGGCAAGAAAGCCTTCCTCGACGCCGTGGTCAAGGCACATCCCACCGTGCTGGAGCCGATCGTCAACATCGAGGTGGCGATTCCCGAGCACAACGTAGGTGACGTTACCGGCGGACTGGCCAGCAGGCGTGCGCGCATTCTCGGCACCGACAGCCAGCGCGGCGGCGAACTGGTGATCAAGGCGCAGGCGCCACTGGCGGAACTGACCGACTACCCGACCGAACTCAAATCCATGACCGGCGGCCGCGGCCGCTACAGCCTCGACCTGAGTCACTACGAAGCGGTGCCGACCAATGTGCAGAAGCAACTCAGCGATGCGTGGAAGCCACACGTGGAAGAGGATTGAAGCCAGCCCAGTGGCTGCGTCTGCGCAGGCTGCGCTACGATGCCCGCTTGCATCAGGAAGGCATGCGGGAAGGCCTTCCGGCTTGTGATACGCCAACAGCGAGGGAATAGCTCATGAAATTCGTACTATCCGGATCGGCTTTTGTGGTGCTGACCAGCATCACCACCATCGCCTGCGCCGGCATGTCGCCCAGCGCGGCGAATGCAGCGGCATCGCCGCCGGCAGCGGCAGGCCAGGCCACCGCGCAACAGCCCGTGCCACCGCCCGCGGCAGACGCGAATATCAAGCGTCTTCTGCAGACCATGGGCGAATCCTCCACCTGGGGACATCCGGACCTGTTCGGCCAGTTCGCCGGCATGCAGCGTTTGTTCGAGGGCGATTACGAGGGGGCGCTGAAGTACTTCAAGATCGGCTCCCGTTACGCCGACAAGCTCTCCCAACTCAGTATCGGCATGATGTATCTCAACGGTCGCGGCGTCAGCAAGGACCCGGCAATCGCCTGTGCGTGGATTACCCTGGCCGCTGAGCGCGGCTACCCGACTTACGTCACGGCTCGCAACAAGATTTGCGCGGCGCTGAATCCTGCGCAGCACGATCTGGCCGAGACCACGCTGAAAACATTGCGCCCTGAATACGGCGACGTGGTGGCCAAACAGCGCATGAAGCTGGCCTTGACCACCGCGCGAAACGCACTGACTGGCTCACACCTGGGACACGACTCTGGCGTGCTGACCATGGCTTCGGACTCCAGCCCGGTCAATTGCGGCGGCTACACGCTCTACCTGGGCGGCGTCGAAGTGCCACGGCGTGGCTGCGGTCGCTACGACCCGAACCTGCTGCAGCCGAAAAATTATTTTTCCGCGCGCGATGCGCAGTGGTTTGGCACCGTGACGGTCGGCGCGTTGAGCACCCCGGTCATGCCGGAAAACCCGAATACCCCGGCCAGCAATGTCCCTCATCGAGGCAAGGATTGATTCGACACCGCGTGCGGGGGGTGCAGCGTCTGCTTTCGGCACAGTGAAGTTCGCCACGGCAGCCGCAGGGCGCCTGTCCGCGATGACGGCACCCCGCGTACGCTGCGAAAAAATCAGTGCGTTGTCAGCGAGATTCAGGATACCTGCGTTGCCTTGCATGCACAGGCAGTGACGCCACACAGGGCCACTGCTTGCGCCACATCGCTACAAGCGATTGCCGCGCTTGATCGCCAGATAGCGCTCGATCAAGGCACCCGACAGTTCACTGCAACTCACATCAAGCAGGTTGACGCCTTCGCGCCGAAGCGCTTCGTGCGTGCGCTCGCGCTCGGCCAGGTAATGCATGGCCGCCGCACTGCGGATGCTGCCTTCCAGTTCCACGCCGGGCTCGCTGGCGGCACGATCCAGCGCCAGTTCGCGCAGGCTCACCAGCATCACCAAATGACGCTTGGACAGCATGCTGACTGCCGCGCGCAACTCCACGTCGTCTTCATCACGCACGTTGGTAATCAGTACCACCAGCGCGCGCCGCTGCTGATGCGCCTGCAGCGCGCTGGCGGCGGCCAGGTAATCGGTGGCTTGCGGCATCGCCTGCAAGTCGTAGCCGGCGCCGAGCAGCATGTCCATGCCGAGACTGCCTTGTTGCGGCGGCAGCCAGCGCTGCTGCTGACCGGTACAGGCCAGCATGCCAACTGCGTCACCCTGGCGCAGCGCAATGCTGGCCAGTGCCAGCGAGGCATTCAACACATGATCGAAGTGCACCAACTGGTCGTCCTGCGCCAGCATGCGCCGGCCGCAGTCCAGCATCAGCACCACTTGCTGATTGCGCTCGTCGCGATACTCGCGCGAGATCAACCGGCCGCTGCGCGCGGTGGCCTTCCAGTCGATCTTGCGCAAGCTGTCGCCGACGCGGTAATCGCGCAACTCCTGAAATTCGGTGCCTTCACCGCGACGCCGTTGCAGGCGTGCACCCACGCTGCGCGAGGCGAGTTCCACGCTAAGTCCGGCCAACTCGGCCAGCGCGGCAAAGTTCGGGTAAATGCGCACGGTCGATACACCGCCGATGACGCGGCGCGTGGTCCATGTGCGCCAGGGCGAGTGCAACTGCACGTGGCAACCATTGAAGCTGAATTGGCCACGCGCATCGGGAATGACGCTGTAGTCGAGCAGCAGATCCGTGCCCGGCGGCAGACGCACGTCACGCGGCATGCCATGCACAACCCAGCCACCCGGGTGCATGTCATGCAGGCGCAAACTCTGCGTGCGTCGACCGTTGCCTTGCAGTCGCAGATTCACGGTGGCCGGCGGACCCAGCGGCATCACCTGCGCAACTTCGCGTTGCAGTTCGGGCGACGGCATGCGGCGCAGTCGCCACGCATCGACAAGCGCGACCAACGCAATCACCGCGCCGGCAGCCAGCCACGTGGACAGCGGCAAACGGTCGAGACTGGTCAATACGCCGAGCACGGTCCAGCCCAGCAGCAACCACAGCAGTAGCGGTGCGGGTCGCATCATTGGCGCGGCGCAGGCACCTTGTGCAACAACGCGGCAAGCACGTCGTCCGGTCGCTGGCGTTCGATCAGTGCTTCGGGCGCCAACAGCAGGCGATGACGCAATGCCGGCAGCGCCACCGCGCGCACATCATCCGGGGTGACAAAGTCGCGGCCGTCGATGGCAGCCTGTGCGCGCGCCAATCGCGCCAGCGCCAGGCCGCCACGCGGGCCGGCACCGCCAATCACGCCGGGCCATTCGCGTGTAGTGCGCGCGATGCGCACAGCGTAATCGGTGACCGCCTCGTCCATGCGAATGGCTGCTACCGCCTTCTGCACGGCCAGCAGCTGGGCCTGGCTCATCACCGGCTTGACTTGCGACACATCGAGATCGGCGGCGATCTTGCCGTTGACCACGCTGGCCACCATGCGCCGCTCATCCTCAAGGCTGGGATAACCGATCACCACCTTGATCAGGAAACGATCCAGCTGCGCTTCCGGCAACGGGTAGGTGCCTTCCTGTTCGATCGGGTTTTGCGTGGCCACCACCATGAACGGTTCGGGCAAGGCGAAGCGGCGGCCTTCAATGGTCACCTGCCCTTCCTGCATCGATTCCAGCAACGCCGCCTGGGTCTTCGCCGGCGCGCGGTTGATCTCATCGGCCAGCAACAGGTTCGCGAATACCGGACCGCGACGGATCTGGAAGCGCTCGGCCTTCGGATCGTAGATGGCGTGGCCGGTGACGTCGGCCGGCATCAGATCGGGCGTGAATTGCACGCGGCCAAAACTGCAGCCGACCGACCCGGCCAGCGCGCGCACCAGCAGCGTCTTGCCCAGGCCCGGCACGCCCTCGATCAGCACATGGCCGGCTGCCAGCAGCGCCAGCAACACCTGATCGAATACTTCGGTCTGGCCGATGAAGGCGCGGGTCACCTGACTGCGCAAGGCGCGCGTGTGCTCGCCCAGTTCGGCGATCGACAGCGGGGCCGGCGGTGTCGCCGGGGCAGCAAGGGTTTCGGTGGTCATGGGCGGCTCCTGAGTCGGGCCAGGGTGATGATGGAAGTGCGGAACGCATGCGCGTTCGCCGGAGACTGGAACGCTTGCGCGATGTGCGCGGGATCGAGTGCACTGCGTTCGGCCAGACGCGCGTAAAGCGCATCGCCGTTGAGCATGGCGCAGGCCGGATCGCGGCGGCGCAGACGCGCCAGCACGGTGTCGCTGGCCAGCCGATGCAGGCTGCGCCCGCCGTCGCGGCGATAGAAAAATTCGCCAGCGGCCTGCACGTGTTCGAGCAGCGCCCGTCGATGCAGCGTCGGCGCCGGCATCAACGGACCCAGCCGTGCGCTGCGCATCGCCATCCACGCGGCCAGCAGCACGGCTAGCGCCAACAGCGCCGGCCACGCAGTCAGGCCCAGGAATTTCAGGAAGGACGGGCCATCCAGCGCGTAGATCAGATAAATCGTGCCGCGCCCGCGATTGGGCTGCAGTAAACGCCACGCAAACTGCTGCGCCGCCGGCAACTTCAACTGGTTACGCACCAGCGGCGAAAAATCAGCCAACAGACTGACCGTGCCTTTGCCCAGTCGGGTCCGTGCGAACAGGTAACCCTGCTTCGCGTCACCGATGGAGGCATCGACTGCCGCGTCTGCTGCGCCGACAAGCCGGAAGCGCAAACCGCACACGCCCGCCCCCGGTTCATCGTCTTTGACACGCGCCGAGTGAGCCTGCGTCACCAGCGTGCTGCAGCCGAATTCGGCCGGGTGCGGGTCGAGCAGGCCCAAGGCATCGAACAACGGCGTGTGCAAGCTCACCGCGGCGCCGGGCGACAGCAGCAGGTGGCCGCCATCACGCACCCATGCCGCCAGGCGCTTTGCGTTGTCGACATCGACGCGGCTGGCGTCGTCACCCAGCAGCAAGGTGTCGTCGGTGGTCAGTCGAAGATGCGACGGTGCCAGCGAAGTCAGCGACTTCACCGAAAGGTTCTGCCGCAACAGCATTTGCTGCAGGGCGAAGAAGCGGTTGTAACGCGCCTCGCCATGCGAAGGCTGGCTTTCGGTCACGTCCTTGCGTTCGAAGGTGGCGAAGAAGCCGATCACCAGCACCAGGGCGACGCCGAGCAAGACCAGGCCCACGGTAAGCGTTCGGCGATTCATGCGATCGCCCCCGGCTGTGCCGGCCAGCCTTGCAGCAATTGTTCGATGGTGGCGTCATCCGGATAACGCCCGGCATACGCGGCAAACTGCCATGTACGCACGATGGCTATCACGCGTTGCGCGCGTACCGTGTCGGCCATGCCGTCCGCGCGACGCAGCCAGTCCGCCTCGGTGGCGTCTTTCGACGGCGGTAGTTGCAACAGTTGCGTGGTGTGTTCCACGCACCCGCGGTAAAGCAGGGCCAGCGCTTCGCGCCGATGCTGCGATTGCCACAATGCGCGGGTGGCTTGGGCCAGATCATCCGGCAAGGGCAATTCGTCCGACTCGCTCGGCAGCAGGCTGGACGATGACGCCACCGCCGGCGCTTCCGGCTCACCCAGCCAGCGGCCACGCCAACGCCAGGCAAACCAGCCAAGGGTGACCAGCACGCCTGCCAGCAACAGCCACAACAAGCCCTTGAAGATCGCCGAAAGCCACAGCCCCAGGGCGGGGAACTGCGGACTGGTCTGCTGCGGCCCGGATTTCCACGGGTGCTTGAGTTGCCAGCTGCGCACGGTGTGCTCGCCACCAAAGCGGGGATCGCGATAGACCGGCGCTGCGCTATCGGCAAAGCGCTGCTCGCTCGCGGACGCTGGCGCGCCAAATATTTTGTCGACGCTGCTGGTGACGACTTTTCCGGTCGGAGGCGCTGGCGTCTGCGCATGCAGCGCAGGCAACAGGCCTGCACACAACAGCACCACGCCAAGCAGCTTGCCCAGTGCCTCGATGCGGGTTCGCATACGACGGAAGGCCAGATCAATATCCCAGGCTTCCAGCTGGGTACGGCGATTGAGATACAACGCAAAACCGCAGGCCACGTAGAGCGGCTCGATCGCACTCATCGCCAGATACGCCACACCTGCACCCAACACGATCCAGAGCGGACGAATACCCGGCATGTCGCCACGTATCACTTGCGCCAGCGACTCCGGCTGCCATTCGTGCGGAATCAGCAGCAGCGCGAACAGCCAGAAGCTGAGAAACACGACCAACTCGAACTGCAGGCAGCCGTAGGTCAGCAGGCTGACGTCGCCAACGATGCGTCGGCGCAACACTTTCCAGCGTGCCGAACGTTGCTGGCGTGTGGCGCCCTCAAGCAGATCCAGCGGCAGGCGCAACGCGCGGTTGCTGTCGATGCGCAGCCAGGTCAAACCGGCGATGGTGCTGCGCCAACTCCACTGCGCCTGGCCGCGCAGGGTTTCGCGCCACCGCGGCGGACGATCAAATACGGCACGCGACAATACGTACAGCGGCACCCGGTCGAACAGCGGCTTCAACCACCACACCAACACCCAGCCCAGCCACGGCAGATCCAGCAGCAGGCCGACCGCATTGCACAACACAAACACCGGCAGGGTGAAGGCAAACCATGCCGACCACACCGCGCGGGCATTCGCGCGCAGCATGGCGGCGCCCAGATCGATCGCTTCGCGGGTCACCCGCGGGCGCAGCACCACGCTGATCCGTTCAAGCTCCATGCTTGACCGCCCTGCCGCCGCGCCACAACCAGCCGAGCACCAGCACCCACAGCAAGGCGGCACTGCCGAACTTCACCACGTCGGGCAAGGCGGCGATCGATGACCAATACGCTTCGACAAAAGCCGCCATTACCAGCATGGCGAACGCACCCAACGCCAGTTGCGCGCCGACCCAGCCGGCTGCCACCAGTGCCGGCCCGCGCCGCTGGCGACCCGGTGCCAGCAGGGTCAGACCAAGCTTCAGGCCGGCGCCACCGGCGATCACCAGTGCAGTCAGTTCGAGCGCCGAATGCGCTGCCACAAAGCGCCAGAACGGGCCGCCGTAGCCGATCGCGGTGAGGTGCCCGGCAACGCCGCCGATCAACAGGCCGTTGGCGCCCAGGACGTAAATGGCGCCAACGCCGAACACCAACCCGGAAGCAAACGTGCGAAACGCGATGCTGACGTTGTTCATCACGTAGTAGCCGAACATCTGCAGGTCGGTGCCGCTGCTGCGGCCGATGTGCGTATTGGCCGGGTCGTACATCTTTTCGAACTGGGCCAGTTGCGCACTGCTGAAAACCGTATGCGCAAACTCCGGCCGCAGCTGCATGACGACCAGGGTGACCAGCGCCGGCACATAGAACAGCACGCTCGCCGCCAGCATGCAGCGCCATTGCGCGCGCACCAGCCGCGGGAAGCCCGCCACCAGAAACGCAATAACACGGTGCCAGCGCGGCGCCGGCGGTTGATACAGCACCTGATGGCCTTGTTGTACGAGTCGCTGCAGACGCTCGGTGACTTCATGGCTGTAACCGCGGCCACGCGCCAGCGCCAGGTGGTGGCAAACGCGCCGGTAGGACGCCGGAAAATCCAGCGCCTGGTCCTGCTGCAACAATCGTTTGGCCTGCCTGTCCAGCGCCTTCAGCCACGCCTCCAGACTGTCCCACTCGCGACGGTGCAAGGCGACAAAGCGTTCCTGCTTCATGCCCGACCCAACAACCAGTTGGCATGCCCGACCAGTTGGCGGATGGCAGCGGTATCGCGCTGCCCGGTCAACGGTGTCAGCAAGTTGGCCAGCTCTTCCTGGCGTTGCGCGGTGAGCTGCCCGGCGCGTTCGGCAAACTCGATCAGCGCAGCCTGTTCATCGCTGGCCAGCACCAGTGGCAGCGGCAGCGCTGCCAGTGCGGGAATCTCCTGACCGGCAGGGAGATCCGCCGCATGGATCACCATGGTGCCCGCAACGATATCGCCAAGACGGCGGGCATACGGGTCCATCAGCGTGCAGGCCAGACCCACGCCATAAACGCCGGGCAATGCGTCGACCACGCGCAGCAGGTTGCGTACCACCGACGGCAGCCAGGTGACCGGCGTACCGTCCGCATTGACGACGCGCAAACCAAGCGCGCGCTTGCCCAGTGTCTGTCCGCCCAGCCACACCTCGCAAACCACCGAGTAGCCCCACAGCAAGGCAAACATAAGCAGCAGGGCCAGCCCCTTGCCGCCCTGGCCAAACAAGCCCAGCGGAATCATCGCCATGATCAGGAAGGCAAAGCGCAGCAGCAGATCGATCATCCATGCCTGCGCGCGCGGCAAGGCGCCCGCGGCACGCAGGCGCAGACAGACGCCTTCCGGCGTCTCGATCTCGCGCACGGTGTCAATCATCAAGCGTCGACGACGATGGTGTCAGCGAAAATATCGTGCAGGCAGCGCTTGTCCTTGCCGAAGATCAGCAAGGCATCAACCAGACCGGTGAACTTGCCCACGAAGGGAATCATGCCCAGACCCATCATCGGCAAAACCCGCAGCAGGATGTAGCGCGACAAACCGATCCGGCTGCCGTCGGCGCGCACCACCGCGATGTCCAGCGCGCGCTTGCCGATGGTTTGGCCCGTGCGATGCAACATCACGCAATTCACCACGATGATGGTGACCATCAGCGCAAGGCCCAGCAGCATCAGCGCAAACATGGGGCCGGCCGGCTTGGTGCCATGCCTGACATCCAGAAACATGTAGCCGGCCCACGCCACCGGCGCCAGCCAGATCAGGCTGAGCAGTCCATCCAGCAAGGCCGCACCCAGACGCTTGGCACGTCCAGCCTTGCGGTTTTCCAGGTCATAAGCGTCCCACGCGCGCACATCATCGACCACGGCTTGCGGTGCCGCATACGGATTATTTTCCATCGAGTCCTTCCCCCTGTTGCTGTCCCTGACTTGCCCACCAATGTGGTGGGCAACGTTTGCAAGTATAAAAGCGAAATTCCGCGATTGCCTACCGCTTCGGCTTGAGCAAGGTGCCGCTGCACTTGGGCGAACCGCACAGGCATTTCCACAGCTTTTTCAGGCGCGCGGTGTACGGCACATCAAGCACGATGCCGTAGTCGTAGGTGAGTTCTTCGCCGGGCTTGATGTTGCGGATGGCCTCGATCACCACCTTGTCGCGACGCGGATTGCCGCTGGCACTTTCCTCGACCAGTGCGCGGCAGTTCGGCGCACAGCTGTGGTTGATCCACCGCGCAGCGTTGCCTTTCTGGTTCGCATCAATGATGTAGTCATCGTTGAGCGTGAACAAGAACGTGTGGCCGGTCTCGCCGCCATCGCCGTACAAATCATCCGCCTCGTCGTGGCTGAGCAACTTGCCCTTGTACTCGATCAGTTCCTCACCCTTGCTGATCGGCGCGGTGGCGAAGACGCCGTTGCCGTGGATGGGCGAGCGGCGGGCAACAAAACGTCGTGACATGCGATGGAACCCTGCAATGGAAACAAGCCGTCGATGATGCCTGTTTGCGGATGCGCGCGAAACCGTTTGCTGGCCGCGTGCGTACAAGCCGCTGGAAATCCTCCACGCAGCCGTTCTACCCGAAGCGTGGCCGGGTTCTGATGGCAAGGTTTTTTCGGCACTGGCCTGTTACCCCCCAAACGCGGTTAGAATCAACTTTCAAACGATCGTTTGGAGACTCTGCAATGCGTCTGCTTCGCTGGATCATCCCCGTCCTGCTGCTCGGCCTGGCTGCCTGCGGCCCGACCAAGAAGAGCGTGTTCCCGCCCGCGGTGAACATCCAGCAACTGGTGGTGCTGCCGAACGGCCAGTGGCAACTGACGATGCGTATCCAGAACAACAGTTACGCCAGCATGAAGTTCACCGCGCTGGATGGCCAGTTGCAGATCGCCGAACTGGTGCCGGTACGGTTGCACAAGAACTTCGAGCTCGACATCCCGGAACTGGCCGGGGATGTCGTTCGCATCGACGTGCTGCCCACCACCCCGATGCGCCAGGCGCTGCAGGCCATTGCCGACAAGGGCAGCGCCGGCTCCCTGGCGTATCACGTCAGCGGCAGCGCCACCGCCAAACCAGAGCAGGAAAGCAAGCCACGCTCGTTCGACTTCAACGGCAATGACTGGATCTCCGCTGTGCCGGGCATTGCCAACACGTATCGCTGATCACCCATTCAACGAAGGAATAACCATGACCGCTTACAAGGCTCCCCTCGACGACCTGCGCTTCGCCCTGTTCGATGTGCTTGACGCGGAACCCACGCTGACCTCGTTGAAAGGTGGCGAAGCCCATACCCGCGACCTGTTCGATGCCGTGCTGGAAGAAGCCGGCCGCCTCAGCGAGCAGTTGCTGGCACCCACCAACTGGCCGGCTGATCTGGAAGGCTGCAAGTACGACAAGGCCACCCAGACGGTGACCACGCCGAAGTCGTTCAAGGAGGCGTTCAAGGCCTTCGCTGAAGGCGGCTGGACCGGCCTGACCAATCCCGAAGCTTACGGCGGCCAGGCGCTTCCCGGCGTGCTCGGTACCGCGACCACCGAAATTTTCCAGTCCGGCAACCTGGCCTGGAGCCTGTATCCGTTGCTGTCTGAAGGCGCCACCCACGCGATGGAAATGCATGGCGAGGAATGGCAACGCGAGCGCTACATGAAGCCGATCGTGGAAGGTCGCTGGACCGGCACCATGTGCCTGACCGAACCGCAGGCCGGCTCCGACCTGGGCCTGCTGAAAACGCGTGCCGAGCCAGCCGCGGCCGATGCGGACGGTCATGCCGTGTACAAGCTCAGCGGCACCAAGATCTTCATCAGCGCGGGCGAACACGATCTCACCGAAAACATTGTTCACCTGGTGTTGGCTCGCCTGCCCGACGCCCCGGAAGGCAGTCGCGGCATCTCCATGTTCATCGTGCCGAAGTTCAAGTTGAATGCCGACGGCACGCCGGGTCAGCGCAACACCGTCGCCGCAGGTGCGATCGAACACAAGATGGGCATCCACGCCTGCTCCACCTGCGTGATGAACTTCGACGGCGCCGAAGGCTATCTGATCGGCAAGCCGCACAAGGGACTGGCCGCAATGTTCACCATGATGAATGCCGCGCGGCTTTCGGTCGGCGTGCAGGGTCTGGCGCTGGCCGAGCGCGCGCTGCAGAACAGCCTCAACTATGCGCGCGAACGCCTGCAATCACGTTCGCTGTCAGGCGCGAAGTTCCCCGACAAGCC
Organism: Rhodanobacter sp. AS-Z3; assembly: GCF_029224025.1. Taxonomy (NCBI): domain Bacteria; kingdom Pseudomonadati; phylum Pseudomonadota; class Gammaproteobacteria; order Lysobacterales; family Rhodanobacteraceae; genus Rhodanobacter; species Rhodanobacter sp. AS-Z3. Next base: position 3,674,624 of record NZ_CP119392.1, read on the forward strand.
GGCCGACAACCTGCTGGTGCAACCGGATGTGCGGCGCATGCTGCTGACCCAGCGCGCCTTCGTCGAAGGCTCGCGTGCACTGGTGCTGTATACCGCGTTGCAAACCGACATCGAGCATCGCGCGACCGACGAAGCGGCACGCCAGAAGGCCGGCGAGCTGGTCGCCTTCCTGATCCCGATCGCCAAAGGCCTGGTCACCGAACTGGCGCAGGAATGCACCAAGGAGGCCTTGCAGATCTACGGCGGCCACGGCTACATCGCCGAGAACGGGATGGAGCAGTTTGTCCGCGACGCCCGCATCATCACCTTGTACGAAGGCACCACCGGCATTCAGGCGGCCGACTTGCTAGGCCGCAAGATTCTCCAGCTGCAGGGCGTGGGCGCGAAGCACTTCCTGCAGGAGATCAGCGCGTTCTGTCAGCAGCACAGCACCAACGCCGCTGTGCGCCATCTGATCGGCCCGCTGGCTGTCGCCACCAAGGAATGGAGCGACCTCACCGTGAGCCTCGCCCAGCGCGTGCAAGCCAACCCGGAAGAACTGGGCGCCGCCGCTACCGATTACCTGTACTACTCCGGCTACGTCACGCTCGCCTACCTGTGGGCACGCAGCGTGGTTGCCGCCGAAGCCGGTTCGCAGTCCGCCGCGTTCAAGCAGGCCAAGCGCGACACTGCCGCGTTCTACTTCGCCCGCCTACTGCCGCGCACGCTGATGCACAAGGCGGCGATCGATGCTGGCGTGCAGAGCTTGCCCGACATCGCCTGATCCCAGGCCGTCAGGCGGGAACGACAAAAGCCCGGCATGGTTGCCGGGCTTTTGTTTGTCTGGTGGCTTTCTCAGCAGGGGCCGGATGTGCCCAATCGGGTCAACTTTTGCTCTGAAGCGCCACGGTGCTCAGAAGCTGACGCAGTTAGCGCCCAACATGCGCTCGTACTGACTGATCCAGTTGTCATGAAATTCTGCAAGTTGCAGCAACTCGCGGGCCAGCGCCTCCTGTGCGGCGGCAATGCCGCAAGGGGCCGGCGACGCCACCGGCGTCAGCTTGGCGACGCGCCGCATGGGCGCTTCCACGAGGGCGGCATCGCTCTCGAGCAGATAATTGATGTCGTAGGCATGTTCGCTCATGCCTGTACTCAAGCAATAGGCTTGCCAAACAACCCCGCTCCCCGTTTCCACAAAACCGGTCTACTCTCGTGGTGTTGCAAGTACGGCCAACCGAAGGGGATTCAGCATGAACTCGAACCGATTCACCGCAGGTATCCGACCTGCGTTGCTTGCCTTGTTGCTCGGGGCAACCGGCCTGTTGCAGGCCACTGACGTGCCGCCAGCCCACTATCCGAACTATCCGAGCGAAACCCCGGCGAAGTTCACCCCTACCACCGCCAGCTTCGATTACGAACGGCGCGACGTGATGGTGCCGATGCGCGACGGGGTCAAGCTGCATACGGTCATCCTGATCCCCAAGGGCGCCCATCACGCGGGCATTCTGTTCACCCGCACGCCGTACGACGCGAATGCGCTGACTCGCGTCAGCATGAGCGGCCAGCTGGAAGTAGCACTGGCCGGCTATGACAACGTCGCCGACATCATCGTCGAGGACGGCTACATCCGCGTGGTGCAGGACGTGCGTGGCAAGTACGGCTCCGAAGGCGATTACGTGATGAATCGGCCGCCGCACGGCCCGCTGAATCCCACCCCGGTCGACGATGCCACCGACACCTATGACAGCATCGACTGGCTGGTGAAGAACATTCCCGAGACCAACGGCAAGGTCGCCACGCTGGGCATTTCCTATGACGGCTTCGAGCCGCTGATGGCGCTGATCCATCCGCATCCGGCACTGAAAGTGTCGGTGCCGATGAATCCGATGGTCGACGGCTGGATGGGTGACGACTGGTTCCACAACGGGGCCTTTCGCCAGCAGAACCTGGCCTATATCTACGAGCAGACCGCCAGCCGCGACAACTCGATCAAATGGTGGACCAACTTCCACGACGAGTACGACCTGTTCATGCACTACGGCTCGGCCGGCGCACTGGCCGATGCCTATGGCATGCGCCAGCTCGGCTTCTGGAACAAGCTGCTGGCGCACCCGGCCTACGACAGCTTCTGGAGCGATCAGGCAGTCGACAAGCTGCTCGCCAAAGAACCGTTGACCGTTCCGGTGATGCTGGTGCACAGCCTGTGGGACCAGGAAGACAGCTACGGCGCGCAGGCCGTCTACCGTGCGATCAAGCCGAAGGACACCAGCGGCAACATGGTCAAGCTGGTGATGGGACCGTGGAACCACGGCCAGGAAATCGGGGAAGGCAGTTCGCTGGGCGCACTCCGTTTCGGCAGCGACACCGCGAAATACTTCCGCGAGAAAATCCTGCGTCCGTACCTGGCGCAATACCTGAAGGACGGCGCACCGAAAGCCGATATCGCCGCCGTCACCGCCTACCAGACCGGCAGCAACCAATGGCAGCGTCTGGATCGCTGGCCACTCGCCTGCAGCGAAGGCTGCCCGACCAAGAGCCGCGCGCTGTATTTGGAAGCCGACAACAAGCTCGGCTTCAACGCTCCTGCCAGCGGCTCCGGCTACGACGAATATGTTTCCGATCCGGCCCATCCGGTACCGTTCCGCGCCCGGCCGATTCAGCCGATCGGCTACGGCACCTTCACATGGCCGCAGTGGCTGGTCGATGACCAGCGCGAAGCGTCCGGTCGCACCGACGTTGTCAGCTACGTCAGCGACGTGCTCACCGCGCCGCTGACCATCAGCGGCGTACCGGAAATGCACCTGGTTGCATCAACCAGCGGCACCGACAGCGACTGGGTGGTCAAGCTGATCGACGTCTATCCCGATCAGGTCGCCTATCAACCCGAAATGGGCGGCTATCAACTCGCCATCGGCATGGACATTTTCCGCGGGCGTTATCGCGAGGGTTTCACCGCGGCCAAGCCGATCGCCGCCAACCAGGCGTTGCCCTATCACTTCGCGCTGCCGTCGGCCAACCATGTATTTCTGCCCGGTCACCGCATCATGGTGCAGGTGCAATCAAGCTGGTTCCCGCTGTATGACCGCAATCCGCAGACCTTCGTACCGAACATCTTGCTGGCCAAGCCGGCGGACTACGTGAAAGCGACCCAGCGTATTTATCACGCAGCGAATGAAGCCAGCTTCATCGCCTTGCCGGTCGCAGGCGGCTGAGCGATACCAGGTATCGCAAGGTTCCCACCTGCTGCCCCAGGCAGCGGCCATCAGTGACTCGTGTGATCCCGCGCACGCAGATCATGCGAGTCACTGTTCCATGCAAGCCGCAGCGCTGCGTCAAAAAGCCATACAAGGCAGCGAGGTTTCAGAGGACACGCAGAAACGCCGGCGACGGAGGCACTCCACGAAGAGACGCTGTAGCAGGCGCACCCGTGCCTGAAAGATCAGGCAACGCCCGATTGCCTTGCCTCGCTCAAAGTCCCACGCTGGCCAGATGACTCCTGTCCCACACGTACGATGAGCAAGCACGCCAGCATGATTGGCCAGATGATCCTGATCGGGCTGGCCGGCATGGTGACGCTGTGCTCGGGTGCGTGGGGTGCGCTGGCGCTGTGGTACCAGTTGCCTGGCGGCAAGGTCGTGAAGAATCTCGGCAGCGTAAGTTGGTCGCTGCTGGTCATCGCACTCGTCGGCATCGCGATCTACCGGCACAGCTGGCTACCGCTGGGCATCTACCTGCTGCTCTACGCGTTGCTACTGCTTTGGTGGGGCCGCATTGCACCTACCAACCGGCGTGATTGGGCCGATGATGTTTCGCGGCCACTCACTGGTCGGGTCGAGGGCAACCAGATCGTTCTCGACAATGTGCGCAACTTCACCTGGCGCAGCAACGTCGACTACGACGCCCACTGGGAAACCCGCCGCTACGACCTCGACCACATCGCCAGCGCCGACGCGGTGTTGTCGTACTGGAGCAGCAAGGCGATTGCCCACGCGATGATCTCGTTCGGCTTCGACGACGGCAGCCATGTGGTTTTCTCGGTGGAAATTCGTCGGAAACGCGATCAGCAATACTCGCCGATCGGCGGCTTCTTCAAGCAGTTCGAGACCACCCTGGTGGCCGCCGACGAGAACGACATCATTCGGGTGCGCACCAATGTGCGCGGCGAGGATGACTACCTGTATCCGTTGCGCATGCAGCTGCCTGCAATGCGCGCGCTGTTCCTGTCGTACGTGCGTGCGGCCAACCAGTTGGCGGCAACACCGGCGTTCTACAACACGATTAGCTCCAACTGCACCACCCTCGTCTATCACATGGCCCGCCAGATCGAGCCGGGCATGCGCTGGGATATCCGCCTGCTGCTCACCGGCTACCTGCCGGAGTACCTGCACAAACTGGGCGCCGTGGACCGCAGCGTGCCACTGGCCCTGCTGCGCAAACGCTGCCGGATCACCGAACAGGCCAGACGTACGCAGCCGACTGAAAACTTCTCGCAGGCGATCCGCCAACCGCCGCCAGCGAGCTAGCCGACCCACTCGAAGCGAACCAGCCGACGCGACGGATCGGCCTCGACCAGCCTCACCGTGACGTCCGCACCCAGCGGCAACGCCGTGCTGGAGGAAACGCTGGCATCGATCGCCGGATCACGCACGATCACCGTGCCCTTGTGTGGATCGTCGTGGGACACTTCGACGATCGCAGCGGCAAACACCTCACCCACGCGCGGCGCCAGCACCACCGCCTCGGCCAGGTTGAGTACGGCACTTTCGTACTGACCGGAACGGTGACTGGATGCCTGCATGGTGACCGGCAAGCCCGGCAACGCGGCCAGCGCCCAATCCGGCACCGCTTGTTTCGCGCACAGCGCCACGCAGACCTCGCCTGAGTAGCGGTCGACCAACCGACGCAGCGGTGCGGTGGCATGGGTGTATTGCGCGGCCAGCGCCGAATGCATCGACTGTTCCGGCACGGCGCCGTTGAACGCCGCATAACCCGCCCCGCGCAGCACGCTGGTGCAGGCCGTAAGCATCGCCACGTGCAGGTCTTTGGACGGGTCCAGCGAGCGGATGAAACCGGGATAATCCAGTTCGGCTGGCCAGACAATGCCCAGCGCCCGCGCGGTGACACGCAACCGTTCGATCGCGTGCGGGTCGGGTGGCGGCAGCGTGCGCAAGATGCCGACCTTCGCCTGCACCATCAGATACGCCGCCGCCATGCCGGTGAGCAACGAGATCTGTTCGTTCCAGTCCTCCAGCGGCAAGCGCGCGCGGAACGCCAGCTTCCACTGACCGTCCAGCACGCTGACCTCCTGTTCCGGCAGCGGCAGGCTCACGCCACCGCGGGCGAACTCGCGCTTGCGCCGCAGCTCGCCGATCTCGCGCAATACCGCAAACATCGGATCGGCGGTGCCCGCATCGATCAGCTTCTGCACGCCTTCGTAGTCGAGCTTTGCACGACTGCGCACCTTGGCACGCCGGACGTCGACGGCAATGCCTTCGCCGGTGGCGTCCAGCTCGATCGTCCACAACAGCGCCGGACGCAGCTGATCGGGCAGCAGCGAGGCGGCGTTTTCGGAGAGCACTTTGGGATGCAACGGAATTTTCGTCTCGGCGCCATACAGCGTCTCGCCACGGCGGTGCGCTTCAAGGTCGACCGGATCGCCCGCGCTGACAAACGCAGCGACGTCGGCGATGGCGTAGTAAACGCGATAGCCGCCCTCCGTGCGTTCCACGTACATCGCCTGATCCAGATCCATCGAACTGGCTGGATCGATCGTCACGAGCGCGATTTCGCTGCGATCCAGCTCCGGCCAACGGGGGTTCGCCGCCGCCGCTGCGGCAGCCGCCTCGACCTCCGCTGGAAATGCCGACGGCAGTTTCAGGTCGTTCTGGATATCAAGCATGCCCTGCGCAAGCGCCGCGTTGGCATCGGGCTGTACAAGAATGCGACGGGTAGTCGACATGAAAAATTTCCCTGTTTGGCTGAACTTCGATGGGACACAGGCTACCGCCAGATTGGCGACAGCGCGGTGTTGCCAAGATATACCCACGCCACACGGGACTACCATGAGCGCGTTGCAAGGTGTAGAAACGGCGGAGTCCGTTCTGCGTGATCGAAACCGATGACCGACTCAAGCTGGCTGCTCCGTCTGGCCGAAGAAGAAGACGATGACTTCATCATCGAACAGATACCGCGATTCGTGAATTTCACGCTGCCGCCCTGGCGACGGCGGCACGAATGCATTGAGGGTATCCGCGACGATCTGCTGCGGCATCTGGAAGATCAGCCACCCAACAGTTATTTGTTCGTGGCAGAAGGCGTGAACGGTGAACGCGCCGGTTTCATCCACCTGCAACGCACCACCGATTTCTTCACCGGGCACAGCAATTGCCACATCTCGGACATCGCCGTTGCGCCGTCGCACGAGGGGCAAGGCGTGGGCAAAGCCTTGCTGGCGCACGCCGAGGCATGGGCAAGCGAGCATCACTGCCAGCTGGTGACGCTGGCCGTGTTTCCAGGCAACGAACGGGCACGCGCGTTGTACGAATCGGCAGGCTATGCCACCGACCTGTTGCGGCTGGCCAAGCCGGTGCGCTGAATGCGCACGCAAAGAAGCCGCCCGAGGGCGGCTTCTTGCTGTTTCCCAACCTGATCGAAACGCTCAGTTGGTGGACTTGCTACCGGCTTCCTCGGCCTGCTCGCGCACATCGAGACGATGGGCAAGACGGTCGATATTGGTCAGAGACAGCAGGTGTGCATAGACCCAACCGAGCACGCCTTCGCGCAGGAACTCGTGGGTGGTCTTCTCGTCCAGCGCACGCAGCTTCTCCTCGTTGACCACGAACAGACCATTGAGGTTGATCGACTTGCCCTGTGCGCCGTCCTTGCCCGGCTTCTGCAACTGCACGTTACGCGGCTCAAGCAGGTCGTGCTTGCGCAGCTGCTCCATGAACCAGCGCGTGCGCGCCACGTTCTGCTGGAAGTCGCCGAGGAAACCCACGGCGTTGGTCAGCATTTCGGTGTCGGTACCGTCTTCCTTGAACAGACGCTCGCCTTCAGTGGTGTTGAAACCCTCGTACTTCTCGTCGAGGAACACGGTGAAGTCGTCGCCTTCCTGACCGGCCGGCTTTTCGGCCAGCACAAACGGGTAACGCCGAACGAACGCAGGGATATAGGCATTTTCCGCCCACTGGCCTTCGGCATTCACATACAGGTTTTCATTCTGGCGCAGGCCAAGCAAAGCCACGGGGCCCGCATCGTCCATGCTGTTGCCGGCAAACACGATCAGCAGATCGCGTGCGGCAATGCCGAATTCCACGCCGGTCAGCGGCACAGAGTGAGCGTTCATCGCGAACTTCACGTTCGGCACGCCCTTCATGCGCAGGTCTTTGTGTTCGGTACGGTTCAGCGGTACCGGATTCTCGTAGAAAAGGACTTCAGCCACGTTGTTCACCTCTGCCCTCGCCGTGCCGGGTCACACCAAGCGCCCCTACCAAACCCGGCGTCGGGTCTCTGTTGACTGGTGATCATAACAGCGCCACGGCGGCGCGGCGACTGCCCTCCGGAGCCATCCAAAACACGGCAAGCATGCGAATTGAAACGAATTTGTTCTATGCTGACCAAAGACAAGCACCATGCATTGCCTGAACGATCTTTCGACGCCCCTGGCTGAAGGATGATTTACATGCTGATGGAAGTGCCAAGTTGCGCCGATATCAACGCGACCCGCGTACTGTCGCTGGACGCGGCCGGCCGCATCCTCGACTGGATCAGCTGGCAGGAAGCGGTTTGTCTTTATGTTCGCAACGCCGTGGCCTGGACGCTGGGCGACCCCTGTCTTACCGTGCACGGCGGCCACAATCGCTTGCTCGGCGTACAAAGCCAGCTGCAACTGCATCCGATCATTGCCAGCACCGGCCGCTGCCGTGAACACGCCATTGATCCCGCACCGGCGTTGACCAACACCGCGCTGTTCGCCCGCGATCGGCACCTTTGCCTGTACTGCGGCGAGCACTTCAGCCGCGCCGACCTTACCCGCGACCACGTCATGCCGATTTCAAAACACGGTCAGGACGAATGGGAGAACGTGGTCAGCGCCTGCCTCGCCTGCAACCTGAAGAAGAGCAACCGCACGCCGCAGCAGGCCAACATGCCGCTGTTGGCCGTACCGTACCGGCCAAGCTGGGTCGAGCACCTGATCCTGTCCAACCGCAATATCCTGGCCGACCAGATGGAGTTCCTGGTCAGCCGGCTACCGCGCGACCGGCGCGCGTTAGCGGAAGTGATGTGACTTTTCAGTCGGAACGCGGCTCGTTTTTGCGATCGTCACGGCTTTTCTGGAGTTGGCGATCAATCTCGTCCACTTCCTTGCACGCCTCTTCGGCTTCCTGTTTCTTTTCGCTCCTCACCCTGGCTGGCTGGTTATCGTTTTTCGCCTGCCGCGCGCGTTGATCCGCCAATTTGCGATAGTTGTCGCGGATCCGCTCCAGTGTTTCCTCATCAACGTCCTCGATGTCGAGCAGACTATTGTGAGCTGCCGTGGCACGAATCAATTCGTCGAGCTTGATTTGCAACGCGGCGCTGTCGCGGTTCTGGCTGTTCTGGATAAGAAACACCATCAAAAACGTGATAATCGTGGTACCCGTATTTATCACCAACTGCCAGGTATCACCAAAGTCGAACAGCGGCCCGGTGGCTGCCCAGATCACGACGATCAGAGCGGCAGCGAGAAAGGTGAAAGGACGCCCGGAGTAACGGGCGGTAGCTTCGGCGAATCGGCGAAAAGACTGTGATAACGACGCCATGAGTTGAGATCCTGTGGAAAAACCGACGCCAGCATGGGGCGCAATTTGTGTGCCGGATGTGCAGACACGCACGCTGTATTGGCGAATGTTCACAAGCCCGCCCTTGCTCCGCCCCTTCTCTGGGCCAACAATACGCAGATGAACGATCTTTCCCACTACCCCCATCTGGCTGTCATCGAGGCGCCCGCCGACCTGCGCCGCCTGCCGGATGACCAGCTGCCTGCTGTTGCCGACGAACTGCGCCAGTACCTGATCGAAGCGGTTGCCAGTTCCGGCGGGCACTTCGGTGCCGGCCTGGGCGTGGTGGAGCTGACCGTGGCCTTGCACCACGTGTTCGACACCCCGAAAGACCGCCTGGTCTGGGACGTCGGCCACCAGTGTTACCCGCACAAGATCCTCACCGGTCGTCGCGACCGCATCACCACGATCAAGAAAAAGGACGGCCTCGCCCCGTTCCCGCGGCGTGAGGAAAGCGAATTCGACACCTTCGGCGTCGGCCATTCGTCGACCTCGATTTCGGCCGCCCTGGGCATGGCAATCGCCGCCCAGCACGCGGGCGACCATCGCAAGGTGGTGGCGGTGATCGGTGACGGCGCGATGACCGCCGGCATGGCGTTCGAGGCACTGAACCACGGCGGCGATGTCGAGCCGGACATGCTGGTGGTGTTCAACGACAACGGCATGTCGATCAGCGAAAACGTTGGCGCGATGACCAAGATGATGGCGCGCGCGATGGCCAGCCGCCGGCTCAACCAGCTGCGCGAGCGAGCCAAGCGGGCGATCCCGAAGCAGTCGTTCATCGGTCGCTTCTTCAAGCGCTGGGAAGAACATGCCAAGGGTATGTTCGTGCCATCGACGCTGTTCGAGGAACTGGGCTTCCACTACACCGGCCCGATCGACGGCCACAACATTCCACAGCTGTTGCAGGCGCTGCGCACGGTCAAGGACCTGCCCGGCCCGCAACTGCTGCACGTGATCACCACCAAGGGCAAGGGTTACGCCCCGGCCGAAGAAGCGCAGATCGAATACCACGCGGTAGCTCCGTTCGATCCGCAAGCCGGTCTGGTGAAGAAGAAGGCACCCGCCAAGCCGACCTATACCGATATCTTCGGCAACTGGCTGTGCGATCAGGCCGCCGCCGACCCACGCCTGCTGGCGATCACCCCGGCGATGCGCGAAGGCTCCGGCCTGGTGCGTTTCTCCAAGGAATATCCCAAGCGCTACTTCGACGTGGCGATTGCCGAACAGCATGCAGTGACGCTCGCTGCCGGGATGGCCTGCGAAGGCGCCAAGCCGGTGGTGGCGATCTACTCGACCTTCCTGCAGCGCGCCTACGATCAGGCCATCCACGACGTCGCGCTGCAAAACTTGGACGTGACTTTCGCGATCGACCGCGCCGGCGTGGTCGGCCCCGATGGTGCCACGCATTCGGGCAGCTTCGATCTCTCATTTCTGCGCTGCCTGCCGAACTTCGTCATCATGGCACCCGCCAACGAGAACGAGTGCCGCGCGATGCTTTGCACCGGCTTCCAGCACAACGGCCCCGCGGCCATCCGCTACCCGCGTGGTACCGGCCCGGGTATCGCCATCAGCGAGCAGCTCGAGACCCTTCCGATCGGCAAAGCCGACCTGCGCCGTCGTGGTCACGGCCTCGCCCTGCTCAGCTTCGGCGCGATGCTGCCCGCCGCCAGCACGATCGCCGCCGAACTCGATGCCACCCTGGTCAACATGCGCTTCGTGAAGCCGCTCGATGAGGCGATGATCGTGGAGCTGGCAAAAACCCACGACGCGTTCGTCACCCTCGAAGACAACGCCATCGCTGGCGGCGCCGGCTCCGCCGTGGCCGAGTGCCTTGCTGCGCATGGCATCACCCTGCCGATCCTGCACCTGGGCCTGCCTGACCACTATCTGGAACACGGCAGCCGCGAGGAAGTGCTGACGATGGCCGGCCTCGACCTGCCCGGCATTCGTCACGAAATCCATGCGCGGTTTCCGCATTTGTGCGCTGTGCACGTAGCCAGCGCCGGCTGACGCAACACCGGGTGCATTACCGAACGTGATCGGGCGCACATCACTGTCGATCACGGGCGTCAGCGTACAAAGAGTGGGGCAGGACGGACCTTCGTTGCGCTAAGCTCTTCCAACACGCGAAATCTCCACGGAAGGAGTGATGATGACCTTGACGGCATCGATGCAGGACTCATGGCATCAGCTGGAGTGCTGGGCAGGCCGACACGCCGCCAGTGCTCGCGGCGAGGCGAAACTGGTATCGGCCCGCGCCGAATGCCTGCAGCAGGCCATCCAGCTTTCCGAGGGCCTCGCGGTTTACCGCATCCTGCGCGACTTCCACGAACTCGACCTCAACGAAGTCGTCAACGACATCGTCGCCGTGCTGCGCCAGTGCCTCATCGTGATGCTGACCACTACCGGCGGCGGCGCCCTCATCGGCGGCATTGCCGGCGGCGTCTTCGGGGTTGGCGTCGGTGCAATCCCGGGCGTCGCGATCGGTGCCGGGGCCGGCGCCCAGATGGGCGAATGGATACTCATCTTCATGGGACTGAAGGCGCTCAGCGAATACATCGTCAAGGACATGCCCGACATCGCCCGCCGCTACTGGGACGGCATTCGCATGGCCGCATCCGCCGCCACCCGCCCACAACTACCCCAGCAACCCGTCATCATCGACCGTTTCACTCTGCAGATCGCCGCCGACACCTTGGCTCGCGCCCACGTCTCCCTGTTCGTCCTGCTGCTGATGGGCATCCTCGCCTATCTGGCCAAAGGCCGCGGCAACATGGGCGAACTGGCCGCCAGTGTCCGCGGCAGCAAGATGGGGCCGAAGTTTGCGGACTGGATGGCGCGGAATGAGGGGAAGCTGAAGGCAGACAATCGATTGCGGCCCGCTGTAAAAGCAGACAACGCGCGTGAGTTTCCGACCATGGGAAGCGGGTCGGGCACCAATGGCAGTCCTAAACGCAGATACCCTAGAGCAGCATCAAGCGAAGCAAAGATACCCCCCCAACTCCTACCTGGAGAAAGTAAGGTCAGCGCCCCCTCCGCGACTGATCACCCTATTGCTGCCGAAGCCTTCCACGTTACGAGCAATCCCAGAGCCACTCAGGGCGTGCTCGACGGGATCGACCCGGCTTTTTTGAACCCCAATAGTAGATTCGGCGCTGCGTTCTATTTGGCAGAAGATCCTGAAACTGCAATGTCAGAACTCGCCTTTCATGGCGCACAACCATCCACAGCCATCCGATTTAGCATGAATCGTAATACAGCCAACGTCTTGGACCTGACTGATACGAACATTTCCAGCGCATGGAGCTACGCGGGTGGCCCGATTACTGCGCAAACGCAAGCAATTGGACGCGACGCCATCAATAATGGATTTAATGTTATCCGCTTCTATTCGGAACGATCGCCCGGAGCGGTGAACTACGCGGTCCTAGACGACTTCGAAGAAATCCTGACACCAACCGCAGTCTCCCCGGCAAAGCCATGAAACTCCAAATCTTCGTTTACCAATGCGAACCTTACGGGCACGCGTTCCAAGCACCAGAACTGCCCCTCCATGGATACGGAGAATTCCTTCTTCGCACCGGATCAGCAGCGACGATGTCGTATTTGGATGCGCTAGCTGACCCCACCTACAAGGAAGTAGACGCACTCTTGGCCCGGCGATCCGGCATGCGCGAAATGAAAGCGACAAAACGCGCCGAGATTTTACGAAACATCTACGGTCAAGTGGCCTGTGATCCGGACGGAGACGGCACGCCTTTCCGGATTGGCCAGCACCCACGCTGCCCGGTCTGTTCGTCATCCGTGATGCGCGCATGGCAAGAAGCTGTCCCCACCCAGTTCGTCGAACTCGACATTCCCGCCGTGACTCATGCGTTGTGGACTTCGCTATCCGATGATCAGAAAGTCTCACGTATCAATCAGTTTTTGCCGGAACTGCAAAGCGCTACCTGACATGCAAAACCAATGAGCACGCTTATCTAGGTCAAAGCCGCAGACCTTGGCATTGAAGCCGCGCTGATTCAGCACATCGAAATGCATGGCCTCGTCTACTTCACATGGGCAAGCTCCCTGACGGTGGGTGCACAATGCGGGGAGTGCAACACCATCGTGTGGACGGCCCCTAGGGATGCTCTGATCAATTAAGTTCAAAATGGCCGTCCAGACGGCCGTGCTAAAAATATGGATTGACTACGACCAAAAGGCAGATTGTGAGGCATATCGCCGCCATCGCCGTGCTGGGTTACCTCCAATCGCCTCGATTTCCCGCCTCACAGGCGCACCTCCCCTGCGGACGCTAGCAACGTTCGTCGCACCATCCACAGATTGGATAGCGCGAACAGCGTGAGTATCTGAGCGGTGTTCTTGAGCAAGCCCTTGAAGCGCACCTTCTGATAGCCGAACTGCCGCTTCACCACCCGGAACGGATGCTCCACCTTGGCTCGAACCGCGGCCTTCATGTGCTCGGTGTGCTTGACCGCATCCTTCAAATCGCCCTCGGGCATCGCCTTCACGCTGCCGCGTTTGGCCGCGATATGCCACGTGCGGCCGCGCTTGGGTGCCCGTTTCTCGGCGCCTTGGTAGCCGGCATCGGCATGCACCGTCTTCTCTTGGCCGTGCAGCAACTTGTCCACTTCCGTTACGTCGCCCACGTTGGCAGGTGTCGTGGTTACCGTATGCACCAGCCCCGATTCCACGTCCACCCCGATGTGCGCTTTCATGCCGAAGTACCACTGCTGGCCCTTCTTCGTCTGGCGCATGTCCGGGTCACGCTGTTTGTCCGCATTCTTGGTCGAGGACGGCGCCTGAATGATCGTGGCATCCACGATCGTGCCCTGGCGTAGCAACAGGCCCTGGCCGCTCAGGTGCGCATTGACCGCTTCGAAGATCTTCACCGCCAGGCCGTGCTGCTCCATGAAGCGACGGAACTTCAGAATCGTCGACTCGTCCGGAATCGCGTCCTCGTTTAGCTCCAGCCCGGCAAACCGGCGCATGGACTCGATCTCGTACAACGCATCTTCCATCGCTGGATCGCTCAGTGCGTACCACTGCTGCATGAAGTGGATCCGCAGCATCGTCGATGCCGCCATCGGCGGGCGACCGCGACGACCGGAGGTCGGATAGCTCGGTTCGATCAGCGCCAGCAGGTCGGCCCACGGCACGACTTTGTCCATCTCACCCAGAAACCGCTCACGACGTGTCGGCTTCTTCTTGACTTCAAAACTCAACGAGGCGAACGAACGCTGCTTCATCGGCGATGGGCTTCCTGGGGACTGCTGGCTATGATGCCGCAGACGGGGAATAAATCAGAGCATCCCTAGGTAGGAGCCGGTTTTGAGTGAAGCGAAGCCTGAAGACGTCCCCAACCACGGCCTTGGTTGTCAGGCCTACCAAGAGAAAAGCCTGCGAAGATTTCCTGCGAAACTTCCACCACGCCCCCAATGTGGTGCGGCCCATGAAAACCACTTCATCAATAACGTTCGTTGGTGCAGGGTTGCCGATGGCACCGAACTTCCAGAAGGAACTTCACCTGAGCAATTGATCGCGCAGGGCGCCAACTTCATGCTGGTCTGGATTTGCGTGCATTGAAACCGCAAGGCTGCGGGGCGCAAGCTTCAAGGATGAATCACAGAAAAATTTCAAACTGCTTTGCAATACAGCGATTGAATCAACAGCGACAAGCGCCCTCTCGGAAATAGCTTCATGCATGGAAAGTGGGTCAAACTGGACAAGGCAAATGCTTGGCGCTTCCGTGAGGTGGACACCTGTCGACTGCTACGCGAAGCCAGGCACGTATGTCATCTCATCGAGCGGGGTGTGCCGCCTAATGATACGTTCGGTATCCACGACGAGCTGCTGCCGTTGCTTGTGCGCGTCATCGCCGGCGACCAGGGTCTGCCGCTCGATAGCCAATTTGAACCCGGTGCCCTGCGCTGGGCCACGCATGAGGGCACTTTGCCCGACAGCTATCGCGAGTTCCTGCGCGCACAGGCAAACTTCTTTGTTACGGCGACAGGGTCTCACCGCGAAGAACCTGTCGAAGAGTGGATCGACGGTGAACGTCATGCATGGATGGAGTTCGAGGATGCCGATGATGGAGAACCCAGCTGATCCCGCCAGCATCAACGCATGAACATGATCAAGAACTTTGTCTTCATTCTGCACAACGGCATCCGGACCCCGCCAGGTGTGTTCCTCACTGACGTGCCGTTGCTTCAGCAGATCAACGATCCTGACTTTCATCCGAAGACGTATGAGTGGGAGAGCGACGGGAAGATTTTTACGCGACCTATCGATGGTTGCGAAACATTGACGGCCCATCTTCTTCCAGATGGAAGCCGTATCGCCGTCCTCCAGAACGAGAACACCTACGGCCCCGACAATGTGGCGATTCTGGATGCCACGAATGGGCTATGTCAGCGCATCACAAACCCTTACCGGAACTCCCGCTTCTTCGTGGCTGGCGACAGGTTCTGGTTTGACTCGATCAGCATCAACCAGGGTGAGATCATCTTGCATATTCAAGTGCACCGCGAACTACCCGGAAAGCCATATGACTTCACGCCGTCCTATATGGCCACCTATAAGCCTGCACTCCTGAAACTGATACAACTGGAATGGAGGCCGCAGACTTGACGATGTCACTCGATGATGAGAGCCGCGTCGACAAGGCCGCTATGGATTTGATTGAATCTGCCGCGATTCTTCGTGCCACGATCATTGCAATGGAAGAAGGCAGTGCATTGGCAGAGCTGTCCGAAGGATGGGGCCATGCCCGCCAGGTCGTGGACATGAGAGCGACACTGTCCGCATCCGCCCAAGAGCGCATCGAATCGGAGTTGCCATCGCTGCGATACTGGACTGCACCAGCAACGCCACACAGTCCGGCAACACACGGCTTCATCTGCGATATCGACAAGACAGGAATCTCATTTCCTGATTGTCTGTCACCGGGCAGTGCAACGACATGAAAACTGGTCCATGATCGACCGCGACGCAGTTTTGGCCTCAGTCAGATATGCGCGGAGCTTGCTTGCGGATCGCATGCACAGCAATCCCGGATATGAAATCTATATCCATGCCAACGAGCAACTGACGCGCATGCTGCTGGAACTTGAGCTTCCGAGCATGCCCTTGGCCGCAGAGCGCGAATGGGTTGATCTAGGCCTTATGGCAGTCAAGGAACTCAATGACATCGACCGCGAGTTCGCGAGCGCACTCATGGACGCTGACTACGACTTCAAGCATGCCGACCAGCAGATAGAAGATAGCCATGACGAAGTTTGAGGAAGTCTCGCGCTCACTACACCGTTGCCTTGGATTCCTGAGTCGCTGGGGATACACGCCGTGCACGGATGAAGTAGGCCACTCAGCCCTTCATGGCCATCAGTTGGTCGTTCAGTACCAGTCGACCGTAGCCGATAGGGAATTGCGTATCCATTTTTCACTGGCGACGACGACTCATGCGGAATGCTTCTCCGTGTTTGTCGGTACACGCGACGGGCAAGCGTTCTTCGTGAACGACTATCTGGCTCAACGCAGCGGCTGTGACGCCGCGCCGCCCTTGGTCAACTCGACGCCCGAGCAGACTACCTCCGCATTCTGTTGCGCGGTCGCTACATGCCTGCAGCGGGAATTCGAAACGAGATTGGCTGATCTCTTGCAGGGCAGCACGTGGAACTTTGCCCCATTCGATTGGGTGTCCTACAAATAAGTGTGATGCCCAACGGCGTAGTCGCGGCGCTCGACCTTGCCCGCCATCTGGCGACACTGGCCTGTCAGAACCTGACGATCGACCTGCGTTGCGTGCGTCTGGATTTACGACGGCTTCCTCGCGAATGGAGACACCCATCTCCCACCAAGCCGACAGGAAGCAGCATGTCGAAAGACTGACCAGCCCGAATGCCGGCTGCAGTATCTCAATCAACAAGTGGTAGTCAGGGTCCTTCGGACAATGTACTTATGGCCATCACGCGATGCGCTCACATACGCGCAATAGCCCCGAACAAAGCGCACGGCAATCCCCCTCGCCCAGGAAGATTGCCACGCGTGCATTACGCAGCACACGCCGCGCAGCAAACCTGCGCGGCGTGCTTCGCTGGTGACGTCAGCCGTTGCCTTGCTCGAAATACAGCATCGTCATGCCTTCACCGGGAACAGTCTTCCGCCCGGTGAGCGTAGCGATGCCGTCGGTCGACAGGCGCAAGATCCACGCCATCACCCACGGTGGCCCGTTGCCATCGAGCCCAAGCATGCAGCGCAATTCGCCATACAACGGTTGGCCGGTATCAGCGTGGTGTCCGATCGGTCGCTGACGAAAGCGTCGTTGCACGATCCAGCGTCGTGGTCGCGGCAGCTCCATCAGCTCGGCCGTGGTTGGCGCCAGCAGCAGGCCGCTACCGGAATGGCCGTCAGCCGCCTTGGCTACCCAGCGTTCGGGTTCGGGCCAGCCACGTGCGTCATCCGCACAGTCTTCGACCCAGTGACAAGCCTCGTGTGCCTGCAGCGCCTGCCCGGCAAGACTGCCCTTGGATATTCGCTCGTACCATGCCGGATGACTGTGCCAGGTCATCTGGTCGGCAGCCATCAAGGTTGCCTCGGCACGCAGGCGGTCAATGGGCGCCAGATCAGACAGGATCAGCCGGTTCCACACATGCCGGTATTCACGCGCACTGCCCGGATGACGCAACCGGCGGTTTGCGGAAAGTAGGTCACGCCAGTCGTGCACATCCACTTGCCACCAATGCCTTGCTGCATTCAGATCAGGCCAGGTCGAGCGTTCGCGCGGACGATCCTCGACCAGCACGGTGTCTGCATGCGACGCCACCCATGGACGTAGTTGCTCTACCCAGTTGCTGCCGTGTGGCAACGGGTCGTGCGGCAACCAGTTCGGTGGGAGCCGGTGGATCTGGCGCTGCGCAAGATGCAAGGTGTGGAACGTGGGCAACATCGAGGTAAACGCCTGAATTTCCACCCACGCCAGATCGAATGGCTGGCTGGCACTTTCCACAAAGGCCATGTCCAGCGCCAGCACATCGGCAGGAATCTTCGGCCAGCTACCTCCACGATGGCGCAGCTGCGGCTGGAGCCCTGCCAGCAGGCTGGTCAGCTTGAGCTGCAAGGCCTGCCGCAATGCCTCGTTGCCAACCGCGTAGTGATCGGAGAGTTGCTGCAACGGAAGGTGTGGCGCCCCGGTGTGGGCCAGCGACTGAGCCAAGGCACTACCCAGCGAATGCAGTTGCAATGACGGCACGGCGTTCATCGCCAGCCTCCCGCTTGCGGCAACGCAGGCAGACAGTCCGCGCTGGATTCCATCATCCAGCGCAAGGTGGTCGGCCAATCAGCATCGCTGGCGGCGCGTGCACGCAACCGATCGGCAAAGCTGCCCTCGTCCAGCGCATCAGCAAGCTCGCGTGCCCAGTAGTTGCATTCGGCGGCGTGGGCAGACTGCGGTGCCAGACGGGCCCACCAGCGCGCGAATCGCGTCGGCGTATCGCAGGCTTCGTCGCGATCCCAGTCGATCCACTGCGCACGCAACCCGTGGCGTCTGGCCCGCCACTTGTTCTCGTCAATGCACGCGCGTGACCACACGGCACCGGCGCGGCCGTTCTGAAGGTCCTGCAGAATCGCTTGAGTCTCCCACGCGAGCAAGGTGGCGATCAAACCGATACGTCGTAACTGCGGATGCGTATCCATGATGCGCACTTCCAGCGTGCCGTAGCGATGATGCAGGCGCAGGTCCTGCCATAACGCCTGCTCCGGCCCGATGCAACCAACACCGCGCAGCCGCTGCACATGCTCCGTGTAAGCGTCGTCGCTGTCCCATGCATCGGGCGTCCCCATGCGCGGATAGCGATCCAGCAAACTGTGTCGCCATGACTGCAGTCCGGTATCGTTGCCGTCAAGAAATGGCGAGCTGGCCGACAGCGCCAACACTTCCGGCAATACGTGCCGCAAGCGATTCATCACCGCCATGCGCGGCGCACCCACCGGCAAACCCAGATGCAGATGCATGCCGAAGCTGAAGGCACTGCGGGCGACGTCCTGGTACTCCTGCACCAGCGCGGCGTAGTGCGGAAAAGCCGCACCCAGATGCATCGGCTGTGCTTGCCACTTTGCCGTGGGATGCAGACCGGCCACGATGATCGACTGTCCCTGCGCTGCCGCTCGACGCCGCGCCTGCATGCGTAGCGCATCCAGCGCCGACAGCAGATCCGGAACGCTGCGGCAGACCCGGGTTTTCAACTCGATCACGCAGCGGTGGATCTCCCGATCCAGTTCGCCCTCGGGCAAGGCAAGCTGCACCGCATCCCGCGTAAGATCGTGCGCCACCAACTCGCCACGACTGTCAACAATCTGTACTTCTTCTTCAATACCAAGCGTAAGCATGAACCCTCTCCTTCCGTTGTAGGAGGGGCCATGAAACACTGGCGTGGTCGCAGCGTACGAGGATGGCTTCGCAGGGCCATCAACCGACAACGACAAATGCGAACTACTGCCGCTTGCTCAGCGGCAAGCACCGCTGACGCGGTCGCGTGACTCCAGATCTTGTGCGGTGAAAACCTGCGCATAACCGGCTTGTTCGAGCAGCGCACGAACCGACGCCCCCTGGTCCCAGCCATGCTCGAACAGCAACCAGCCAGCGGGGCGAAGATGGCTGCATGCGGCGGCGATGATGCGACGGATATCGTCCAGGCCGTCCGCGCCCGAAGCCAGCGCACTGGCTGGCTCAAAGCGCAAATCCCCTAGCTCCAGGTGCGGATCATCCGCTTCGATATACGGCGGGTTGGACGCAATCAGATCGAACTGCCGGCCAGCCAGCGGCACCAGCCAGTCACCGTGCAGGAAGCTCACGTTGCCGATGCGGTGTCGCTGCGCATTGCGTTGGGCCACCGCCAATGCAGCCGCACTGGCGTCCGTGGCAACCACCTTTGCCAGCGGACGCTCGCGAGCGATAGCCAGTGCGATCGCTCCACTGCCCGTACCCAGATCGACCACGTCACAGAGGGCATCAAGCGGCAACCGCTGCAGCGCAAGTTCGACCAGCAGCTCGGTTTCCGGGCGCGGGATCAGGGTCGCTGGCGTGACTTCCAGATCCAGCGTCCAGAAGCCACGGCGACCGATGATGTAAGCGACCGGCTCGCCGGCGGCGCGACGCGCGACCAGCGAAGCAAAGGCCGTCTGGACGTCCATCGAAAGCTCGTCGCTGGCATGCGTGAACAGCCAGCTTCGCGGCTGCTGCAAAACATACAGCAACAGCAGCTCGGCATCCACGCGTTCGCCGAGCTGTTCGGTGGCTGCAACCAGCGCACCACGCACATCAGGCATGTGGCGGCTCCGGATTGGAGGGCGGCAATTGCGGCGGTGTCACGCCCACCTTCGGCACCGGCTTGCGCCAGTAGCCGCCATGCGTCCACGACTGGAACGCCCATTGCAGCCAGCCGATCAGTGCATTGGCCAACCACAACGCCCACGCCAGCATCGCCAGTTTGTAGTACCACAGCGAAACACTGAGCACGCCGCAGCTGGGCAGCAAGCCGGTGCTCTGATCAGCAAACCAGCGCAGGCTGGATGCCATGGAGCCATTGCCGGCGACATGCATGTCCGGCAACCCGAGCAAGCCCGTCGGCACGGCTCCGATCAGCACCAACAAGGCCAACACGGTGAGTGCGGCCAGCCCGGCTTGTTGCAGATTGAAGAGCGTCACACTGCCCTGTTCCGCTGGCAGACGGCGCGCGCGTAAACCCAGCAGGATCAGCCAGAACACCACCAGCGCATAGGCACTCCAGGCAAACGCGGAGAAACCCAGGCCGAGCAGCAGCCAATGTCGGAACCGCAGCGGCGTGGGCGCGAAGCGACCGAGCAACCAGGCAGCGAGCAACAACACCACCAGCTGCGACCAGTACAGCACGGCCGGGCCGGTCGTCGGTCCCCACGTCCACAGCACCCAGCGATCCTGCGGCAACTGCAGGTCGAGATCGATGTTCGCCACCGGAGCGTGCAGCGCGAATATTGGCGTGCGCGTTTGCCACGTGATGCCATGCGGTTCCCGCAGATGCACGGTGTAGACATGCGCAGCGGGCAGCAGCGGCAGACTGAGTTTGCCGTCGCGTATCGCCAGGTTGATCGCCTCGCCGTCGCGGTCCGCACCCAGCAACTCGGCACCGGCGGGAAGATCGATTACGTGTTCGCCACCACGGGTACTACGCGCACGCAACGTCAGCGTGGTTTCGCTGGCGCGCTCGCCGACGGCGCTGGTCATCTGCACACCATCGAAGGCCAGACTGTCGCCGGCGATCGCCTGCGGTTGAGTGAAGGCCATTTGCAAGGTTTCACCGGGCAACGGCTGATACAGCAAGCCATCGTCGTTGGCACTCGTCGGCACACCCTTCGCATCCACATGCCACATCGACGCGGCCTGAATCTGCCACACCTCGGCACGATCACCCAGTGATGGCGCGTTGAGTGCCAGCTGGGCGACGTGATCCAGCCGACTTGTCCAGGTGACCGCTGCGCTGTTGGCATTGAAGGTGATGTTGATGCGGCCATCCTTGACCAGTACATCCTCGCCCAACGGATGCTCCCCGGGCAGCAGCGGCAGGCTGATGCTGAAACCACCATCGCGCGGAGCGATACGCTCAACCTTGTTCAGTACGGTCCAGTCCAGACCCAGTTGCAGGGTTCGGGTCAGCCGCACGTAGGGCGGAAAATTCTGCACCACGGCGAGGCTGTTGTTGTCATTGCTGGCACGCACGCGGTGCAGCGCAATGCTGTCGCCCAGCGACCGACCGTCATCGACGCCACTCAGCGACCAGCCCGCTGCGTTGAAGTTGATGCGTAGCGGACGAAGCCCAAAACTCAGGCTTGCCGTGTCCGTGCTGCCGAGGCGGTAACGCAAGGCAATCTTGTGCACGCCTCGGTCCAGCCGCACCAGCAACTGCTCGCCACGCCGTGCAAGTGCTGGATTGGCATGGCCATCCACGGCGACATCGATAAGCTGCAGCGTGTCGTCCGCCTGCGGCATCGGCACCGCCACCGGAACACCGACATGGGCTTCCAGATCTACCGCAAGCACATCCCCGGTTACCTGCAGTTGCGCCTCAGCCAGCTCGGCACAAGCGGGCACGCACTTGGGCATCTCGGTGAGCCGGTTGCGCAACTGTCCGAGAAGTTGTGGGTCCGGCAAGCTCTGCGCCTGCGCACCATGCGGCAGCAGCAGCGCGAGCAACAACGCCGTGCCCGCCACACTTTTACTGCCACGCAAGTTTCGCCAGTGCATGCGTGCTGTCGGCAACAGCATCGACGCCAGACGAGCGAGCAGGACGGCAAGCAAGCCAACCATGACCAGGCGAAGCAGGCGTACCAGCCATGCGGGCGCAATCAGCAAGCGCGTGGCCTGCTCCGTAACGACCGGACCGGACCAACCCAGCTGATAGTTGTTGCCCTGATCCCACGACGGCATGCCGGCACCGGCCTGAACCACGTTGCGCGTATCGACGTCACGGCGAACATCGGCAGCTTTGCCACCGAGATTCTGCACCGCCGAAACAGATGCCGTGAGGCCACCCAGGATGGCGCCGGAGTCATCACGGGATGACATGGCCGGCGCGGCAGTCACGCTATCGAGCATCGGTGCGGGCGGAGCAGGTGGCGCCGGTGGTGGGGCTGGCATTCCTTCCTGCTCTTTCTGCAACACAGGCTCATTGAAGTTCGCTTGTACCACGCGCTCGTGGCTGCCGTTTTCGAGTTGCGGATGCAAGGCGTATTGCAGCTCAGCCGCTGCAAATGGCAAGGTCCACAGCACCGCCAGCGCAAAGCCGGCCAGCGCGCCGAAGCGTGCCGCGCTGCGCAACCGGCCATCAGGCAACGCCCGCAGCAGCAACCCAAGTGCCAACGCGGTGGCCACGGTCCACAGCGGCACGCCGCTCTCGTGCTTGGCGAGGGCAAGAAATCCTGCCGCCAACAGTGCCCACGGCCATCCCAGCAAACGACCCGCCAGCAGCGCAATCACGGCGACCACGAACAGGTCGAGCAGATTCCATTGCGCCACCCACGAGTCGGGTGAGTGGTCCGCGCCGATCGCACCGAGCAAACGGTAGCCGAATGGCAAGTGCAAGGTCGCGTCGATGCTTTCCAGCGGCACCTGCCAGCCCGCACTGGGAAGGCTGCCGGCATGCGTGGGCAGACTCAGCCCGGCACTGAGATTGATGTTTTGTTCGCGCACTTCGACGCCACTACGGCCCTGCCCGCCCTTGCTGATCAGCAAGGGTTGCCCATCCTGGCTGACCCGCTGCAATTGCCACGGCGAGGCAACGTCCAGCCGTTGGCGATGACGCAATTCGCCGGTGAGGTGGTCGGCAACACTGAGTCCACCGCCATCAAAATTCAGCCACAGCTGGCGCTGCAAATGCAATTGGTCACCCTTGCCACCTTCATCGCCACGCGTGCCCTGCTCGATCGCCAGCCCGGCGTGGTCATCCAGCGCGAATGCGGGCAGCTGACTCCACACGGCGGGCACGCCCGCTTGCGCCGCATCGGTGGCGTTGCCTTCGACGCGCGTGCTGCGCAATGAGGCATCGTCGTCGTAGCTCCACACTTCCTGCCGCGGCCACGGCGCCGCCGGCAGTTTCAACGCCACCCTGGACAGTGGCGCGATGCTGCGTGCGGCCAGCGTGATCGTCCATTGCCCCGGACGCAGTTGCACACGCAACTGCCCGTCGTTATCCAGTCGGGCCGGCAGTTCGCCGGCCAATGACGTAGCAACAAAACCTTCAGGCAACACCGGGCCAAGTACCTGCTCGCGTGCGCTGCCGGTGACGTTGAACTGCAACTGGGTCTGCAAGGTTGCCGGCAAGCCATCTTGCAAGCGGCGATAGACACGCAGCGACAACGCATCGGCGGCGCGCTGCGCGGCGGCAGCTTCACCCAGGGTCAGTTGCTCGCCATTGCGCTCGATCCGCGTCACTGCCGCGCCGTCCACCATCAGCGTGACCAGACCGATTGCCGCCGGCACGCGCAGGCGCGCGGGGCGCGCGGTCCACGGCAGGTCGCCGCTCAATTCGTAGTCGCCCGGGTTCAGCCACAACATCGGTTGACCATTGCGTTGCAGCACCGTAGCCAGCTGCTTGTTCGCCATGACTTGCTGTGGCCAGTTCCTCGCATCACCGGGCAACGCCACCCAGCCGGCGGCATCCACGTGCACATCGAGAGCGAAGCGGGCGCCATCCTTGCCGGCATCGAGGGTCAAGCGACCCGGCCACGCACATTGCCAACTGCCAGACCCAGGCGCCTGGTTGGCCAGGAACGGACAGTCGTGCTGCGGCATGTCGTGCAGCACCCAGCCCTGCCAATCGCGCAATGCCGGTGGAATGTCCTGTGCAGGCAGGGGCGCTGCCAACAACAGCCACAACCCGACCAAGCCCACCAAGCCCACCAAGCCTGACCACTTCGGCAATCGACCACGCATGCGCTTTCTCCCTGTGTGCCCACTGGCCGGCACAGTGTAGGTGGAACACGGCAGGCTCACATCGACGCCCACCAATCATGGCCGCCACGCCGACCCCACGCAGCAGCCTTCACCCAGGTAGAACGCAGCAGCAAGCGCAACGGGGTTGATCGCCAGCGTACAAGTGATGCGACCCAGTGGCACACGGAGGAAGCAGCGGCGACGAATGGGATCGACGAACCACCGGCATCCAACCTGTTCGGGTAACTTCGATGACGGCGCTGGCCGAGGTGCCATGGCGCAACGGGATGCAACACGGGCCACCTGCTGATCGCCAGCCGAAGCGTATCCATGCCAGCCAACGCAGCTTGGCTAAGCTAACGTGAGCCGGCACAGCCGCTTTGCGCGGGTGCGCGCGCGCTTTCTGCAGTGATCAGTCGGAGAATGCCAGCACGCACTCGTCCGCGCCGTAGCTGCGGCAGCACACCGGGAAAATCGACAGCCTGGCTGGCGCCGTGAGCGGAGCCAGCAAGCCATCGAGGAAGCCACTGAAGAAGCTGCAGCCCGAGTGACCACCTTCGCTGCACAGCGGGCTGGCCAGGATGTGCAGCTGCGTGCCTTGCAGGTCGACCTCCACCAGTGCCCGCAATGCCGGCGCGGCGATGCGCTCAAGCGCATCGTGCAACGACAGCCTGCTATCCAGCGAGTACTCCCGTGCATACAGCCAACTGCCGGCACGCTGACCGGCCAGCGTCAGCGATGCGTCGCGTGCGCCTTCAGCCACCGTGCCCTGCAGCGCCAGCAGTTTCGGCATGATCTTCGGATAGTCATGTTCCAGCGACTGCAGCATTTGACCGACTGCCGCCTCATCGGGGCCGAGCGCCACCACGTCGACGAACGGAGCAACGTCCTCCAGTGCAGCGGGCGCCGCTGCGGGTGCTCGCGACGTGGGCAGGATGAATTCGAAGTCCGGTTCCGGCGGGGCCGCCGGCACCGTCTGCAGTGCCTCGCGCGGTAGCGGTTTTGCCCTGACCGGTGCGGTGACGAAAGGTTCGAGCACGACGGAAGTTGCCGGTGCTGCAACCGGTGCCGGCTTGCTCGGGGCAGGTTCCGGTGGCGGCAGCGGGGCGGGTGGTGGCAAGTAGGTTGCCCGCTTTACCGTCGCCCCGAAATGCGGCTTCACCTCGCCTTCGACAAACGGCGAGATGTGGAAGCTGACGAGCCGATCGTAGTTCTCCAGCAAGGCCTCCAGCGCACGCTGCTTGCGCGCGGGCCCGCGCACCACCATGGTCAGCAGCATGCCGTGCGGGTCTTGCAGCAGACGCTGGCTGCGCAATGTAAAGCCACTGGCAAGAACGAAACGACCCACTTCAATGAGCAGGCCCTCCCGACTTTGCGAGAGGCCCTGAATTTCCAGCTCGATCATCAAGCCCCCTGTAGGCGATGCCGATGGAACATGGTGTAAAACGATGCCGCAGATGAAACCTTGCTGCAACCCGGAATAGCAAAAAATCGCCCGGCAATTTTATCGTTAAACCGTCAGCCAGCGTGTGAACAGAAGCGGGCCACTGCACTGCACACGCTCATCCGCGCGTATCCTCACACGCGCCGACGCCTGTCGGCCTTTCTTCCCCACTGCAGGATCACCATGGCTGCGCCCACACCGTTTCCCCACGCAAGCTTCCTGCACCAACTGGAACTGTTCCTGGCAGATGGCATCCAGCCGACGTCGTGGTCATCCGCCCTGAGCGGCATGCTGCTGACTCAGTCGCAACCGTCGTCGGCGGCGCGCCAACTGCTGCCGTTGCTGCTTGCACGCAAGGCGGTACTGCAGGCGGCGTTCCACACCGCGCGCGTCGCCGATGAACTGCGTCGCTATCAGAAGTTCGTCAAACCCGACCGGCCGTCACCCCATATCGTGCAGTTACGCCAGCAGCAGGCGGCGGCGCGGCAGGCCTCCAGTCAATCGCGACAAGCGCTGATCAAGGCGGCAGCGGCTTTCGTGCGCGAGGCGGGGATCGAAACGCCAGCACGCCTCGGGCTGGATGCCTTCATCAACCGATGGATGGAGTTGCAGCTACCGAAAGACCTTGCTGCGTCCAGCGGAAGCGTCGACGGATAAAATTTGCCGCCGGCACGATAACGTGCCGGCGGCATTCGGCGTAGCGACAATCAGCGCAGGATGCTTGCCGAATCCTGCTTCGCCTGCAACGCGCTGCACAGACGAATGCTTTCGCTGGTCTGAGCCAGGCCGCGGGCAATGCCGGCGGCATCGTCGGCGCGGTCCTTGAAAAACGCCTGCAGGCGATCGCCTTCGGCCGGACTGCAACCGCCCGCTCCGGCCAGTCCCGGCAAGCGACCACCGGCGAAGCTGCCAGTGCGACCCAGGATCTGCGCGTAGTGCGCGGTGAACCAGGTCCACATCGCATCACGCTCGGCGACGGTATCGCGACCGCCCATTAACAGCATGCCCATTTCGCCCACCTTGACTGGCTTGGTCAGGGCAAAGTCGCGCACCTGTTCGGTCAGCGCGGGATCGTCCACGTTGGACAAACCGCCCAGAATGCCGTTGCGCAGCGACGGATCGCTGGTCTTGGGCAGTTCGGCGATCAGTGCATCGACCGCACTCTTGCCGTGTTCCTGCACCGCCACACCAAGCGCTTCGCCGAGCAGGTCTGGATCGGCAGCGCCCAGGTCCAAACTTCCATCAGACTTCGGTTTCAGCGCCGCCTCACCCTGCTTGAGCAGCGCTGCGCGGACTTCAGGCACCTTGTAGTCGAAGGCCAAGGCACTGGCGAGGGTGCTGCGCATCAAGGCTGCATCCTCGGTTTCGCCGGCCTTGCGCTGGTAGCCAAGCTGTTCGAGTTGCGGCAGGTAAGCCGCCTTGACCCAGTCAGCCACGCGCGCACGCTGCGCGTCCGTGCTGGCCACATAGCGATAGATCCAGTCCAGCTGACCCAGCGGCGCCGTAGCTACTTCGCGAATCTTCGAGGAGGTCAGCGGGCGCAGCGCCATCATCACGTCACCGGCATCGAGGTCGCCATGACGGAAGCTGGCACCCACCGCATCGGCGTAGGCCAATTGCTCGGCGTCGCTGAGCTTGCCGATCTGCTTGACCAGGCTGGCCAGCGCACTCTTGTCGAGACTGAAGCGGTAGTAGCCACTGGCGTTCGCATTCGGCATCACCCAGGTCGGCGTGCTGGCGTCGGCCAGGGTCATCGATCCACTCGCCTTGTCGAGCATGTCGCAAGCGACCTTGCTGGACGGCGCTCCCGCTTTGCCGCTGGCGGTGGTGCCGTAGCGCACGCAGACCGGCACGCCCCAGATGCGCTGCGCGTCCCCGCTGCTGCCAACCGGCAGGTAGCGGCTCTGGCTGAGCTGCAGCACGGTCTTGCCGTCCTTCTGCTCCAGTTTGGTGGCCACGTAGGGCACGCCCGACTGATTGAGGAAACTCTTGAACGCCTCTTTGAACGGGTCACCCTTGTCTGCAGCGGTGGCGATGGAATTGACCAGATCGATGGCCGTGGCATTGCCGAACTTGTGCTGCTGGATATACGCGCGCATGCCTTTCTGGAAGGTCTTCTCGCCCACATAGCTCTCGAACATGCCGAGTACGCTGGCACCCTTCTGATAGGTGATGCCGTCGAACGCGGTCATGATGTCGCCGTTGCCGGTGATCGGCTGACGGATACTGCGTGCGCTGACCAGGCTGTCGTTGTTCATCGCGCCCTGCGCGCCACGCACGCGATCCAGATCGGCGCGGTATTCCGGGTGCACTTCCATGGTGACTTTCTGCTGCATCCAGGTCGCGAACGCTTCGTTCAACCAGATGTCGTTCCACCATTCGGTGGTCACCGTGTCGCCGGTCCACTGATGCGCCAGTTCGTGCGCGTTGACGTTGAACGAACCCTGCACGTTGCGCGCCGGGGAATCCTTGTCGATCAGCAGCAGCCAGTCACGGAACGTCACCAGCCCGGCGTTTTCCATCGCACCAGCGGAGAAGTCCGGCGCGGCCAGCAGGTCAAGCTTGTCGAACGGGTAGCCGAAGCCGTAGTAGTTCTCCAGCGCGTGAATGATGCTCGGCGTTTCGCCCAGCACGTGTTCCATGCGATGGCCTTCACCCTTGGCTGCGATGCCGCGCAATTTCAGCGGCGTGCTGCGGTACGCGTCGGGCGAGATGTCCGGGCCAGCAACGATGTCCCACGGACCGACCGCGAACGCCACCAGATAGGTCGGCAGCGGCAGCGTCTGCGCGAAGGTCACGGTCTTCCAGCCTTTGCCCGCTGGCGCCTGCTTTACCTGCTGCGTGTTGGCCACCACGTTTTCGCTGTTCGGCACGGTGATGCTGATGTCGAACGGGGTCTTGAAGCCGGGTTCGTCGAAGCTCGGGAACGCGAAGCGTGCGCTGATCGGCTCCATCTGCGTCATCGCGTACGGCTGGCCTTTCGCGGTGACCTTGTACAGGCCCTGCAACTGCGCGTTCAGCGGCGCGGTGTATTCAAGCCTCACGGTGAGGTCTTGTGGCTGCAGCGTGCTGCCAAAGTCCACCCGCACCACGCCAGCCTTGGGGTCCACGCTGACGTACTTGCCCACATGCAGCTTGCCGGCGGCGTCGGTGATGCTCACCTTCGACACTTTCAGTTCCGCGCCGTCCAGCCACAAATGGTCGGACGCCTGGCTCAGCTTCACCCTGATCGTGGTGGTGCCGGAGAAATCCTGCTGTGCAGGGTCAACCTTGAATGCCAACTGGTACGACTGCGGCACGGCCCAGCCCGGCAATCGGCCCTGCGGTGCCTGTTCAGCCGTGGCGGCAAACGCCGCGCCACAACAGGTGGCGAGCGCAGTGAGCATGAGGGGGCGAATGAGTCGACGCATGGCGGGCTGCTCAGGTTGGGGGAATTCCCCAAGCTAGAGCGGGCATGACGTATGACCCAGTGCCATAAGGCATGGCCGGGGCACGGGCGAACCCCTTGCCGCCACGTCGGCACCGACATAAAAAAAACCGGCGATGAAGGTGACTTCATCGCCGGTCGGGGAAGCCCGCGCGCCTGCGGGGAGAGGGAGGGAACTCCGACGCGCGGGGTTGACGCAAGAAAAGTGAGTAAAGCTTAGCCGCTACATTTGCATTGCTCCAATTGATTGTTACCATCTCAAATCATAGTTTTTGTCTATTGCCACATCGGAACACCGCCATGAATCTGCGTGATCTTCAATACCTGGTCGCCTTGGCCGAACATCGCCACTTTGGTCACGCAGCGAACGCCTGTTTTGTCAGCCAGCCCACCCTGTCGACACAGATCAAAAAGCTGGAAGACGAACTCGGCGTGCCGCTGGTCGAGCGCACGCCACGCAAGGTGCTGCTGACCGAGGTCGGTCGCGACATTGCCGCCCGCGCGCGCAGTGTGCTCAACGAAATTGAGCAGATTCGCGGCGTGGCCCGGCGCACGCTCGATCCCGAATCCGGCACGGTGCGGCTGGGCATCTTCCCGACGCTTGGCCCATATCTACTGCCGCATGTGTTGCCGCTGGTGCGCAAGGCATTCCCGCGACTGGAGTTGCTGCTGGTCGAGGAAAAAAGCGAGACCGTGCTGCGCCTGTTGCACGAAGGCAAGCTGGACGCCGGCATCCTCGCGCTGCCGTTGCACGAAGACAGCCTGCATCATGAATTTCTGTTCGAAGAACCCTTTCTGCTGGCCGTGTCCGAAGCGCACCCGCTGGCGCACAAGCAGAGCCAGTTGAAGTTGTCTGATCTGTCCAACCAGAACCTGCTGTTGCTGGAAGACGGTCATTGCCTGCGCGATCAGGCGCTGGAGGTCTGCCACCTGGCCGGCGCGGGCGAACATTCGGGCTTTCGCGCCACCAGCCTGGAGACCTTGCGCCAGATGGTGGCGGCGAACGTCGGCATCACGCTGCTGCCAGTGACCGCCGTGAAGCCACCGGTAGCCGCGGTGGAGAACTTGCACCTGATCGAATTCAAGGGCACACCGCCAAGTCGGCGCATTGCGATGGTCTGGCGCAAGAGTTCGGCGATGCATGCTTTCCTGAAACGTCTTGCCGAGGTACTTCGCGAACTGCCCCCCGACGTACTCGATGCGCATACTGCCGCTACGCCGATGGCATCAGCGAAGAAGTCAGCCAAGCGCTGACCATGCGCATGCTGGACAGCACCATGAGGCGCGCTGATCATCAACAACAGCCCCAGTTTCGCTGCCCCGGAGAGCCAACGTGACGATGCGCAAACTGCTGATCGCTGCCGCGCTGTTGCTGACGCTGGTGTTGGTCTTTTCGCATCGGCAACACAGCGCCGTGCAGACCGGTCCAGGGGTGCTCGCCGCAGACGTTCCCGAACAGGTCAACCTGAGCCATGGCTCGCTGCTGCAACGGGGCGACGTCACCCTGACCACACGCGCCCATTTCGACATCACCGCGCGCGTGCTTTCGCGCAAGGACTATTCAAGTTCCAGCTATGGCGACGTGGTACCCGTTGACCTTGCGATGGGCTGGGGACGCATGTCCGACAGTGACGTGCTGGCAAGCATCGACATCAGCCAGTCCGGTCGTTTCTATTATTGGCACGTCAAGGATTTCCCGATACCGCGCCGCGAAATCGAAACCTCAAGCGCCAACATGCACATGATTCCCGCCGATGACAATGTGAAGCGCCAACTGGAAGATGTGCGCCAGGGACAGGTCGTGCACATCGAGGGCTTCCTGGTCGACGCGACGCGTCCCGACGGCTGGCACTGGAACACATCGATGACCCGCGACGACACCGGTGGCGGCGCCTGCGAACTGATTTATGTGGAAGGTGTCACCATCGTGCCGAACTGAGCTGTCAGTAGCGCAACAGGCTTTGCAACGGCGTTTCGGAAGGCCAGCGATCACGCCCTCCCAGGCCGACCAATTCGATCACCACACTGGCTCCCAGCAACTCGGCCTCCAGTTGCTTGACCAACGCCCGCGCCGCGCCGAGGGTGCCGCCGGTAGCCAGCACATCATCGACCAGCAGCACACGCTCGCCCGCACGGATGGCATCGCGCTGAATCTCCAGCCGATCCACACCGTATTCAAGTTGATAGTCCGCCGCGATCACCGGTGGCGGCAACTTGCCAGGCTTGCGCAACGGCACGAAGCCGGCATGAAGTTTCTGCGCCAGCGCGGCGCCAAAAATGAAACCGCGCGCCTCGATGCCACACACGGCCTGCACGCCTTGGCCCTGCCAGGGCTCTGCCAAGGCGTCGATGCAGCGGGCAAAGCCGGTTGCATCGGCCAGCAACGGAGTCACGTCGCGGAACACCACGCCGGCACGCGGAAAATCGGCGACAGCGCGGATCAACGCAGCGAGTTCATGCATACAGCGACCTCAGCAAGCCATACCGAACCGATGGATCAGCATGGCACCGGCTCGCCAGGCAACTCGTCGTCCCGCATCACCTGGCGCGCTTCGGCCAGCTGCGCCTCGAGCTCGGCCACGATGGCATGGGCGTCGACCAAGGCCGCCTCCGGCACCATCACCGCGATGTAGTCCATCGCCGGCAGTTGGCCGATCGCGCCGGTCAGGTACTCACCGGCAATGAACGCCGGGATGCCACCAGCCTCCAACGCATCCTTGACCAGATGGGCATCAAACAGGTTTTCAGCGCGATAAGCGGTATGCATGGCTTGCACGCTAACCCGCATGGCAGCGCGGGGCAAGTCGGCCCGGCCTGCTCCCGATGCCGGTGACAAGGTAAACTTGCGTGTTTCCACCCTTCTGCATGAGCCACCGTCCGATGTCGAACGATCAGCCAGCCGCCGCACCCGCCCAGCCGCCGGCCACGGTGCCCCAGGATTTCATCCGGCAGATCGTGCGTGACGACCTCGCCTCGGGCAAGCACACGGCGATCCACACCCGGTTCCCGCCCGAGCCAAACGGCTACCTGCACATCGGTCACGCCAAGGCGATCTGCCTGAGCTTCGGCATCGCAAGGGAATTCGGCGGCTGGTGCAACCTGCGCCTGGACGACACCAATCCGGGCAAGGAAAACCCCGAGTTCGCCGAGGGTATCAAGGACGACGTGCGCTGGCTCGGCTTCGAATGGCACGAGCTGCGCCATGCCTCGGATTATTTCGAAGTGTTCTATCGTTCCGCCTGCAAGTTGATCAGCGATGGCGTGGCCTACGTTGACGATCTCGACGCCGAACAGATGCGCGCCTATCGCGGCACGCTGACCGAAGCCGGTCGCCACTCGCCATATCGCGAGCGCTCGGTGGAGGAGAATCTCGACCTGTTCGCGCGCATGCGCGCCGGCGAGTTCGCCGATGGCAGCAAGACGCTGCGCGCGAAGATCGACATGAGCGCGGGCAATATCAACATGCGCGACCCGGCGATCTACCGGGTGCGCAAGATCGCCCACCAGAACACCGGCGATGCCTGGCCGATCTATCCGATGTACGACTACGCGCATTGCCTTTCCGATGCGCTGGAAGGCATCACCCATTCGCTGTGCACGCTGGAGTTCGAGGACCACCGGCCGCTGTATGACTGGTTCGTCGACAAGGTCGACCTGCCGAACCATCCGGAACTGTGGCAGTCGCTGCTCGACGCCGGGCTGCCCACGCAGCCGGCCAAGCCGCGCCAGATCGAATTCTCGCGCTTGAACCTCAGCTATTGCATCACCAGCAAGCGCAAGCTGGCCCAGCTGGTCAGCGAAAACTACGTGGACGGCTGGGACGACCCGCGCATGAACACGCTGCGCGGACTGCGGCGACGTGGCTTTACGCCCGCCGGATTGCGCCTGTTGATCGAGCGTCTGGGCGTGAGCAAGCAGAACAGCGTGATCGACTACGCCGTGCTGGAAGGCTGCATCCGCGAAGACCTGGATGCCACCGCCGCGCGGCGCATGGCGGTGCTCGATCCGCTCAAGCTGGTGCTGACCAACCTGCCTGAAGATCACGACGAAACGCTGAGCTTCCCCAATCACCCGAAAGACGAAAGCTTTGGCACGCGCGACGTACCGTTCGCTCGCGAAGTGTGGATCGAGCGCGACGATTTCGCCGAAGTGCCGCCAAAAGGCTTCCATCGCCTGAAACCCGAGGGCGAAGTACGCTTGCGCGGCGTCGGCATCGTGAAGTGCACCGACATCATCAAGGATGCCGACGGCAACGTGACCGAGCTGCACGCCACGCTTGATCCGGAAACCCGTCACGGTTTGCCCGGCGCCGATCGCAAGGTGAAGGGCACGATCCATTGGGTCAGCGCAAAACATGCGATAGCCACCGAAGTGCGCCTCTACGATCGTCAGTTCAGCGTGCCCGCGCCGGACCACGAGGAAGACGGCAAAACTTGGCTCGACTATATCAACCCCGATGCGAAGCGCGTGGTGCGGGCGTGGCTGGAGCCAGCCGCCGCGCACGTCGAACCCGAGCAGCGTTTCCAGTTCGAGCGGCTGGGCTACTTCGTCGCCGACCGCGTCGACCATCGCGCCGAAGCCCCGGTTTTCAACCGCACCGTGACCTTGCGTGACGTGTGGGCCAAGGCCGCCGGCCAGTAACGGAGGACACCATGCTGCCCCTGCAAATTCATTTGACCCTGCCGCCGTGGATCGGTGACGTGGCCGATACCAACAAGCGTTACCAGAGCGACGAGGAACGCGTCGGCCTGGCCGTCGAGTTGTCGAAGCAGAACGTGGAACGTGGTGGTGGCGGACCTTTCGGTGCGGCCGTGTTCAACAGCCACAGTGGGCGGCTGGTCGCCGTGGGCGTCAATCGCGTGGTGCCACAGAGCTGTTCGGTGGCGCATGCGGAAATGATGGTCATCATGATCGCGCAGCAACGGCTGAGCCGGCATCGCTTGAACGAGGACGGCGGCCATTACGTATTGGCGACCAGTTCGCAGCCCTGCTGCCAGTGCTATGGCGCCAGCGTGTGGGCGGGCATTGATGAATTGCTGATCGGCGCCCGCGCAGAGGATGTCGAGGAATTGACCGATTTCGACGAAGGCCCGCTGCCGGCAGACTGGATCGGCGAACTCAACCGCCGCAACATCGTCGTGCGCCGTGACATCCTGCGCGACCAGGCCCGCGAAGTACTCGCCACCTACGGCGCCAGTGGCACATCGTATTGAGTCGTTGGCGCGCCACGTTACCGCTGGCGCTGCTGGTGCTTGCCGGCATCGTGCTGTTTGCTTCCGGTTCCTTGGACCAGCTCACTCCGCACCAGCTGCTGGCTAACCAGGCCAGTCTGCACGCGCAGATCGGCGAGCATCCGTGGTTGAGTCGACTCGCGTTCATGGGCCTGCTGACACTCACCGTGGCTACCGGCATCCCCGGCACCTTCATGGTGATCATGGCGGGCGGCTTTGCCTTCGGCGTCTTCGATGCCACGCTGTACTCGTCGATCGGCCTGACCTTGGGATCGCTGATCCTGTTTCTCGCCAGTCGCTACGCATTCGGTCCCGGAAGCCGCCAACCGCCGGCCCTCGTGGCGCGACTTCACCACGGCTTCGAGAAACACCCGATCAGCTACACGCTCTTCCTGCGTTTCATTCCGGTAGTCCCGTTTGGGGCTGTCACCGTCGCACTCGCCTGGCTGCGCTGTCCGCTGTGGCTGTTTCTCGGCGCCAGCTGGTTGGGTGGCACCGTCTCGCTGATCTTCGAAACCTCGATCGGCGCCGGCCTGGATGATGCCATGAGCCAGAGCGACAGCATCGGCCTGGGCCTGCTGATGCATCGCGAGATTCTGCTGCCACTGGGAGCGATTGCCCTGCTCGCCCTGCTGCCGTTGTTGATCGAGCGCATCACGCGGCGATGGCGGCAACGGCATGGCCATGACCACTAAAGCGCCGCCACAGCCTTGATCGCATGGCGACGACGCGTGGCCACCGGTGGGAGCATCAGCGCACGACAAAAAAAAGCGCCCTTGCGGGCGCCTTGAAACTGGTGGGTCGTCCGGGATTCGAACCCGGGACCAATGGATTAAAAGTCCAGTGCTCTACCAACTGAGCTAACGACCCGTCTTTTCAAAACTCAAGCCGCCCATTTTACGGACTGTGCGGCAACCGCACAAGCAAGCCGATCACCGATAGCGCGTAGGATCAACCAAACCCGCCTCGCGGAAACCCTGCGCGCGCAGGCGGCAGGCATCGCAATGGCCACAGGCCCGCCCATCGTCGTCTGCTTTATAGCAACTGACCGTGGCGGAAAAGTCCACGCCCAGACGCTGCCCTTCACGCGCAATATCTGCCTTGCTCATGCGCATCAACGGCGCATGCACGCGGATGCCGGCACCTTCCACACCCGCCTTGGTGGCCAGGTTGGCCAGTTGCTCGAACGCCTCAATGAAGGCCGGGCGGCAATCCGGGTAGCCGGAATAATCAACCGCGTTGACGCCGCACCAGATGTCACTGGAACCCAGCACCTCGGCCCAGCCCAGTGCAATCGACAGCATGATCGTGTTACGCGCCGGCACGTAGGTGACCGGAATGGCGTTGCTGTCCGCCGTATCGAGCGGCACGTCGATGTCGGCGGTGAGTGCCGAGCCGCCGATACTGCGCAGGTCGATGCTTACCGTCTTGTGTTCAGCCGCGCCCAGCATCCTGGACACCCGGTCAGAAGCCGCCAGCTCGGAATGATGGCGCTGCCCATACGACACGCTCAGCGCGTGCACCTGATAGCCCTGCTCACGCGCGAGCGCGATGACCACGGCCGAGTCCATACCACCGGAAACCAGCACAACGGCTTTGCGCAAAGGAATTTGAGACATGAAGTATTTCCACTGAAGAGTGACCGGTCACCGGCCGCAAACGCCACCGACAACACAGGCCGGCGCGTATCAAACAGAAGTGAGTGGAAAGAAGCGAGAAACAAGCGGAGGCAGCGTGCCGTTACTTGTTGCTCATTTCGCCCCACGCACTGCTCGCCTCATTTTCCGGCAGCGTCATCCCACAGCAGCTTGTGCAGCTGCAGCTGAAACCGCACGTCCAGCTTGTCGGCGATGATCCACTCCGCTAGTGCACGCGGCTCGACCGCCCCATGCACTGGCGAGAACAACACCATGCAACGATCCGCCAGCTTGTGCTCAGCTAGCCTGGCGCAGGCCCATTCGTAATCTTCGCGACTGGCGATGACGATCTTGATCTGGTCATGCGGCAGCAGGTGATCGAGGTTCGACCACAGGTTGCGCTTGCTCTCGCCCGAACCGGGCGCCTTCAGATCCATCACCTTGCGCACGCGCGGATCGACCGCCGCAACATCCAGCGCACCGGAGGTTTCCAGCGACACCTCATAGCCGGCATCGCACAAGCGCTGCAGCAGGATCAGGCAGCGCTTCTGTGCCAGCGGCTCACCGCCGGTTACGCAGACATGTCGCGCACCATGGGTAGCGACTTCGGCGATGATCTCGTCGATGTCGTGCCAGTTGCCGCCATAGAAGGAGTATTCGGTATCGCACCAGACGCATCGCAATGGGCAGCCGGTGAGCCGAACGAATACCGTGCGCCAACCGATTGCATCGGCCTCGCCCTGAATCGAGTGGAAGATCTCGGTGATGCGGAGCCGCTCGGCGGAGGTCGCAGCAGGCGTTGCGGGCGCCTGTTGCCCGTCATTGCCGCTCATCAACGAACGCTCAGTTGCCCGACTGCAGCTGCAGGCGCTGCAGACGTTCCTTGGCCAGACTTGCCGCCTTGGAACCCGGGTACTTGCTGGTCACCTGGGTAAGCGTGGCCTTGGCTTCGGCATTCTTGTTCAACTCAAGCTGGCTGTAGCCCACTTTGAGTAACGCGTCAGGCGCCTTGTCGCTTTGCGGAAATTGGCTGAGCAACTGCTGGAACGATTCCAGCGCCACCGAATAATTGGTGGTGGCGTAATACGACTCGCCCAGCCAATACCAGGCGTTCGGCGCCAACGCATGCGTTGGGTATTGCTGGATGAAACTGCGGAACTCGCGTGACGCTTCCACGTAATTGCCGCTGCGGATCGACTTGAATGCCACATCGTACGCAGCCTGGGCCGCGGCGGGATCGGCTGCCGCAGCAGTGTTGCCCGGAGCAGTCGGTGCCTTGGTCGCCGCCGAATTGCTGGCGGCGGCAGGAACCGGCGTGCTGGTAGCCACTGGCGGTGGATTGACAGCTTGCGCGGCCTGCGGAGCGGCGTTACCGGCCGAGGCACCAGCGCCACCCGACTCGATACGGCCCAGACGGGCGTCGAGGTCGGTGTATTGGGCCTTGTTCTTGTCTTCTAGTGTCTGCAGCTGGTGCTGCAGCTCCTCGACTTGTCCCTGCAACTGCTGCACTTGTGCCTGCAACTGCTGCATCTGATTGACCATGCCGGTACCGGTCTGGTCCTTGTTCTGTGCCTGCTGTTCCAGCCGCGCGACACGATCGGCGAGGCTCAATCGGGAATCCTGCGCAAATGCCGGGAACGCGAACAGCACGGCGGACGCAATCGCGACCGCCGTGCCGATCCTGGCTGCAAAGCTCTTAGCCAGTCGCTTCATCATTACTGCGCCGTGTAGACGATCTCGACGCGACGATTCTTGCTCCAGCAATCCTCGTTGTGCTCACGGCAAACCGGCTTTTCCTTGCCGTAGCTGATCACTTCCACCTGGCTGGCCTGGCCACCGTTGGCCTGCAGCGCGCTGGACACAGCATTGCCACGACGCTCGCCGAGGCCCAAGTTGTACTCGCGGGTGCCGCGCTCGTCGGTGTTGCCTTCCAGACGCATGTGCGACATCGGGCGATCCTGCAGGTACTTGGCGTGGCACGCCATGATCTGCTGGAATTCCGGCTTGATTTCGGTCTTGTCGAAATCGAAGTACACGACGCGCTGACGCAGGCAGGCATCGGTATCGAGATCGGCAGGGGTGTACTTGCCGTCAGAGACGGGCGCCTGCACGGGAGCGGTCTGCTCCGGCATCGGCTGCGGCTTGACTTCCTGCTTCTTGGAGCAAGCGGCCGCGCCTACGCAAAGCAGGGCAACCAGGGCGACGCGAACGGTCTTATTCATGGTGATGTTCCTTAACGAGTTGAGTTCCGACAAACAATGAGAATGGCATTACGGGGCAACGAACGCCGGTTGACCGGCTGTTATTTTCACACTTGAAAGATCGATGTCGCGTGACGCTGCGTCATCGCCCTCACTGGCTTTCGACGCGAAAAGCGCCGTCACCGGAAACCGAAACGCGCCTTGCAGGCGCTGTTCGGGCCCAATCCTTGGGCATGAGACTGCCGCACTTGCGTGCAGCAGCCTCAGAAATCATCGTTGCCGATACGGCCCCCAGGAAGGTTCGCGCACATCGCCGTCAGAAAGTAGGAGGCGCTGGCGAACCTGACCATCGGCCGAAACTGCATACAACACGCCGCGACGTCCTTCGGTAGCGGCATAGAGCAACATGCTGGCATTCGGGGCAAAACTCGGGGACTCATCGATCGGGCCCGGCGAGATAGGTCGCACCTGGTCACCCAAGCTGCGATCCATGATGACGATACGATACACGTTCCCATTGCCCTGCACCATCGCGATCTGCTTGCCGTCGTAGCTGACCGACGCATTCGCGTTGTTCTGGCCTTGGAAGGTGATCCGCTGTGGCGTTCCGCCGCTGGCTGCAACCTGATAGATCTGTGGTCGACCGGAGCGATCGGAGGTGAAATAGATGCTCTGGCCGTCGGCGGACCAGACTGGCTCGGTGTCGATCGACAGGCTGTTGGTCAGGCGGGTTTCCTGACGCGTGGCCAGGTCCAGCACGAACAATTCGAGATTGCCGACGTAGGACAAGGCCACGGCCAGCTTCTTGCCATCCGGCGACCACGCGGGCGCGCCATTGATGCCGCGTGGATGCGACTCGACCAACTGGCGCGAGCCGGTGGTGATGTCCTGCACGTAGATGTTCGAATTGCCGCTTTCGAACGAAACGTAGGCCAGCTTCTTGCCATCCGGCGACCACGCCGGCGACAGCAGCGATTCGCGCGAACGAGCCACCACCTGTGGATTGAAGCCGTCCGAATCGGCCACGATCAGCGAATAGGTCGTGTTGTTGCCTAATCCAACAGCCGTGATGTAGGCAATACGAGTCCAGAACGCACCGCGAACTCCGGTGATTTTTTCGTAGATCAGGTCCGCGATCTGGTGCGCCACGCTACGCAGATCACCGGCGGGTGCCGGCGGCATCTGCTGATGCAACAGACTCTGCTGCTTGTTGACGTCCCACAGCTCGTACTCGACCTGGACCATGCCGTTGCCGGCGTCCTTGATGTTGCCGACCACGATGTAATCCTGCTTCAGCAGGCGCCAGGTCGGGAACTTGATGTCGGCGCCCCTGGACGGGAACTCCACGATGTCGCTTTTGGCCATCGAGCGGAACTTGCCGGAGCGGTTGAAATCATTGCGCATCACGTCGGCAACATCGGTCGACAACGGCATGCCGCCGGCCTGGGCAAACGGCACCACCACGATCGGCGTGGCGGTCTTGACGCCACCGACGATGTCGACATTCAGCGACTGGGCGGCAGCGGGACCTGCAAACAAGGCCACGGCGGCCAGCAGCATGAGGGCGAAGCTGGAGCTGAATTTGCGCATGGGCTTGATCATTGCGGCCTGAATGTGAAAGTGAGGTTGCGCTGGAACACGCTTTCAAAACCCTTGTACGGCAAGGTCTTGGTACGCAACACCGCGTTTTCTACCGACCGTCGGCCTGCGTCGTCGTACGGACAACTGGAGTCAACGGTCGCGCTCATCACGTCGCCACCAGGCGATTGCACGATATGAACCTGACACGGAAGTGCCGCTATGTTATCCGGCCTTAACCAGTTGGGTGTGACCGCATTCTGAATGGCTGCCGCGTATTCATCCGCAAGATTGCTGTTCTGGCTGTTGTTGCCGGTCTGGCGCTGGTCCGCCGGAGGCTGGTCCGGCAGACCATCGTCCTTGGCATTTTTCAGGTCTTCCATCTGTTGCTTGGCTTGTTTCGCCTTGTTATCCAGTTGCTTGGTCTGGGCCGAGGCCGCGTCCATCTTGGCGAACAAGGCGTCGATCTTCTTCTTTTCCTCGGCTTTCTTCTTGGCTGCCTGGGCATCCAGCTCAGACTGACGCTGACGTTGCTTCTCTTCCTGCAACTGCTTGGCGTCTTCCGCCTTCTTGGCCGCATCCTCGACCACGCGCTCCTGATCCTTGATGTCAACCTGCTTGGGCGGCGGCGGCAACTCGCTTACCGGCGGCGTCACCGGCGGTGGCGGGGTTGGCGGCGTCACGGTCGGCGGTGGCGGCGTGGAGTTGGGTACGGGCTTGGCCTTCACCGCCTTCGGCGGCGGGCTGCCGGTGCGTCCGATGAGGGTCGCCTCGATGATCGGCCCCTGCAGTTCCAGCGGTTTGGCACAGGTAATCGGGTTCATCCACGCTGGCAGATGCAGCGCGTTGAAGAAATTCTCGTAGCTCGAACACGGCAGCACGGCGAGGAACAGAAACCCCACGATACCGACATGAAGGATGGCGGAAAGTACGACCGCCTTCGGCGTCGCCTTACTTTCGTCCATTGGACGTGCTCTTGCCCTGCACCGGCTGGGCCATCAGGCCGACCTTGGACACACCCGCCTGCTGCAGCTCAGCCAGCACTTCGACCACGCCACCGTAATGACCCTGATCGTCGCCAGCCACCAGCACATTGACGTCCGGATTGGTGCGCACGAACGTGCCAACCTTGGCTTGCAGCGCGGCCGCGTCGAGCAGTTCCTTTTCCGCACCCGGCAGGGTCAGGAACAGCTGACCATCCTGCTTGACGCTGACAATGACCGGGTCCTTCTTCTGCTGCAGCGACTTGGCGTCTGCTTGCGGCAGGTTCACGTCCACGTTGGATTTCATCATGGGCGTGGTGACCATGAAGATGATCAACAGCACCAGCATCACGTCGATGTAGGGCACCACGTTGATTTCGGATTTGAGCTTGTAGCGCTTCTGGCGCCCGGACTTGCGCATGGCTGTTCTCCGCTCAGGCGACGTCGTCGGACTGGATCTGTCGCTGCAGCACGGAGGAGAATTCTTCCTGGAATACGTCGTAGCGCGAGGCGATCCGTTCGACCTTGGTGGCGTAGCGGTTGTAAGCCCATTGCGCCGGGATCGCTGCGAACAGACCCATCGCGGTGGCGATCAGTGCTTCGGAAATGTGCGGTGCAACCACGGCGATGG
Source organism: Rhodanobacter sp. AS-Z3 (assembly GCF_029224025.1). Taxonomy (NCBI): domain Bacteria; kingdom Pseudomonadati; phylum Pseudomonadota; class Gammaproteobacteria; order Lysobacterales; family Rhodanobacteraceae; genus Rhodanobacter; species Rhodanobacter sp. AS-Z3. Next base: position 3,716,023 of record NZ_CP119392.1, read on the forward strand.
TGACGTCCTTCATCTCGCCCAAGCCCTGGAACGCACCCATGATTCCCCACACGGTACCGAACAGACCGACGTACGGGCTGATCGAACCGACGTTGGCGAGGAACTCCAGATTACGTTCGAGCGAGCCGATCTCGCGTGTGCCGGCGACCTGCATGGCGCGCTCGGAACCTTCGATCACGCTGCGCGTATCGTGGGTCTTGCGCTGGCGCTGGCGGGCGAATTCGCGAAAGCCCGACTCGAAGATGTTCTCGATACCGCCGGTGCCGCCCTGACGGTTGCTGACCTCGCGAAACAACTGGGCCAGATCACCGCCTGACCAGAAGCGCTCCTCGAACTCCTCGGCATTCTCCACCGCGGCCTTCGTCTGCGCATATTTGCGCACGATGATGACCCACGACATGAAGGAGAACGCCAGCAATACCAGCAGCACCAGCTTCACCGGCAGGCTCGAATCCGCGATCAGCGAGAAAATGTTCAGTCCACCGTTCATTGCTTGCAGGTACTCCGCCGGTTCGGCTTGGTTGTTCTTGAGGTGCGATTACAAAATTAGGTCGGACGGAATCAGATCAGGCGGAATCGGTGCCGGTCGCATGCGTTGAAGGTCGACGCAAGCCACCCGCACACTCGCTCGGATCAGGCAACTGCCGTCCGCTTTCGTGATCGTCTGGGCAAACAGGATACTGGCAGCGCGGCGTTCTTTGACGTCGACCGTTACCAGCAGTTCATCATCCAGCAGGGCTGGCTTGAGAAAGTCGATGTGCATGTCGCGCACCATGAAGGCCAGACCCGTCGCCTGTTTGTACGCCATCTGGTCCACGCCAAGCGCGCGCATCCACTCACTGCGGGCGCGCTCCATGAAGCGCAGGTAGCCGGCGTGATAGACCACGCCGCCGGCATCGGTGTCTTCCCAGTAGACCCGGACCTTCCAGCTGAAGGGCAGCTTCGCGGCCGGCTCAGACATCAGTGGCACCCGCATCGAACAGGTCGGCCGCCTGTGCCTGGCGCGGTGGCGGCGTCAGCCCCAGGTGCCGCCAGCCCTTGGCGCTGACCATGCGGCCACGGGCTGTGCGCACCAGATAACCCTGCTGGATCAGATACGGCTCGACCACGTCTTCCAGCGTGCCGCGGTCTTCGCTCAGCGCAGCAGCCAGCGACTCGACGCCCACCGGGCCGCCGTCGAAATTCTCGATGATCAAGCTGAGCAGGCGCCGGTCCAGCTCGTCGAAACCCTGCGGATCGATCTTCAACATGTCCAGCGCGGCCTGCGCGACGGCCAGCGTGATCTCGCCGTCGGCACGCACTTCGGCGTAGTCACGTACGCGCCGTAACAGGCGGTTCGCAATACGCGGCGTACCGCGCGAGCGGCGGGCGATTTCCTGCGCGCCTTCCGGCGCACACGCGATGTTGAGGATCTTCGCCGCGCGGCGCACGATCGCGGTGAGCTCGTCGGTGGTATAGAACTCCAGTCGCTGCACGATGCCGAAGCGGTCACGCAGCGGCGCGGTGAGCATGCCGGCGCGAGTGGTCGCACCGATCAGGGTAAACGGTGGCAAGTCGAGCTTGATCGAGCGGGCGGCCGGGCCTTCGCCGATCATGATGTCGATCTGGAAGTCTTCCATCGCCGGATACAGCACTTCCTCGACCACCGGCGACAGCCGATGGATCTCGTCGACGAACAACACGTCGTTTGCCTCGAGATTAGTCAGCAGTGCGGCCAGATCACCGGCTCGTTCCAGCACCGGGCCGGAGGTGGAGCGCAGGTTGACGCCCAACTCGTTCGCAATCACATGGCTCAACGTGGTCTTGCCCAGACCCGGCGGCCCGAAGATCAGCACGTGATCCAGTGCGCCACCGCGCTTCTTCGCCGCCTCGATATAGATCGACAACTGCTCGCGCACGGCTTGCTGACCGAGATACTCGGCCAGGCGCTTCGGGCGGATGGTGGCTTCCAGCGCCTCGTCGTCGAGCTGGGCGGCGGCGGTGATGATGCGGGCTTCGGTCATGCGGGGATTATGGCGGTTTGTGCTCGTGCGTGGGGCAGAGATCAAAGGCAGGAGCCGTCATATCCATCAACCAAAGAAGTGCTTTCCGGCACTTCTTTGACTCGCCATGGTGGGGCTGCGCCCGACCATGGCTCCACGGACCCATTGCCTACGCGATAAGCCGGCGTGCGATCCATCCGTGGATCGCGGTGGAGATCTGATTCGCTGCGCGAATCAGATCTCCACCTGCGCGCCCAGCTCGATCAGCCGGTTGCCGGGAATCTGGAAGAACGCGGTGGCCGGCAAGGCATTGCGCGACATGAAAGCGAACAATTTGTCGCGCCACAACGCCATACCCGGACGCCGCGCCGCGGCCACGATGCTCTCACGGGACAGGAAGAACGTGGTATCCATCATGTCGAAGGCGAGGCCTGCCCGCGAACACGCGGACAATGCCTGCGGAATGTTCGGGTCCTCGGCGAAGCCGAAGTGCAATTCAAGCGCGTAAAAGTCGTCGCTTCCAGGTGACAGCGCAGTGAGCTGCATGCGCTCGTCCGCCTCAGCCACCGGCGTTTCCAGAATGCCTACGTTGAGCAGCACGTTGCGCTCGTGCAGCACCTTGTTGTGTTTCAGGTTGTGCAGCAACGCGTGCGGCACGGCGTTGAGATTGGCGGTAAGAAACACCGCCGTACCCGGCACCCGCAACGGCGGATGCGCTGCCATGTTCTCGATGAACGGCGTCAGCGCCAGACCACCTTGCTTGATCTCGCGCACCACCAGCTCGCGGCCGCGGCGCCAGGTGGTCATCACGGCGAACATCAGCAAGCCCAGCACCAGCGGGAACCAGCCACCCTGCAGGATCTTCAGCGTGTTGGCGCCGAAGTAGCTGAGGTCGATGGTCAGCAGTGCCAGACCTAGCACGATCACCAGCACACGACTCCACTGCCACATGCGCCGAGCCACGATCATCACCAGAATCGTATCGATCGCCATGGTGCCGGTCACCGCAATGCCGTAGGCACCGGCCAGCGCGTTGGACGACTGGAAACCGACCACGGTGGCGATCACCGCCACCATCAGCAGGCGATTTACCCACGGCAGGAAGATCTGCCCGATCGCCTCGCGCGAGGTATGCACCACTTCCATGCGCGGCAGGAAGCCCAACTGAATCGCCTGACGGGTCACCGTGAACGCACCGGAGATCACTGCCTGCGAAGCAATCACGGTGGACAGCGTGGCCAGTCCAATCATCGGATACAGCGCCCAGTCCGGCACCGAGTGATAGAACGGGTTGGCGATGGCCTCCGGATGCACCAGCAGCAAGCCGCCCTGGCCGTAATAGTTGAGCAGCAGTGCCGGCATCACGAAGAAAAACCAGGCAGCGCGGATCGGCACGCGGCCAAAGTGACCCATATCGGTGTACAGCGCTTCGGCACCGGTCACGCACAACACCACCGAACCCAGTGCCAGGATCGAGGTTTTGCCGTGAGTCATGAAGAACTGCACTGCATGCCACGGGTTCAGCGCATGCAACACGCCTGGCGCCTGGATGATATTCCACACGCCAATGGCACCCAGCGCCAGGAACCACAGCACCATCACCGGACCGAAAATTGCGCCGACTTTCGCGGTGCCGTGGCGCTGCAACCAGAACAGGCCCAACAGCACCGTCACCGTGATCGGCACCACCCAGTGCGACAGCGCCGGCGCTGCCACCTGCAAACCTTCGACTGCCGACAGCACCGAGATTGACGGCGTGATGACGCCGTCGCCAAAGAACAGCGCCGCACCCAACAATGCCATGAACATCACCGCACGACGCATCGCCACCGACTTGCCGCTGGCGCGCTGGGCCAGCGTCATCAAGGCCATGATGCCGCCCTCCCCACGGTTGTCTGCACGCATGACCAGACTGACGTATTTCACCGCCACCACCATGATCAGTGACCAGGTGATCAGCGACAGGATGCCCAGCACCGTGCTCGGCTGCGGATGCAAACCGTGTTCGGGCAGAAAAGTCTCGTGCATGGTGTACAGCGGGCTGGTGCCGATATCACCGAACACCACGCCAATCGCCCCGAGAATCAGCGCCGACTTGGCGCCATGCACATGGGCGGTATCGCCATTGGCCGATGGCTGGCCTGTATTGTCAGTTGCTGTATTCATTGAAATCCTGGCGAACTAGCTGCCCAGAGCGGCGCGCAGCGCCTTGCGGATGATGGCTTCGGCCGTATCGCCGTCTGCCGCTACTTTCTGTACCAGGCGACTGACTTCGACGGGCTTGTAGCCCAGTTGTTGCAATGCCACGGCGGCTTCGCCCGATGCGTCGAGCGGCGCACCTGCACGTTGTGGCGAAATGCCAGGCACACCGGCCATGCCGTCGAGCCGGTCGCGCAATTCCACCACGATGCGCTCCGCGGTCTTCTTGCCAATGCCGGGGATCTTGGTCAACGCCACCACGTCACCGGCCAGGACCAGCCGCGCGAAGTGATCGGTCGAGACACCCGACAAAACGGCCAGCGCGATTTTTCCGCCGATCCCGCTGACCTTGAGCAGGTTGCGGAACAGGCTGCGCTCGGCCTCGTGCAGGAAGCCGTATAGCGTGACGCCATCTTCCTTCACTGCATGATGGATCAACAAGATGACTTCCTTGCCCAGGCCAGGCAAGTCGTAAATGGTCGACATCGGCGCCTCGACCTCGTAGCCGATGCCGCCCACTTCGACCAGCAGCGATGGTGGCTGTTTGCCGATCAACGTACCGCGCAGACGTCCAATCACCGGCGCCGCCTCCACGCCGTGCGCGGAATGCCGACGCGAACCAGGCTGGCGCGGGTGTGCGCATGGGTGACGGCAATCGCCAACGCGTCAGCGGCATCGGCCTGCAGCGGACCCTTCAGGCCCAGCAGAATGCCGATCATGTGCTGCACCTGGGCCTTGTCGCCGCGACCACTGCCGACCACGGACTGCTTTACTTCGGTTGCCGCGTATTCGTGCACCACGATCCCCTGACTGACCACTGCGCAAATGGCGGCGCCGCGCGCCTGGCCCAGCTTCAATGCCGAATCGGGATTGCGCGCCATGAATACACGCTCGATCCCGCACTCGGCCGGCTGGTGCGTGGCGATGATGTCACACAGTTCGTCAAAGATGCGTTTGAGGCGCAACGGGAACGTGGCCTCACCCGCCACGACCAGCGCGCCATGGAAAACGTGGACCAACTTGCCCGTGTCATCCACATCGATGATGCCCACGCCGGTGCGTTGGCTGCCCGGGTCGATACCGATGATGCGTGTCATGACTGCAGATAAAACGAAGGCGCGCAGCCTTCGATTTATCCGGCAACCTCGGTCGGCAGCAAGGCGTTGTGCGAAACCTCGCTGACGTCGTCCAGCGAATCCAGCTTCTCAAGCAGGTCCATCAGCTGTTCCAGCGCTTCTTCCGGCACTTCGACGCGATTGTTGGGACGCATCACCACGCCGGCGTGCAAGGCGCTCAAACCGGCGTCGATCAAGGCCTGCTGCACGGCTTCGAAATTCTCCGGAGCGCACAGCACGGTGCTTTCGCCATGCTCGTTGACCACGTCATCGGCGCCGGCTTCCAGCGCCGCTTCCAGCACTTTCTCCTCGGCCGCCGCATCACCACCGGTAGCAAACGCCAACTCGCCGCAACGAGTGAACTGGAACGCCACCGAACCAGAGGTGCCCAGGTTGCCGCCGTGCTTGGCCAGCGCATAGCGCACGTCGGCCACGGTACGGGTGGGATTGTCGGTGAAGCTTTCAATGATCAACGCGGTACCGGCCGGGCCGTAGCCCTCGTAGCGCAGCTCCTGCATGTCGGCGCCGCCGTCGACGCCCGAGCCGCGCTTGACCGCGCGATCGATGGTGTCGCGGGTCATGTTCGCCGACAAGGCCTTGTCGATCGCTGCGCGCAGCCGCGGGTTGCCGCCAGGGTCTGCCACTCCGGCGCGGGTCGCGACGGTGATTTCGCGGATCAGCTTGGTGAACACCTTGGCGCGTTTGGCGTCTTCGGCGTTCTTGCGACCTTCGATGGACGGACCTCTACCCATGACAATTCCTGCATGACGGCGGTTGGACAAGCGGTGAATTTTACCTGAATTCGGCGTTTGTGCCGGATTGCCAGGTGCGGCGTCTCAACGCGGGGTAGGCGTGAAATGCCCGCTATGCAGGAACTCGGCGGCCAACCGCGCCACTTCGGGCGAGAACAGCAGGCCGGTGTGATTGGTTTCAACCACGCAATGATCGGCAAGTCCTGGCAGGCGGGTTTCATCGACCGCCACCGTGCCATCGTTGTCACCGTCGAAGTTGCCCAGCATGGCGCCCAGCCCCAGCGAAGTACGGCCGGCGATCATGCCCACCTCGCGCGAACCATCCCAGCGTTCAAGCCCCTGCTCCAGCAGTTCGCGGTTGTGTCCCAGCAACACCTCACCGCCGCGTCCCCAGGCGGCGAAACTGCGTGCCGCCGCGCTGCCACGCAGCGGTGAGCCGAGACAGACGATGCGACCAGACGGCAAGCTGGTCGCGTCATGGCAGGCGCGCAAGGCCAGCAGACCGCCCAGGCTGTGACCCACCAGATGCACAGCCTCGGCATCTGCCTCACCAAGCAACCCGGCCATGCGGCCGTGCAGCCGATCCAGAATGCGCTGCTCGGTGCCAGCCACGCTGAGATAGTCGAATCGATGCACGCGGAAGCCAGCTTCCATCAGCCGCCGATGCAGCATGGACAACGCGAAACCACGCATCCACAGGCCGTGCAGCAGGATCACATGGTCAGACATACGAGAACCCGATCCAGAGCGACGCGGAGAATACCGCGGCGGCGTTGAAATGCATTGACGGTGATACTACGGCGATCGCAGGCAGTTGACCGATCGGTCAGAGAAAATAGGCGAGCGATCAGCTGCGGGCCACTTCGCCAACGACCTGCACGTGCAACTCCTTCAATTGCGGTGCGCCAATCGGCGACGGCGCGTCGGTCATCAAGTCTTGTGCGCTGGTGGTCTTGGGGAACGCGATCACGTCGCGGATCGATTCAGTTCCCGCCATCAATGCGGCAATACGATCAATGCCGAAAGCCAGCCCACCATGCGGCGGCGCGCCGAATTTCAGTGCCTTGAGCAGGAAGCCAAATTTCGCTTCCGCCTCGGCAGCACCGATGCCGAGCAGCTCGAACACCGCGCTCTGCATGTCCGGCCGATGGATACGGATCGAACCGCCGCCGATCTCGTTGCCGTTCAAGACCATGTCATAGCCGCGGCTGACGGCGGTGGCGGCATGGCTCTTCAGGTCGGCGATATCGTCGATCTTCGGCGCCGTGAACGGATGGTGCAGGGCCACGTAGCGTTGATCTTCGGCATCGTATTCGAACATCGGGAAGTCGGTGACCCACAGCGGCTTCCAGCTGTCTTCAACGAGGCCGCGGTCCTTGGCCACCTTCAGGCGCACCGCGCCCATGAAGTCGGTGACGGTTTTCCATGCGCCCGCGCCAAACAGAACGATGTCGCCCGTTTGTGCGCCGACCGCTTTCAGCACGCCTTCCAGCGCCGCGTCGTCGAGGAACTTCGCCACCGGCGAACTGATCCCGTCGCGACCCTTGCCCAGATCCTCGACCTTCAGCCAGGCCAGACCCTTCGCGCCGTAGCGCGAGGCGTACTCGGTCAACACGTCGATGTCCTTGCGTGACAACGCACTGCCACCGGGCACGCGCAAAGCAGCAACGCGACCGGCCGGATCGTTGGCCGGTTCGGCAAATACCTTGAACTCGATGTGCTTGAGCGCATCGGCCACGTCGACCAGCTCCAGCGCGATGCGCAAGTCCGGTTTGTCCGAACCGAACCGACGCATCGCCTCGGCCCAGGTCATCCGTGGGAACGCGGCATCCAGCTCCACACCCTGCACTTCGCGGAACACGTGGCGGATCAACTCCTCCACGAAATCCTGCACATCTTTTTCCTCGACGAAGGCGAACTCGAGGTCGAGCTGAGTGAATTCGGGCTGACGATCCGCGCGCAGATCTTCGTCACGGAAGCAGCGAGCGATCTGATAGTAGCGATCGAAGCCGGCCATCATCAGGATCTGCTTGAACAGCTGCGGCGACTGCGGCAGTGCGTAGAACTGGCCCGGGTGCACGCGACTGGGCACCAGGTAATCGCGGGCGCCTTCCGGCGTGGCCTTGGTCAGGATCGGCGTTTCGATATCCTGGAAACCGCGATCGTCCAGATAACGACGCAGCGTCTGCACCAGCTTGATCCGCTTGCGCATCATCGCCTGCATTTCCGGGCGGCGCAGATCGAGGTAGCGATAGGTCATCCGCATGTCTTCGTTCGGGTTCTCATGCAACGCGAACGGTAGGTCCTTCGCGGCGTTGAGAATCTCCACGGTCTCGGCCAGCAACTCGACCGTGCCGGTCTTCAGCTTGTCATTGACTGCGATACGCTGACGCACGCTACCTGTGACACGCAGGCAGTACTCGTTGCCGATTTCGTTGGCGACCGCAAAGCCCTCAGCGTTGTCGCGCTCGATCACCACCTGCGCCAGACCTTCATGGTCACGCAGGTCGACAAACGCGACATGCGCCTGCAGACGAATCTTGTTGACCCACCCGCACAGGGTGACGGATTGGCCGATCAGCGACTCATCAATGAGGCCGCAAAAATGCGTGCGCATGCGTTGGAACTCCGGCGTCGCCACGGCGGCGACTTCAGGCTGGGGAAAAGACCGCCAAGTTTACCACCGCCATGAGCCCTCGCGAGCCGCCAGCATGCCATTGCGGGTGACCCGAAGCCATTCTCACGCTGTTATCAGCCATCCCATCCAGCAGAATGAGGCCCACGGCAACCAGCCGCTCAGTCGCTGCTGCCGGCTGAGCCACTGGCGGCGGGCCCCGGACTGGCTGTAGCCGCCGGCGCCGGCGCGGCGGCGGCCGGCGCGGCGGCAGTGGATTTGGCTTCCGCCCCACCACCGTCCACCAGGTTGCGCTTCTTGTCGCCTTCCTTCTTGAAATCCGTCTCGTACCAGCCGCTGCCAGCCAGCCGGAACGATGGTGCACTGACCCGGCGACGCAGGCTGGCCGTAGCGCACGCAGGGCAGACCTCGGGGTCGGCATCGGACAACCGCTGCAAGTGGTCGAAGCGGTGACCGCATTGGCTGCATTCAAATTCGTATATGGGCATGAAGACTCCGCAAGATCGTGCAGGCACACGGGCCGGCAACTCACCATTATCGTTGCGGATCGGCGAATTTCAACGTACCAAGGGTGACATGGTCATGCGGACCAAGCAGTAGTAGCCTGCAAAGGATCGACAGTGACTGACTCCCTCGTCCGGGGCACCGCGTGCGATATCACATCCCCACGGCAGTTCACATGCAAACTATTGCATATGCATATGGACGTCTATACGCCCATATAACTATTGACGAGAGACCGACAGGCCTCTAGTCTTTGGTTGCTGCAACGCAACATTCGATCATTCGGAGAGTCCCATGACCAAGCGTTTTCACCCGATCCTTTCGGCGAGCCTTCCGGCAGCCATTCTGCTGGCCCTAGCCGGCAACGTCGCCGCGCAGGAAGCCCAGACGGCGACGCCCGCCAAGGCACGCGACCTCAGCGCAGTGATTGTCACCGGCACGCGCGCCGATAACCGCACGGAGAGCAGCTCGCTGACCCCGATCGATGTGGTATCGGCCAAGGTTCTGCAGCAAACCGGCACCAGCGAGTTGTCCACGGCGCTGGCGCGCATCATCCCTTCACTGACCTTCCCGCGCCCCTCGGCAGCAGACACGGCTGATTCGCAGCGGCCCGCGCAGCTGCGCGGCCTGTCGCCGGACCAGGTACTGGTATTGGTTGACGGCAAGCGCTGGCACCCGGGCGCCATCATCGTGACCAACGGCGTGCTAGGTCGCGGCTCACAAGCGGTGGATCTCAACACCATTCCGATGTCGGCCATTGACCATATCGAAGTGCTGCGTGACGGCGCATCGGCTCAGTACGGTTCCGACGCCATCGCTGGCGTGATCAACGTGGTGCTGAAAAAGGGCGCGACCGGCGGCGGCGTCGAACTGAGTGGCGGCCAGTACTCCGCCGGCGACGGCCAGATCTGGCAGGGCTCGGCCAATTTCGGCATCCCGCTGAATAACGACAAGGGCTGGCTGCGCTTCAGCCTGCAGGAAGGTAACCAGAACATCACCAACCGCGCCGGTGTGGATCGTCGACGGCCGCAGGACGGCGTGCGCCAGCGCTTCGGCGACCCGGCGGTACGCGACCACAATTTGTTCCTCAACAGCCAATACGATCTTTCGCCGGACGTGCAGCTGTATGCGTTCGGCCATTATGGCAATCGCAAGAGCACATCAACGGCGTTCTTCCGCAGCGTAGACAACGGCAATTCGGCACCGACCATCTATCCCGATGGTTACCTGCCGTTGGAGAACGCCGACTCAACCGATCAGTCGATGGTGCTGGGTCTGCGCGGCAAGACCGGCAGTGGCTGGCGCTGGGACATCAGCGGCAACTACGGCCAGAACCGGGTTTCCTACGCCACCCAGAACAGCGTGAACCGGGCATTGTTGAATGACACCGGCGTCAGCCCGACCCGTTTCCACGACGGCATTCTCAAAGCCAGCCAGCAATCGTTCGACATCGACATTGCCAAGGAGCTTTCGGTCGGCTGGCTGCCGAACCCAGTCACCCTGGCGTTCGGCACGGAATACTTGCGCCAGAGCTACGCCATCGCGGCAGGCGATCCGGCTTCGTACTACGTGGGCACATCCGGCGTATCCGGCGGTGCCCAGGGCTTCGGCGGCTTCCAGCCTGCGGACGCGGGAACCCACGCCAGGCACAACGTTTCCGAATACCTGAGCCTGGAAACCAACCTCACCGACCGCCTCGGCACCTCGCTGGCCGTACGCCACGAAGACTATTCGGACTTCGGCACCACCACGTCCGGCTCGCTGGCCGGTCGTTTCGACTTCACCGATCGGTTTGCGCTGCGCGCAAGTGCGTCCACCGGGTTCCGCGCACCGTCGCTGGCGCAGCAGTTCTATGCCTACACGCAGTCGCTTTACTTCGGTCCGGGCAATGCGCCCGGCGGAGTGCCGGGAATCTACAACGCGGGCCTGGTCAGTGCCACCAGCCCAGTGGGCTTGTTGCTGGGCGGACAACCATTGAAGCCCGAGAAGTCGCGCAACTACACGGTCGGCATGGTGTGGAATCCAATCGACCCGCTCAACGTCAGCATCGACGTTTATCAGATCACGCTGAGTGACCGCATCACTCTCTCCAGCAACCTGAAAATCAACGACGCTGCCATTCAGACCTACCTGGCGAACAACGGCATCACCAACACCAACTACAGCAGCGTCGCCTATTTCACCAATGCGGTGAACACCCGCACGCGCGGCGTCGACCTGGTCACCAGCTACCTGTTCGACCTGGGCAACTCCGGCACGCTGCAGACCACGCTGAGCTACAACTACAACAAGAACAAGGTCATCGACGTCAAGGCGAACCCGGCGGTGCTGGATTCGCTGGGCTTGAACCTCAAGCGCATCGACCGGCGCGACCAATATGGCCTGCTGGCCGACACCACACCGCGCAGCAAGCTGATCCTCAACGGGCTCTACAGCGCAGGCAATTGGAGCACCACCGGCACGCTGACCCGTTATGACAAATTTACCGCCTACAACTCCGGCAACCCGGCGCTTGACCAGACTTACGGCAGCAAATGGCTGTTCGACCTGGCGGTGAACTACAACGTCAACCGCTGGACCTTCAGCGTGGGGGCCGATAACGTCTTCAACGCCTACCCGGACAAGGCATCTGCCGCGCTGAACAACGACAACAACGGCACGTTCCCCTACTCGGTGTTTTCGCCATTCGGCTTCAACGGATCGTACATCTACGGCAAGGTGGCCTACCGCTGGTAGGCTTTGCCACCATGAAACGACAGAGCCCCGGCCCACACCGGGGCTCTGTCGTTTTGGCCACTGACGGATTTCCCTGACAGGGGTCGTCGCCCCTACCTACAGCCGGCCGGCCACCCGCTCTGGATAATTGCCCCGCACGGCGCGGCGACCCGGAAAGCGTCGCACCCGTTCACAGGCCACTTGACAAGGCGAATCCCGCGCGACCAGCATCCGGCGTGATCGCGTCATGGCCAACCATCGGCGACACCTGCCTACCGGAATCATGGGGAACCGGGAACGCTGCCTGAAGTCGCGCAGGCTCCGCGTTAGCGGCAGCCGTTGCCACCGTTCGAAACAGCATTACGCCACTTATCTGGAGGGGACTTCATGAAACTCGGAAACCGTACAAGCCTGCTCGGCGCAGCGCTGGCACTTGCATTGACAATCGGCGGTGCCGCGTTGGCCCGCGAAGCGCCCACCATGACCGTCGCCGTGATCGACTTCACCAACCAGACCAGTTCCGCCAACTGGTGGAATGGCGACGTCGGCAACCAGCTTGCCGACGTGCTCAGCAATGAACTGAGCGCCACCGGTGACTTCAAGGTCGTCGAACGGCAGAAAATCGATGCCGTGCTGGCCGAACAGGATCTGGCTGCCTCCTCGCGCATGCGGCCCGGCAGCACGCCGCACACAGGCAACGTCACCGGCGCCCAGTATCTGGTCACTGGCAGCGTCGCGGCCTACACCGAAGACACTTCCAACACAGGCGGCGGAGTCAACATCGCCGGCTTCCGTGTCGGTGGCGGCAAGTCCGAGGCGTATATCGCAATCGACCTGCGTGTGATCGATGCGGAGACTTCCGAGGTGGTGTATTCGCGCACCGTCGAAGGCCACAGCTCCAGCGGTGGCGTCAACCTGCGCGGCTTCGTCAGCGGCGTGGGCGGTGATTTCGCGCACAACAAAAAGACCCCGGCCAGCAAGGCGGTACGCGCTGCGCTGATCGAGGCGAGCGACTATCTGGATTGCGTGATGGTCAAACGGGATGGTTGCGAAGCCAACTACCAAAAGAAGGAACAGCATCGCCGCGACAACGACAAGAAGGTGCTCGACCTCGACTGATGTCGCACATCGTCTGACGCAAGAGGCCATCCGACAGCGGATGGCCTCTTGCGTTTGCGAGGTGCGAGAAGCTCAGGCCTTGTCGAACGCCAGCTGTCCACCGGCGATGGACACCCTGACCGTATCGCCCGCCTGGAAGCGCCCTTCCAGAAGCTGCCTGGCCAGCGGATTCTCCAGCTGTTGCTGGATCGCCCGTTTCAGCGGTCGCGCACCGTAGACCGGGTCGAAACCGACATTGCCCAGCAACGTCAGCGCATCGTCACTTACTTCGAGTTTCAACTGGCGCTCAGCCAGCCGCTTCTCGAGGTACGCCAGCTGGATGCGGGCAATAGCGCGGATCTGTGCCTTGTCCAGCGGTCGGAACACGACCAGTTCGTCCAGCCGATTGATGAATTCGGGCCGGAAGTGCGCCTGCACCACGCCCATCACCGAGGCCTTCATCTGGGTGTATTGCTCTTCCTCATCGCGGCCCTCGCTGTTCTCGGCCGCATCCTGGATCATCTGCGAACCTAGATTCGAGGTCATCACGATCACGGTGTTGCGAAAGTCGACCGTGCGCCCCTGACCATCGGTGAGACGGCCATCGTCGAGCACCTGCAGCAGGATGTTGAACACGTCCGGGTGCGCCTTTTCCACCTCGTCCAGCAGGATCACGCTGTAGGGACGACGGCGTACCGCTTCGGTCAGGTAGCCGCCCTCCTCGTAGCCCACGTAACCCGGCGGTGCACCGACCAGTCGGCTCACCGAGTGCTTCTCCATGAACTCGCTCATGTCGATGCGCACCATCGCGTCGGTCGTATCGAACATGAACTCGGCCAGCGCCTTGCACAGCTCGGTCTTGCCCACGCCGGTGGGACCGAGGAACAGGAACGAACCGTTCGGGCGGTTCGGATCGGACAAGCCGGCGCGTGAGCGACGAATCGCATCGGATACCGCATGCACCGCCTCGTCCTGGCCAACCACCCGTTGATGCAGCGCGTCCTCCATCTTCAGCAGCTTGTCGCGTTCGCCCTCAAGCATCTTGCTGACCGGAATGCCGGTCCAGCGCGCGACCACTTCGGCAATTTCCTCGGCGGTAACGCGGGTCTGCACCAGTTTGAAATCCTGCGTCTCGGCCGCCTGTGCCGCTGCCAACTGCTTTTCCAGCGCCGGCAATTTGCCATACTGGATCTCGCTCATTCGGGCGTAATCCTGCGTGCGCTGGGCGGCCTCCAGCTCCTGGTGCGCCTGTTCGATCTGTTCCTTGACCCGGGTGGTGCCTTGCAACGCGGCCTTCTCGGATTTCCAGATTTCGTTGAGGTCGGAAAACTCACGCTCCAGCTTGTCGATATCGGATTCCAGATCAGCCAGGCGCTGCTTCGATTCGCTGTCTTTTTCCTTCTTCAGCATCTCGCGCTGAATCTTCAGCTGAATCAGCCGGCGCTCAAGACGATCCAGTTCTTCCGGCTTGGAATCGATTTCCATGCGGATGCGCGAGGCGGCCTCGTCCATCAGGTCGATGGCCTTGTCCGGCAGCTGGCGGTCGGCGATATAGCGGTTTGACAGCGTGGCCGCAGCGACGATGGCGGGGTCGGTGATTTCCACCCCATGGTGCAGCGCGTAACGCTCCTTCAGCCCGCGCAGGATCGCAATGGTGTCTTCCACCGTTGGCTCACCCACGAAAACTTTCTGGAAACGGCGCTCCAGCGCAGCGTCCTTCTCGATGTATTTGCGGTACTCGTCCAGCGTGGTAGCGCCGATGCAATGCAGCTCGCCACGGGCCAGTGCGGGTTTGAGCATGTTGCCCGCATCCATCGCGCCTTCACCCTTGCCGGCGCCGACCATCGTGTGCAGCTCGTCGATGAACAAGATCACCCGACCTTCCTGCTTGGACAGGTCACTCAGCACGGCTTTCAGCCGCTCCTCGAATTCACCACGAAATTTCGCACCGGCAATCAGCGCGCCCATGTCCAGCGCCAGCACGCGACGGTCGCGCAAACCTTCGGGTACTTCGCCCTTGATGATGCGTTGGGCCAAGCCTTCGACAATCGCGGTCTTGCCCACGCCAGGCTCACCGATCAACACCGGATTGTTCTTGGTACGCCGCTGCAGCACCTGGATGGTGCGGCGAATTTCCTCATCGCGACCGATCACCGGATCAAGCTTGTTGCGCTCGGCGCGCTCAGTCAGGTCGATGCAGTATTTCTCCAGCGCCTGGCGCTGCTCCTCGGCATTTTCGCTCTGCACTTTCTCACCGCCACGCAGCTTTTCAATCGCCGCTTCAAGGTTCGGTTTATTTGCACCGGCCGCCTTCAATGCCGCGCCCAGTTCACCCTTGTCATCCAGCGCCGCCAGCACAAACAACTCGCTGGCAATGAACTGATCGCCGCGCTGCTGTGCCAGTTTGTCGGTAAGGTTGAGCAGGCGGTTCAGATCATTGCCAAGATTGATATTGCCTTCCTGCCCGCTGACCTTGGGCAGCGCATCCAGCAGGCTGGCGACGCGCTGACGCAGCGCCGGCACATTCACGTGTGCCTGGGTCAGCAAGGGCGCGGTCGAGCCGCCTTGCTGATCGAGTAGCGCCATCATCACATGCACGGGTTCAAGCATGTTGTTATCGCGACCCACGGCCAGCGATTGCGCGTCGGCCAGCGCCTGCTGGAAACGCGAAGTAAGTTTGTCCATCCGCATCGAATGATCCTCGCAGGAGGTAGAGAAGCGGGCGGAGATGTCCGCCACTGCCAGCTAGATGCGGCTGCGCGGTCGATGATTCAAGCAAGAAAGCCCGATGACGAAACGTCGCATCCCCGCCTGGGTCAGCCGTTGTCCAACCAGATCAGGCTGGCGAAACGGCCACTGCGAGTGCCTTCGCGGCGATAGGAATAAAAGCGGGTATCGGTATGCGTATCGAAGCCACCACCATGGATTCGCGCAACGCCGGCGGCAACAAGCCGCTGTCGGGCCAGCCCGGCCAGGTCGCACAGCCAGTGCCCCGGGCGCGTCCCCACGAAGCATCCCGCCGCCGCTGCATCATGCGCCACGAAGGCCGCACGCACCTCTGTGCCCACCTCGTACGACGCGCCTCCGATGCACGGCCCCAGCCATGCCAGCACGCGCGATGGCGCGGTGATCATCTGGGCCAACGTCGCTTCCAGCACACCACCGGCCAGGCCACGCCAGCCGGCGTGCGCCGCTCCGATCTCGCCGCCATCTTCGCTGCAGAACAGCACCGGCAGGCAATCGGCAGTGAGGATCGAGAGCACCGTGCCCGGAAGATGTGAAACCGCTGCATCTGCCTGCGGCTCATTCGGACTGGGCAGCGGGCCAAGCTCGGCGACCTCGCTGCCATGTACCTGGTGCAGCCAGCGCGGCTCCGCCGGCAGCCGCAACGACTGCAGCAAGGCACCGCGATTGGCGATCACCGCGTCTACCGCATCACCGCTGCGCAGGCCCAGATTGAATCGGTCAAACGGCGCCGCCGAAACCCCGGGACCAAGCCGTGTGGTGATCGCCGCGTGCACCTGCGCGGGCGCAGGCCAGTCGGGAAAAATCCAGCTTTCGCTTTCGGTCATGGGGCCGGCGTCGGACATCGTCAGCCACAGAGCATCGCACACTCGTGACCACCGACGCCTACCGTGCCTCAGTAATGGTCCGTCCCGTGTTCTGCCAGGTCCGCACGCAGGGCTTCGATCAGTTCGCGTTGATCCGCCGGACGCTCGGCTTCGAACGACAGTGCCTCACCGGTCGCCGGATGCACGAACGCCAACTTCTCCGCATGCAACGCCTGCCGCCGAAATCCGCGCAAGGTGCCGGCCAGGGCTTCACTCGCGCCCCGAGGCAGTTTCAAGCCGCCGCCGTAAAGCGGGTCACCGATCAGTGCATGACCGATGTGGGTCAGATGTACGCGAATCTGGTGGGTGCGACCGGTTTCCAACTGACACTGCAGCAAGCTGTGGGCACGGAAGCGCTCGCGCAGGCGGTAGTGGGTGACCGCCCGCTTGCCGTCCTCCTCGTCACGCACGGCTTGGCGCAGACGATCGCCCATGCTGCGTCCAATCGGCTCGTCGACCGTGCCGCCAGCCACCATGGTGCCGAGCACCACGGCCTCGTATTGACGCTCCACCTCGTGACGAGACAGCAGATCGACCAACCCGGTGTAGGTCGGCAGCGTTTTGGCCACCACCATCAGGCCGGAAGTGTCCTTGTCCAGCCGATGCACGATGCCCGCGCGGGGCAGCTCGGCCAGCTTCGGATCGTGGTGCAGCAGCCCGTTGAGCAGGGTGCCCACCGGGTTACCGGCGCCGGGATGCACCACGAGTCCGGCCGGCTTGTTCAGCACCAGCAGGTGCTCGTCTTCGTAAACGATGACCAGATCCATCGCCTCGGGCGCGCTGGATACCTCGTTTTCCAGCTCCACCTCCAGCTTGATGTGCTCGCCGCCACGCAGCAACTGCCGCGCCGCAACCTTGGCACCGTCCAGGGTCACCGCACCGGACTTGATCCAGCCGCTGAGCCGCGAACGCGAGTAGTCGGGGAACATCTCGGCCAACGACTGGTCGAACCTGCGTCCTGCTGCGGTCAGCGGGACCTGTGCCTCGTGCCGGATCGTGGTCATGCCGGCATCCGCGGGCGGTGGTCGGTTTCGGCTATCATGCCTGTTCGCTCAAACATCTGAATTCCTTCTTTATGCGCCCAACAATCGACTCGCCGAAGCTGCCGATGTCCAAAATAACTGTCATGAAAGTGCTGTTGCTGCTGGTGGCTGCGGTATCGATGAGTGCCTGCGCGATGTTCAAGTCGAAAGACAGCATCGACACCATGCCACTGCAAGCGCTCTACAACCACGCGCATACCTCACTGGAAAACGCCGACTACGCTGCCGCCACCAAGGCTTATCAGCGTCTGATTGCCCGTTTCCCGTCGGGCGAATACAACGAACAGGCCCAGCTTGACCTGGCCTATTCGCAGTACAAGGACAACGAGCCCGATGATGCCTTGTCCACCGTGAACCGCTTCATCAAGACCTTCCCGGCCAACAAACATGTTGATTATGCCTATTACCTGCGCGGGCTGATCAATTTTGATCGCACCGGCAGCGTGATCGAGCGGCTGATTCCCGGTTCGGACAAGGATACCCGTCGCGACCAGGGCTACAACCTGCAGTCGTTCGACGACTTCTCCGAACTGTCACGTCGCTTCCCGGACAGCGCCTACACCGCCGACGCTCGCCAGCGGATGATCTATCTGCGTAACGTGCTGGCGCAGTACGAGATCAACGTGGCCGAGTTCTACCTGCGCAACAAGGCCTTCATTGCCGCCGCAGATCGTTCGCAGTACGTGATCGAGCACTACCAGCAGTCGCCACAGACCGGCGATGCGCTGGCGATCCTGACCCGCAGCTACCTGGCACTTGATCAAAAGAATCTGGCTGACCAGAGCCGTCAGGTGTTGGCACTGAATTATCCGAACCATCCGTATCTCACCGATGCGAAGTGGCCGCATCCGCCATCGACAGTGCGCAAGATGGTGCCGTTCTCGGGCCATCATTAAGCGAGTCGGGTGAAGTGCTGATAGAAAAGGCCGGCATGATTGCCGGCCTTTTTTGTGGGAGTTTCACGGACAGGGAGTCTTACGCGCCGCTTTTTCATCACATCACCGTAGCCGGCGAAGAGCCGGCGGGCCGCGCCGACCCTATGACACGTCGCAGGCTCTGGACAACTTCAGTGCCAGCCCGAGGTAATCGGATAACGGCGTTCGCGACCGAATGCGCGCGTGGTGACACGCGGTCCCGGCGCAGATTGTCGGCGCTTGAACTCATTCAACAACACCAGCCGCACGACCCGACGCACGGTTTCGGTGGCAAAGCCCTGCGCCACGATTTCCGCCTGCGACTGCTCGCCTTCGATGAAGTGTTCGAGGATCGCGTCCAGTTCGTCGTAGGGCGGCAGCGAGTCCTGGTCAACCTGGTTATCGCGCAGCTCGGCGGAAGGCGGCCGATCGATCACCGCCGACGGAATCATCTCGCCGTCACCGATTGCCGCCGACTGCGCATTGCGCCAGCGTGACAAGCGATACACCACGCTCTTGTAGACATCCTTCAGCGGCGCATACGCACCGCACATGTCGCCATACAAGGTGGCGTAGCCCACCGCCATCTCGCTCTTGTTGCCGGTGGCCAGCAACAGGCGACCGTGCTTGTTGCTGAGCGCCATCAGCATCACCCCGCGGGTGCGCGACTGCAGGTTTTCCTCGGTGGTGTCGGCGGGCTTGCCGGCAAACGCCGGCGTCAACGCGTCGACAAAGGACTGATAGGTCGCCTCGATGTCGATCACGTGATAGTCCACGCCCAATTGTTCGGCTTGCGCACGGGCACCATCCAGCGACAATTGCGAGGTGTACCGCGTGGGCATCATCACGGCAGTGACGCGATCGGCACCCAGCGCATCGACGGCCAAGGCCAGCGTCAACGCCGAATCGATGCCGCCGGACAGCCCCAGCAGCACACCGCCAAAACGGTTCTTGTCGATGTAGTCCCGGGTGCCACGCACCAGTGCGGCATACAACGTCGCCTCCAGTGATGGCTCACTGCGAACCGGCCATGCCTGGGCCGCGAGCGTGCGCGTTGCCGGATCGAACTCGGCCCACAACAAGGTATCGACGAAAGCAGGAGCGACAGCAACGATGCTGCCGTCACCATCAACCAGGATGGAACTGCCGTCGTAAACCACTTCATCCTGACCACCAACCAGGTTCAGGTAGACAATCGCGCAACCGGTTTCGCGCGCCCGCGCCTGCAGCTCAGCTTCACGTTCCGCCTGTTTGCGCTCATCCCAGGGCGAGGCGTTGATCACCAGCAACAACTCGGCGCCGGCGGCTGCAGCCTGTGCCGCCGGCTCCGCGCGCCAGACATCCTCGCAAATCAGCAGGCCAATGGTGACACCGTCGATCACCGTGGTGACCGTTGCATGACCGGGCCTAAAGTAGCGCTTGTCGTCGAATACCCCATAGTTTGGCAGCGCCTGTTTGTGTGCGGTGCATTCCACCCGACCGTCCCGCAGCAGGCTGGCGGCGTTGAAAACCTCGCCCTCGCTGTGTGGATGGCCAACCAGTGCGGCGATGCCTTGCGTCGCCGCCGCCAGCGTCGCCAGTTCGCTGGCGCAGGCGGCCAGAAAGCTCGGCCGCAGCAGCAGGTCTTCCGGCGGATAGCCGCTCAAGGTCAGCTCGGGAAAGGCCACCAGCGCGGCGCCACCGTCACGCGCCTGCGCGATCAAGTCGCCGACCCTGGCAGCATTCGCTGCCACCGCACCGACCGCAAAATCGTATTGGGCCAGCGCCAAACGCAGCTTTGCCATGAACCAGAACTCCAGAAATGACGAAGGCCGCGACGAATCGCGGCCTTCGTATTTTACGGTACCAGCGTGCCGACTTGCGTCAGCGAATTACTTCATCAGCTTGGCGAGGGCCTTGCCCAGATCGGCCGGCGACTTCACCGTGGTGACGCCCGCCTTCTCCAGCGCAGCGAACTTCGCCGCCGCCGTGCCCTTGCCGCCGGAGATGATCGCACCGGCATGGCCCATGCGCTTGCCGGCCGGAGCCGAAGCACCGGCGATGAACGACACCACCGGCTTGGTCACGTATTCGCCGATGAATTCGGCCGCGTCTTCCTCGGCCGAACCACCGATCTCGCCAACCATGATGATGCCTTCGGTCTGCGGATCGTCCTGGAACAGCTTCAGGCAGTCGATGAAGTTCAGGCCGTTGATCGGATCGCCGCCGATACCGATCACCGTGCTCTGGCCGAGGCCTTCGTTGGTGGTCTGGAACACGGCCTCATAGGTCAGCGTGCCGGAGCGCGAAACCACGCCGACCTTGCCCTTCTGGTGGATGTGACCGGGCATGATGCCGATCTTGCATTCGCCGGGGGTGATGATGCCCGGGCAGTTCGGCCCGATCAGCACGATTTCCGGATGCTGCATCAGCACGTTCTTCACGCGCAGCATGTCGAGCACCGGAATGCCTTCGGTGATCGCCACGATGACCTTGATGCCGGCATCGATCGCTTCGAGGATCGAGTCGGCCGCGAACGGCGGCGGCACGAAGATGACGGACGCATCGGCGCCGGTTTCCAGCACGGCTTCATCGACCGAGTTGAACACGGGCAGGCCGATGTGCTCGGAACCGCCCTTGCCCGGCGTCACGCCGCCGACGATCAGGGTGCCGTAATCGAGGCACTGCTGTGCATGGAAGGTGCCCTGCTGGCCGGTGAAACCCTGCACCAACACCTTGGTGTTCTTGTTGACCAAAACGCTCATTCGATTACTCCTCAGGCCTTCGCGGCAGCCACGGCTTTCTGGGCCGCGTCGTTGAGATCATCCGCCGGCGTGATCGCCAGACCGGAATTGGCCAGCAGTTCGCGGCCCTGATCGACATTGGTGCCCTGCAGGCGCACCACCACGGGAATGGTCAGGCCCACTTCCTTGACCGCGGCGATGATGCCCTCGGCGATCATGTCGCAACGCACGATGCCGCCAAAGATGTTGACCAGGATGCAGTTGACCTTGTCCGAGGAGGTGATCAGCTTGAACGCCTCGGTCACCCGCTCCTTGGTCGCGCCACCGCCCACGTCGAGGAAGTTGGCCGGCTCACCGCCCGCCAGCTTGATCACGTCCATGGTGGCCATCGCCAGGCCGGCACCGTTGACCATGCAGCCGATATTGCCGTCCATCGTCACGTAGTTGAGATTGCTCTGCTGCGCGGCGGCTTCGGCCGCGTCTTCCTGGCTGAGGTCGCGCATGGCGGCCAGATCCGGGTGACGGTATTCGGCGTTGTCGTCGGAATTGACCTTGCCATCCAGCGCGGCGAGGTTGCCGTCTTCCAGCACGGCCAGCGGATTCAGCTCGACCAGCGCCAGATCCTTCTCGTTGAACAGCTTGTACAAGCCCAGCATGATCTTGGTCAGCTGATTGACCTGCTTGCCATTGAGGTCCATGGCAAAGCCGAGCTGACGGCACTGGTACGGCTGCAGGCCTTCGACGAAGTCGACCACGATGGTGTGGATGTCTTCGGGCGTATCCTTGGCGACCTGCTCGATGTCCACGCCGCCGTGCTTGGAAGCGATGAACGAAACCGCTTTGGAATCGCGGTCGACCAGGATCGACAGATACAGCTCACGGGCGATGTCGGTGGCATCGGTCACCAGCACCAGGTTGACCGGCAGCGCGCGGCCGGCGGACTGGTAGGTTTCCATGTTGGTGCCGAGCATGGCCTTGGCCGCCGCACGCACGTCGTCGAAGCTGCGGCAGAACTTGACGCCGCCGGACTTGCCGCGACCGCCGGCATGGATCTGCGCCTTGACCATCCACTGCGTGCCACCGAGTGCCTTGGCGGCATCGACAGCGGCATCGGGGGAGTTGGCAACCTTGCCCGGCGGAACGGCGATGCCGTACTGCGCGAACAGTTCTTTGGCCTGGTATTCGTGGAAATTCATTCGATACCTCGAGCGAACGGAAAAACGATGGCGGCCGCACGCGTTGAACCATGCGTGGGTCAGGGAGGTCGGACGGCGGAGAAGAGCGCTGCTGAAAGCAGTGCCCCAGCCAGATGAAACCGGCATACCGCGCCATGCGGCCGCCTATTTTCGCGGAAGCGGGCGCCGATGGAAAGGGCCGACCGCCGAAAACGTCCACACGGGCCGTTCCCATGCGCTTTCGCGAGCATCCTCCATGGGGTCACAGCGCGCAGTGGCCCGTCTATACTGACCCGGAACCGCCAGGGAGTAGTCCACACGTGACCAGTACCACCCCCTTCGTCGCCGCACCTGTGAACACGCCGACGATTCGTCACGAGCTGTCCTTTCTGAACGGGTTCCGGGTGGTCCAGGCGCTGGTCTACGCCGGCCTGGCCTTCAGCCCGCCTGGCTTGCGCTGGCCATCGCTGGCCGAGCCGGATCTTGCCCATGGCATGGTCGGGCTTTATGTCGCGTTTGCCCTGGTCATGTTGCTGCTCAACCGGCGCAGCATGCCGCACGCCCTCGGCGTGGTGGCCGCCGCGCTGGTGGTGGACATTGGCGCAGCCGTGCTCGCCATCGCGGTCATGCATGACGCGCGCATCGGGATCGCCATGATGCTGGCGGTCAATCTCAGCGCAGGCGCGCTGATTCTGCCGCTGCGGTTGTCCAGTTTCTTTGCCGCGCTGGCCACGCTGGGCATCCTGGCGCATACCCTGCTGGGTGCCAAGTCGACTGACCCTGCCGACCGGGACCTGCTGGAAGCCGGTCTGTTTGGCCTGGCGTATTTCGCCACCACCACCTTGTGCAACGTGTTGGGTCGGCAATTACGCGCCACCGAGGCACTGGCCGAACAGCGCAGCACCGATCTGGCCAATCTGGCCCAGGTCAACGAACTGATCATTCGCCGCATGAAGACCGGCGTGCTGTTGGTGGACGATGCCAACCGCATCCACCAGATCAACGAATCGGCATGGATGCTGATGGGCAACCCCGGCGCCGACCAGCGCGACCTGGGCCAGCTGGCGCCGGAACTGTCGCGCCGGCTGTATCACTGGATGACCTCGGGCAAGCTGGACGAAACCGCCACCCAGCTCGCCGACGGCGTGCCCGAGGTGGTACCGCGCTTCACCCGGCTGGCGCCGAACGACGATTCGCACGTGCTGATCTTTCTGGACGACACTTCGCTGCTGTCGCGCCGCGCCGAGGAGCTCACGCTGACCTCGCTTGGCCGCCTGTCCGCCTCGATCGCCCACGAAATTCGCAATCCGCTGGCGGCAATCCGCTACTCGGCGCAGCTGCTCGCCGAATCCAAAAGCATGGACGCGACTGACCAACGCATGGTCGAGATCATCAACAACCACGGCATCCGACTGAACGAAATCATCGAGAACATCCTGCAGTTGTCGCGGCGCGAGCGCTCCCGGCCAGAGACACTGGATCTGGGCGACTGGGCCCAGGGCTTCGTCGAGGAATACGTGCAAGGCAATGATCTGGGCGCCGATTCGCTGCGCGCGATCTCCAGCAGCACCGTACAAGTCGCTGCCGTGGCCGACCCACAACAGTTGCAGCAAGTGGTCTGGAATCTGGTGCAGAACGCGCTGCGTTACGGCCGTCTGCCGGGCGAACCGGCACGGGTGATGTTGGTGACCCGGCTGGGCGAGCACGGCGTGCCGATCATGGAAGTGATCGACCGCGGCCCCGGCATCGCACCGAAAGTGGCCGCACAGATCTTCGAACCGTTCTACACCACCCACGAATACGGCACCGGGCTGGGGCTTTATCTGGCCCGGCAAATGAGTGATGCCAACCAGGCTGCGCTGGAATATGTACGCGTAGCCGGCGGTGGCAGCTGTTTCCGACTCATACTGACGCCACCGGCCCGCAGCCCCGCAGAAACCGGCGATGCCGCACAAGGTGCCACGCGTTGACCTTTTGACTCTGCCTAGTAACCTTCCATTGATTGCCTTGGGAAACACGGACCCCTCATGACAGCTCAGACCGTCCTGGTCATTGACGACGAACGCGACATCCGTGAACTGCTGACCATCACGTTGGGGCGAATGGATTTGCAGGTCGACGCCGTAGGTACGGTCGGCGATGCTCGCCGCGCCCTGGCCGAGCGCACGTACGACCTGTGCTTCACCGACATGCGGCTACCTGACGGCAACGGCCAGGAGGTGATCGAGCTGATCGCCGCTGAGCATCCGGACACGCCGGTGGCGATGATTACTGCCTACGGCAACGTCGATGCGGCAGTGAATGCGCTGAAAGCCGGCGCCTTCGACTTCGTCTCCAAGCCGGTCGACATACAGATGCTGCGCGGGCTGGTTCGCACTGCCTTGCGCCTGGCCGAGGAAAAGCGCAATGGTGGCGGTGCCGCGACCCACGGTGATACCGGTAATCGTCTGATTGGTGATTCGGCGGCGATGCAACAGGTACGCGCCACCATCGGCAAGCTGGCCCGCAACCAGGCACCGGTTTATATCGCCGGCGAATCCGGCGTGGGCAAGGAACTGGTGGCCCGCTTGATCCACGAGCAAGGCCCGCGAGCGAGCGGCCCGTTCGTGCCGGTCAACTGTGGCGCGATTCCCTCCGAGCTGATGGAAAGCGAATTCTTCGGCCATCGCAAAGGCAGCTTCACCGGCGCCGGTGCGGACAAGGAAGGCCTGTTCCAGGCGGCGCAGGGTGGCACGCTGTTTCTCGACGAGGTGGCCGAACTGCCGCTGCACATGCAGGTGAAACTGCTGCGCGCGATCCAGGAAAAGGCCGTGCGTCCGATCGGTGGCCGCGACGAAGTTCCGGTGGACGTGCGCATCCTGTCCGCCACGCACAAGAATCTCGGCCAGCTGGTCGAGCAAGGCCAGTTCCGCCAGGACTTGTTCTACCGCATCAACGTGATCGAACTGCGCGTGCCACCGTTGCGCGAACGTCGCGGTGACGTGCCGCAATTGTCTACCTTCATCCTCAAGGCACTGGCCGGCAAGAGCGGCGAAGGCATCGGGCAGCTGGCGCCAGCCGCACGCGATGCGCTGGAAGCCTACGATTTCCCCGGCAACGTGCGCGAGCTGGAAAACGTGCTCGAGCGCGCCATGGCCATGTGCGACGGCAACACGATCGATGCCGCCGACCTGATGCTGCCGCAGCGCGGCGCACGCCTCGGCAGTACCGATGCACCGGCGGCCAGTGCAGCCGCCGCCAACGCTGCCCCGCCGCCCACCGCCGCCGCTTCCGATGGTGGTCTTGATGACTACATCAGCAACCTGGAGCGCACCGCGATCGTCAAGGCGCTGGAAGAATCCCGCTACAACAAGACCGCGGCCGCCCGCAAACTCGGCATCACTTTCCGCGCGTTGCGCTACAAGTTAAAGAAGCTCGGCATCGACTGAGCACGCCGCGGCTAATTGGCGAGGTCAGTCGCCGTTGGCCGCCGTGTGCTTCAGTGCCATGCGCGCGGCACGCAGCAATTGCTGGGTGGTAACCGGCTTTTCAATCACGTGCAGGTTGTCCAGTGGTGGCAACTCATGCAGGTCTGGCACCGCACCGGCACGCGCCAGCAGTAGCACGCCGCCGCGGTAGCCATGCTCGATCAGCGCCGCCAGTGTGCGCACGCCAGTGAGCAGGTTCATGTCCGCATCCAGCACCACCATGTCCGGCAATCCGGCGGCCTCGATCCATTGCAGGGCAGCGGTACCGCTCTGACTGGCGTGTGCCTGGTAGCCGTAGGCATCCAGTGTGTCGGACAACAGCGACAGCTGACCGGCTTCCTCGACCACTACCAGCACATGTTCCGCTGAACCTTCGAGATCTTCCTCCGCGCCCAGCTGAGCATCGTCCGCAACCAGCTCGTCCAGCGGGATATACAGGTCAAATCGCGTGCCGCGACCCGGTGCACTGTCGACTCGCATGACCCCGCCATGGCTGCCGACGATGCGTTTGCATGACAGCAGGCCCAGACCGGTACCGGCTTCCTTGGTGGTGAAGAACGGCTCAAACATGCGCTCCAGCACGGCCTGATCCATGCCCGGACCCTCGTCGATCACGCTGATGCACAGATAGCGTCCCAGCCGTGGCTTTTCTTCGGGCAAAAAGAAGTCTTCCTCCAGTTCGGTCTGCGTGGTCTCGATGTGCAATTTGCCACCATCGGGCATCGCCTGGATCGCATTCAGGCACAAGTTGAGCAGGCATTGCTGCAACTCGGTGTGGTTGCCTTCGAACGACAACTCCGGGTCGTCGATGACCAGCTGCATCTGCACATTGCGCGGCACGCTGCCTTGCATAAGCAGGTCGAACGCGCTGAACAACTTGCCCAGTTTGACCTGCTCTGCGCGACGAGCGCCGCGGGCAAACGACAGCATCGAATGCACCATCTCCAGACCGCGCCGACCGCAATCA
Source organism: Rhodanobacter sp. AS-Z3 (assembly GCF_029224025.1). NCBI lineage: Bacteria > Pseudomonadati > Pseudomonadota > Gammaproteobacteria > Lysobacterales > Rhodanobacteraceae > Rhodanobacter > Rhodanobacter sp. AS-Z3. Next base: position 3,742,923 of record NZ_CP119392.1, read on the forward strand.
CGGACCAGTTTGCCCAGCCGCTCCAGCCGCGGATCGTCCTTGTAATCCTGCAAGCTGTCGCCGGCCAACAATAACGGCTGCAACAGGTTGCGCAAGTCATGACTGAGCCCGCCAGCAAGCATCGCCAGGCTCTCGAAGCGCTGCGCACGGATCAGCTCGGCCTCGGCGCGGCGACTGGCCCGATGCGCCGCGGCTTCGTCCAGCGCACGCCGCACCGCGCTGGCCAGTCGCGCCGGATTCTGCTTCAGGATGTAGTCGGTGGCGCCGTTGCGCAGGGCCTCGATGGCCGCATCCTCGCCCAGCGTGGCGGAAACAAAAATGAACGGAAGATCGTCGTCGCGCTCGCGCAGCAGCTCCAGCGCCCGCTGCCCGGAAAAGCCCGGCATGCTGAGGTCAGACAGCACGATATCCGGCGAAAAATCTTCCAGCGCCGACAGATAACGCGCCTCGTCATCGACCAGTTGCACCTGGTAATCGATGTTGTCCGCATCCAGTTCAGACAACACCAGCTCGGCGTCGAGCTGGCTGTCTTCGACCTGCAATATGCGGATGGTCGGCATGGTTCGATGCTGCCGGTTTGGCATGGCGTCCTCGTTACTTCCCTGACGTTGACACAGACATGGGCACGGCGGCGGCGCGGCAGGCGCAGCCGTCATGCACTGGTTGAATCACTCGTGTTCCGGCGCCTGATTGAGCACCGCCCAGAACTGCCCCAGCGTGCGTACCGCATCGAAGAACTGGTCGACATCGACCGGCTTGATGACGTACGCATTAGCACCCAGATCCCAGCTTCGCGCAAGATCACTTTCCTCGCGGGACGAGGAAAGGATCACCACCGGAATGCGCCGCATGCGTTCGTCGTCGCGCATTTGGGTCAGCACGTCCAGTCCATTCATCCGCGGCATCTTGATGTCCAGCAGCACCACCGCCGGATTGCCGGGCTCGCGATGGGCCCAGGCGCCTCGCATGTAGAGATAGTCCAGGCATTCGACACCGTCTTCCACATGCACCACCGGATTGGCCAGGTGAGCTTCGCCAAGTGCATCCAGTGCCATCTCGGCATCGGCCATGCTGTCTTCCACCAGCAGGATGGTTCGCAGCTCTTTCTTGTTCATGTCTTGCTCTCGATGATGGCCCCGGCGGCGTCAGTGGCCGGCAGCGAAAAATGAAAATGGGCGCCCTTTTCGGGCTCGGCCTCGGCCCAGACACGGCCGCCGTGACGGGTTACGATGCGACGCACATTGGCCAGCCCGATGCCATTGCCCGGGAATTCGGACGCACGGTGCAAGCGCTGGAATACACCAAACAATTTGTCCGCATACTGCATGTCGAAGCCGGCGCCGTTGTCGCTCACGGTGAACTCGTAATCGCCATGGCGCCCCTGCTTCGCACTCACATCGATGCGCGCGACTTCGCACTGGCCGGTGTACTTCACCGCATTGCCCAGCAGGTTCTGCCACACCGTGCGCAGCATGTTCTCGTCGCCGATCACCATGGGTAGCGCCGCGACGGTCCACACGATGCGCCGCTCTTCCAGGCCCGCCTCGGCCAGTGGGCGAGCCTCGTCCACCAACGACTGCATGTCCACAGCCTGCAGCCGCAAGGCACCACGACCAAGTCGCGAGAACACCAACAGGTCGTCGATCAGCAAGGCCATCCGCTGTGCCGAACCGCCGATCACCTCGAGATAGTGCGCGGCCTTCTCGTCAACGCGCTCGCCCAGATGCTGCTCGAGTTTCCGCGCGAACCCGGAGATGTGGCGCAGCGGCGCACGCAGGTCGTGCGATACCGAATAGCTGAATGCCTCCAGCTCGCGATTGACGTCGGAAATCTGGCTGACCTTGCCTTCAAGTTGGCGATTGAGCTCGTTCACCTGCTTCTCGGCCAGCGCACGCGTGGTGACGTCACTGACCGTCAGCAGCAAGGTGGGCACCTCGCTGTCCTGCTGCTGCAAACGCCGCGCATTGACTACCACGTTACGTTCCAAACCGTCCGCGGTGCGCTGGGTCATGTCGTAATCCCACAGCTCGCGGTCACGCAACAGCACGTCATTCAGACGCTGCAGCAGCACGCTGTCACTCCACGCACCGTCGCCGATTTCCGCCAGCGACACGGCCGACTGGGTCGGGTCCAGCCCATACAATTCACCGAAGGCATTGTTGACCAGCAAGGTACGCAGGTTCACGTCGAACAAGGCAATCGGCTCACGCACGGCCTGCAAAATCATCCGCGAACGCTGCACCGCGCGGCCCTCGCGGGTCTCCGCCCGTTGCCGTTCGCCGATCTGTCGTTCCGACATCAACACGATGACTGCGAGCAGGATCAGCTGGGCGAGTGCGGTTAGGGCAAGCACGATGCGCCCGTTCGACGCCTTTTCGCGAGCAGCCGCTGCGCGCGCCTTCAGCAAGACATCCTCGTTCGTCACGATCGTGGCAATTTCGACACTGATCGGAAACAGCTCGGCGGCGTCGTTCAGTGAGCGCGTGGCTCCCGCAAAGTCTCCCTTGGCCAGACGGTCCTGTGCCTGTTTCATCAGGGTAATGCGACCGCTCAATGCGTTTTCCAGCGCGCCAATGTGCATCTGCTGGTCCGGATTGTCGCGAGTCATTCCGCGCAGTTGCTGAACCAGTGCCGGCCCCTGCTGTTCGGCACGGTGAGCCCGCTGCCGGGTCGCGTCGGTGGCGTCTCCGGCCAGCATCCGATAACTGGCGCTTTCGCTGTCACGCGCCAGGTAAGCCAAATGATAAGTGACGGCTTTGATCTCGCTGGAATGGGCAACCCACGCGGTTGCGCGCTGCGTTTCCTGGATGCTGGTGCGGGTCACCACATAAGGCAGCGCCACGATGAACAGCACCGCCAGCAAAAGACCGGCAGTACGCCAGCGCGGGGCTCCATTGATTTTCATTCAACCAGCAACCTCAAACGCTCAAACGGGGAGGGATCACTTCCCATTCTGCCACGTTTTTTGACGCCTTCAATGACACGCAAGTCATTTAAAGTCTTCACATTTTCACGAGGTTCGCTGGTGTAGCTGTCCACGTGGATCGGGCGTGGCCCGCAGGGCGGACTGAAGTCCACCACCAGCCACGAGCTGACGGTGACGCAGCCACGGCGGCCCCGGTACCCGTCCGGTCGCGGCTACCGCACGGCGATGGTACGTCGCGTCATTCAGAGGCGCATCGGCGATAGTGATGCTGCATCCGCCAGCCAGCTGAAGGATCGCGGGCTGCACAAACGGTCGGTCAATGGCATACACGTCCCTGACCGGCGTGACCGTATAGAAACCCATTCGCGTCGATCACTTCCGGCAGGCCCTGCGGCACTTACCAGGGATACTGCCAGGCGTTGTCTTCGGTGAGGTTGCTGCCGTGGCCGGGTTCGTCGGGCTAGGAGGTTCATGAAAGCCGCCATGGGCCAGTCGTAAACGCCGTTGATGTTGGCGGCGGTCACCGGCACCGCTGGTTGACATACAGACTCAGCTCGGGGTGAAGGTAGAAACCGCGAGATCGCATCGGGGTGCGTCGTCAGGCAGGGGCTCGTCATCGCAGCGAAGCCACCAAAAAATTAGATCGTGCTAAATTTACCCGAAAGCATCGAAATGAGGCTCTCTTTGGTGCGATACACGGTCGATCAGCTTGCGCGGGGCCGCTCTCAATCAGTTATATTTAGATCGTTCCAAATCGGGCTGAATGATGGACACCGCCTCACCGATCCGCCGCAAGATCACCCTCATCGACATCGCCGCCGGCTGCGGTGTATCGCGCGCCACGGTGTCGCTGGTGTTGCGCAACAGCCCGCTGGTGAACAAGAACACCCGAGCGCGCGTCGAGGAGGAATTGCGCAAGCAAGGCTATGTCTACAATCGTGCGGCGGCCAATCTCCGCCGGCAGACCTCGTCGAGTATCGCACTGGTACTGAACGACCTGGCCAATCCGTTCTTCGCCGAGTTCGCGGCCGGCGTCGACGAAACCATCGGCGAAGGCGGCTTTGTCACCCTGCTGGGCTGTACCAACGAATCGCCGCAGCGCGAGCAGGCGGTGCTCGAATCTCTGATCGAGCACGGACCTGCCGGGATCATCCTGTCACCGGCAGAAGGCAGCAACGCGGCGCAGGTGCTTGGCGCGATTGGCAGACAGACGCCGCTGCTGCTGTTCAATCGCGAAGGGCGCGGTGACCTGCCCGAATATGCGCACTGGGATGTGCTGGCGCTGGACAACCGCCACGGCGCACAACTGGCCACCGAGCACCTGATCGCTCAAGGCCACTGGCGGATCGCCTTTTTCGGCGGCCATCACGACTCCAGTTCCTGTCAGCAACGCCACCAGGGTTACGTGGATGCCATGCGCGCGGCAGATTTCCCGGTCGCGGCCCACTGGCGTGTCGAATGCGCGCCGACGCGCGCAGATGCGGCGGCCGCTACCGCCAGCCTGTTTGCCGCCGAGCCTGCGCCCACCGCTGTGGTCTGCTACAACGACGCGGTGGCGATGGGATTGATGCTCGGACTGAACCGGCTCGGACTGCGGCCAGGCCATGACATCGCACTGACCGGCTTTGACGACCTTGCAGAAGCCGCCGTGTGTACGCCAACGCTGACCACGCTCGCTACTTCACCGCGAGCACGTGGCCGCCAGGCGGCTGAAATGCTGTTGCAACGACTACGTGACCCGGCGACCGAAACACGCCGTACCATCGCAACGGTGCAACTGGTGATTCGAGCCAGCAGTTGCCCGCCGCCCGCCATCTGACTGCGCTGCTCTGAGGAAAACACCCATGGCTTTCGCTACCCCGACCAACGCCGCTGCGAGCCATTCCGGCGGAGCACCACAGCGCTACACCTACTACCCGACAGCGCTGGCCGTACTCACCACGATTTTCTTCATGTGGGGCTTCCTGACCTGCCTCAACGACATCCTGATTCCGCATCTGAAGGCAAGCTTCCAGCTCAGTTATGCGCAGGTGATGCTGGTTCAGTTCACGTTTTTCGGCACCTATTTCCTGATGGGCATGCCGGCCGGCTGGCTGGTGGCCAAGCTGGGTTACAAGAAAGGCATTGTCGCCGGACTGGCCATTGCAGGCCTGGGTGCGCTTGGCTTCTGGCCAGCGGCCGCCCTGCATCTGTACCCGCCGTTCCTCGGCGCGCTGTTCGTATTGGCCAGCGGAATTACCATCTTGCAGGTTGCCGCCAATCCGTACGTGGCCTTGCTTGGCCCGGAGTCGACCAGTTCCAGCCGACTCACCCTCGCCCAGGCGCTGAATTCGGCGGGAACCACGCTGGCGCCCTATTTCGGCGGCGTATTCATCCTCGCCAATGTGGTGAAGAGTCCGGCCGAGGTAGCGGCGCTGCCGGCGACCGAGCATCTCGCCTACCAGGCACAGCAGGCGCAGGCGGTGCAGGGGCCGTATATCTGGCTGGCGATTGCGCTGTTCGTGCTGGCGATCGTGGTCTGGCTGTTCCGCCTGCCGACGCTCACCGAAACGACCAGCGACGGCGATCACGACAAGCATGGCTTCATCGAAGTGCTGCGCCATCCGCACTTGCTCTTTGGCGTGCTCGGCATTTTCTTTTACGTCGGCGCCGAAGTATCGATCGGCAGCTTCATGGTCAACTACCTGTCGATGCCCGACATCGGCCATCTCACCGAACAGCAGGCCGCCAATTACGTATCGTTCTACTGGGGCGGCGCGATGTTCGGTCGATTCATTGGTTCGGCGCTGATGGCCCGTATTTCGCCACGAAAGCTGCTCAGCACTTTTGCCGGAATCAACATGCTGCTGGTACTGACCACCATGCTCAGCACGGGCAACGTGGCCATGGTCAGCATCATCGCCATCGGCCTGTTCAACTCGATCATGTTCCCCACCATCTTCGCGCTGGCCATCGAGCGGCTAGGGTCGATGACCAGCAAGGCATCCAGCCTGCTGATCATGGCTATCGTCGGCGGCGCGATCATTCCCCAGATTCAGGGGCTGGTGGCCGATCAGATCGGTTTGCAGCACGCGTTCTTCCTGCCCCTGCTGTGCTACCTCTATATCGCGTTCTATGGCCTGCGTGGCTCGCGCATCTGCAGCCTGCCGGCAACAGATACCGCAACCGGCGTCTGAGATGGCCGTCCATCCGATTCTGTGTTTCGGCGAGGCGCTGATCGACCTGCACGCAGAAGGTGTCGATGCCCACGGCTTTGCCACCCGCTTCGTGCCGTTCGCCGGGGGCGCACCGGCGAACGTGGCGGCGCGCCACTGCGCTGGTCTCACCCCGATGCCGAGGGTGAACTGCCATGCTATGCAGTCAACGTGGTTGATTCCACCGCCGCCGGCGATGCTTTTGTCGGCGGCCTGCTGTGTTGCCTCGCGGAACTGGAAGCCGCTGCCGACCGTATCGAGCACCTGATCGCAGAACTGCCGCGCCTGCACGCGATGCTGCGTTTTGCCGCCGCCTGCGGTGCACTCACGGTGACCCGCCGCGGCTCATTCGCCGCGATGCCAACCAGCGATGAGGTGCCGGCCTTCATGGCACAGCAGGCATGAGTGACCCTCCGGACATTCGCAGCGCCGAGTTTCTGCGCAGGCAGATCGCGCAGAGGATGGCATTCCATCATCCGTGCGCTATCAATCCGCAAGTTCGCTCTTCCACAATTTCAAGGATGACGGCGCGATCTTTGATCGTTGCCATCGGCATCAGGACAGCAGCGACCGCTTCGTCTTGAACCATACGATGGTGGCGATCGAGTTAGCCGACGACGCGACGCTGCGCGACGAATACCTCGCCACTGCCTGCGCTAGTTGCACGAACTCCACCGAGATCCGCGCCGCGGCGGTTCGGCCTGAACTAGGCGTGGCGACCCGAAGCAGCTGTCCCGCCCCTGCGCTACCCGCCGGGCAACCAGAACAACCCGGCCAAACTACTGGTGCTGAGGGAACCGCTGCCGCGCGTGCGCGGTCTGCGACACGACTGTCCACCGCCCGGCACCTGATCGACCCAACGCTGGCACGCGCGTAGGGCAGCGAGTATGGCGGCATCGGCTACGGCTTCGCGCCGGACGGAAGCATCGGCGACGTCGGCAAATACTTCTGCATGCAGGCCACGACAGCAGCCGCCGCTGCCCTGCTTCACGCCCGCACGTGCTCGCCCACCCATGACGATTGGTACGTGAAGCTGGGGGCGTATGCGTGGCAGCATCCGGTGGATCACCGACATGGCGGCTGGTATCGCATACTCACCCGCGACAACCGCAAGGTCGACGACGAAAAGAGTCCGGCCGGCAAGACCGATTAGCATGCCATGGGCGCGCATCACGAAGTACTCGCCCTACTCCGCGACGGTGCTCAACCGTAAGTTCTTTACCCCAAGGCCTCGCATGAACAAGTTCACGCTTTCTTTCGCCGCTACGCTGGTCGCGCTGGCCACCGCTCCCGGCTTCGCTGCCGAGACCGCTGCAGTCGCATTCAATCCGGCGCAGATATTCGCCCCGTACAGCTATCCGCAACCTGCCAACGCTTATCGCTCGGCCAGCGGCAAACCCGGGCCGATGTACTGGCAGAATCGCGCTGACTACACGATCACCGCCACGCTCGATCCGACCACGCGCCTGCTCAGCGGCAGCGAGGTGATCAGCTACACCAACCACAGCCCCGACGCACTCGACGTACTGTGGCTGCAGCTGGATCAAAACCGCTACCGCAAGGACGCACGCGGCGCGTTCACCGGCAAGTTCCCCACGGAATTTACCGACGGCTACACGATCGCCTCGATCGAGCTGGAGGACGCCAATGGACACAAGACGCCGGTGAAGTGGACCGTCTCTGACACCCGCATGCAGGTGCAATTACCCACGCCGCTGAAATCAAGGGACGGCCAGTTGCGTCTGCATGTCAGCTGGAGCTTCACCGTCCCCGGCGAGTTCGGCGGGCGCATGGACGTCAACCCCAGCAAGAACGGCGAAATGTTCGAGATCGCCCAGTGGTATCCCCGCATGGCCGTGTATGACGACATGCGCGGATGGGACACCGCGCCGTATCTCAACAGCGAGTTCTACCTCGAATACGGTGACTTCACCTATGCGATCACCGTGCCGTGGGACATGATCGTGGCCGGCTCCGGCGAACTGCTGAACCCGCAAGACGTGCTGACCAAGACCGAGCAACAGCGACTGGAACAGGCACGTCACAGCGACAAGACGGTGATGATCCGCAGCGCCGCAGAAGTCAACCAGCCGTCCAGCCGTCCAAGACAAAGCGGCACGCTGACCTGGCGCTTCGCAATGCACAACACCCGTGACGTCGCCTTCGGTGCCTCAAAAGCGTTCGTGTGGGACGCCGCCCGCATCAACCTGCCCGAGGGCAAGACCGCGCTGGCGATGTCGGTTTACCCAGCCGAAAGCGGCGGCGATGGCGCCTGGGGTCGTGCCACCGAATTCCTGAAAGCCTCCACCGAATACTTCTCGAAACAGTGGTATCCCTACCCCTGGCCGGTGGCGATCAACGAAGCGGGCACGGCCGGCGGCATGGAGTACCCGGGGATCACCTTCGACCACAAGCTGGCCAAGGGCAAGAACCTGCACATGGTGATCGCGCACGAAATCGGCCATATCTGGTTTCCGATGATCGTGGGCAGCAATGAACGCCGTGATGCATGGATGGACGAAGGCTTCAACACTTTCATCGACGTCTACGAGGACGACGCGTTCAACCACGGCGAGTACGCGCCCAAGCGAGACGGCGAATACGCGCCCGGCGGTGGCAACCCGGCCGACGAGATCGCCAAGGTCATGCAGGATCAGGATGCCCCGCCGCTGCTGATCGGCGCCGATATGGTGCAAGAGAAGTACCGCCATCCGATCACCTACTTCAAGGGTGCGTTCGGCATGGTGCTGCTGCGTGAGCAGATCATTGGCCCGGAACGTTTTGATCCGGCCTTCCGCCGCTACATCGCCACCTGGGCGTACAAACACCCGAGTCCGTCGGACTTCTTCCGTTTCATGGAAAGCGAAACCGGCGAAGACCTGGGCTGGTTCTGGCGCGGCTGGTACGAGCACAACTGGCAGCTCGACCTGGCCGTGCCAAGTGCCACCTACACCGACGGTGATTACCGCAAGGGCGTCGACGTCACCGTAGCCAACCTCGACCAACTGGTACTGCCAGCCACGCTGGAGCTGATCTACGACGACGGCAGCAAACAGGACGTGCGCGTGCCGGTCGAAACCTGGCAGCAGCACCGCAGCTACGTCGTGCACGTCGACGGCACCCGCAAGCTGAAGTCCGCCACGCTGGACCCTGCTCACGCGCTGCCCGACCGCGACCGCAGCAACAACAGCCTTGTCATGCATTGATCACCTGCTGGGCGGGAGCACCAGCACAAGGGCGGTAGTCTTCTGACTACCGCCTTTTTTGCTTGATGGCCACAACCCGGCACACTGACTCCGCGCGTCGCTACGTGGCGCTGCCTTGCCGTATTCAATTCACCTTGCATCGCTCCGCATGTTTACCCACCTCATATGATCAGGCTTAACGCAGCTTGGCGCGCCAAGTCGCGATATGCGTTGCCTGCGCCCGCCATTAGTGAGCGGCTGGCTCTCAACCTGAGCAACACGCAACGATGCCCGGGATTTGTGTTCCCCGCGGACGACAAATCGCACGACCCGATTGCCTCACGCCAATCAACCATTTTTTGCACCTGTGATTCACGGCCGCGCTCGCAAGATCAGGTTCCCCTGAACCGGAGTTCCCCATGGACGCGATAACCCTGCTCAAAAATGACCACGACGTGGTGGAAAAGCTGCTCACCGAACTGGCGGCCACCACCCCCCGCGCGGTCAAGAAGCGCGCCGAATTGCTGGACAAGATACGCGTGGAGCTGAAGGCTCACACCACCATTGAAGAGGAGATCTTCTATCCGGCGTTCAAGGCAAAGGGTGACGCGTCCGATGACGAAAAATTGTATTTCGAGGCGCTGGAGGAACATCGCGCTGCCGGTGACTTGGTGTTGCCCGACCTGCTCAAGACCGCGGTAGACAGTGAACAATTCTCCGGTCGCGCCAAGGTGCTTATGGAACTGGTGAAACACCACGCCGATGACGAGGAAAAAGAAATGTTCCCCCGCTGCAAAAAATTGCTCGGCAAGGACGAACTCGCCTCATTGGGCGAGCAGATGGCCAAGCGCAAGGCCGAGCTGGTGAAAGAGCTCAAAACCGCCAAGGCGTGAGCAAATCCGATCGCTGTTGCAAGATGTGCATCGCGCGACCGGAAGTCTAAGCCTGACCTGCGGCCGCCGCCCACCGCGCCTTCGTTTTGGGGGGCGTGGCGTGCGGCGGGTGGCCGCTGCGGCGCGCGTGTTCGGGCCTCCGTCACCGCAGGAAGATTCCATGACGCGTCGTAGCACCGACCAGGACACCCTGTTCATCGGTTGCGCCGGTTGGTCACTAGCTAGCGCGCAGGCACCGCGCTTTCGAGGCCAGGGCAGCCACCTGGAGCGCTACGCACAGCACTTCCAAGCGGTTGAGATCAATTCGTCGTTCTACCGCCCGCATCGGGCGACAACCTGGCGACGCTGGGCGGACAGCGTGCCGGCGGAGTTTCGCTTTGCGGTAAAGATGCCACGCGCCATCAGTCATGAGGCGCGCCTGCTGCAAGCTGAGCCGATGCTGCAAGACTTCATCGACCAAGTCAGCGAACTGGGGCCCAAGCTGGGCTGCCTGTTGTTGCAGTTGCCGCCCAGTCTGGCCTATCAAGCGGAGGTCGTATTGCCGTTTTTTGATTTGCTGGCCTGCATGTATTCGGGGCCGGTGGCGTGCGAGCCGCGGCACCTGTCGTGGTTCCAGCCCGCAGTGAGTCGTGCCTTGCGCGCACACGGAGTGGCGAGGGTTGCTGCCGACCCCGCACGAATTCCTCGCGCGGCTGTGCCGGCGGGCGATCACCGTCTGCAGTACTTCCGTCTGCACGGTGCGCCACGAATCTATTGTGACGCCTACAACGGGCCCGCGTTGCAGGGGATTGCGCGGCGACTGCTGCGTTCCCAGCCAGCCGGTGCGCAGCGCTGGTGCATCTTCGATAACACGGCGCAAGGGCACGCGCTGGAGAATGCGTTGGATCTGATCGCCTGTCTCGACGACCCAGCGGGTGCCGGCTGATTTCACTTTTCGTGCTCTTTCCACGTTGCACAGTAGTGCCCCCCAAGCCCGGAAACACCGATGCCGGAAGGCCCCTCCATCGTCATCCTGCGCGAACAGGCCTCTGCGTTTGCCGGACGAGTCATCCGACGCGCTTCCGGCAACGCGAAAATCGACATGCAACGCCTCCTCGGCCGCCGAGTAGACGCGCTGCGCAGCTTCGGCAAGCAGTTTCTCATCGAGCTCGGCGGCGAACTGACCGTGCGTGTTCACTTGCTGATGTTCGGCAGTTACCGCATCAATGAAGAACGGGATAGCGGCCTGCGGCTGAACCTCGGCTTCGACGAGGGTGAGTTGAATTTCTACAACGGCTCGGTACGCCTGCTCGAAGGCCATCTGGATGCCTTGTTTGACTGGCCTAGCGACGTGATGTCGGATCAATGGAATGCAAAACTGGCACGGGCCAAGCTTCGCGCCACGCCGCACACTCTGGTCTGCGATGCGCTGCTGGACCAGGCCATCTTTGCCGGCGTGGGCAACATCATCAAGAACGAGGTGCTGTTCCGCATTCGCCTCCACCCACTCTCCACGATCGGCGCGCTTTCGGAGTGGAAGTTGCGTCAACTCGTGGTACAGGCTCGTGTGTACGCGTTCGAATTCCTGGCCTGGAAGCGCGCGTTCGTATTGGCCAAACACTGGCAGGTGTACAACCGCGGGCGCTGCCCGCGTCATGATCTTCCGCTGAAACGCGCACACCTCGGCAAGACCAACCGCCGCAGCTTTTTCTGCCCGCTGTGCCAGAAGCTGTACAAGGATACCGACTGATGCCCACCTCCAGCTCGCATAAAGTGGTTTACGTAGCGTTGGCCGGCAACCTGGTGATCGCGGTGGCGAAGTTCGTCGCGGCCGGGCTCAGCGGAAGTTCCGCCATGCTGAGCGAAGGCGTGCATTCGCTGGTCGACACGGTCAACGAACTGCTGTTGCTGTACGGGCTGCACCGCGCGCGCATGCCGCCCGATCGCACCCATCCGTTTGGCCATGGCCGCGAGCTCTATTTCTGGAGCTTCATCGTTGCGCTGCTGGTGTTGTCCATGGGCGCGGGCGTCTCGTTTTACGAGGGGGTAATGCACGTTCGTCGACCGGAGGCGATCTCGCGACCGCTGATGAACTATCTGGTGCTGGCGATATCGTTCGTATTTGAAGGCACCTCGTGGTACGTGGCGTTGCGCGAGTTCCGCGCCCGCAAAGGACGCCTGGGCTACTTTGAGGCCTTCCGCCTGAGCAAGGACCCCACGACGTTCACTGTCTTGCTGGAGGACAGCGCGGCGCTGCTCGGCTTGTTGGTAGCGCTGGCAGGTTTGCTCGGCGCGCAATGCTTCAATATGCCGGTGCTGGACGGGGTGGCGTCGATCGGTATCTCTTGCGTGCTGGCCGTGTCGGCCATGTTGCTCGCGCGCGAAACCAAGGGACTGTTGATTGGTGAAACTGCCCACCCGGTGGTCAGCGAGTCGATCCTTGCGATTGCCAATGGGGATGCGGGCGTGCGCTGTGCCAACGGCGTCCTGACGGTGCAGATGGGCCCCAGCCAGGTGGTCGCCGCGCTCAGCGCGGAGTTTGAGGACGCATTGACGACACCGCAGATCGAGGCCTGCATCCATCGCATCGAGGCGCAAGCCAAGCGCACCCACCCGGAGATTCTCTCGCTGTTCGTCAAGCCGCAAACCGCCGAAACCTGGCAGGCGCGGCGTGAGGCCCTTACCCGAAACCCCGATGAACTCGCGTCATGAGCCGGGTCTGGGGTGCGCATTCCGATGCCAGCCTCCGCGGGTCGCACCGTTGAGCCAACTGAATCTGTTCGGCAACGGCGAGCAGCGGCTGCTCGACGATGCCAGTGGGGTAATCCAGCTGATCCCCGGACTCGTCGACCACCCCACCGCGGCGGTGTGGTTCGAGCAACTGCAACGGGACATCGCCTGGAAAGGCGGCAGCCGGCTGATGTACGACCGCGAGGTCGAGGTTCCGCGGTTGCGCGCGCACTGGCGGCTGGATGATCCGGTGCTTCCGTCTGTTGTGCATCAGGCCCTGAAGGCAGTGTCGGCCGTGACCGATGCGCCGTTCGACAGCGTCGGCTTCAATCTGTATCGCAATCAGCATGACAGCGTGGCGCCACACAACGACAACCTCGCCGAGCTCGAGCGCGGACAGCCGATTGCCCTGCTCTCGCTGGGTGCCACGCGCCGCATGGTGATTCGTGCGAAGCAGCCGCCACGTCACGTGCTGAAGGTCGATCTGGAAACCGGCAGCCTGCTGCTGATGAACTGGACCAGCCAACGCCATTACGACCACGCCATCCCCAAACAGCGCACGCCGGTGGAACCACGCATCAGCCTGGCGTTTCGCGTGCGCGGCAATCACCTTGCGTGATTCGTGTTGGCCGCAGCGGCGGGCGTGATTGTCACCAATTTCATCACCGGGTCGCCATGATCTTTCAGCCTTCGGAACGGCCGAACCCATGGACTTTCTTGGTTGGACCGCATCAATCGGGTTTCTGTTGCTGCTGATGTCATTGGCGTCGGGGTGGATTCGCCATCTGCCGATCACCACATTCAGCCTCTATCTGGCAGCAGGCATCGTCGCGGGACCGTGGTGCCTGAAGTGGCTGAACATCAACTATTCCGCGCATGCGCTGGACATCGCCAGGGTGACCGAAATGGCGCTGGTGGTTTCGTTGTTCATGACCGGGCTGAAGCTGCGCATGCGCTGGTCCGATCCGGCATGGCGCATCGCCCTGCGACTGGCTCTGCCCGCGATGATGCTGACCGTGGCCGGCGTGTGCGTGGCGGTCCACTGGATATTTACACTTCCGTGGCCGCTGGCCCTGCTGATCGGCGCCATTCTCTCGCCGACCGATCCGGTCCTGGCCAGCATGGTCGCCGTGGACGGCGCCACCGACCACGATCGCCTGCGCGTGGCGTTGTCCGGCGAGGCCGGGCTGAACGACGGCACCGGCCTGCCATTCGTGCTACTCGCGTTGCTCATGCTAGGCGGCTCGGTCTCTGTGGGTAGCGTCGGCCATTGGCTGGGCGCCGACTTCGCCTGGCCACTCATCGGCGGCCTCGGCATCGGGTTCATGCTTGGCTGGGGCATCGGATGGGTCGGCGTGTGCATGAAAACGGCCAGCGCGGACGTAGCCCGGAGCGACTTTCTGGCGCTGGCGCTGATGGCATTGTCCTACGCCACGGCAACGACGGTTTTGGCGTCCGGGTTTCTGGCCGCCTTCGCCGCCGGACTGGGCCTGCGCCATGTGGAGCTCTACGTGGCCAAGCGCCATTCGCGTTCGGAGCCTGCTGATGGCGACCTCGCCATCGCAAACACCCCGCCCGCTGAAGCATTGGTCAACCCGCATGTCCGCAGTGCGGAAGAGGCCCGGCAGCCACTGGCGTCGATGGGCATGGTGATGTCCGACGCGCTCTCTTTCGGCGATACGCTCGAGCGGCTGATCGCCGCTGCGCTGGTGTTCCTGCTTGGCGTCGAATTTGCCGACTATTGGCAGCCCCAAGCGGTCGTGGCCGTACTGATACTGTTTGTGGTGGTGCGGCCGCTGGCGATCTGGCTGTGCACCATCGGTTCGCACATGCCGACTTCACGGCGTCTGCTGATCGGCTGGGTCGGCATTCGTGGCTTCGGCAGCCTGAACTACCTGGCCTACGCAGCCACGCATGGGCTTGACCCGAGTCAAACGACGCTGGTCGCGAAATTCGTCGTCACCACCGTGGTGCTGAGCATCATCCTGCACGGCATCACCACGCCTCCGTTGATGGCGTGGCGACAAGCCAGAATGCATGCGCAAACCCAGTCGAGCGCCGCCAACAACACCATGACGCCGTAACGGTAAAGGCGTTGATCCCGTACCAGAACCGCTGCAAAGCGCCAGCGCACGGAAGCAAAGCATCATCGCCATGGTCATCAACCAGATCGCGCGTGAACATCACTCCGCCTTTGCATTCCCCGCGGTTAAATCAAGCCGCCACCACGCAAGCGAACAGATTCGTCATGCGCGCGCGGCAGAAGGTCGCCCGATACAAGGGACGAAAGGCGAAACCTCTGCCCCATCCAGTCGTTCGATGTCCGCCATGACCGTTCTGCCCGCGCGGTCATTTTGCCAGCCGCACCGCTTCATGGAGATATGCAATGAACCTCGCCAACAACGCTCGCTGTGCACACCCGGCATGTACTTGCGCCGTACCTGAAGGCGACGCCTATTGCAGCGAAAGCTGCCGCAAACGGGTTGAAACGCCTACGTCAGATCAGGCGCCGGGCTGCCCATGCGGCCATTCGGAATGCAAGGAAGTTCGGATCGATGGGAAATAGCAAACTTTCGCGGCGATGAACTCAGCTCGAGTCAACCCAGGCGACCCTGTCCTGCCACTCGAAAGTCTCAGCGGATAGCAGCCCAGACAAGTTCACGCCGAGCGCGACACGCATATCCGGTACCTCGCCCAATGCTGCTTCCGGGTTTCCGGTTCCGGCGCTGGATGGTGGGTTGAAGTACTCGTACTCCAACGCGCTCCGCATGCGGGCGGAGCAGTCGTACACGATGGAAGCTCGCTGCTGCATCCGCTCACGCATCCAGGCTGCCATCGGGGAGTGCCGCATGCAACCCGCCTCAGCATGGATTTGGCGGGCCGGCGCACAGCTTGCGGAGCGATACCGCGGAACCATCCGTCGTTTACCCTTTTGGCGACGCTCCGCACAACCAGCGAGCCGGACTCCCTGTGCTGATCGAACGTGCTGACGCACAGCCGCTCAATGCGCCTGGCGTCGCGCAGATGGTCGGTTGCGATGAGCGGACCGCGATCCAGATCGACGCATTCGAAGAAGCGCCGGTGCAATGCACAAAAAGCGACCCATGGGAGCGCGGGAGTCGCCGACCTTCAAAAGATCCTCTTAGCGACAAGGCGGCACGTAGACGAACGAACCGTCCTGACTGACAAAGCGGAGATGGCGCGTTGCATCGTCTGGGGACAAGTGTGTGCTTCTCGTCCGTCCTTCTCGCACGTTCGCCCAACGTTCCAATTCGACGTCACCGGCTTGCAACAGTCTCGGCGCATCGCCTTCCACTCTGCTCTGGCACGCCAGATGGCACTTGTCGCCATGTGGCAGCGCTGCGCGCCGAGGTTCACTTTCCACACCAAGCATTCGCTTCGAATCGTTGCTCAAGTAGCGTCCGATGGAGAATGGCCAGTATCTACGTGGCCGACGAGCCCAGCGAGATCATCGGCATGTCCGACGCGAAGATGATCCGCGTCGCGCTCCGCTACCTCTTCGATGCTGCCATCTCGAAACCTTTTTGAGTGGAACTCGGCCGCCCTAACTCTTTGTTGTTCCGTGAGCTGTGCTTCACCACTCAAGGTGTCGCGGCTGTTCTCCGTATGCGCCGCGCCGGCTTGGGGAAGATCAGTGTTACCCATGTCCTTTTCTCCAATGGGGAGCTTGTCAGTGTTCGAACTATTCTCCTGCAGCCGTCGCCAAACCGTGTAGGGTGGTTGATAGAAGGTTTCGGTACACAAACGGCCCCGCATGAGGTGCCGCGACATGGGATCAACCACCCTGGTGTTGGCGATCTCCGGCATGTCATCGTCTTCGCTTGCGATCGATACGATGCCTTTCGATTTCATCCGATTCTCGACGGCCTGGCGCAGGCCATCACAGCATTCGTCATGATGGGCTGCCGTATTCCAGGCATCGCTCATCGACTCGACGAGTCGTTCGGCCATCTGGATTTCCCTGGGCGACATCCGATAGTCCGTCGCGTTACCGCCGGGGCTAATGTAGTCGTTGGGGCCGACCCGTTCCTGCGGATAGTCAGGCAGCATCGACGTCAATGCATTCCGGCTTGGCTGGAGGCATTACCAAGAAACGCTACCCGCGTGTGCAGATCGTCACGCGCGCGATGCAGACATGGCCAGCACGCTTGAGTGTCTCGCGCAGTGGCGACGGCGTGATCAAGCGCAACAAGGAGGGCGGCAGTCCGGTGACTGCCGCCTTTTTCATTGACCCACGTTCCACTGCGACCTCAGGCGGCAGTCGGCCACGGCAAACTGTCAAGGGCAGCAAGCAGCATGCGGCGATCGTAGGGCTTGCGCAGGAACGTCACGCCGTCTGGAAAGTCCTCGAAACTGCTGCGTGGATCGGCCGAAACCAGCACGATGGATATCGTTCGTGTGTTCTGCACCCTTTTCGCCAGTTCAATGCCATCGATCCCGCCAGGCATGTGAATGTCACTCAACAAAAGACCTACGCTGGCATCCTCCTGAAAGATGCGCAGGGCGCTGGTGCCATCACCCGCGGTAATCACCCGATAGCCTTCAGCCTCCAGCACCATGGCCGTCACCTCGCGAGCGCTGCGATCATTTTCGGCCAGCAAAATGGTCTTGTTCTGAGTGAAGGTCATGAGCGTTCTCGGGCAGCCGATCGGTCGACCTTGGCCTGTCTTGTGTAAACACGCGGTGAGGCTGCGTTGGTCTATGCTCGGCGCTTGGCAGGGGGAATCCGAATGAGCGGTCTGGAGCGGTATCGACAGCTAGTCGGGTTCTCGGCCGACGGCATCCACGAACTCGACCTGAGCGGTCGCATCACCCGCATCAACGCCAGCGGCTGCGCCGCGTTGTGCATCCCCGACCCTGCCGCGGCACTCGGACAGCCGCTGGTTTCATTCTGGCCAGAAGCAGCCCATGAAGAAATCGAGGCGGCGCTGGCTAGCGCCCGCGCTGGACAATCCGTGCAGTTCACCCAGATGCTGGCAGGGACCAAGGGCATGCCGGTCTGGTGGCTGGTCAGCGTGCACCCATATCTGGATGCGGCCAGTCAGGTCGACGGTATGGCGGTGATCAGCCACGACATCACCGAAGCGGTCCAGGCGAAGCTGGCGTTGGACCGGGCCATCGTTGGCCTGCACAGCCGGCTCAGTCTCAGCGAGTCCGCCGGTGAAACCAGCACCGCCCGCAACGAGATGCTGGATCGCCAACTGGCACGGGCACGGTTATCCCATCGGCAGGGGGCGGGACGCGAAGAGTCGCTAAAACTGCAACTTGGTCTTGCCAGTGCAGCGCAGGCCGTCGCCGAACACGCCTCGCAGCAAGCGCAGAAGAACGAGGCGATCGGTCAGCTGGTGGCTGGCTTGTCGCATGACTTCGCCAACATGCTGCAGATTGCCATCGTCGCACTCAGCAGCATCCAGGACGATCAAACCAACCTCAACGACAGTCAGCGCCGCCTGCTGGGATATGCCACGGACGGCGTGCATCACGCCGCGTTGCTGGCACAACGGCTGCTGGGGTTCGCACGCGCGCATCGCTATACGCCGGAGCCAATCGAGCTGGCCGTTATCGTACGTGACATCGAAAGCTTCGCACGGCACAGCCTGGGTGCGGGCATGGACTTCCAGGTCGAGCCAGCCACGACCGAATGGCTCACCATGTGTGACCGTCACGCGGTCGAGCAGGCCTTCATCAATCTATGCATCAACGCCCGCGACGCCTGTGGTGGCCGGGGTGTGATCAAAGTGCAGCTGGGCGAACTGATAGTGAGTGCCGAGCTGGGCAGCAGCTTGCGACCGGCTGGCCACTACGTCACCCTGGCCGTTACCGACAGCGGCAGTGGTATGGACGAAAGTGTGCGTGAGCGATTGTTCGAGCCGTATTTCACGACCAAACCGGAAGGCAACGGCACCGGCCTGGGTCTGGCCCAGGTATACGGCGCGGTGCGTCAGGCTGGCGGTTTCGTGGACGTCGAATCCGCGCCCGGCGCCGGCGCCACCATGACGATGGCGTTCCCGCAACTGAAACTGCCTGCTGCTGACTGAGGGCTCATACACGCCGTGGTGGCGCTCGCAGCGTTGCGATCAATGCGTACCAGGTGAGCAGACAAGAAAAAGCCCCGCAAGAACGGGGCTTCCTCTCATCTTTTCTCACCACTATGCATTAGGTGTTGTCTAGAACGGAATTTCGTCGTCTGCAAAGCCACTGTCGGCCGGGGCCGGGGCCTGGCGTGACTCGTTGCCGTAGTTGTCGCCACCGCGCGACTGCGACTGACCGCCACCATAGTTGCCGCCACTCTGGCGCTGACCACCACCGCTCTGCGGACGCTCGCGCTGATAGCCACCGCCGCCACCGCCACCGCTCGCGCCACCTTCATTGCTGCCCAGCATCTGCATCTCGCTGGCAATGATGTCGGTGAAATACTTTTCTACGCCGTCCTTGCCGGTGAACTTGTCCGTGCGGATCGAACCTTCGATGTAGACCTGACGACCTTTCTTCAGGTACTCGGCGGCGATCTCGCCCAAGCGACCGAAAATCTTGATCCGGTGCCACTCGGTGCGCTCCTGCTTCTCGCCGGACTGTTTGTCGGTCCAGGACTCGGAGGTGGCCAGACTGAAGCTGCAAATGCTGGTGCCGCTGCCGGTGCTGCGCAGTTCCGGGTCGGAACCCAGGTTGCCGACCAGGATGACTTTGTTGACGCCACGTGCCATGGATGTGTCCTCGGTTGAGCCGGCCGCAAATTAGGGATGGGTTGCGCCCGGAGGGGTGAAGCTGGCTGGCTATGATACCTGCGCCGCGGCCCGAATCCAGCGCCCGACCACCCGAACAACGGTACGCGATCACCCGCACCATCCGTCAGCGCCGTGCGCCAAATCAGGCCGGCAAATCAACCGCTTGCGGACTGGAATCGGCCAACGGCAATCGATCGAACCTGTAGCCGGCGGCATCCCAAGCCTCCAGTCCACCCAGCAGTGGGCGTACCCGCCGGTAGCCCTGGGCTATCAGCACCTTGGCCACGCGGGCCGCGGATATCTCGTTTGGGCAATTGCAGTAGACCACCAGCTCGTGGTCGAACGGAATGTCGTGCACGGCACGGTCGATGCCGCGTTCGCCGAGCAGCAAGGCACCGGGCAGTATCCGGTTGTCCAGCAGGCGGGAGCCCGGGGCGCGCACATCGAGCACCAACGGTGCGGCCTCCGACTGCAGCGCATGATGCAGTTCGTCCACCGAAATGCGCGCCATGCGCAGCGCACGCAGCAACTGCCGGCGTTGCCACCATCGGGCAAACACGTAAAGCGCCAGCAACAGCAGCATGGCCTGCAGCGCCAGCGCCCCGGCATTGGCAATGGCTGCCAGCAAGTCGTCGATCTGCGCAGCAAACACGTAGCCCAGCCCGACGGCTGCGGCTGCCCACAGCAACGAGCCCAGCCCATCGAACAGCAGAAAGGTGGGAAACGACAGGCCCATCGCGCCAGTCAATGGCGGCGCCACGGTAGCCAGCCCCGGCACGAACTTGGCGATCAACAGCACCTGCCCACGCCAGCGCTGGAAGTGCAGCTCCGAACGCTCCACGCACGAGTCCGGCGACAGCGAGACCCGACACAGCAAACGCATCACCCCGCCGCCATAACGCCGCCCTGCCGCGAACCACAGCGCGTCGCTGATCAGCGACGCGCCCACCGCAACCAGCAACACGGCCATGGCAGTGGCCTGCCCACCGGCCACCAAGGCCCCGGCCACGACCAAGGTTGGAACGGCCGGAACCGGCACGCCAAGCTGGGTGACCAGCACATTGAGAAACACCAGCAGCACGCCGTACTGGGCCATCAGCGCGATGATTTCATGAGCCATTGAAAGCGTACTCGATGCAGCGAAGCCGCCGTGGCCCCATCATTGGGTCGCCCATCAGCGATTGCAAACCGAGAACCGCACCGCGGGGACCACCCCCCGGCACTGCAACAGACCACGAGTGCCAGCGGCGACCCATTCCCGCCGGCACAAGAGCTTCGGATGCCCTACGCGGGCTGGGCTTCGCCGGCCACCTGGCGACCAATCCGGCGCGCGCCGATGATCACCAGCGGCAGCCACAGCACGGTGAACGCCGCCGCGCAGACAAACACGCCATCCGGGCCGAGACGACCCAGTGCGATGCCGCCCATGGTGCCGCCGACGAAGGCGCCGATGAACTGGCTGGTTGAATACGCGCCCATTGCCGCCCCACGCAAGTGTTCCGGCGCCAGCCGGGATACCAGACTGGGCAAGGCCGCTTCCAGCAAGTTGAACGCGGAAAAGAACACCGCCGCGGCCACGCCGAAAGCCGCAATATGACTGCCGGAAAAAGCAAACCCAAGCAGGGCCAGCCCGATCGCCACCACGCAGACCATCACGATGCGCAGGCTCTGCGCGATTTCGCGCATATGGTGCAGGCTCGCACCCATCACGAAAGCAGCCACCGTCATCACCGGCAGGTACAGCTCCCAGTGCCGGCTAACCGGCAGGTGCAAGGTATTGGCCAGCAACAGCGGCAAGCCGACGAAGCTGGCTGTAAGCAACGCATGAAGGAAAAAGACCGAACCGTTCAGGACCATCATGCGGCCATCGCGCAACATCGTCAGCACGGCACCGAAGCCCGCCGCAGCCGGTGCACGCGCCCGTTGCGGCGTGGGCACGATCAGCCACAGCAAGGTCAGCGATACCAACGCCAGGATCGACGTGGCGCCGAACAGACCCGGCAAGCCGGCAACCGCTTCGAGCGGCGGCCCCAGAATCAGCGCCAGCAGGAAGGCCAGGCCGATCGATACGCCGATGATGCCCATGACCTTGCCGCGGTTTTCGTCGGCCGTAAGGTCGGCTGCCAGTGCGATGCCGGCACCAGCCACCGCACCCATGCCCTGCACCGCGCGGCCAATCACGATACCGGTGAGCGTGTGCGACATGGCCGCGATCAATCCACCGATGGCAAACAGAATCAGCCCAATGGTGATCGCCGGCTTGCGACCGATGCGGTCCGACAGCAGCCCCAGCGGAATCTGCAGCAGCACCTGACCGATACCGTAAACACCGAGTGCAAGGCCGATCAGAAACCCGGTCGCATCCGGCATCGTCTTCGCGTACAGCGAGAACACCGGCATGATCAGGAACAAGCCAAACAGGCGCAGGCTGATCACGCAGGCCAGGGTCAGCGCGCTGCGCAGTTCGAGGCTGGAGAGTTTGCTCACGGGAAGTCGTGCATCAAAAAAGTCATGTCGGGCATTATAGGGGGAGCCTCTGGAAAACGTTTGTGGCGACATGTCGCGGCGCAAGTTCCTGCACCCCGTATAATCACGTTCTACGCCGCTGTGATGCCTCCATGAATTCGATGCCCGCCGACGCTCCCCGATCCGCCGACTTCGCCCAGGTGCGCGACCTTGCCGCCAGCGACATGCAGAAGGTCGATGCGCTGATCCGCCAGCGGTTGTCCTCGGACGTGGTGCTGATCAACCAGATCGCCGACCACATCATCGCCTCCGGTGGCAAACGCCTGCGCCCGATGCTGCACGTGCTGGCCGCCGGTGCCGCCGGTTACCACGGTGAACATCACACCAAGCTCGCCGCGATCATCGAGTTCATCCACACCTCGACCTTGTTGCACGACGACGTGGTCGACGAATCCGACCTGCGCCGTGGCCGCAAGACCGCCAACGCGCTGTGGGGCAACGCCGCCAGCGTGCTGGTCGGCGACTTCCTCTATTCGCGCTCGTTCCAGCTGATGGTGGAACTGGATGACATGCGCATCATGCGCATTCTCGCCGACACCACCAACACCATCGCCGAAGGTGAAGTGTTGCAGTTGTTGAACATCGGCAATGCCGATGTCAGCGAGGCGGCATATCTGGCGGTGATCGAACGCAAGACCGCGGTGCTGTTCGCTGCCGCCACGGAGCTTGGAGGCATTCTCGGCGGACTGCCGGAAGACCAGATCAGCGCATTGCGACGTTACGGCATGGAACTGGGTTACGCGTTCCAGATTGCCGACGACCTGCTCGACTACACCAGCGACGCCGGCACCCTGGGCAAGAACATCGGCGACGACCTTGCCGAAGGCAAACCGACCCTGCCGCTGATCTACGCGCTGGAGAAAGCCAGCGCCGAACAGGCGCAGTCGCTACGTCATGCGATCGAACACGGCGGGCTGGATTCGCTCGACCGCATCATCGCCTCGATCAGCGAATCGGGTGCGCTGCAACGCACCCGCGACCGCGCGCTGCAACATGCCAGCGCGGCCCGCGAAGCGCTGGCCGCGCTGGCGCCATCGGCCCATCGCGATGCCCTCGCCGCATTGGCTGACTATTCGGTACAACGCACGTTCTGAACGGCGGCGCGGCCATACGGGCACAGCAGCGCGTGCTGTGCGCGATGCTTGTGGTCGATCAGGCGTCGGAACCTTGCGCGCAAGGTCGGCTCCTGCAACGCGTTCCGCTCCGGAAACCGATCGTTCACGGATCAGCGCTGGCGGGCCCGCCACCAATCGGCCAGACTGCGCTTTATGTCCTATCCACGATCAATCCGCTGGCTGTGGTGTGTCGCTGCAACCTTGCTGCCGCTGGTCTCTGCGCAGGCAGCTGAAAGCAATTGGCGCTACGACACCGTGCACAGCCAGATCGTTTTCAGCATCAGCCATAACGGCTATTCGCGCCCGTTCGGCAGGCTGCACATCGCGCGCGGCTGGTTGCGCTTCGATCCCAACGACTGGAGCCACGCGGCGACCGCGCTGGACATCGACCTCGCCAGCGTCGACATGGGTGACGCAGACTGGAATGCCGCCGTGTGCAAACCGTCGCTGCTCGACTGCGCGAATCAGCGTTACGCGCATTTCGTCAGTACCGGTGTCGAACGCAAAGGCGAGCAACACGGCGTGCTGCACGGCCAACTCACCCTGCACGGCATCACGCGGCCACTCGACCTGCCATTTACCTTCAATCGTGCCGCGCGAACCATTTTCGAGCTGCATGAAGTAGCCGGCTTCTCGGCCACCGCTGCGCTTGACCGTAACGACTTCGGCATCACCGCCTTCAGCAACTCGATTGGCACACAGGTGAGCGTATGGCTGGAGCTGGAAGCGATTCAAGACAACCAGGCCGTTCCAACGACGAAGGAGCATCCATGACTTTGCGCAGCAATGACCGCCAGTGGGGCACGGTCAGCAAATCGTTTCACTGGATCATCGCGCTGGCCATTCTCGGCAACGGCCTGTTCGGCCTGCTGATGGATCTGGCCAGCTCGCCAATGCAGAAGATCAACTGGCTGGCGCTGCACAAGTCGATCGGACTGACCGTGCTGGCGCTGGCGCTGTTGCGCATGCTCTGGCGCCTATCCGAGCGACGACCCATCGAAGAGCCCGCACCGCGTTGGCAACAACTGGTCGCGCATGCGGTGCATGGTTTGCTCTACGTATTGATCGTGGCGATTCCGCTCAGCGGCTGGTGGTTCAACTCGGTCACCGGCAAACCGCTGCAATGGTTCAAGCAATTCAACCTGCCCGCGCTGGCGGCGAAGAACGACGAGCTGCGCCACTTCGCCCACGGCGTGCATGAATACCTGTTCTGGACGCTGATCGTGCTGCTGGTGGCGCATGTGGGTGCCGCACTGAAACACCATGTGTTCGACAACGACAACGTGTTGCGTCGGATGCTGCCGTTTGGCCGTCCGCGCTGACATCACAATGATTCAAGGAAATCGCTCATGAAACGCCTCGCCATGCTGCTCGCACTCGCGCTGCCATGCGCCGCTGCGGCCACCGACTACACCTTGCAGCCAGCCTCGAGCACGCTCGGTTTCAGCAACACCTTCCAGGGTGAAACCTTCAACGGCAGGTTCGGCCAGTGGACCGCTGCGATCAGCTACGACGCAGCCAACCTGGCCAGCTCGAAGTTCGATGTCACAGTGAATCTGGCCAGCGTCAAGACTGGCGACAAAGATCGCGACAGCGCTCTGCCCGGTGCGGATTTCTTCAACGTGGCTAACTTTCCCGAAGCGCACTTCGTCACCACCGGCTTTCGACAGGCCAGCGGCAAGGTGATCGCCGACGGCCAGCTCAGCCTGCACGGGGTGACGAAACCGGTGAGCCTCGAGGTGACGTTCAAGCCACAAGCCGGCGGCGCCACGCTGGACGTCAGCGGCACGGTGAAACGGCTGGACTTCGGCATCGGTACGGGCGACTACGCCGATACCTCGGTGATTGGCGGCGACGTGAAGGTCACCGCGCATCTGCAGTTGACCGCGAAGTAAGCGACCACGATGGCGAAGGACAGCCTGTGGCGACGCCTGCGCGGACGGCTCAGCGCTGAGCGAGGCGATCGCCCCGGTACGCCGTTGCCGCGGGTAGCCAGCGGCACATCACAGGTCGCCGATAGCCTGCGCGCCTTGCTGGACGACCCTGGCATTCCCGCTTCCGTGCGCGGCGAACTGGCCGCCGATTTCAGCCGCATCGAAGGCATGCTGGACAAGCTGCAGCGCGGTGAACTGCACGTAGCCGTGTTTGGCCGCGTGTCCACCGGCAAGTCCGCGCTGGGCAACGCCTTGCTGGGCCGCGAAGCGTTCACCGTCGGCGTTCTGCACGGCACTACCACGACCGCCGACCAGGCCATGCTGGACGAAGCTCAACACGACGGCTTGGTGCTGATCGACACGCCCGGCATCAACGAACTCGACGGCGAAGCGCGCGAGCGACTGGCGTTCGAAGTGGCCGAGGTCAGCGACCTGGTGATCTTCGTCTGCGATGGCGACCTCACCCGCGAAGAACTCGATGCGCTGAAGAATCTCGCCGCCACCCAGCGCCCGCTGTTGCTGGCGCTGAACAAGGCCGATCGCTACGGTCGCGATGAACTGGACAACCTGCTCCAGCATCTGCGCCTGCGTGTCGCCGGACTGATCCGCGCCGAAGATGTGCTGGCGGTGGCTGCCCATCCCACCGCGCAACGTCTGGTCGAAGTGGATGCACACGGCCTCGAACACCGGCGTGAACAGGCTCGCACACCCGATGTCGCCGCGCTGCGCGAACGCTTGCTGGCGATCGCCGCGCGCGAAGGCAAGACGCTATCGGCGATCAATGCCGGGCTGTACGCCGGCCGCCTCACCGATCAGGTCAGTGCGCGTATTGCGCAAACGCGACAAGCGGTCGCAGCAAAACTGATCCACAACTACTGCATCGCCAAAGGTGTGGCGGTCGCGCTGAACCCGATTCCGGTCGCCGACCTGCTCGCTGCCGCCGGACTGGACGCCGCAATGGTGGTGCAACTGTCGCGCGTCTACGGTCTGCCGCTGACTCGCGCCGAATCGGGCCGGCTGGTCGCGGTGATCTCGGCACAACTGGCCGCCTTGATGGGCGCGATCTGGGGTATGCAACTGGTCGCATCGGCACTCAAAGGCATCAGTGCTGGCTTGTCAGTGGTGGTCACCGCTGCCGCCCAAGGCGCACTGGGCTGGTACGCCACCGTATTGATTGGCCGCGCCGCCGAACGCTATCTGGTCGGCGGCAAATCCTGGGGCGAAGTCGGCGCCAAGCGCGCCGTCGCTGACATCGTCGCTGGACTGGATCGCGACTCGATCTTGCGCGAGGCGCGCGAGGAAACTCTCAAGCGGCTGAAATCGCGCCCGCGCTGATCGCCGCAAAAGGCCACGCCACGGTCCGCGCAGGGCGAGCACTGCCCGCCGCTCTTGCCCGCCAAGGTCGCAACAAACCGAAAAGCCGGCGGGCAGTGCCCGCCCTACAGCGGCAACCCAAGGAACGCGCGCACCGCCGCGGCATCAAACGGCCAATCCAGCTCACGGCCGTCGCGCACGTCGCGCAGCACCGGCACGCGAGTGCCGTAAAGCTGCTCCAGCGCAGCCGAGTCATCCACCCACAGGCTGTCGAAATCCGGCGCACGCGCCTCGGCCATCACGGCCAGGGCGAGGTCGCACAAATGGCAGTAGTCGCGCTGGTACAGGATCAGGTTGGACATGCGGCTGCGAATGGCTGGGGACGCCGCGTAGAATAACCGGTCACCCTCACCCAAGCAGCGCACCCATGGCCGTCAGCGTATTCGACCTGTTCAAGATCGGCATCGGACCTTCGTCCTCGCACACCGTTGGTCCGATGCGTGCCGCCGCGCGTTTTGCCGAACGCTGGCTGGACGAGAAAGGTGTGCTCGACCGCGTCACCCGTGTACGCGCCGAGCTGTATGGCTCGCTGGCGATGACCGGCCGCGGCCATGGCACCGACAAGGCCGTGCTGCTCGGCTTCGAAGGCCAGCACCCGGACACCGTCGATCCCGATCAGATCCCCGCCACGCTGGAACGCATCCGCGGCACCGAGCGGCTGCGCCTGCTCGGCCGGCACGACATCGCGTTCAATGAAAAGGCTGATCTGGTTTTCAACAAGCGCCAGAAGCTTCCGTTCCACACCAACGGCATGCGCTTCTCCGCCTATGACGCTGACGGCAACGAACTGGCCAGCCGCGACTACTACTCGGTCGGCGGCGGCTTCGTGGTCAACACCGATGAGGCAGCGGAAGACCGCATCGTCGCCGACACCACTGCGCAGCCTTATCCGTTCAGCAGCGGCGATGAAATGCTGGCGCTGTGCAAACAGCACAAGCTGACCATCGCGCAGTTGATGATGGCCAACGAAAGCGTGTGGCGGCCGGAGGCGGAAACCCGTGCCGGCCTGCTGACCATCTGGAAGGCGATGGCCGATTGCGTGAGCCGCGGCCTGCGCTCACCCGGCACCTTGCCGGGCGGATTGAAGGTGACTCGCCGCGCGCCCGCGATGCTGGACGACTTGCGCAACCAGCCCGAAGCCGCTTTGAAAGACCCCCTGACCATCCTCGACTGGGTGAACCTGTACGCGCTCGCCGTCAATGAAGAAAACGCCGCCGGTGGCCGCGTGGTCACTGCGCCAACCAACGGCGCCGCCGGCATCGTGCCTGCGGTCGGTCACTACTACCTGCGTTTCTGTCCGAAAGCCGACGACGAAGGCATCATCGAATACCTGCTCACCGCCGCCGCCATCGGCATCCTGTACAAGGAAAACGCGTCGATCTCAGGCGCCGAAGTGGGTTGCCAGGGCGAAGTCGGCGTGGCCTGCTCGATGGCCGCCGGCGGCCTCACCGCCGCACTCGGCGGCAACGTCATGCAAGTGGAAAACGCCGCCGAAATCGGCATGGAGCACAACCTCGGCCTCACCTGCGATCCGATCGGCGGGCTGGTGCAGATCCCCTGCATCGAACGCAACGCGATGGGTTCGGTCAAGGCGATCAACGCCAGCCGCATGGCACTGAAAAGCGACGGCAAGCACCGCGTCTCGCTGGACAAGGTGATCAAGACCATGCGCGATACCGGGCGCGACATGAAGGACAAGTACAAGGAAACCAGTCGCGGCGGTTTGGCGGTGAACGTCATCGAATGCTGAGGCAGCGACAAAGGTGACGTACGTCATATCGATACGATGACCACGGCCACTGCGATCGCTTGAGCCATGGATTCAACATGGCAGCAGATGCCGTCACTTCGACGGTTGCGAGACTGCCTCCATGTTCTCATCGCTGCTCCACGGGCTTCCCTATCAGATCGACGTGTGGCTGCATGTCGCCGCCGGCAGCATCGCGCTAGCGACATTCTGGACCGCCGCGGCCGTCCGCAAGGGCGGCCAACTTCACCGCAACGCGGGCAAGCTGTTCATGCTGGCGATGTGCGGAATCCTCGCCACCGGAGTCATGCTGGTGCTGCGCCGTTTCGCCGACGGAAACCCGATCGCCGGCACCTATCTGGGCTATCTGTTCTTCATCACCGGCCAGGCCTGCTGGCTGGCCTGGCGCGCCGTGCAGGACAAGGCGGACTGGCGCGTCATGGTCGCGCGCCCGGCGTGGCGCATGTGGATGTGGTCATCGCTGCTGGCAGGTATCGCCACGTTTGCGCTGGGCATGCAGACGGGCAACCCTGTGTTGCTCGGCTTCTCGCTGATCGGTCCTGCCCTGTTTGTCCGCATGTGGCGCTTCGCCCGTCGCGGACCGACCCGCAGCAACTGGCACGTAATCCTGCACTACCAGAGCATCCTCGGCGCCGGCATCGCCGCCCACGTTGCGTTCCTCGGCGTCGGCATGGCACACGTCTGGCCGCTGCTTGCCAAGGTGTGGCCCTCACTGCCACCAGCTCTGATCTACGCGTTCCCGTGGTACGCCCCCATCGCGATGGCCGTCGTTGCAGTGTTCGTGCTCAATCGACGCCATGGAAGCAAGGGGCGCACGCTGGCACGTGCGTGATCGGCGCGGAGCGGTGCTGCTACCGCGAAGGAGCAGGCCATCGGCGCAGTCCATGCATCTGGCGGCAGCATCCACGTCAAGGTGAAGAGGCCGAGTCGGGACCGTGAGCCACGGTGTGATCAGGCGATCTGATGCTGCTTGCGCTAAATTGCCAAGATGATCCGATTCGGCCCCTGGAGCACGCTGCTGGCGATTGGCGTTGCCTTCGGGCTGGCGGTCGCGCTGCTGCTTGCCTGCACTCGTACGAACACGGTAGCCAACCGGCTGCTGGCGGCGCTGCTGCTGGTTTTCGTGCTGAAACTGATGCCTTATGTGTTGGGTTTTGCGGGCTACTACGACGCCTATCCCTGGCTGTCGTTCGCACCGTTTGATCTGGGTCTGTCGATCGGCCCCCTGCTCTACCTGCACGTGCGCCGGTTGACGGCGTCCAGATTGCCTCCGGGCTGGAAGTGGCATCTGCTGCCCGGTGCATTGCAACTAGCCTATTACGCGACGCTGTTCGTGCAGCCGCTGGCGACGAAAAATCGCTGGAACGCCGCCGTACATGCCCGCTGGATCGATCCACTCGAAGCCTTGCTCGAACTGCTGTCGTTCGCCATCTATCTGTGGCTGACGCTGCGCACCTATCGCGCGTATCAACGCTGGCTCGACGCACACCTGAGCAATCGTGAAGAGTTCCGCATCGTATGGCTGCGCAACGTGCTGCTGGCCTTCCTGCTGGTCTGGCCGGTATGGGCCGTCTACGAAGCCTTGAGCTACAGCATCGACTTCAACTATTTCCAGCGCTTCCCGCTTTACGTGTTTCTCACTCTGCTGGTTTTCTATCTAGGGCTGGAAGGTTGGCGGCATGCCACTACCGTTTATCCGCTGGCAGGGACACCCTTGCCGTCCATCCCGGAGTCGGCACCACGCGCAGAGCCAGCAGGGCGTGACTGGGAGGCGCAAGGCCGGCAATGGCTGAGCCGGACCGAGCAGGCCGGTTGGTGGCGCGACCCGGACCTGAGCCTGGAACGACTGGCGCGCCACCTCGGCACCAACACCGCCTATCTGTCACGTGCGCTCAACGAGGGTCTGGGGCTGAGCTTCCATGCCCTGATAAACCAGTTGCGCGTCGACGAAGTCTGTCGCCGACTGGCGAGCGACGAAGTGGATGACGATCTGTTGGCTATCGCGTTCGCCGCGGGATTCAACTCGAAGACCAGCTTCAATCGGACCTTCAAGGCGCAGACCGGAAAAACACCGACCCAGTTTCGTGAATCGGCGGTCCGGACACGTACCGAATCATAAAGAACGGCGTGATTTCAAGGTTGGAACGACGACGAGCCAGGAGGCGGGCACGCTGGCGACACACCCATCCCTGGAAGCACCATGTTCCGTATCGTCCATCTTGTACTTGCCGTCTGTCTTGCGCTCGGCCCCATGGCAGGCGCGGGAGCGGCTGAACCAACGATTGCGACCACGCAGACCTTGACGGCAAAACAGGCCCAGCGCGAACTGAAAATCCTCAAACGCGCCCTGAGCGACCTGCATCCCGGCCTCTACCGCTACCAGACCCCGCAACAATTCGAAGCGGAATTCGCCCGTGCCGAAAGCGAAGTCACCGACGGCAGCGACACGCTGAAGATGTACCTGATCGCCTCACGGATCGCCGCGGCAGTACGCTGTGGCCACACCTGGACCAATCCGCTGAACCAGGGTCAGGCGGTGCAGGATGCACTGGCGTCGCTGCCAGCATTACCCCTGCACGTGCGCCTGCTCGAAGGCCGGCTGCTGGTGACGGCCAGCGCCGAACTGAAAGTCCCCGTCAACGCCGAACTGCTGAGCATCGACGGGCGCACTCCCGTCGTGTTGGCAAATGAATTCATGCCGTACCTGCGCGCGGATGGCAACAGTGATGGCAAGCGCTTGAGCCAGATCGACAGCAATGTCGACGGCGGCGCCATGGACCGGCTGCTGCCACTGCTGCATCCGCCGGCAACCGCCGGTTACGTACTGCGCTTCCGTCCTCACGACCGACACACCGGCAAGGTGATCGGTCAGGGGATCGATGAGGTCACCGTCGCCGGCATGCCGGTGGTCGAACGTGAAAACAGACTCATGGCGGCAGGGGTGACGCCGGAAAACACCCGCTGGCGATTCGCGATTGAAGGCGACACGGCCACGATGACGCTGCCGACGTTCGCGTTCTGGCAAAGCGATTTCGACTGGCGGAGTTTCCTGCAGCGCAGTTTCGACACGCTCGCGGCACGCAGGATCGACAAACTGATCCTCGATCTGCGGCAAAACGAAGGCGGCGACGACGCCATCGGCAACGCGCTGCAGTCCCATCTGCTGACGACGACCTTCGTCGTGCCGGCGAAACGTGTGGAATCTGCCTATGAGCGCGCGCCCTATGATCTCGCCCGGTTCATGGACACGTGGGACTTTTCGTTCTTCGACCGAACCGGACAGGTGGTGCGCGGTGAGGGCCGAAACTGGCTCTTGCGCAAGCAGCCCGCCGACGAGCGCATCGAGCCCGTTGCACGGCCGTATCGCGGCCGTGTCGTCTTGCTTGTCGGCCCTCGCATGAGTTCGGCCGGCTTCCTGATCGCGCGCAATCTGAAAGCCAGTGGCAGCGCAACGCTGATCGGACAAGCCACCGGCGGCAATCTTCGCGGGCTGAATGGGGGCGAGCTCGCATGGCTGGTGCTGCCCAGCTCCGGCGTCAGCGTCGACATACCGCTGATCGGCAGTTTCTCCAGGTCCGCGCAGCCAAATCGCGGCGTACTGCCCGACATTGCCGTGCGCACACGGCTGGAAGACGCAGCGGCGGGTATCGATCCCGATATCGTCGCGGCAAAGCGTTGGCTCGCCCGGAACGGAGCCCGACCATAGGATAGAACCTCAAGTCGTGAAGGTGGCTCGGCTGCCGCAGGCGCAGGAAAGCCCACGCTCCAACGCCGTGTCACAGAGGGACAACGCGTAACCCGCGGGCGGCTATGGAAGCAGCCTGATCGGGAACCTTCAGTCCCATCTCCAGTGGAGCCTCCTGCGTTCGAAGTCCACGCTCTGGCGCAACCGGAGCAGGCCGGCAAAGCAGCGCCCATGACCACCGACAGGTGACATCCCCCGTCCAATTCTGCAACCATCGACCTCTTTACGGCGTGCTTCACGCCGACACGGGAACCCTGCATGACCCAAGAACGCGCGATTCGCCGCGACGTCGGCCCGTTCGCCCTGATGCTTACTGGCCTGGGCTCCATCATCGGCTCAGGCTGGTTGTTCGGCGCCTGGCGTGCCGCGCAAATTGCCGGCCCCGGCGCGATCTGGGCGTGGGTGCTGGGCGCGGCAATCATCATGACGATTGCACTGACCTATGCCGAGCTGGGCGCAATGTTTCCGGAATCCGGCGGCATGGTGCGTTACGGGCATTACTCACACGGTTCGCTGGTCGGCTTCATTGCGGCGTGGGCAAACTGGATCGCGATTGTCTCGGTGATTTCGGTCGAGGCCGAGGCGTCGGCGCAGTACATGTCGTCGTGGAAGTGGGGTTGGGCGAAGGACCTGTATCACAAGGTGCCCGGCGGCCATGGCGAGCTGAGCACCAATGGCCTGCTGATCGCCGCCGCGCTGGTCATCATGTATTTCCTGTTCAACTTCTGGAGCGTGAAGCTGTTCGCGCGTTCGAATACCGCGATCACGTTGTTCAAGCTGATCATCCCCGCGCTCACCGCGGTGTTGCTGATGATGACCGGCTTCCACCCGGAGAACTTCAGCGTCGGTATCCACGGCGAGCTGCACAAGACGGACTTCCCGTCGATCCTTACCGCCGTGGCGATTGCCGGCATCGTATTCAGCTTCAATGGTTTTCAGAGCCCGGTGAATCTGGCCGGCGAAGCACGCAACCCGGGCAAGAGCATCCCGTTCGCGATCGTCTGCTCGATTGCACTGGCTACCGTGGTCTATGTGCTGCTGCAGGTGTCGTTCATCGGCGCGGTGCCGCGCGAGATGCTGGCGAATGTTGGCTGGCACGGTATCGATTTCAGCTCGCCGTTCGCCGACCTGGCGATCATCCTCGGCCTGCAGTGGCTGGCGACCCTGCTGTTCATCGATGCGGTGATCAGCCCCAGCGGCACCGGCATGACCTACACCGCCACCACCGCGCGCATGCTGTACGGCATGGAGCGCAACGGCACGCTGCCGAAAATTCTTGGCAGCGTGCATCCGAAGTGGGGCGTGCCACGCCCGGCGATGTGGGTGAACCTGGGCGTGTCGTTCCTGTTCCTGTTCTTCTTCCGCGGCTGGGGTTCGCTGGCGGCGGTGATTTCGGTGGCGACGATCATTTCCTACCTCACCGGACCGGTCAGCGTGATGACGCTGCGACGCACCGCACCGGAACTCAATCGTCCGTTCCGGCTGGCCGGTCTGCCGATCCTGGCCGGGGTCGCCTTCATCATGTCGACCGAGCTGCTGTACTGGGCGAAGTGGCCGCTGACCGGCGAGATCATCTTGCTGATGGTGGTCGCGCTGCCGGTGTATTTCTACTACCAGGCGAAGAGCGGCTGGCACGATTTCGGACGGCAGATGAAGGGTGCGTGGTGGCTGGTCTGCTATCTGCCAACGCTGGCGATCGTGTCGTGGGCCGGCAGCACCACGTTCGGTGGCAAGGGTTATTTGTCGTATGGCTGGGACTTGTTGCTGGTAGCCGTCATCGGTCTGGTGTTCTACCTGTGGGGCGTGAAGTCGGGCTGGCGCACGCCGTCGGTGGAAGCGGCACAGCTGGAAGCGCACGACGATCCGAGTGCGCCGCTGGTGCCGCCGGATGAGCAGACCGCCGAGCGCATAACCGGGCACTGAGCATTCCCTTCGCGCACCCATCAGGCGCGCGGCTTGTAACCGCGCGCCTTTTGTTTGAGGACGGTGCGAAACCACATCGATCCAGTCGGCTGTCATACCTGTCGATCCCCTGCGTTCCGCCTACGAGCCCGGCATGAATCGGCCATCCTTTCTACTGTTTGACCTCGGTGGCGTTCTCGTCGACAACGCCGGCTTCGCGCGACTCAGTCAGCTTGTTCCGGTGCCGATGGCGCCGGATGCGCTCAAGCAGAAGTGGCTGACTTCGCCAGCCGTCAGGCTGTTTGAACTGGGCCAAAGCTCACCGGAAGCGTTCGCCACACATTTTCTCGCGGAATGGCATATCGAGCATTCAGCCGAAGCGTTTCTGGTTGAATTCACCCGCTGGCCCAAGGGTGCCTACCCCGGCGCGACGGCATTGTTGACTCAGCTTCGACAGACCTGCCGCATTGGATGCCTGAGCAACTCGAACGCGCTGCACTGGACCCACTTCGAGGGATTGCTGAGTCACTTCGACATCGCGTTGTCATCCCACCTGCTGGGTGCCATCAAGCCGGATCGCGCCTGTTTCACGCGTGCCTTGCAGGAGTGCGGCGTCGAGGCCCGCAGCGTGGCTTTCTTCGATGACACCCTGACCAACGTGGAAGCGGCCCGCGATCTCGGCATGACCGCCTTTCATGTGAATGGGCTTGATGGCGTCAGGCTGGCTCTGAAAGCGTGTGGATTGATGTAAGCGCCAAACCGCCGACTATCATGGGCGGAAAGACGTCCATCCCGCGCCCTTCACCACCTTACGAGGGAATCGCCCATGGTGCCCCGAACCCGCGGCACGATCATCGCCTTCGGCCTCAGCACCTTTCTGTCAGTCACCGCCGTGCATGCCACCACGGTCACGTACAACATCGACCCGGACCATACTTACCCCAGTTTCGAAGCCGATCACCTCGGCGGCCTGTCGGTGTGGCGCGGCAAGTTCAACCGCAGCAGCGGCACGGTGACGCTGGACAAGCTGGCTGGCACCGGCACGGTGAACGTCGTGGTCGACATGCACAGCGCCGACTTCGGTCAGGATCAACTCAACGACGTGGCACAGGGCAAGGACCTGTTCGAGTCCGCGAAGTACCCGCAGGCCACCTATCAAGGCCAGCTCGCCGGCTTTGTCGACAACAAGCCGACGCGGGTGGACGGCACGCTCACCCTGCACGGCGTCAGCCAGCCACTGGTGCTGAAGATCAACAGCTTCAAGTGCATGCCGCATCCGTTACTGAAACGCGAGGTTTGTGGCGCAGATGCGCTGGCCACGTTCCAGCGCGATGCCTTTGGCATGGATGCGGGCAAGTCCTATGGATTCAACATGACGGTGACACTGCGCATCCAGGTCGAAGCGATTGCCGTACCCGCTGCCTGAACTGGGTCAGCCCAGCGCCAACACATCGCCCAACAAGGCCTGCGCGGTGACCTCCGGCCCCGCACCCGGACCCTGGATCACCAGCGGCTGACTGTTGTATCGGGTGGTGGTGAGTGCGAACTGGTTGTCGGTGCCATGGAGTCGCGCCGCGGGATGCGAGAACGGCACTTCAGTCAGACCCACGCGCGCCTGACCACGCTGGTTCAGGCGGGCAAGGAAACGCAACACACAGCCGCGTGAACTGGCCGCGGCGTAGCGTGCCGCGATGTCCGCATCCAGCTCGTCCAGGCGCGCCAGGAACGCTTCGGTATCCAGTGCACACAAGGCAGCTGGCACCAGTCCTTCGATCTGCACTTCATCAGTGCCCAGCGCATAACCCGCATTGCGCGCGATGATCAGCAGCTTGCGCGCGACATCTTCACCGGACAGGTCCGAACGCGGGTCCGGTTCGGTGTAACCAAGCTGGCGCGCCTCGCGCAGCAACTCCGAGAATGGGCGGCTGCCATCGTACTGATTGAACAGCCATGACAGCGAACCGGAGAACACGCCTTCCAGTGTCAGCAATGCATCGCCGCAACGGCGCAAGCGACGCAAGGTCGACAGCACCGGCAAGCCGGCGCCCACCGTGGCCGAGTCGCCATAACGACCGCCACCGGCCAACGCCGCCTGCAGCGCACGCCAGCCGGACAACTCGCCACCGGCCAACGCCTTGTTGGCGGTAACTACGTGATAGCCCTGCGCCAGCCACTCGGCGTGACGCGAGGCCAGCGCCGCATTGGCGGTGGCGTCGATGATCACCTTGACCGGTGCACCACTGGCATCCAGCGCAGCCAGCAGACTGGCGTTGTCGCGCGGGGCGCCATGCTGATCGAGCTGCTCGCGCAGGTTGCGCTGGGCCAATCGCGCCGGTTCGGTCTGCTGGCGGCGCGAATTCGCCGCCCCAACCAGTCGCAGCGTGCTGGCCGCGGAGGTATTCAGCAGCTT
Organism: Rhodanobacter sp. AS-Z3; assembly: GCF_029224025.1. Taxonomy (NCBI): domain Bacteria; kingdom Pseudomonadati; phylum Pseudomonadota; class Gammaproteobacteria; order Lysobacterales; family Rhodanobacteraceae; genus Rhodanobacter; species Rhodanobacter sp. AS-Z3. Next base: position 3,779,350 of record NZ_CP119392.1, read on the forward strand.
GAGCAGCGCACCACCAACCACGCCGGTGCCAAGCAGCACAATCGCGATCGCGGGTGCTGATCCGCTATGCGTTACTGCAACCGCCTCCGCCAGCACCGCGCTCATGCAGGAACTCGACGTTTGGACGTCTTTACGGCAATTGCGCGTTCCAGCGCTGCGTCAAGGTCACGCAACAGGTCGTCGCCATCCTCGATGCCGACCGACAGCCGCAACAAGCTGTCGGAAATGCCGGCCGTACGGCGCGCCTCAGGCGCCATCGAGGCGTGGGTCATGGTAGCCGGGTGCGCGATCAGGCTCTCGACGCCGCCTAGCGACTCGGCCAGCGAGAAGTGTTGCAGGCCATCGACGAAGGCCTGCACCTGGTCGACGTCGCCATCCAGCTCGAAGCTGAGCATGGCGCCGAAGCCTTGCTGCTGACGTGCAGCCAGCACGTGGCCGGTGTGGCTGGACAGACCCGGGTAGTAGACCTTGCGCACCGCCGCATGCGCGTCCAGCTGCCCGGCAATTCGCGTGGCATTCTCCTGGTGCTGGCGCAGCCGTACATTCAATGTACGCAAGCCACGCAAGGTGAGGTAACTATCGAACGGAGCGCCGGTGAGGCCATTGCAGTTGGCCCACCACTTCAGCTGTTCGGCTATGGCAGGTTCGCGTGCGATCACCGCGCCGCCGACCACGTCGCTGTGGCCGTTGATGTACTTGGTGGTCGAGTGCACCACCACGTCGGCGCCCAGCAACAACGGCTGCTGCAAGGCGGGCGACAGGAAGGTGTTGTCCACCACCAGCAGCGCACCGACCGCATGGGCGGCCTGCGCCACGTGGCGGATGTCGGTGATCCGCAGCAGCGGATTGGACGGCGTTTCCACCCAGACCAGCGCCGGCTTGCGCGCCAGACCGGCAGCCAGCAACACCGGATCGGTGAGGTCGGCAAACTCGACCTGGAAGCGACCTTTCTTCGCCCACGCGTCGAGCAGGCGCCAGGTGCCGCCATAGCAATCGTGCGCGGCCAGCACGGTGGCACCGGCCGGCACCAGCTCCAGTGCCAGCGCCACAGCCGACATGCCACTCGAGGTGACCACCGCGCCGACGCCTTGCTCCAGGTCGGCCAACGCATCTCCGAGCAAATCGCGGGTCGGGTTGCCGCTGCGCGAGTAGTCGTAGGCACGCTTGCGACCAAAGCCGTCGAAGCTGTAATTGGTCGACAGATGCAGTGCTGGCACCACGGCGCCATGCTGGGTGTCGCTCTCGATGCCGGCGCGAACGGCGCGGGTGGAGGGGGCGGAATCGGTCATCTCAATCTCCGGGTGTTTCGTCAATCGGTGAAGGTAGATTCTTTCGTAGGGCGGGCAGTGCCCGCCGGGTTCTTGCCCGTAAAACTTCGCCAGCAGTGGCGGGCAGTGCCCGCCCTACGCGACTGGATAGTGTCGCGAGCCTAGGCCAGCGCTTCGCGCAACAGCGGCGCAAGCTGCTCGGGCTCTTTCAGGAAGGCGTCGTGACCGTACGGCGACTCCACCACTTCCAGCGTGGCCGGGCCGCGTAGTCGACGCTGCAATTCGCACAGGTCGGCCAGCGGCACCAACCTGTCGGACGGAAAACCGATCAACGTGGTCGGCGTCGGTACCTGCTCGGGCGCCACGTCATGCAGGTCGATCGATTCGGACAGGGCGAGGAAGCGGTCCGCGTCGAAGCGCTCGACGAAGCGGCGCCCCTGATGCACCAGGTAATCCTCGACCGGGAAGTGGAAGCGGTCCTCACGAAATTCCGGCGCACCGGCAAAGCGGCGGCCAAATTCAGCGCTGCCGCGGTAGGTGGTGATTGCCAGTTGCCGCGACAGCGCCAGCGCTTCGTCGACATTGCCACTGGCCTGGCCCAGCCGCACGATGCCGCGCTGGACACTGCGCTGAGCAGTACTGAGCGGGTGCGCGCGGTGTGCGCCAGCCAGCAACACCAGTCGTTCAACCTGCAAGGGGTGCCGCGATGCAAACGCCAGGCCCACCATGGCGCCATAAGACGAACCGACGAAGGCATACGCCCGTGTGATGCGCAGCTCGGCCAGCAACACGACCAGCGCATCGGCCTGGTCTTCGCTGGAGATCGAGCCAGTGCCCAGCTGCGCCGGGGTCAGCCAGTCAATCGCCAGCACCCGGCAATGCCGCAGATCGATGGCGGCACCCTCGCCCACCAGTTCGTGCCACCAGCCCGATACCGCCTCGCCAGCCAGCGCGGTGACATCGCGGTCGGCCGAAATGCCGCCCTGCACGATCACCGTGGGCGCACCGGCCGCACCGTGCCACGCATAGCTCACATCCACCTCGCGCAAGCCGTTGCCGTACTTGGGGCTGAGCTGCAACCGCCGGGTGCCGCGCTGGGCGGTCAACCGGGCACGCGGCTCGGCAAATGGCGCAGGCACCGCACGCGTCGCGTCGGTACAGCCAGGGTCGCTACAGCGGGCTTCGGGCAGAAAGGTCATCTCACGCTCTCCGTTAGGCATCGCCCTGCGAGCTACCGAAGAGGTCATGACCCATGGAACGACGGCCATTGCCGCGAACCGGATCACGCCCATCTACCGGTGGATGCCGAGGCATCCCCGCAGGAGTTGGCACCGTGGCGGAAACGTTCCGCAGGTTGCCCCGGCTTCAATGGGCCTGTCCCTCAGCCGGTCTCGATGAGTGAAGCGGATGATGCAGCCTGCCACTGACTGTGTCAATAGACGTCTAAACGCCTAGACGTATAAACGTCATGACATCTTCAAGACGGATATTGACGACGTAAAGTGGCGCATGAAGGACGCCACGCCTGGACAGGCAGGCAACTCAAACAAGCCCGCCCGGCCACCCACATGCATCGCCAGACTGCTGCAATTCCACGACCGCAGAAGCATGGATCGAGGCTCGCCTAGTCCGAAGGGACAATGTTTCCGGGCTGCCGCCACCGTAACAACAGCTGAGCGAACCTGTGCAAACCCGTCGCCGGAGTACCGGCGTCCTGCTAACGTATGCCGATGACTCCCCACCCTGATACGTCCGCGTTGCACACCCGGCTGCAGCGGGACGGCTTTGCCTTTGCCACTGCCGAAACCATGCGTAGTTTGCTGCCCGTCGAGGCGCTCACCGACTGGCCCGCCTTCGTCGCCAGCTGGAATGATCTGGCGCCGGACAGCTACCTTGCGGCCAGTGGTCGCCACCGCCGACGGCGGCACGCGACCTTTTCTGCCGAAACCATCGGCGGCGTGCGCGCCGAGGCGCACCAGCCGCATTACCAAAGCCTCAAGTACAACCCGTTGCAGGGCGATATCCTGCGCTGGTTCGAACCGGTGCAGCCGGACATCGTGGAAGGCGCCAGCCTGCGGCGCATCCTCGCGTTCTGCCATGCATGCTTTGGCGCACTGGCACCGGAGGTCGCACGCTGGCATGTGGAGGTGCATCAGTTCCGCATCGAGGCGCGTGCCGACGAAGCCGGTGAACCCACCCCGGAAGGCGTGCATCGCGACGGCGTTGATTACGTGCTGGTGTTGCTGATCGATCGCGAGAACATTGAACGCGGCACCACCACCATCCACACCGCAGACCGCAGCGAGATCGGTCATTTCACGCTGACCCACCCGCTGGACGCCGCACTGGTCGACGACCACCGTGTTTTCCACGGCGTGACGGCCGTGACGCCACTCGATCCGGCCCTTCCCGCTCACCGCGACGTGCTGGTAGTGACATTTCGGCGCCAGGCCGAGCCGGCCTGAGGTAACCCGGTGGTAGCTGGATTGCGTACACCTGCGCCGGCTGCAACACTTGATCGGCTGCACCCTCTCGCCAGCCAACGGGAACGCGCCATGTCCGTCGTCGCCAACATCGTGATCGCCCTGATTGCCCTGCTGCACCTGTGGTTTCTGGTGCTGGAGATGTTCCTGTGGACGCGCCCGGCCGGCCGCCGCGCCTTCGGCACCACGGCGGAATTCGCCGCACAGTCGAAAACGCTGGCCGCGAATCAAGGTCTGTACAACGGCTTTCTCGCCGCCGGCCTGGCCTGGGGACTGTGGCTTGGCAACGGCGGCGCCGGCTTCAGCGTGAAGCTGTTCTTCCTGACTTGCGTGTTGATCGCCGGCATTTACGGTGGCCTCACCGCCGCACGCAAGATCCTGCTGATCCAGGCACTGCCGGCACTGGTCGCACTAATCCTCATCCACCTCGTCTGACGGCATTTCACCCATGCCTTCCCTGCCCCGCGAAGCGGTTGGCCAGCGTTACGACCCCGCCTTGATGCAGCACGCCCGCGAACGCAGCTGGGCCGCGTTGCACGGCATCCGCGAGCGCATGCATCCGGGAATCAGCGAGGCCGAGGCGAAGGTCGAGGCGATGGAAGTCTTTCGCGAACTCGGCTACCAGCGCCTGTGGCATCCGGTGCTGGTGCGCATCGGCGCCAACACCACCAAGGCCTACCGGCAGGCGTCCGACCCCACGGTCCGGCTGGGCGAAAACGACTGCTACTTCATCGACCTTGGGCTGGTGTTCGACGGCCATGAGGGCGATGTGGGTGACACCTTCGTGATTGGCAACGCGCCGCAACAGCAAGCCTGCGCCGAAGCAGCACGCACACTGTTCCACGAGGTGGCCGACACCTGGCGCCGGCAAGGCCTGAGTGGCCGGGCGCTGTACGCCTTCGCCGAGCAACGTGCCGCCGCCATGGGTTGGCGCTTCAACCACGCGACCAAGGGCCACCGTGTAGGTGACTTTCCGCACTCGATCCACAAGGGTGGCGACCTCTCCAGTCTTTCCGCATCACCGTCACAGAACCTGTGGATACTGGAGATCCAGATCGCGCATCCCAGCGAACCGTTCGGTGCGTTCTACGAGGACCTGCTGTCAGCGTAGTGGCGTGCCACCAGCAAACGACTGGCATCCAGTCATGTTCCATTGAAAAGCCTTGCAGCAAGCGGCATATGAGCCGTGCGTTCCTGACACATCATCGCGCCATCCTTATGGAGTTCCGCCCGTGGCCCGCAACAAACCCCTGAACCTGTATCGCAACATCGGCATCATCGCGCACATCGACGCGGGCAAGACCACGACCACGGAGCGCGTGCTGTACTACACCGGCAAGAAGCACCAGATCGTCGACGTGCATGACACCAAGGAAGGCAAGGGTTCAACCACCACCGACTACATGGAACAGGAGCGCAAGCGCGGCATCACGATCCAGTCGGCGGCAGTCTCTGCGGTGTGGAAAGGTCACCAGATCAATGTCATCGATACGCCGGGACACGTCGACTTCACCATCGAAGTGAATCGCTCACTGCGCGTACTCGACGGCGCCGTGGTGGTGTTCGATGGCGTTGCCGGCGTGGAGCCGCAAACCGAAACCAACTGGCGGCTGGCTGATCAGTACAAGGTGCCGCGGATCTGCTACGTCAACAAGATGGATCGCATCGGTGCGAATTTCGCACATTGCGTGAAGGGCATCCGCGAGCGCCTCGGCGCCAACGCACTGCTGTGCCAGGTGCCGCTGGGCAGCAGCGACGAGTTCGTCGGCATGGCCGACCTGGTCGCTGGCGTGGGCTACATCTGGGCCTCCGACGACAAGGACAGCGTGTGGGAAAGCGTGCCGCTGGACCAGCTGAAGGATCGCCTCAAGTTCGACTCGAACGCCGACAACGACTGGGTAGCCAACCTGCCCAAGCTACGCTCCGACTTGCTGGAAAGCGCGCTGGCGCTGGACGACGACGCGTTCGAACGGCTGCTCAACACCGGCGAGTTTGATCCGGAACTGCTCAAGCACTGCATCCGTCGCGGCACCGTCACCGGCGAACTGGTGCCCGTGCTGTGTGGCTCGTCGTACAAGAACAAGGGCGTGCAGCAGTTGCTGGATGCGGTAGTCGATTACCTGCCCTACCCGGGCGAGAACGGCGGCATCGCGATGGTCGACGAAGACGGCAACGTCATCGGCGAGCAGGCGGTGACCGACGACGCGCCCGCGCGCGCGCTGGCGTTCAAGGTGATCAACGACCAGTTCGGCACGTTGACCTTCTGCCGCGTCTATTCCGGCGTGATCAAGAAAGGCGACACCTTGCAGAACGTCACCCGCGGCAAGAAAGAACGCGTGGGCCGCATCGTCGAAGTGCAGGCCGATGACACCAAGGAAATCGACGAGGTGCGCGCCGGTGACATCTGCGCCTTCGTCTCGATGAAGGACACCGAGACCGGCGACTCGCTGAGCGACCCGGCGCACCCGGCGCTGCTCGAGCGCATGCGCTTCCCCGATCCGGTGATCAGCGTGTCGGTCGAGCCGAAGAGCCGCAACGACGTCGACAAGCTGTCCACCGCGCTCTACAAGATGGTCAAGGCCGACCCGTCGCTGCGCATGGAAGTGGACCAGGAAACCGGCCAGACCGTGCTCAAGGGCATGGGTGAGCTGCATCTGGAAATCACCATCGACCGCATGCGCACCGAGCTCGGTGTGGAAGCGAACATGGGCAAGCCCAAGGTCAGCTTCCGCGAAGCGTTCGGCCAGACGGTCGAACATGTCTATACCCACAAGAAGCAATCCGGTGGCTCGGGCCAGTTCGCCGAGGTCAAGATGATCTTCACTCCGGGCGAGCCAGGCAGCGGCGTGGTGTTCTCCGACGAAGTGGTCGGTGGCCGCGTACCACGCGAATACATACCAGCGGTGGAGCACGCGGTGAAGGTCGAGTCGCGTCAGGGCCAGGTGGCCGGCTACGAAGTGGTCGATTTCAAGGCCAGCCTGGTCGATGGCAAATACCATGACGTCGACTCCTCCGCCCTGGCGTTCGAAATTGCCAGCCGCCAGTGTTTCCGCGAAGCCATGAAGCTCAGCAAGCCGAAGCTGCTGGAGCCGATCATGAGTCTGGAAGTGGTCACCGAAGCGGCCTACCTCGGCGACGTGATCGGCGACATCAACCGCCGTCGCGGCACCATCACCGATCAAGGCCAGAAAGGCACCTCGGCGTTCGTGCAGGGCTTCGTGCCGCTGTCGGAAATGTTCGGCTATATCAACTTCCTGCGCTCCGCCACCAGCGGCCGTGGCAACTTCTCGATGATCTTCGATCACTACCAGGAAGTGCCCGCCAGCATGGTCGAGAAGCTGATGGAGAAAGAGTCGAAATAAGTCGTCATGTCGCTCTGACACGACGCTTGCCTCAGCCTCGTACACGAAAGCCCGGGATGTATTTCCGGGCTTTCGCGTTGGTGTCCACCGCTGCAGATGACCGGCGGCCGCGTAACGGCTGCCAACCGGATGGGGCAAACCGACACACCATTGAAGCCGATGGCAGCAAGCAACCCACCCACTCCAGCGAAGCGCCTTCGTCGACCCATGACTGCGGGCGACCAACGGCCTGAAAAAACTGCGAGGGCAAGACGAGCACGAGCGATGGTGCTCTGCATCGGTGTGTCGAAAACAGACCCGTAGCCAGGTAGCACGCGCGCTCACGGCTGCGCGACACACACGGCTACCGGTACGGTTTTTTCAATGTTGGGCAAAGCCAGTGAAAGGGATGGCAGCTTGCACCATCCACGCTAGACTTTGGGCATGCCCCGCCCCTCCTTCTCACCGGCCATTGCCGCCGCCATCGCTGCCGCGCTGTTGTTTGGCGCCAGTACGCCGATTGCCAAACAGTTGCTGCTCGACACGTCGCCGGTTTTGCTGGCCGGCTTGCTGTATCTGGGCAGCGGTGTCGGCCTGGGCCTGATCCGCACCGCGCGAGATCGTGGCTGGCAGGCGCCGGCGATGACCGCGAAAGAGTGGTTGTGGCTGCTGCTGGCGATCGGCTTCGGCGGCGTACTCGGGCCAGTAGCTTTGCTGCTAGGTCTGACGCTGACCTCGGCCGCATCCGCATCGCTGTTGCTTAACCTGGAAGCGGTACTGACCGCCCTGCTGGCATGGCTGGTCTTTCGTGAAAACGCCGACCGCCGCATTGTGCTGGGCATGGCGCTGATTGTCGCCGGCGCGGTGGTCTTGGTCGTACCCGGCACGACGCATGGCGCAAGCATGGGTTGGGGCGCCGTACTGGTCGCCGGTGCCTGCCTTTGCTGGGCACTGGACAACAACTTCACCCGCAAGGTCTCAGCGTCGGACGCGTTGTTCATCGCCGGCTTGAAGGGGCTGGTGGCAGGGGTCGTCAACGTGGCAATCGCGCTGATGCTCGGCGCACGCTGGCCCGCCCTGCCGTTTGTCGGCATCGCCATGACGGTCGGCCTGTTGGGCTATGGCATCAGTCTGGTGCTGTTCGTGCTGGCGCTGCGGGGCTTGGGTTCGGCACGCACGGGCGCGTATTTCTCGACCGCCCCGTTCATGGGCGCAGCTATCGCGATCCTTGCGTTCGGCGATCACGCCTCACCCATGTTCTGGCTGGCGACCGCATTGATGGGCGCAGGCGTATGGCTGCACCTGACCGAACGCCATGAGCACCTGCATACCCATGCACCGATGACGCATAGCCACCGCCACGTGCACGACGAGCACCACCAGCACGCGCATGATGGCGACGGCAGCGAACCGCATACGCACGAGCACACCCACACGCCGTTGACGCATAGCCATCCGCACTATCCAGACATCCACCACCAGCACGACCACCCTTGATGCCCGTTCGCAATATTGCGTTTCCGGCTTGAGTTGGGCAGTCTCCCCCGCATGCCTTTTCTGCGTATCCTCCGCCACCAGCAACAGCGCCACGGCGCAGTCATGCGTTGGGCCATGGCGTGGGTGCTGCTGAGCGTCATTGCGGCGGGGATGCCGCGATGGATCGTGCATGCCCACACGGCAGAGCACGCCGCCCTTTCGGTGGTGGCGTTTGACGCTCACACGCTGGATATTCAGGATAGTGATGCCAGCGACGCTACGGAGCCCACCCCGGGCAGCACGCATCTGCACGGCCATTTCATCGGCACATTTTCTTCCCTGCTGCCATCGGCGTTGATGAGTGTTGCGGTAAACGTGCTGCGATCACAGCGCTGCCCGCCGGGACAAATTTCCTCGCCCTGCGAGGTCCACCTCGCCACGCTGCACCGTCCTCCCATCGCCTGAACCAACGTTTTCAACGGCCGTATCGCGGTCGGTAATCGTTGCTTCATGGTTCGATGGGAGAATTGCGTGCCTTCTTTACGCTGTATCGGTTTCCTGCTGCTGGCAGGAAGCTTTGCAACGCCCGTGGCCTATGGCCAGGCGTTATCACTGTCGCAGGCGGTACAACGCAGCCTGACGACGAATGCCGCCCTGCGTGCGGCCAATCAAACGATTATCGGCACCGAGCGTCGCGCTGAGCTGACCGGCCTGGCGCCGGCGTGGACGGTCGGCGCCGACATCGAGAATGCCGGCGGTACCGGGCCGTATGCAGGCCTGCAGGGCAGCGAGACCACGCTGCGACTCGGGCGTGTGATTGAGCTGGGCGGCAAGCTTGATGCGCGTCGAGCGGTCGGCGCTGCCGAGGTTGCTCGATCCCGGCTGGGGCTCGACCAGACGCGCCTGACGCTGGCCACCGAAACGACCATGCGCTTTGTCGAAGTGCTGGCCGACCAGGCGCGGATCGAGGTCGCCGCCCGGGACCTGGCGCTGGCACGCGAACTGACCGCCACGGTGGCTCACTGGGTCACCGTCGGCCGCAGCCCCGAGTCGGATCTGGCGCTGATGCAGATCCGGCAGGAACAGGCGGACATCGAAGTCGAACATGCCGAGCATGAGCTGGCCGCGGCGCGGGTGTCGCTGGCCGCGCTGTGGGGCGCCGAGGAAGCTGATTTTGCCGCGGCCAGCGGTGACCTGTTTACGCTGCCGGCGGTACCGGCCTTCGAGCAATTCGTCGCCCGGCTGGCGGACAATCCTGCCCAGCGTGCGCTGGTCCTCGATGCGCGTACCTCGCAGGCGCGCGAGCGCTTGGCGTCAGCGATGTCTCGGCCGGATATCACGGCGCACGTCGGCGTTCGGCGTATGGGTATCTCCCATGACACCGCGCTGATTGCCGGGGTCACGATTCCGCTGGGCAGCGCGCGCCGATCTGCGCTCAGCGCGGCGCAGGCCCAGGCGGAAACGAACGCGTTGCAGGCGCAGGCCGAGGCTTCTGCCACGGAGCGGCGTCAACAGTTGTTCACGGTGTATCAAGAGCTGCTGCATGCACGTACGGCGTTCGAAGCGCATCGCGACCGAATGATTCCCAAGGCGGAATCGGCGCTGGCACTCACCCGCAAGGGCTTCGCTGCCGGCCGCTTCAGCTTTGTCTCGCTGGCGCAAGCGCAACGCACCCTGCTTGATCTTCGTACCGCGCAGATCGACGCCGCACTGCGCTATCACACCCTGCTGGCCGAGATTGAACGGATGACGGCCACCACCGGAGTTACCCCATGAAGCCTCTCATCACCCTGCGCACGTTTGGCGTGCTGCTGCTTTTGCTCAGCCTGACCGCGTGCGGCAAGCGCACGTCTGACCCAGCGTCCGCTTCCGAACAGGCGTCCGCAGCCGCCGACTTCGAGCGTGGCCCGCACAATGGTCGCCTGCTGCGCGACGGCGCTTTTGCGCTGGAAGTGACCGTCTACGAGACCGGCGTGCCGCCGCAGTTCCGCCTCTATGCGTATCAGAACGACAGGCCGTTGCCGGCGCAGGCGGTGCAGACTTCTGTAGAAGTCACGCGGCTGGACGGTGAGGTCAATCGCTTTGCATTTCGTGCCGAGAAAGACGCACTGATCGCCACCAGCAGCGTGGTCGAACCGCACTCGTTCGACGTCACCGTCAGCGCCACCCACGCCGGCAAAACGCATCATTGGACTTACGCCTCGTACGAAGGTCGGGTGGTGATTCCCGCGGCCACGGCAACCGCTTCGGGCATCAAAGTCGCCAAGGCCGGGCCGGCCACGATCCGCGACACGCTGCCGCTGATGGGACAAGTGGCGATGGATCGCAGCCGCTTTGCACAGGTGCGCGCGCGCTTCCCCGGCATCGTGCGCAGCGTGCCGGTGAACCTCGGCGATCACGTCAAACGCGGGCAGACGCTGGCGACGGTCGAGGGCAACGACAGCATGCGCGCGTACGCGGTCGCGTCACCGCTGGATGGTGTCGTACTCGCGCGAAACACCCATGCCGGCGATGTCGCGGGAGATACGCCGTTGTTCGAAATCGCCGATCTCTCCTCGGTCTGGGTGGAGCTGCATGCCGTTGGCAGCGCCGCCGATCGCCTGAAACCCGGGCAACCGGTGCGGGTGCGTTCGGCCTCGGGCGGTGAAGCCGTGCAGACCACGATCGATGCGCTGGTTCCGGTGAGCAACGCGGGGCTGAGTGTGGTGGCGCGGGCGCGTCTGGCCAACCCCAACGCAGCGTGGCGACCGGGCATGCCGGTGGTCGGCGAAGTGACGGTGGCCGAGCGGCGGGTGCCGCTGGCGGTGGCGATTTCCGGCCTGCAGCGCTTTCGCGACTTCCCCGTGGTGTTTGCCCAGGTCGGCGAAACCTACGAGGTGCGCATGCTGGAGTTGGGCGCGCGCGATGGCCAGTCGGTGGAAGTGCTCGATGGGCTCAAACCCGGCACGACTTACGTGACCGAGCAAAGCTTCCTGATCCGCGCGGACATCGAAAAGTCCGGCGCCAGCCACGACCACTAGAGGACAACGCCATGCTCGAACGACTGGTTCGCGCCGCGATTGCCCATCGCGGTCTGGTACTGATTCTGGCCTTCGCGCTGGGGGCGCTGGGCATCTGGAACTACGGCCGGCTACCGATTGATGCGGTGCCTGACATCACCAATGTGCAGGTGCAGGTCAACATCGAGGCCGCCGGCTACTCGCCGCTCGAAGCGGAGCAGCGCCTGAGTTATCCGGTGGAAACCGCGCTGGCGGGGCTGCCTCGGCTGGAGTCCACCCGCTCGATCGCGCGCTACGGCCTGTCGCAAGTGACCGCCGTGTTCGAAGACGGCACCGACATTTATTTCGCCCGCCAGCAGGTCTCCGAACGACTCAAGGAAGCCGGCAGTCAGTTGCCCACAGGCATCCAACCCGCGTTGGGCCCGGTGGCGACCGGGCTGGGCGAAATCTTCATGTACACGGTCGAGGCCAAGTCGGACGCGCGCCGCGCCGATGGCCAGCCGTGGTCGCCGACCGACCTGCGCTCGCTGCAGGATTGGGTGATCCGGCCGCAGTTGCGCAATCTCGCTGGGGTCACCGAGGTGAACACGGTGGGCGGCTATGTGCGCCAATTCCACGTCACCCCCGACACCACCAAACTGGCCGCTTATCACCTGACGCTCAGCGATGTTCAGGCGGCGATCGAGCGCAACAACGCCAATATCGGCGCCGGTTACATCGAGCGTTTTGGCGAGCAATACCTGATTCGCGTGCCGGGTCAGATCACCGGCATGGAAGGCTTGCGCAACACCGTGATCGCGCGTCGTGAAGGCGTCACCCTGCGCGTGCAGGACGTGGCCACGGTGGCCGAAGGTTCGGAACTTCGCACCGGCGCCGCCACCGAGAACGGCCAGGAAGCGGTACTCGGCACCGTCTTCATGCTGATCGGTGAAAACAGTCGCGTGGTGGCCCAGCGCGTCGGCACCAAGCTGGCGGAGATCAACAAGCAGTTGCCGAAGGGTGTCATGGCGCGAACGGTCTACGATCGCACGCAACTGGTGGATCGGGCGATCGACACGGTGCAAAAGAACCTGGTCGAAGGTGCGCTGCTGGTGATCGCGGTGCTGTTTCTGCTACTGGGAAATCTGCGCGCCGCGTTGATTACGGCAGCCGTGATTCCGTTGACCATGCTGATGACGATCACCGGCATGGTGAACCGGAATATCTCCGGCAACCTGATGAGCCTGGGTGCGCTGGACTTCGGCTTGATCGTGGACGGGGCGGTGATCATCGTGGAGAACTGCCTGCGTCGACTTGGCGAAGCGCAGCATCGCCTTGGCCGCCTGCTCAATCGCAAGGAACGCTTCGACCTCACCGCCAGCGCCACGGCCGAGGTGATCAAGCCGAGCCTGTTCGGCATGCTGATCATCGCGGTGGTGTACGTGCCAATCTTCAGCCTGTCGGGGGTGGAGGGAAAGATGTTTCATCCGATGGCCTTCACCGTGGTGATCGCCTTGGGTGCGGCGATGGTGCTGTCGCTGACCTTCGTGCCAGCAGCGGTCGCGCTGTTCGTCACCGGCCGGGTGGCCGAGGAGGAAAACCGCGTCATGCGCGGGCTGCGGCGTGTCTACTCGCCGCTGCTGAGCCGGGTCATGGCGTGGCGGGTGGCAGTAGTAGTTGCCGCAGCCATTCTGGTGGTGGCGGCGGGGCTGCTGGTGCCGCGCCTGGGCAGCGAGTTCATTCCCGACCTCGACGAAGGCGACATCGCGCTACACGCGCTGCGCATTCCCGGTACCAGCCTGACGCAGGCCATCGGCATGCAGCAGCACCTGGAAGCGCGCATCAAGCAGTTTCCCGAGGTTGAACGGGTGTTCGCCAAGATTGGTACCGCCGAGGTGGCAACCGATCCGATGCCGCCCTCGGTCGCCGACACCTTCATCATGATGAAGGAGCGCAAGGACTGGCCGGATCCACGCAAGCCCAAGGCGGAGCTGATCCGCGAATTGGACACCGCGGTGCGCGCCATCCCGGGCAACAACTATGAGTTCACGCAGCCGGTGCAGATGCGCATGAACGAGCTGATCGCCGGCGTGCGCGCCGAGGTGGCGATCAAGGTGTTCGGCGATGACATGGAGCAACTGAATACGCTGGGCGAGCAGGTCGAGCGCATCACCGAAAGGATTGCCGGTGCGGCCGACGTCAAACTCGAACAAACCACCGGACTGCCGATGTTGACCATCGAAGGCGATCGCGAGGCGCTGGCGCGATACGGCTTGTCGATGGCCGACCTGCAGGACACCGTGGGCATCGCCATGGGCGGACGAGCGGCCGGCAGGATATTCGAGGGCGATCGACGCATCGATATCGTGGTGCGCCTGCCCGAGACGCAGCGCACCGACCTGGAAGGCCTGACCGCGCTGCCGATCCCGTTGCCCACACCCGCCATGGCCACGGGCGAGCGAACCACGGCGCCACCGTCGACCGTTCCGTTGGGCGAGGTCGCGCACATCGCGGTGGCACCGGGCCCCAACCAGATCAGCCGTGAAAGCGGCAAGCGGCGGGTGGTGATCACCGCCAACGTGCGCGGTCGTGACCTGGGCTCATTCGTGCAGGATGTACAGAGCGCCGTTGCGGCGGAAGTGACGCTGCCTGAAGGCTACTGGGTCGACTATGGCGGCACCTTCCAGCAACTGATTTCCGCCAGTCAGCGTCTGCAAATCGTGGTGCCGGTGGCGCTGCTGGCGATCCTCGGACTGCTGTTTCTGGCGTTTGGCTCGGGCAAGGACGCGCTGGTGGTCTTCAGCGGCGTGCCGTTGGCGTTGACCGGAGGCGTGGCCGCACTGTGGCTGCGCGATATTCCGCTGTCGATTACCGCCGGCGTGGGCTTCATCGCGCTGTCCGGCGTGGCGGTACTCAACGGCGTGGTGCTGGTGTCCTTCATCCGTCAGCTGCGCGACGAAGGTCGCGAGCTGGATCAGGCGATCGTCGAAGGCGCGCTGACCCGGCTGCGGCCGGTGCTGATGACGGCACTGGTTGCCTCGCTCGGCTTCATCCCGATGGCGCTGAACGTGGGCACCGGCGCCGAAGTACAGCGGCCGCTGGCGACCGTGGTGATCGGCGGCATCCTCTCGTCGACCTTGCTCACGCTGCTGGTGCTGCCGGCGCTCTACCGACTGGCTCACCGTTCGTCGGCGCGCAGGCGAGGAGTGGCGCGGCAATAACGAAGTTCGCACCGTGTCGGCAGGCCAGTGACGGCTGCCGACACGACGTTTGCAGCGACGGTACATCGCCGGCAGCAAAATCCCGGACGTAAAAACCTCAAGCTCGTGCAGGCCGTCGCAGGCTGGCTGGACGTTGAAGGCTTCAACGTCCGGTAGGGAGAGAGTCGCGTGATGCGGTGATCGGGAGCCCTTGGCGCCGCGCTCGGTCAGTCGACTCTATCGGTCATCGTTACTGGCCAGTCTGCTCGGCTCAGGTCGCAAAGACCTCAGGCACGAATCCGAAAACGGTCCGCGTGCTGGCGACCCTGAAACGATGCTGCGACGGTGGCGGAAAGGGCTGGCGTTTGCCGCCACTTGGTGCCTGGGCGTCATGGCGGCAACGCGGGGCTGGTCCAGGACCACTCGGTCGACCGCCACGCGACGGCGACACCCTACCCGATGGCAGCACTGGCACATTTTTTTACGACAATTTTATGCCGCGCCGCCATGCTGCTACGCCGCCATTACGGCGTGATACCCAGAATGCGCAGCTGATTCATTCCCGGTATGCGCCATGTTCTTCAACACACCCTTCTCCGGCGCAGTCGCGCTGGCGATGCACCTTGCCATGTCGGCGGGCGCATCCACCATCTCAGGCCTGCCGCGATGAATACGGACAGGCCATCACCACGACTGGCGGCGCTGGCACTCGGTGCCGTGGGCGTGGTCTACGGCGACATCGGTACCAGCCCGCTGTATACGCTCAAGGAAGTGTTCGGTGAGCACGGCGTGCCGGCGACGCCAGCCAATGTGCTGGGTGCGCTGAGCCTGGTGTTCTGGTCGCTGATCATCGTGGTGTCGATCAAATACGTGCTTTTCATCATGCGGGCGGACAACCGCGGCGAAGGCGGCATCATGGCCTTGCTGGCGCTGGCCCAGCGCAGCGCGCGCAAGGCGCCGCACCTGCGCATGAGCCTGATCGTGCTTGGCCTGTTTGGCGCGGCGCTGTTTTATGGTGACGGGGTGATCACACCGGCCATGTCGGTGCTGTCGGCGGTGGAGGGCTTGAAGGTGGCCACACCTGCGCTTGAGCGCTGGGTGGTGCCGATCACGATCGGCGTGGTCATCGCACTGTTCTGGCTGCAGAAACACGGCACGCAACGCATCGGCGCGGTATTCGGCCCGGTCTGCGTGATCTGGTTTCTCGGCATCGCCGGACTGGGTGTGCTGGGTATCGCACGTCACCCGGAAGTCCTGTGGGCGCTCAGCCCCAGCTATGGCGTCAACTTCTTCCTGCGCAATCGCGCCGAAGCGTTCTTTGCGCTGGGCGCGGTGGTGCTCGCCGTTACCGGCACCGAGGCGCTGTATGCGGACATGGGGCACTTCGGCAAGCGGCCGATTCAGCTGGCGTGGTTCAATTTCGTGTTGCCGGCGCTGGTGCTGAACTACTTCGGTCAGGGTGCGCTGATTCTGCACGATCCCGCTGCCGTGGCCAACCCGTTCTATCACCTGGTGCCACGCGTCATGCTCTACCCGATGATCGCACTGGCTACGGCCGCTGCAGTGATCGCATCGCAGGCGGTGATCTCCGGCGCGTTCTCGATGACTCGCGAAGCGATGCAACTGGGCTACATGCCGCGCATGCGGGTGGAGCACACGTCACACGACGTGGCCGGGCAGATCTACGTGCCGTGGATCAACTGGTTGCTGTTGATCCTGATTCTGGGGGCGGTGCTCGGCTTCCGCTCGTCGGACAACCTTGGCGCGGCGTATGGCATCGCCGTCACCGGCACGATGGTGAGCACCACCTTGCTCGCGCTGGTGGTGGCGCGTTACCAGTGGGGCTGGCGCTTGCCCGCCGTAATTGCCACCGGTGCCTGCCTGCTCACCGTGGACCTCGCCTTCTTCAGCGCCAACCTGATCAAGGTGGAACACGGCGGCTGGTTTCCGCTGGCGCTGGGCTTGTGCGTGTTCGTGGTGATGACCACCTGGCGCCGCGGGCGCGAACTGGTGGTACGCGAAATCCAGCAAAGCGGGCTGGCGTTGGCACCGTTCATTCGTAACCTGGCGGATTTCCCGCTGGTACGCGTGGCGGGTACGGCGGTTTTCCTTACCGCCAATGCCGACGCGATCCCCAGCTCGCTGCTGCACAACCTCAAGCACAACAAGGTGCTGCACGAACGCAACGTACTGCTGACGGTGGAGACGCTGGACACCCCGCAGGCCGAACCTTCTGAGCGACTGGAGTGGACCGATCTGGGCGAAGGCTTCACCCGGCTGCGCCTGCGCTTCGGTTTCAGCGAGGACCCGAACGTACCGTTGCGGCTGGCGCAATGCGGTGCAGGCGGCCTGCCGTTCGACATGATGGATACCACCTTCTTCCTGTCGCGCGAGACCGTGGTCGCCGGGCGGCATGCCCACGGCATGGCGGCGTGGCGTGACCGTCTGTTCGCCTTCATGGCGCACAATGCGCTGTCCGCGACGGCGTTCTTCCAGATTCCTGGCAATCGACGCATCGAGCTGGGCTCGGAAGTGGAGATATGAAACAAACTGAGCGTTGCCATCTGCCACCAGCCCAACGACCGGAGCCTTCACCGCATGGGTGAGCAGGTACCGTACCGCATGCACGGATCTCCCGTGGCCGACTATCTGTTTGCCACGGCAGTCACGCTGACCGCCTTCGCGGTCGCCTTCATCGCCGACCGCTACCTGTCAATCGCCAACCTGTCACTGATCCTGTTGACCGCGGTTCTCGCAGTCGCGGTACGAAAGCGCATGGCAGTAGCCGTCTATACGGCCGTACTGTGTTTCCTCGGCGACAATTTCTTTTTCACCCGACCCCGGCATACGCTGGCGATTGCCAACGCCGACGACGTGCTGGCGATTGTGCTGTTCCTGATCGTCGCGCTGGTTTGCAGCCGCATGGCGACTCGGCTTTCCAGCCAGGTCGCTTCGCTGCGGATTGCGCAGTTGCGCGCGCGCACGCTGTTGCAGCTGGGCAAACAGCTGGCAGCCGCTGCCGACGCAGCCGCGATTCGCGAGATTGGCGCACTCGCGCTGACCAGAGCGGCCGGCGTAACGGTGTCCATGCGAACGGTCGAACCAGCTTCAGCTGACTCCGCCAGCTCGCTTGAGCCGAGCAGCGATCGCGACGACCAGTGGGTCATCCCGTTGATCATCGGCACCCACGACCACGGCGAGATGGTGTTCGAACGGGCAAGTTCGATCGAACCGGATACCGATCGGCGCGAGCTGGCGCTGGCGATGACCCAGGACATCGCGCTGGCGCTGGAGCGCACCCGGCTGGCGGAGGAACTGGAACAAGCCCGCGTGCAGGGCGAAACCGAACGCCTGCGCAATGCGCTGCTCTCATCCGTCTCGCACGACCTGCGTTCGCCGCTGGCATCGATGATCGGTGCTGCCGACACGCTGGCGATGTATCAGGCACAACTGCCGCACGACGAACAGCAACAACTGCTGCAGGCGATTCTGCACGAGGGGCAGCGGCTGGACCGCTATATCCAGAACCTGCTGGACATGACCCGGCTCGGCCACGGCACCTTGAAGCTGCACCGCGACTGGGTCGATGCCACTGAAGTGGTGGTGGCTGCGACCGACCGGCTGCGCCGCTTCTTCCCCGAGCTGATCCTGCAGACCGAGCTTCCGCACGACACCGTGCTGCTCTACGTGCATCCCGCACTGATCGAGCAAGCACTGTTCAACGTGCTGGAAAACGCCGCCCATTTTTCGCCACCCGACGGAGCCGTGCGAGTCACGGTGAACGTGGTAGGCGAACAACTGCTGATCGAGGTGATTGATCACGGCCCGGGTATTCCGCCGGACGAACGTGCGCGCATCTTCGACATGTTCTACTCGGTCTCGCGCGGCGACCGCGGCAACAAGGGCACCGGGCTGGGCCTGTCGATCTGCCGCGGCATGATTGGCGCCCACGGCGGCAGCGTGGAAGCCTTGCCGGGCGAGGATGGCGGCACCATCATCCGCATCACGTTGCCGTTGCCACCACCACCGGAGACGAGCGCTTGAACAACTCCGCACCACGCGTGCTGGTGATCGACGACGAGATGCAGATTCGTCGCTTCCTCGATATCGGGCTGCGCGCCGAGGGCTACCACGTGCTGCAGGCCGCCAACGCCGCCGAAGGTCTTGCGCTGGCCGCCACGCAATCGCCGGACCTGGTCATCCTCGATCTCGGCCTGCCCGATCGCGAAGGCCACGAAGTACTTGCCGAGCTGCGCCAGTGGAGCACGGTGCCGGTGTTGATGCTGTCCGTGCGCAGCGCCGAGAGCGAAAAGGTGCGCGCGCTGGACAACGGCGCCAATGATTACGTGACCAAGCCGTTCGGCATGCAGGAGCTGATGGCGCGTCTGCGTGCACTGCTGCGCCACCATCCGGTCACCGGTCTCGCCGATGTGCCGCCGCTATACGACGACGGCCATCTGCTGATCGACCTGGTGCGCCGCGAAGTCCGCCTCGATGGGAACGAGGTCGCCCTGACCCGCAAGGAATACGCCGTGCTCGCCTTGCTGCTTCGCCACGCAGGCCGGGTGGTCAGTCAGCAACAACTGCTGCGCGAGGTATGGGGCGCGACGCATGTGCAGGACACGCACTATTTGCGCATCGTGATGGGCCGCTTGCGCCAGAAACTGGCCGACGATCCCGGCGCACCACGCTGGCTGAAGACGGAGCCAGGCGTGGGGTACCGCTTTCTCGATCCCCCGGATGGAAGCGTTTTGCCTGAATGAGGGCATTTCCGGATTGGCTGATCAGAGCTGCTCGCTGCGCCAAAGCTCTCCCGATACAGCGACCATGACAGGAACGCGATATTCAGCGCACGGGTAATGGTCATCTCGCCCGACCGTCATTCCAGCGATCAGCGCCCGGACATCGCCGACTGCGACAGGCAAACGCGCTTGAGCAAGTCGCCGCTTCCGGCGTCCTGCTAGAGCCCACGCTTGGCCACTCGTGGCCGCGCCAACTTCAGCATGAGCGTCGATCATTCCGAGGAAGTCTGCGCCGTCATTTGCCAAGCTGCGGTCAGCTCGTCAAAGTAGCCGCGAACCAAGCTCACGCTTGCGCCTCATCCACATTGAGCAAAGGGCTTATGACGTTGACCCGCCAACATCGACTGTATGCCCTGTGGATGCGCGAGGGCCTCGGCGGCATCGTTCGGCAGCTGTTGCGACGTCCTTCGCTGCGACAGCGTTTTGTTACCCGCTATGCATCCAGAGAGGCTCCAGGCCTGGAGATCGGGCCCAGCTTCAATCCGCTGGCACGCAAGGCCGATGGCTATAACGTCGACATCCTGGATCACGCCGATGCTCCGGCGCTGCGCGCGAAGTACCGGGACGCCGGGGTCAACCTCGGCAACATCGAGGACGTGGACTTTGTGTGGCAAGGCGAACCGCTGTCCGAAACGCTCGGCCGGCGTGGCTGGTATGACTGGATCATTGCCAGTCACGTCATCGAACACACACCGGATCTGGTGGCGTTTCTGGTCGAATGTCAAACCCTGCTAAGCGAAGCAGGCCGGTTGATCCTGGTCGTGCCGGACATGCGCTACTGCTTCGATCACTTCCAGAGTCGGAGCTCCACCGGCGATGTGCTGGACGCCCATCATCAGGGCCGAACCCTGCCCTCACCCGGGCGGGTGTTCGATCATCACGCCAACGCTGTCAGCAAGGGTTGGCAGCGTGTGCTCGCGTGGCATCGCGGCGCACCGGGGCCGCTGCGGCGCATGCACGACATGGAAGGGGTTGTTGGCGCCTGGCGCCATGCTCAGGACGGCAAGGAATACATCGACGTACACAACTGGCACTTCACGCCCGAGAGCTTCCGCCTGGTGATCGACGATTTGCGCGAGCTGGGCCTGCTTGAATTGGGCATCATCGATGGCCCGACAGGCGCGGGCGGCGAGTTCTGCGTGTGTTTGCAGCGCACGGCCGGGAAGCGCCATGACCGGATGGTCAGCTTGCAAGCGATCGCCAAGGCAGCGCGCTGAGCGCTGCCGTTCTCGAACGTCGCCCAGCCCGCAGCCTCTCTTCGACGTTGAAAGAATCTCTCCACACGCGCTAGCGACACTATCCGCGCACGGCAATTCGTGGCTACTCTGAGCGATCCGCCATTGCCTGGGAGAGATCGGATGTCCATGCGTCACGCTGTGCTGGCTAGCTGTCTCGCCCTCGCCATCGGCCATGCACCACCCGCCGCAAGCGAAACCACCGCGCAACTGCTGCCAGAAACCATGGACATGCTGCGTCATGCCATCGCCACGCAAACGGTGGAAGGCCAGGATCAGGTGCCTGCATTCGCGCAATACCTCGCCGACAAGCTTGAATCGGCGGGCTTTGCCAAGTCGGATATCGAGATCATCCCGGTCGGCCACACCGCCGCGCTGGTCGCGCATTACCGCGGCAGCGGCAAGGGCAAACCGATCCTGCTGTCAGCGCATATGGACGTGGTCGCCGCCAACTCGAAAGACTGGACTCGCGACCCGTTCAAGCTGATCGAGGAGAACGGCTATATCTACGGTCGCGGCACCGCCGACATGAAGACCGATGCGATCGCGCTGGTGGCCACCATGATGCGTTTCAAGCGCGAAGGTTTCGTGCCCGGCCATGAAATGATCCTGGTGTTTTCCGGGGACGAAGAAACCGAGATGGCTTCGACCCGCGTGCTGGCCGCACGCTATCACGACGCCGAATTTCTGCTCAACGCGGACGCTGGCGGCGGCACCTATGACGACCAGCTGAAACCGGTGGTCTACGAAATCCAGGCCGCCGAGAAGACCTACGCAGACTTCCTGCTCACCGTCACCTCGCCCGGCGGCCACTCCAGCGAACCGACGCCGGATAACGCGATCTACCGGCTGGCGACGGCACTCGATCATGTGGCGGGCTACGCGTTTCCGGTGCAGCACAGCGATATCACGCTCGCCTCGCTGAAAGCCGTCGGCGAACACAGCAGCGGCCCGCTTGCCCGGGCGATGCTGAAGTTCAGCGCCAACCCGAACGACGCTGGCGCCGCCGCCGTCATCTCCGCCGATCCCGCCTATGTCGGCCAGCTACGCACCACCTGCGTGGCAACCATGCTCGATGGTGGCCACGCGCTCAACGCGCTGCCGCAGCGCGCCACCGCCAACATCAACTGCCGCATCTTCCCCGGCGTCAGCATCGACTCGATCGAGGCCACGCTGACCAAGGTGGTGGCGGACCCGACCGTGAAGATCACCGTGCAGCCGCCCCCGCCGGTGCAAAGCCCGCCCTCACCGCTGCGCGCCGACATCGTCGCCGCCGTCACCGCCACCGTGCACGAGCGCTATCCCGGGGTGGACGTGGTGCCCGGCATGTCCGCCGGCGCATCCGACAGCCTGTACTTCCGCAATGCCGGCGTTCCCAGCTACGGCGTGTCACCCAACTTTGGCAAACCCGGCGACAGCTTCGCGCACGGCCTCAACGAGAAGCTGCTGGCGTCGGAAGTGCCGGCGGCGCTGGATTTCTGGCACAGCTTGCTGACGAAGCTGGCGAAGTAGGTGTACGCGGGGTGAGCCTCTCGATAGATCCACTCGAGCATTCAAGTTGGCCACGACCTTCCAGAAGGAAAGCAACCGATGCAACAGATGAGCCTGACTCATTTGCCAACTGAGGACGCGCTCAACCCTCCTTCTTCGACTGACATGGAAATAATTTCCCACCGTGAACTTTGCTGTATTGAATACGAGCGGGATCGAAGGAATCCAAATTTTGCCATACGGCCTTTATCCCTATGCGAATTGAGGGATCGTAGTACAGCTGCGTCACGCCCCGCCGACCTTCATAGATGAAAGCTACCAGACCACCATATGTCGTACTCATAAGTACACGGTAAGGATTATGCGGCGTAGGGGCCATGAACACTGAATGCACTTCCTTAGTGTGCCAATCATATGGATAGGACTGGTCGCACGCCAACGGAGCAATGATGGCGAACGAGGAACCAAATTTCACACAGCTCATACTGGCGGTAGAACAATTCTTCGCCGGATAGTGTCTTCCTGAGATAGTGACGTCATTCGCAGTGATGACAATTTCATCACCATATCCATTCTTGAAAACATGACCGTCGGCACTCCCGCCTGTCTGACCAGAGCAGCCAAAACTTGCGACAGAGAAGATTGCATAAACTGCAGCGTAGCTGAATCTATTCATGCCACCCTCCAACTCCCATTTGACTCAACCATTCCAAGCGAGCGGAGTTGATTACGTTATCAACCCAAAGGCTCACGATACCTGCTGGCTTTTCACCAGCGGGTTTGCGCGAGCCTAGCCTGACAGGACTTGAGTCACTCGGACTCGGCTGCATTCCCGAACGGCCCATCGCTCTCACACCGACAAATGCTCGTAAAGAATCGCCGCCCCCACGCCAATCAGGATCACCCCGCCGATCATCTCGGCCCGCTTCCCAACCATCGCCCCCAGCGCCCGGCCCAGCATCACCCCCAACGTAACCATGCTGAACGTGCAAAGCCCGATCACGGCGGAAACTACGACAATCGGCGTATCGACGAAGGCCAGACCCACGCCGACCGCCAGTGCGTCGATGCTGGTGGACAGTCCGGTGAGTGCGAGAGCCACGAAGCCGTGCTTCTTCGCCTCGTCGACCGGCTCGTCCGACTCTGGCTTCAGACCGTTCCAGATCATGTGCAGGCCGAGCACCAGCAGCAGGCCGAACGCAATCCAGTGGTCCCAGGCTTCGATGTAACGCGAAGCGCCCTTGCCCAGCAGCCAGCCGACGACTGGCGTGATCGCCTCGATGACGCCGAAAATCAAGCCCACGCGCAGCGCCTGACTCAACCGGGGTCGGGTCATCGCCGCGCCCTTGCCGATCGCTGCAGCGAACGCGTCGGTGGACATGGCGAAGCCGAGCAGCAGGATGGAGATGGGATTCATGCGCTTACCTTTGCGGCCGAGCTGGCGCAACGGGCACAAAGGCTAGCATGGCACCGGAGCGGGCCCCAACCCATTCCACGCTACAATTATCGGTTCGCGTCCCCACTGATTTGCCTTCATGTCCAGCCATCTCCAGGAAACCCGTCGCCGTCGCACTTTCGCCATCGTCAGCCATCCTGACGCGGGCAAGACGACGCTGACCGAAAAGCTGCTGTTGTTTGGTGGTGCGATCCAGATGGCCGGCTCGGTGAAGAGCCGCAAGACGTCGCGCAGTGCCACCTCGGACTGGATGGCGCTGGAAAAGGAGCGCGGCATTTCGGTGACTTCGTCGGTGATGCAGTTCCCGTACGACGGCAAGATCGTCAACCTGCTCGACACGCCGGGACATGCAGACTTCTCCGAGGACACTTATCGCGTGCTGACCGCGGTCGACTCGGCGCTGATGGTGATCGACTGCGCCAAGGGCGTGGAGGAACGCACGATCAAGCTGATGGAAGTCTGCCGGCTGCGCGACACGCCAATCATGACCTTCATCAACAAGCTCGACCGCGAGGGTCGCTCGCCCATCGAACTGCTGGACGAAGTGGAGTCGGTGCTGGGCATCGCCTGCGCCCCGCTGACCTGGCCGATCGGCATGGGCAAGCGACTCAAGGGCGTGTATCACCTGGCGTTGGACGAGGTACACATCTTTGAGGCCGGCAAGAATTTCACGCGGCAGGACTCGACCATCTTCAAGGGTCTCGATGCACCCGGTTTGCTGGAGCGCATTGGCGAGGAAGCCATGCGCGAACTGCGCGAGGAACTGGAGCTGGTGCAGGGCGCCGCGCCGTCGTTCGACATCGACGCCTACCTCGCCGGCAAGCAGACGCCGGTGTTCTTTGGCTCGGCGGTGAACAGCTTTGGCGTGCAGCTGCTGCTGGACTTCTTCGTCAAGCATGCGCCGTCGCCGCAACCGCGCGACACCACCACCCGCGAGATCCAGCCGGAGGAAGAAAAGCTTTCCGGCTTCGTGTTCAAGATCCAGGCCAACATGGACCCGGCGCATCGCGACCGCGTGGCCTTCATGCGCGTCTGCTCGGGTACCTACAACGCTGGCATGAAAATGATGCAGACGCGCACCGGCAAGGAAGTGCGCATCGCCAATGCGCTGACCTTCATGGCCAGCGACCGCGAGATCGTCGAGACGGCTTATCCCGGCGACGTGATCGGCCTGCACAACCACGGCACCATCACCATCGGCGACACCTTCACCGAAGGTGAGTTGGTGCGCTTCACCGGCATTCCGAACTTCGCGCCCGAACTGTTCCGCCGCGCCCGTCTGCGCGATCCGCTGAAGATGAAGGCGCTGCAAAAAGGCCTGGCGCAACTGTCCGAGGAAGGCGCGACGCAGTTCTTCCGTCCGCTGATGTCGAACGACCTGATCCTGGGCGCGGTAGGCGTGCTGCAGTTCGAAGTGGTCGCCTACCGGCTGAAGGACGAATACAACGTGGACGCCAGCTTCGAGCCGGTCACCGTCAGCACCGCGCGCTGGGTGCATTGCGACGACGACAAGAAGATGGACGAGTTCCGCGAGAAGAACGCGATGAACCTGGCCATCGATGGTGCTGGCGAACTGGTCTACATCGCGCCGACCCGGGTCAACCTGCAATTGGCGCAGGAGCGCTGGCCGCAGGTACGTTTTGCCAACACGCGTGAGCATGCGGCTTCGGTCGACGTTTAAGCACGGCGCAGCGGCATGACAACGATCACTGGGCAGCGCGGCCAATGACCGCTAACCTGCGGTGAATCACCCAGGGGAAATCCAGCACATGTCGCAGCCTTCCGTAGCTTTTGCCGCGCCCACCGACGTGCCTGCATGGAAACGCTGGTTGCTGTATTCGGCCGGGGCGCGCATCGCAATCTTCATTGCGCTATTCGTTGCGCTGAGCTTTGTCATGGGTGGGGCGCTGCACCTGCTTGGCTGGGGCAAGGCATCGCCACCGCTGCAACAAGCCGTCGCGCAGTTTGTGGCTCGTGCATTGATTCCGCTGTTTGCCTACTTGATCCTGGTGAAATGGCTGGAGCGCCGTCGCATCACCGAGCTGGCGCCAGTCACGCTGATCCCGCAGGGGTTGCTGGGCATCGCGTTTGGATTGGTTCTTTTCAGCACCGTCGTTGGGGTCTTGTACCTGCTCGGCAGCTACCACGTGACCGGCAGCAACCCGAATGCGCCTTGGCTGCCAGCCTTGCTGGTGGTGGGATTGGGCGCTGGCATCGGCGAGGAAATCATGTTCCGCGGCGTGTTGTTTCGCATGGTCGAAGAAGGTCTGGGCACGTGGGTGGCGCTGCTGATTTCGGCGTTGTTCTTTGGCGCCGTGCATCTGGGTAACCCCGGTGCCACGCTGTGGAGTTCGGCGGCCATCGCGATCGAGGCTGGCCTGCTGTTCGGCATGCTGTATCACGTGACCCGCTCGCTGCCGCTGTGCATGGGTCTGCATGCGGCGTGGAACTTCGCCCAGGGCACCATCTACGGCATTCCGGTTTCCGGTACCGATGCGGAGGGCTGGCTGGTTTCAACCCGTAGCGGACCGGACTGGCTGAGCGGCGGCGTGTTCGGTGCAGAAGCTTCGGTAATTGCGCTGGCACTGTGCTCGCTGTGCACGGTGGGGCTGATCGTCATTGCGCTGCGCCGGGGCACCATCGTTCCGTTCCGCCGGCAGCGCTGAGCGACAGCCACCACGCGCTGACCCTGCGACCTTTACCGCCAGCCCCGCACCGCCAGCAGCTGGCCACGGCTGAACTACTCGCCCTGGGCGGACTTCGGTTTCTTCGACACAGCGGTTACCCTGCCGGTACGGTCGCCAACCGGCGTCCGACTCTCGCTGGCATCGGATACCGTCATGGCCCCCACCGACACCTTAAAACCTGCCACCCGCGACAGGACGAGTTCGTGGCTGGCCGACCAGCCCCTGCAACGCAAGGTGATGTTGGCCATCGGCCTGTTGCTGGGGCTGTTCCTGACTGCCAATCTGGTCATCCTTAGCTCTTTGCAGACGCAGGAAAATACCCGGCACTGGGCCAGCCATACCTATCGGGTGTTGTTGCAGATCAGCAGCGTGCGCCGGGCGGCACAGACCAGCCAGGTTGCCGCGCGTGGTTTTGTGTTGACGGGATCCGCCGCCGAACTCAATACATTTAGGACGTCCGCGCATGATATGGATCTGCGCATTGCCGAATTGCGCCCGCTGCTGGTCGACAACCCGCTGCAGCAGATCCGAACGGATAGCGTGGCATCGCTGGCCACGAGCTGGCAGCACGAGATTATCGAACGGGCCGTGCTGCCATTGCAGCAATGGAATCCGAACGATCCCAAAGCCGATTGGCAGCGGCAGCAGATCCAGAAGAATTTTCTGACGCAGCGCACGGCCCGCATCGAAGACTTGTCGGCGGTGCTGGACCAGATGGTTGTGGAGGAAAACCGTCTGCTGGCCGAGCGCAACCATGCACTCGATACCAACCTGAGCCGAACCAAGGCGATCAACGCGTTGACCATCCTGCTGGGCATTCTGCTCGGCATCTTCGTCATCCGACTCACCTCGTCGCTGGTCATCCGACCCCTGCGCCGACTCACCGACCAGATGACGCGGCTGTCCAACCACGATCACGACTTCGAAATACGCCAACCGAATCGCCGCGACGAAGTCGGCGAGATCGCGCGGGCGCTGCGGGTGTTCAAGCAGATGTCGCTGGACACCGAGGGACGCACATGGATCCGCGCCAACGTGTCGGATATTGCCCAGACCTTGCTGCAAACCTCATCCCACAAGGAATTTGCACAAGGACTGATCAGCGAACTGGTGCCGCTGTGCAATGCCGGCATTGGCCTGTTCTATGCCTACGACAAGGAGCGCCAACGGCTGGACCTGTTGGGCAGCTACGGACTGCGCCTGAGCAATCGTTCGGCTGAACAGTACATGCCGGGCGAAGGCCTGGTCGGCCAGTGTGCAACGGAGCGCAAGCCGATCATCTTGACTGATGTGCCAGCCGACTACCTGCACATCGATTCCGGTTCCGGTGAGGCCACGCCACGGCATGTCGCGATCCTGCCATTGCTCTATCGCGACGCGCTGATCGGTGTGCTGGAGCTGGCCAGCTTTGCGCCGCTGACCGCGCTGCAACAGTCACTGCTGGACGAGTTGCTGCCGATCGTGGCGCTGGCCATGGAAAACCTCAACCAGGCGGTGCATACCCAGGACTTGTTGATCCAGACACGCGAGCAGGCCGACGAACTGCGTGTATCCGAGCTGGTCATGCGCCAACAAAAGGAGGTGTTGCACGAAAGCAACGAGACGCTGATGGCGAAGACAGCCGAACTGGAGGAGCAGTCAAAGCGCCTGATGGCCAGCAAGGAGGAACTTCGTTCATCCAATGAGGAGCTGCGCGAGAAGACTGAAAGCCTGAACCGGCACAAGCATGTCATGGAGGACCTGCAGCGCGAAACCGAGGAAAAGGCCAGCGAACTGGCGCGCGCCAGCCAGTACAAGTCAGAGTTCCTCGCCAACATGTCGCACGAATTGCGTACCCCGCTGAACAGCCTGCTGATTCTGTCGCGCAGTCTTGCGGACAACGAAACCGGCAACCTCGATGAGGAACAGATCGAATCGGCGCAGATCATCCACGATGCCGGCAACAGCTTGCTGAACCTGATCAACGACATCCTGGATCTGTCCAAGGTCGAAGCGGGCAAGATGGAGCTGATGATCGAGGAGCTCGTACTCACGGAACTGGGCAAACGCCTGCAACGGAACTTCGTGCACGTTGCCCACAACAAGCGACTGGCGTTCAACCTGTCCATCGAGCCCGGACTACCCGCCACGCTGGCCACCGACGGCAACCGGGTGGAACAGATCACCAACAACCTGCTCAGCAACGCATTCAAGTTCACTGTCGCCGGATCAGTGAGCTTGCACATCGGCCGCGCACCGGCTGAGCTGAACATTCCCGCGGCGCTGGGTGAGCAGCCACTCATTGCGATCAGCGTCACCGACACTGGCATCGGTATTCCACAGGACAAGCTGGAGCGCGTCTTCAACGCGTTCGAGCAGGTTGATGCAGGCACCAGCCGTCAGTTCGGTGGAACCGGACTGGGTCTGACTATTTCACGTCGCATGGCGCAACTGCTCGGCGGTGACGTGGTACTTCAAAGTGAAGCCGGTCGGGGCAGCCGCTTCATCCTGCTGTTACCGGAAACACCGCCCGCCATATCTTCCGCGATGGACGAGGAAGACGATGCCGCCAGCGTGCTGAGCCTGCCGCGTGTGCCGACATCACTGCGCGCCGCAAGCATCGAAGACGATCGCAACACGCTGCAGCCGGGTCAGGTCATTATTCTCGTCGTCGAAGATGACCCAGCCTTCGTGCGCATTCTGATCGACATGATCCATCGCAAAGGCTATCGCGCGCTCGCGGCGACGGACGGTGAAAGCGGCTTGCGGCTGGCGCACCAATATCACCCCGCTGGCATTTTGCTGGATATCGCGCTGCCCGTGATGGATGGCTGGACCGTGCTGGATCGACTCAAGGCCGACCCGGCCACCCGCGGCATTCCAGTACATTTTGTGTCGGTCAGTGACTCGCGCAGTCGCGGCATGAAGCGAGGCGCGATCGGTTTCCTGACCAAGCCGGTGAGCCGTGAATCCATTGGCACCGCGCTGGATCGGTTGTTGCGCTTCGGCGAAGGCAAGCAACGGCGACTGCTGGTGGTGGAAGACGATGCCAGTTCGCGCAAGGCCATTCGCATGGCCTTGCGCGCCCACCATGTCGAGGTGGACGAGGCCAACTGTGCCGAAGACGCGCTGCCAAAGATCATCAGCCAGGAATACGACTGCGTGGTGCTGGACCTTGGCTTGCCCGGCATGTCAGGGCTGCAATTGATGGAACACCTGTCGGTGACCATGGAAACCATCCCGCCGGTAGTGGTGTATTCCGCCCGTGATCTCGACGCCGGGGAAGAAGCCAAGCTGCGCAAATATGCCGAGGCGATCGTGCACAAGGGCGCACGCTCAAGCGAGCGCCTGCTGCACGAAGTGGCTGCGTTCCTGCAGGACGTGCACAAACCGGCGGCGGTACCGGGCAGCGGCCGAGCATCACAGATTTCGCTGACTGGCCAGCGCGCACTGCTGGTGGACGATGACATGCGCAACCTGTTCGCCCTGTCCAAGGTGCTGCGTAGCTGGGGCATGCAGGTAAGCATGGCGCAAGACGGCTACAAGGCACTCAAGGCGCTGGACGACGAAGCGCGCCCCGCCGTCGTGCTGATGGATATCATGATGCCGGGGATGGACGGTTACGCGACGATCAAGGCGATTCGCCAACGCGCCGAGTTCGCCAGCTTGCCGATCATCGCGGTAACCGCCAAGGCGATGGCCGGCGACCGGGAGAAATGCATCGAGATGGGTGCCAATGACTACCTGTCCAAACCCATCAACATCGACAAGCTCGCCGCCGTCATTCGCACCTGGTTGCCTAAAGTGGAGTCCTGAAATTTCCAGCGGCAATGCGCGGCCAAGCACGCCGGGCTTCACGCCAGCAGAGGCGCTTATCAGCTAGGGTAGCTGGCCAAAACAGCAACTGGGCGAAGGGTGGCGAGGCGGATGACAGCAAAAATTCTCATCGTTGACGACACGCCGGCCAACCTCGTGGCAATGCGCCGTCTGCTGGCGCGTAGCGGCGCGGAGCTGATCGAGGCCAGCAGCGGCAACCAGGCGCTGGCGTTATGCCTGGATCACCAATTCGCCCTGATCCTGCTCGATGTCAACATGCCTGACATGGATGGCTTCGAGGTCGCCAGCCTGCTTGGCGAAGCCGAGCACTTCAACGAGACGCCGATCATCTTCGTCACGGCCGCCTATGTTGACGACATGAACCGGCTCAAGGGCTATCACTCCGGCGCCGTCGACTACATCGCCAAGCCGATCAACGACGTGATCCTGCAGGCCAAGGTTCGTGTATTCCTGGAACTGCACTCGGCGCGCATGAAGCTGAGTGAAGCCATGAGCGAACTGGCAGAGCGCAACGAAGCCCTGAAACGCGAGATTGCCGAACGCAAGCTGGTGGAAGAAATGGTGCGTCATCAGGCCAGCCACGATGCGCTGACCGGCCTGCCCAATCGCGTGCTGTTCTACGACCGCCTGCACGGTGCAATCCAGCGCGCCAATCGTCACCAGAACCGCTTTGCACTGGCCTACATCGACATCGACGGCTTCAAGGGCGTCAACGACAACCACGGTCATGCCACCGGTGACGCGCTGCTGCAGGAAATTTCCAAGCGTCTGACCCAGCAGCTGCGCGGCAACGATACCGTGGCGCGACTGGGCGGCGATGAGTTCGCGTTGATCCTCGAAGAAATCGACGACCCGCAAGTAGCCCTGCGCTTGTGCCAGACCCTCTGCGAAACCCTCGCCGAACCCTGCCATCTACGCGTCAACGGCGAGCTGATCGAGGTGCACGTCAGCGGCAGCATCGGTATCGCCGCGTATGCACCGAGCGGACTTGGCGATGCCGATGAGCAGCTGATTCACGCGGCAGATCGCGCCATGTACGAAGCCAAACGCGACGGCAAGAATCGCTGCGTGCTGGCGACCCAATGAAACGGATGCCGCCACCGGGAAGCGGTGGCGGCATGATCGAAGCGATTAGTCCCCGGCGGAGTTGACCGGACGAATCTTGAACGCACGCAATTCGTCGGTATCGAAATCGTCCACCGAGATGAACTCGAACACGCCCTCGCGCACCCGGCGCAACAAGTCAGCCTCGGCCTCCGAGATCAGCCCAGCCTGCTGGGCTTCGACGAGCTGCTCCAGATAGTCGTGCGACTTGAACTGGCCGGACTTCAGCGCCTTGCCGAACTTGCGATCCACCGGCTCGGCCGCGATCACGTCGGGCAACAGCGCCTTCATGCGACCGATCGTGTTGTTTGGCGTGGGCGTGGTGTAAACCCATTCGGTGAGACGATCGAGCGCTTCGTTCGGTGCCGTGAGCAGCGCGGCAACCCGACGCCCCAGGCGATCCGACGGCGGCACTTCGCGACGGCCCAGCGGAAACACCAGCGCGCGCAACAACCACGCCACCGGGCGCACCGGAAAGTTGCGAATGGCACCATCCAGCGCGTTCTGGATCAGCCACATGCACTGGTGGAAACCCCAGGCCAGGAACGGTCGATCCGCCTCCGGCCGGCCATTGTCTTCGTATTGCTTGAGCATGCTGCTGGCGATGTACAGATAGCTCAGCACGTCACCCAGGCGCGCAGACAACTTTTCCTTGAACTTCAACTTGCCGCCAAGCACGCCCATGAACACATCGGCACACAACGCCAGCGCGGCCGAGTAGCGATCCAGCTTGCGGTAGTAGCGACGCGTATAGGCGTCACCCGCGGTTTCACCGATGCTGGCACCGCTCAGGCCCATGGCCAGGCTGCGCACCGCATTGGAGATGCCGAAGCCGATATGGTTGAACAGCAAGCGATCGAAAACTTTCAACTGCTCGTCGCGATCCGTGATCGACAGTGCCTGCATTTCCTTCAGTACATACGGATGGCAGCGAATGGCGCCCTGACCGAAGATCATCAGGCTGCGCGTCATGATGTTCGCGCCTTCCACGGTAATCGCGATCGGCACCGCCGACCAGCCACGCCCGGCGTAGTTGCTTGGCCCGAGTTGCACCGCCTTGCCGCCGTGCACATCCATGGTATCGCTGGCGATCTGTCGCGCCCATTCAGTGGCGTGGTACTTGGCGATGGCGGACGGCACCGCGGGCTTCTCGCCGCGATCAACGGCGGCCGCTGTCGCACGCGACAACGCCGCGGTGGCGTAGGTCAGGCCGCCAATGCGCGCCAACGCTTCCTCGACGCCTTCGAAACGGGCAACCGCCAGACCGAACTGCTTTCGCATGCGGGCATACGCACCGGTGGCCAGCGCGGAGGCGCGCATACCGCCAGTGGCATTGGACGGCAGCGAGATCGCGCGCCCCACCGACAGGCATTCGACCAGCATGCGCCAGCCGTGACCGGCCATGTGCGGGCCACCGATCAGCACCGACAGCGGCGCGAAAATATCTTTCCCGCGCACCGGCCCATTCTGGAACGGCACGTTCAACGGGAAGTGGCGACGACCGATCTCCAGCCCCGGTGTCGAGCGCGGCAACAGCGCGAGGGTGATGCCGAGGTCTTCCTTGTCACCGAGCAGATGCTGCGGATCGAACATGCGGAAGGCCAGACCGACCACCGTGGCGACCGGTGCCAGCGTGATGTAGCGCTTGTCGAAGTTGAGCCTGATGCCCAGCGTCTCCACGCCATCCACGATCTGCTTGCAAACAATACCGGTGTCGGGAATCGAGGTGGCGTCCGAACCGGCATACGGTCCGGTCAGCGCGAAGCAGGGAATTTCCTCGCCCACGGCCAGCCGCGGCAAGTAGTGATTCTTCTGTTCGTCGCTGCCGTAATGCAGCAGTAGTTCGGCGGGTCCGAGCGAGTTCGGCACGGCCACCGTCGAGGCCACTGTCGCCGACATGCTGTTGAGTTTCTGCAGCACCGCCGAATGCGCCAGCGCGGAGAACTGCAGGCCGCCGTACTGCTTGGGAATGATCATGCCGAAGAAGCGGTTCTTCTTGATGAACTCCCACACGTTCGGTGGCAAGTCGGCCAGCTCGTGGGTGATCTGCCAGTCATCGATCATCGCGCAAAGTTGTTCGACCGGGCCGTCCATGAAGGCCTGCTCTTCCACACTCAACTCGGGCTTCGGCTGCTTGAGCAGCTCGTGCCAGTCCGGCTTGCCGGAAAACAGCTCGCCTTCGAAGCCGACCGTGCCAGCCTCCAGCGCGGTCTGCTCGGTCTCCGACAACTTCGGCGTGACCTTGGCGAACATTTTCAGCAAGGGCGCGCTGATCTGGCTGCGACGGAAGTCCACCAGCAGCAGCGGCACCGCAATCAGCAGTTCGATGATCAACAGGATCGCCATGGTCCACGGCGCATGAGCCAGCAACCCCACCACCAGCGTGGCGATGATGGTGACGAGCGCCCAGGTACGCAGGCTGGTGCGGTGGTAGGCGCAGGCGCCGGTGGCAATCAACGCCGCCAGCAAGGTCAGTAGCACGGACATCTCAACACCTCATTGCGATGAAACGCCGCCGGCAGTCGGCCGGTCGACGGGGAGTGAATCCAGACTCTGCACGAAGCGCACGACTTCGCGTGTGAAAGCATCATTCGCGTCACCAGCCACCATGTGGGTGGCGTGCGGCAGCTCGATATGTATGGCATGCGGCACCAGCTGCAGAAATTCGTCGACGGTGGCGCGCGACACGACATCGCTGCGTGCACCGGACAGCAGCAGCACGGGCACGTCGATCTTCGTCGCTGCCGCCTGCAGGCGCGGCTGGTAGCGCTCGCTTTCCTGCACCAGGTCGCCGGCCAGCAAGGCAGGGTCCCAGTGCCAGCGCAGTCGGCCATCAATGCCTTCGCGCAGCAACGGGCGCAATTGCTGCTCGCTCTTGCGTTCGCGTCGTTGCGGCAGATAGGCGGCGATCTGCTCGGCCGCGTCGGCATAACTGTCGAAGCCGTCCGGATGCGCCTGCATGAAAGCGAGGATGCGTTCTACCCCGGCGGTTTCCCAGCGTGGCGTGATGTCGACCAGCACCAGCGCACGAAACGGCGCGGGATGTGTTTCCCCGGCCAGCACCATGCCGAGCAGACCGCCCATCGAAGCACCCACCAGAATCGGCAGTTGCGGCTGGGCGGCGGCGACGCGGCGCAGGTCGTCGGCGAACTGATCCATGTGGTAGCCGCCAGCACCGACCAGCCGATCACTCTCGCCATGACCACGGCTGTCGAACGTCACGCAACGGCAGCCGGCATCCGCCAATGCTGACGCCGCGCCATTCCAGGCGTGGCGGGTCTGGCCGAAGCCGTGCGCGAACAACAAGCCGGGGGCACCGTGGGCGTGACGCGTCTCCATCGCCAGCGTCAGATCGGCGACTTCGAAACGAGTGCAGGTGGCGGGGAATGGATGAACGACCATACGTAGGAGTATGGATTGCTCCGACGAACCTCGTCAACCTCGCCGCCTGTACCGGCAGCATCGCCGCTGGCGCTTGTATCCGCCCGACCCACGACAGTGCATGCATTACAAATGCATGCTGTCTGGCTACCATACGGACATGAATGTAAGCAGCAAGCCAGAACGCACCCGGCTATCGGCCGAAGATTGGGAACTCGCCGCCCTGCAGCTGATCGCCGAACAGGGCGTGGGCGCGTTGGCCGTTGAAGCACTGGCCCGCCAGCTCGGCGTGACCAAGGGCAGCTTCTATTGGCATTTCCGCACTCGCGAAGCCTTGTTGCTTGCGGCGCTGGAGCGCTGGGAGCAGTACGGCGAGCGCGAAGTGCTTGGCCAGATCGAGCAGATCAGCGATCCGCGCGAACGCCTGCCCGAGCTGTTCCGTCGAGTGGCCCACGAGTTGCAGCCGCATCGGGTCTATGCCGCGCTGTTGAAGGCACTGGATCATCCACAGGTGGTGCCGGTGATTGCCCGGGTATCGCAGCGACGCATGGAATTCCTCACCACCGCGTATCGCGAGTCCGGCCTGCC
The DNA here is from genome assembly GCF_029224025.1 of Rhodanobacter sp. AS-Z3. Lineage (NCBI taxonomy): Bacteria > Pseudomonadati > Pseudomonadota > Gammaproteobacteria > Lysobacterales > Rhodanobacteraceae > Rhodanobacter > Rhodanobacter sp. AS-Z3. The sequence goes on from NZ_CP119392.1 coordinate 3,814,656, forward strand.
GCCGCCGCAAGCATTGAACCGGGCACGGCTGACGTATGCCGCCTATGTCGGTTTCCTGCAGCTCAACTTCACGCTGGGGCTGCCACGGTTGAATCTGGAAGAGTTCGACGCCTATGTCGAACACATGATCGCGGTGCTGATTCCAGCTTGAGACAGCGCCCCCGCAAACCCTTGAACGGCGCCATTCGGCGCCGTTTTTTGTTGCGTCAAACCTTGCAATACCAGTGATCGCAAACTACCGTTTCCGATCACTTTTTCAAAAAACATCACGAGGACACGATGACCAGCAAGCTGGAAGCGCTCGCGCAGTGGGTCGATGAAGTTGCCGCCCTTACCCGCCCTGCAAGCATTCATTGGTGCGACGGCTCGGATGCCGAATATCAGTCCCTGGTACAGCAGATGCTGGCCGACGGCACACTGATCGAATTGAACCAGCTGACTCATCCAGGCTGCTACCTGCATCGCTCGCATCCCACCGACGTGGCCCGCGTCGAGCATCTCACCCTGGTCTGCCATCCGAACCGGGACGACGCCGGTCCGAACAATCACTGGATGGACCCGGCCGAGGCGCACGCCAAGATCGATGCGCTGTTTGACGGCTGCATGGCCGGGCGAACCATGTACGTGATCCCGTACTGCATGGGCCCGATCGACTCACCGCTGTCGCGCTGCGGCGTTGAAATTACCGACAGCCCGTACGTCGTCGCCAACATGAAGATCATGACCCGCATGGGCGCCGCCGCGCAGGCGCGGATCGAACACGAAGGCAGCTTCGTAAAGGGCCTGCACTCCAAGGGTGAGCTCGACCCCGAGCGGCGCTGGATCATGCATTTCCCGGCCGAGTTGTCGATCAAGTCCTACGGCTCGGGTTACGGCGGCAATGCGCTGCTCGGCAAGAAATGCCATGCGCTGCGCATCGCCAGCAACCAGGCGCGCACGGAAGGCTGGCTGGCCGAGCACATGCTGATCGTCGGCATCGAAAACCCGCAGGGTGAAAAGCATTACATCGCCGCGGCCTTCCCGTCGGCCTGCGGCAAGACCAACCTGGCGATGCTGATTCCGCCGGAAGCCTATCGTCAGGACGGCTGGAAAGTCTGGACGGTTGGCGACGACATCTGCTGGATGCGCCCCGGTGCAGATGGACGTCTCTATGCGATCAACCCGGAGGCCGGCTTCTTCGGCGTGGCACCGGGCACCAGTAACAACACCAACCCGAACGCGCTGAAGAGCATCTCGCACGACACCATTTTCACCAACGTCGCCGTCACCGCCGATAACCAGCCGTGGTGGGAAGGCCTGCCCGGCACACCGGTCACCGATTGGCAGGGGCGTCCGTACGACCCGGCCAACGGCCCGGCGGCGCATCCCAATTCGCGCTTCACGGTCAGCGCGCAGCAGTGCCCCACCTGGTCGGAAATGGCCGAGGCCGCGCAGGGCGTGCCGATCAGCGCCATCGTGTTCGGTGGCCGTCGCCCTTCGCTGTTGCCGCTGGTGATGGAAGCGCGTGACTGGACTCATGGCGTGCTGATGGGCGCCGCGATGGGTTCGGAAACCACGGCGGCGGCCACCGGCGCGGTCGGCGTGCTGCGCCGTGACTCGATGGCGATGAAACCGTTCTGCGGCTATCACTACGGTGACTATTTCGCCCACTGGCTGTCGTTCGATCAGCCCGCCGCGAAGCTGCCCAAGGTCTTCCACGTCAACTGGTTCCGCAAGGGCGCAGACGGCAAATTCCTGTGGCCGGGCTTCGGCGAAAACCTGCGCGTGCTGGAATGGATGATCAACCGCGCCGACGGTCGCGTCAGCGGCGAACAGACGCCCATCGGTATCCTGCCAGCGGAAGGCGAGTTGAATCTGGCCGGCCTCAAGCTGGATCGCGCCCAACTGGATGAACTGCTGCAAGTCGACAACGCCGGCTGGCAGACCGAACTGACCGCCATCGGCGACTACCTCGCCAGCTTTGCGCCGCGCCTGCCCGAACGCCTGCAGCGGGAACAGCAACGCGTCGCCAAGGCACTGGTCGACGCCGAACAGCCGGCACGCAGCGCCGCAGCCTCCTGAGTACCGCCCATCGCGGGTCGCCAGCACGGCGACCCGCGATGCTTCAAACCCTTTCGCACGACGGCGCATCCAAGCTGGCAAGATGATCGCCACCTGCCCCGCCACCGGAAACTCCATGTCGCCTGCGTCAGCGGGAAACCTCGACAGCGACGACGTGCGCGCCGCCGCAGCCGGCGACCGGCAAGCGTTTCAGCGGTTGTATCACCTGCACAGTGGCCGCGTGCATGGCGCAGTCTTTCGACTGGCGGGTTACGACCATGCCCGCGCCGAAGACCTGACCCAGGAAGCCTTCGTGCGCGCCTGGCAGAAGCTGCCCGGATTTCGCCATGAAAGCGCCTTCGGCACTTGGCTGTACCGACTCGCGGTCAACGTGGCACTGATGGATATCCGTGCCCGTGGCGCCGACCCGGTGAGCATGCTGGACGACGAGCAGATGCCGGACATCGGTGCGATGCCCTTTTGCGCCGCCGAACGCGAGGAACTGGCACACGCCATCAGCATGCTGCCGCCGCGCGCCCGCGCCGTGCTGGTCTTGCATGACATTGAAGGCTGGAAGCACGAAGAGATCAGCCTTGAACTGGGCATGGCGGTCGGCACTTCGAAAGCACAGTTGCATCGCGCACGCGGTTTGCTGCGCAAGGTATTGGGAGAAGCGGCATGAATGAATTTGAATGGCGTCTGCAGATGCGCCGCCTACGCCAGCCAGTTGCTCCGCCACGGGATCTCTGGCACGCGATCGACGCGGCACTCGATCAGCCGAAAAGCCGTGACGTAGCGGCAGGCGACCGGCATCGGCGAGCCCGGCGGCGCTGGCTGGCCGGTGCAGGCGTGGCTGCCTCGTTGCTGCTGGCTCTGGGTGTCGGCTGGCATGTCATGCGCGGCCCGTCACCCCTGACATCGAGCAGCATTGCCGCCAACACAGGGCCGTGGAAGCCGGCCGACCCCCGCTTCAGTGGTGCCGCGATCGAGCTGGATGCGGCGCGCATGGAACTCTTGCTGGCACTTCAACAAGCACCGGATTCTGCGGCCCTGCAACGACTGCTGGGCCGCACCGAGCAACAGCAAAAGCAACTTCGCCAACTGGCCAGTCAGCCCGGCTGAGATCTGAAGGAATACGCATGAAAATCACCCGCTATCTTCCGCTCCTGCTATGCCTATGCATCAGCCAGGCCCTCGCCGACACACCGATCCAGTTGCGTCACGACGCCAGTGCCACCGCCCGAATCAGCATCAGCAATGTCGCCGGCTCGGTGAACGTGATCGCCTGGGACCGCAATGAAGTGCAGGTCAGCGGCCGCCTTGGTGACGGCACCAAGCCATTGGCGATCACCGGCAGCAACGACCACCTGGAGATCAAGGTCGAGGCGCAAGGCAGCTCGCACTGGCTCAATTGGGGCAGCAATAGCCGGATGGGCCCCACCACACTGGAGTTGCATGTACCCAAGGCCGCCTCGCTTGAGGTCGACGTGGTCAGCGCGCCGCTGGTGATTGACGGCATGGACGGCGGTGCCATCGAGGTCAACACGGTCAGTGGCAGGGCGCGCATCAATGCCCGCACACCGTCGCTCTCGGTGGATAGCGTGAGCGGCGGGATCGAGCAGGCCGGACAGGCGGACAAGGCTAACCTGCAAAGTGTAAGCGGCGACATCCTCGCTCCCGCACTGGGCAGTCAGGTCGAGCTGCAGACTGTTTCCGGCCGCATCCAGGCCAGTGGTGGGCCGTGGCAGAAACTCACGCTGAGCACTGTCTCGGGCAATGTGCAGTTGAACGGCGGATTGACCGCTGGCGGCAGCATCGATGTCGACAGCATGAGCGGCGATGTGCAGCTTCAACTACCGGCCAACAGCAATGCCCGCCTGCATGCAAGCAGCTTCAGCGGCAATCTGCACAGCGATTTCGGTACGCCCACCGAACCCGAGCACGGGCCCGGCAGCTCGCTCGACACGCAGCTGGGCAAGGGCCAGGGCAAGATCGGCATCGAGACCTTCAGCGGCGACCTGCGTATACGCAAGCAGGACTGAAGACGCGCCGGGACGGCGAATTGCGTCCAACCCGCCCAAACAAAAACGCCGTCGCACAAGCGACGGCGTTTTTATTGTTTCGATGCGCGTGGCGCTGGCTGTCGCTCAGAGATCCTGGTGGTACTGCACGTACGGCGTACGCGACTGATCCGGCTCCGGCCCTGCGGGCGTATTGACCGCCGTGCCGGAAGACCACAGGTTCTGCGCGCCGACACTCAGCGAGCCGCTCCAAGGCAGACGCCAGGTCACGCCAAGATCGATGCTGTTCCAGCGGCGATCTGCATTGAGATCACCGGGAATGGCCATCTGCGGCTGCATGGTGCGACCGGTCAGCACGCCGCTCAGCGGACCGTGATCGACACCGAAACTCAATGCTTTTTGATCCAGCGTATCGACGCCCAGCAGATTGCCTGGCAGCAGATGGATACGGCCCACGCTGGCGCCGAGGTCAATGCCGGTCTTGCCGTCCAGCGCCAGTCGCCCACTCGCGTTGAGCTGCGCACTGCTGTCGAAACTGGTCAGGCCGTTCACCCCTGGCGTCGCGCCCGGAAGCACGCGCGGCAAGACGTTGCGGGCATTCGGCGTGGTGCTGGTGCCCACGCTGACACCCACGCTGTAACGACCTGTCGCATAGGTGGCGCCCACTTCACTGCCGTGCACGCGCTGACCCGAATGGGCCCACGAGAGCTCACTGACTTCAGCGTGTGCTTGCAGGCGCGGGCCCAAGCCATATTGCACGCCCGTGCTGGTCAAACTGGAGCCATCGACCACGCGCAAGGCAAGCGGCTCGTGCCGGCCCATCGCTTCGGCAGCACTGCTGCGGTCAGTCATCAGCGAGAAAAGATGACCGTCAGCGCTACGCCACAGCGGAGTCAGCGTACCCGTGCCGGAACTGGCCTGTGGTGCTGCAGGCTGTGCCAGCAAGCTTTCCGTCATTTGCTGATCGCCACCCACAGACTGGCCGGCCGCACCAAGCGGCAACGCACACAGCAGCAGGAGGGGAAAGAGGCGACGCATGGCGAGGAACCGGTTGCTCACTGCACGAGGGTGGGATGGGCGTTGAGTGTATCCGGTTTTACGTTTTACTAACACCCTGAAAAGCAGCGCTCGCGCACAAAAATGCTCTTCGGCAAGTTCGACCAGCGTCCAACAACAAAGTTTCAACGGTTCCGCTGGCTAGGATGCAGGCTTACACGATATAAAGGCGTGTCATACCGGTCCAGCCTGACCGTTCCGGAAACAGCCTTAGCACGATGAGCGCCACTCCAACGATCCGTTACTCGTCGTCACCTGTGGTGGCGCGGGATGTTGCGACCCTTCACACGGCGGTAGAACGCCTGTTCGAAGCGATCGACGCCGCGAGCGTGATGGAACTGTGCGAGCAGATCCTGACCAACTTCGGGGTTCAGGGCCGCCTTCACTGGCGGCGGCAGGAGCCCAGCCCGGCCGCGCTGACCCATCAACTGGATCTTGCCGAAGATCCGCAAGCCTCGCGCGCGTTGACCCTGGAGTGGACCGACCAGCCACCTTCCGAAGTCATGCGCGAGCAGTTGCAGTGGCTGGGTCGACTGGCTGACATCCGCCTGCGCCATCTTGCCGAGACCAGTCGTTTGTACGAGGCCATTTCGCGTCTGGCCCTGGCCGAGCGACTGCAGCGTGCGCTTTACGCCATCGCCGAACAGGCCGGCTCCGAACACGACATGCCCGAGATGATGCGGGCGCTGCATGCCATCGTCAGCAGCCTGATGTATGCGGAAAATTTCTACATCGTGCTGTACGACGCCGCGACAGACACCGTACGTTTTCCGTACTACGTCGACATCGTCGATACCGATCCACCGCCGCCAGACCAGAGTCTGCCGCTGAGCGAAATGCTGTACAGCCTGACCTGGAGTCTTTTGCAGGAAGGCCGGGCGCTGATGGGCTCCATCGACGAGTTGAAGCAACAGTTGGGTGAGCGTTACAGGCCACTCGGCCCCAGTTGCGAGCATTGGCTGGGCGCACCGCTGTTGCGTGCCGGACATGTGGTGGGCGGTATCGTGATGCAGAGCTACCGTGCCGACACGCACTACTCGCAGCACGATCTCGAACTGCTCAATTACGTGGCCCAGCACGTGCAGACGGCGATTGAACGTCGCGAAGCACATATCGAGTTGGCGCGACGCGTTACGGACCGCACGGCGGCACTGCGCGAGGCCAACCGCGTGCTGCGCCAGCAGGTACTCCAACGGCAGCATGGCGAACGCTTGCAGGCTGCGCTGTTCCGCATCGCCGAACTGGCGAATAGCGCAGAGAGCCTGGACGAATTCTACGCATCGACGCACGAAGTCATCGGCGGCCTGCTGTACGCGCGCAATCTCTACATCGCACTGGTGGACGAGGAAAGCGGGCACCTCACCTTCCCCTACTCGGTGGACGACGTGGACAAGGCGCGCCCACCGCGTGCGCATGGCCGCGGCGCTACCGAATACGTGCTGCGCCATGGCAAGCCGCTACTCGCCGGTCCGCCGGAGATCGAACGGCTCAGCGCACTGGGCGAGATCAGTCACTTCGGTGCAAGGTCCGTGTGCTGGCTCGGCGTTCCGCTGATCTGGGACGGCAAGGCAACCGGCGTGATCGCACTGCAAAGCTATGCGCCGGAACACACTTACAACGAACGCGACCAGGAACTGCTGACCTTCGTCAGCTACCACATCGCCAACGCGCTGCAACGCAAGCAGGCAGCCACCTCGCTGAAGCAGGCCTACTCCGGACTGGAGCGCCGCGTCACCGAACGCACCCGCGCACTGGCGCTGGCCAACCGCGACCTGCGCGAGCAGATCGCCGAGCGCGAGCGGGTCGAGCGACGACTCAAGTACGAAACGCTGCACGACTCGCTGACCGGGCTGCCGAATCGCACCCTGCTGCTGCAGCGTCTGGAACATGCGATGCAGCGTTACGCCGCCAATTCGACCGAACAGTTCGCCGTGCTGTTCATCGACCTTGATCGCTTCAAGGTGATCAATGATTCGGTCGGCCATCTGGTCGGTGACGACTTGTTGTTCCAGGTCGGAGGTCGCATTCGTGCCTGCCTGAAAACACGCGACGTGGTGGCCCGTCTTGGCGGCGATGAATTTGCCGTGTTGCTGGAAGGCATTGCGGAAAACGCCCGGCCCATGCAAATCGCCGAACGCATCATCCGCGAGCTGGAAGTTCCCTTCCGACTGGGCACCAAGGAAATTTTCACCTCGGCGTCGATCGGCATCGCGCTCGCCAATCCGCAATATCGCCAGCCAGAAGAACTGCTGCGCGACGCCGATGCGGCGATGTACAACGCGAAGGACGGTGGACGTCATCGTGCAGCCATGTTCGACGACCGCCTGCGCCGCGAGGCACTGTCGCTGCTGGACATGGAAAGCGACCTGCGCCATGCGATCAGCCGCAACGAGTTCGAGCCGTTCTACCAGCCGATCGTGGAACTGTCGAACGGACGGATCATCGGTTTTGAGGCGCTGCTGCGCTGGCACCACCCCAAGCGCGGCCTGTTGCTGCCGGGTGACTTCCTGCTGGTCGCCGACGAATGCGGCTGCACCGAAGCGATCGACTGGCTGATTTTCGAGCAGGCATGCACTCAAGCGGTGCGCCTGATCGGCACCGAAGGTTTCATCACCATCAACGTATCCGGCCGGCATTTCCGCTCGGCCGACCTTGATCTCCGTTTGCTGGCCTTGTTCGACCAGTACGCCGTGCCCACGCGCTGCATTCGCATTGAGGTCACCGAACACGCGTTGCTGGAGAACCCCACCCAGGTCAAGCAGATCCTGCAGAACCTGCAAAGCCAGGGCGTCGGCATTGCGCTGGACGATTTCGGTACCGGCTATTCGTCGCTCAGCTACCTGCACCAGTACCCATTCGAGTCACTGAAGATCGACCGTTCGTTCATCATCGAACTGCCACCCGATGAATCCGAAACCCAGGGGCTGGCGATGGTGCGCGCCATTCAGGTGCTGGCCGACTCGCTGCGCTTGAAGGTGATTGCCGAAGGCATCGAGGAAGAGTCGCAACGGCAGGCGCTGTTGCGCATTGGCTGCCGCTACGGCCAGGGCTTCCTGTTTTCCCAGGCACAACCGGCCAGCCACTGGATCAAGGCAGACCATCCGGTGCTGCTGGCCTAAGCCACCTTATTGCGCTGTATCCGGTGCTGCGGGTGCCGCACCGTCACTGAGCAAGTGTTCGGCATCAATGCGATCGAAGTGGTAACGCTGCGCGCAGAATTCGCAGATCACTTCAATCTCGTTGTCGCGAGCCTGCAAGGCTGCTTCCACTTCGTCACGACCCAGCGAACGCAGCATCGCCCCGACCCGCTGGCGGCTGCAGCTGCAACCAAAGGCCAGTGCGCGCGGCTCGAATAGCCGCACCGTTTCCTCGTGATACAGGCGATAGAGCAATGCCTCCGGCGGGCTGGCCAGCAACTCATCCACGCCCAGCGTGGCAGTGAGGTGGACAACACGATCCCAGGCATCCTCGTCGTGCACGGCATCAATGCCACCCTCACCGGGCATCTTCTGCAACATCAAACCGACCGCATGCTCACCATCAGCGGCCAGCAGGATACGCGCCGGCAATTGCTCGGACTGGATAAAATAGTCTTCCAGCGAGGCGGCCAGCCCGGCGTGTTGCAGCTCGACCAGCCCCTGATAGCGCTGGCCGCGTTCCACGTTGCCGATGGTGATGGCCATGATCGCATCGGGCAGTGCCTCCAGCTCCAGCGGCGTCGGCAGGGGTGCATTCCAGCGTGCCAGACCGCGCAGTTGTGACTGGTCATTGCACTCGGCAAACAACAACCGCAACGCACCCGTGCTTTTCAACTCGAGCGACAACGCACCATCAAGCTTGATGTTGCCGGTCAACAGCGCGCTGGCGGCCAGCGCCTCGCCAAGCAACGCATGCAGCGGCGCCGGATACTCCGCGCGACTGGCAACCTCACGCCACGCCGGCCCCAGCCGGACCAGGGTTCCGCGCACACCAGCGCGCTCCAGCAGGAACCGATGCAGCACGTCTTGGGTAGGCAGCTTTTCCACAGTCGATGATTCCGTTTCAGTCCAGTGGCATCAGATGGGGTCACAACGACGACACTACAACGGCCCTTATACTGCCACCCATGCGCCCCTTGTTCAGTCTTCCCCTGCTGCGTCGCCTGCTACGTTCCTTCGCGATCCTGCTGCTCGGGTGGCTGGCGCTCAGCTGGCTGCTGGTGCTGATCCTGCGTTTCGTGCCGCCATGGACCTCGGCGGTCATGCTGGAACGGCAGTTGGGCGCGTGGGTGCACGGCGAAAAGGACTTCCACTTGCAGCAGCATTGGGTGCCGTGGGAGCAGATTTCCAGCTGGGTACCGCTGGCCATGGTGGCTGGCGAAGACCAGAAGTTTCCATATCACCATGGCTTCGACATCGACTCGATCCAGAACGCACTCGACGCCGCAGACGAAGGCAAACGCCTGCGCGGTGCCAGCACGCTTAGCCAGCAGACCGCAAAGAATCTTTTTCTGTGGAATGGCCGCAGCTTCGTACGCAAGGGGCTGGAAGCCTATTTCACCGTGCTGATCGAACTGACCTGGCCCAAGCAGCGGATTCTTGAGGTGTACATGAATATCGCCGAGCTGGGCAACGGCATCTACGGCGTTGGCGCTGCCAGCGACGCCTACTTCCACGTCCCCCCGGCACGACTGGGGCCGGCTCAAGCCGCACGGCTGGCGGCAGTGTTGCCCAGCCCGCGACGCATGCACGTGGATCGTCCCAGCGCGTATGTGCAGCGCCGCACCAACTGGATCGAACAACAGATGGTCCAATTGGGCGGACCCGGCTACATCGAGGGTCGCGCTCCGGCAAAACCGCCCGGCACCCACCACTGATTCGCAGCCCGTACCGACCAACCTCGCTTCACAACTTCACTACACGCCGCTGCCAAGGCGGCGCTAGACTCGGAAGCAGACGGCCCGCCCGTGGCCGAACGGGAGACCCGCACATGAGTCAGGTCAAACATCTGCTGCAAGGCAAGGGCAATGCGATTTACAGCGTTGCACCGGAAACTCCCGTGCTGGAGGCCATCAAGCACATGGCCGAACATCGCGTCGGCGCATTGCTGGTGATGCGCGGCGAACAGTTGGTCGGGGTAATGTCCGAACGCGACTATGCACGCAAGGTGATCCTGCAGGGTCGCTCTTCATCGCAAACCGCCGTGTCCGACATCATGAGTGGCACCCCGGTGACGGTCGGGCCGGAAACCGACGTGTTTGATTGCATGCGCCTGTGCACCGACAGCCGCATCCGCCACCTGCCGGTGGTCGAGGGTGACAAGGTGGTCGGCATGATCTCGATTGGCGATCTGGTCAAGGCGGTGATCGACGCGCAAGCCGAACAGATCGAGCATCTGGAGCGCTACATCACCAGCTGACGAAGCGTCGGATCGTTGCGACGCGCGTCCTTGGCCCGGCACCGCGCGCGTCAGCTGTTGCTGACGGGCGATGGTTTCACCGCCGTGTGCTCGTCGGGCGCAAGGTCCGGCGACCAGCCCGCCCGTCGAGCGACGACCGCGGCCAATGCCGCGACGCCGGCGCCAGCCAGTGCCAGCCCGCCGACGCCCCAGCCGAGCATGCGTAACCAGCTCACCGCGCTAGTCACCACCAAGTCGCCGAAACGCCACACCGCGGTCTCAACGAAATTCTTGCCCTTGTAGCGCGTCTCGCGCGGCACCCGCGTGTACAGCGCATCCACTGCCGGCTTGGTCATGCCATAGGCGAAGCCGCGCGTGATCACCAGCATCACCGCCAGCAGCAGCGGCACGGTGTATCCGAAGAGCGAGACCATGCCGCTGCCGATCAGCGCCACCCCCGCCAGCAGGATCAGATTGACCAGCGAGGGCAGCACCAGCCCCCAGCCGGCACCGCGGCGCACCAGCAGCCACGGCGTCAGGCTGAGCTGCAGGACTGCGCCGAGCAAATTGGTAGCCAGATCCAGGTTGTTGTAGAACGCCGTGCGCGCCACGGCATCAGCAAAATGCGCTTTGGCATAATCGGCGACCAGCGCATAGGCCAACGTGCCAATGCCGTCGCCGAACAACATCAGCAACGCCATGTATCGCAGGAACGGCTGTGACCACAGCTGCTTGACGCCGGCCCACAACGAACCACCGATGACCTCGTCAGCCTGACTGTCGGGCCGCTGATCATGACCTGCCGACAAACGCAGCAGCAGCAACAGCGACGCGACCAGCGACAGCGCCGAGACCATCAACAAGGGCGCCACGCCGATCACGTGCACCAGCAGCTTGGTCACCAATGGACCAAATATCGCACCCGCCATGCCACCGAGCGCAATCAGCGAAAACACCCGACGCGCCTGACCGCTGCTGAAGATGTCGGCCATGAAGCTCCAGAACAGCGACACCACAAACAGGTTGAATACGCTGACCCAGACAAAGAACACGACGCCGAGCTCGCGCGCGCCGATACGATCCTGCGCCATGAACGCAGGCACGAAGGCGAGCAGACAGACAATGAAAAAGCTGTAGCTCCAGCCCAGCAATTGTCGCCGTGGAAAGCGCGACACCAGTGCGCCAAACAGCGGCGTCATCAACAGCATGACGGCGAACACGGCACCGTAGAACAGTGGCAGCGACTGCGAACCCACGGCGCCACTGAGCTGGTCTCGCACCGGCCGGATGATGTAATACGAAGTCATCACGAAGAAGAACGCCAGTGCGGAAAGCATTGGCGCTGCAGCTTGTGCCACGACGGTTCGACGGTACAGACTCACTTGGCACTTCCAGCGTGGGGCGCGGCAAGCCTAGCACGCAGCCAGATTCGCACTTCGAGGACTACCGATTGATGAACCGCTATGACTACATCATTGTGGGTGCTGGCTCGGCCGGCTGCGTGCTGGCCAATCGACTCAGCGCCAATCCGGCCACCCGCGTACTGCTGCTGGAAGCCGGCCCAACCGACTGGAATCCACTGATCCACATGCCAGCCGGCATTGCCCGACTGGCCAACATTCAAAGCACCAACTGGAACTACCACACGGAACCGGAGCCGGCGCTCAACCAGCGCCGACTGTGGTGGCCGCGCGGCAAGACACTGGGTGGCTCCAGCTCGATCAATGCGATGTGTTACATCCGCGGCGTTGCCGACGACTACGACCGCTGGGCCGCAGCCACCAACGACCCGCGATGGTCATGGAACCACGTGCTGCCGTACTTCCTGCGCAGCGAAGACAACAGCCGGGGCGCCAGCGCTCTGCATGGTACCGGCGGCGAACTTGGCGTGTCCGACCTGCGTTACGTCAACGTGTTGTCGCAGGTATTGATCGATGCGGCGAGCAGCGCGGGACACCCACGCAACGACGACTTCAACGGCAGCGCCCAACCCGGCTTCGGCCTGTATCAGGTGACCCAGCGCAACGGCGCGCGCTGCTCGACCGCAGCAGGCTTTCTGAAACCCGCGCGCGGACGAACCAACCTGCCTGTGCGCACCAAGGTGCTCGTTGAACGGGTGCTGCTCGAGCAGGGTCGCGCCATCGGCGTGCAACTGCGACGTGGACGCCACGACAGCGAAAGGATTGAAGCGGGCGAAGTGATCCTCGCAGCCGGCGCCATCAACACGCCGCAGCTGTTGATGCTCTCTGGGCTCGGCCCCGCCGACCATCTGCGTGAGCACGGTATTTCGGTGGAAGCGGATCTACAAGGCGTTGGCGAAAACCTGCAGGATCATCTGGACATCTGCACGCTTGACGGCAACCCGGGCAAGCTCAGCTACGACCACCTCAACGAACTATCCGCCGGCCTGCGCTGGTGGCGTCACCGCGATGGCCCGGGCAGTTCCAATGTCGCCGAGGCGGGCGGCTTCATGCGCAGCCGCATGGCTGCCGACCAGCGTTGCGACCTGCAATTCCATTTCGTGCCGGCACTACTGGATGATCACGGCCGCCACCGCCTGCCCGGCTACGGTTACACCCTGCACGCCTGCTATCTGCACCCGCGCAGCCGTGGCCAACTGCGTCTGCACTCCGCCAACCCCGCGCAACCGATCGCGATCCACGCAAATTATCTGAGCGATGCGGAAGGCCATGACCTGAAAATGATGATCGAAGCTGCGCGCGTGTCACGCGATATCTTCGATCAGCCCGCGTTTGCGCCCCATCGGGGTGCGCCCGTGTTTCCCGAGCAGCGACTCTCCACGGATGCCGAGTACACCGCCTTCATCCGGCGCAAGGCGGAGACCGTTTATCACCCGGTTGGCAGCTGCCGCATGGGTCATGACGATCACGCCGTGGTCGATAGTGAGTTGCGTGTGCGTGGCATCGAGGGGCTGCGCGTGGTCGATGCCTCGGTGATGCCAAACCTGCCCAGCGGCAATACCAATGCGCCGACCATCATGATTGCCGAGCGGGCAAGCGCGCTGATGCTGGGCGAGGATCTGAGAGGGGACGGAGGGAGTTAAGTTGCTACTTAACTCCCTCCGACCCCAGCTCACCAGCAGACGTCGGCGGTACCGCGCAATGCAGGCTGGCGCAGATCACCCGCAACAACTCGGCTTCCTCCACACTGACCTGACCATCGGCCCGAATAGCCAGCAGCAGGCTCTGGATCACCAGCTCCTTGGCGATCGGCAGCAAGCCGTCCAGATCGTCCAGCGCACGCTCGAACGGCGGCTGCCAGGCGGCTGGTGGCGGGACCCAATTCATCGCCTCACCTGGAAAGGCATTCTGCATCGCGACCAGCCAGGCACGGCGCGCGTTCGCCTCATCCGAACAGCCCCCTGCCGCAACGATGGCGCAAACCAGCGTCACGCTGGCCCGGCATGCCGGCAACTTCTTCACGCCATCGACCGGTGCCCGACGCGGCTGTTGTGCTTCAAGCAACTGCAGACGCACCAGACGGGCAAGACAGTACTCGTTGAGATCGACCTTGCCATCGGCATTGACCACCGCATCCAGCGTGGCCAGCAGCACCTGCTGACGCCCCGTCGGCAATTGCTTCAATGCAGGGAAGGCCAGCGAGACCAGCGGCAGACGCGCCATGGGTGCCAGCGCCCTCAGTTCACCGGTGAAACTCTGTACCGCTTGCTGCACGTCGTCACCAAACGCATCGGCAATGATCCGTCGCTGCGACGGCATCGGCTGCGCAGCCGATGCCGCCAGCGCCAGCACCACGGCAAGCGCGGACTCGGGTTGCTGCACGGCCTGCTTCAAACTCTCCGGCATCGACTGGTGCACCGCCGCGGCGCGCTGGAATTGCGCCGTGTTTGCCACGCCCCCGGCAGCCATGGCGCCTGTCAGCACGGCTGGCAACACCGATGGCACGACCATGCCGGGAATAGCGCCACCGCGCATCGGTGCGGGAGCTGCAGGTGGACTGGTTACCGGCTGCATCGCGGCACGCTGCATGGCCACCCCAAGCCGAACCAGTTCCTCTTCGCGAAAACCCGGCTCCAGCGCGCGGATGCGATCGATCAGCGGCGGATGGGTTGCGAACAGTGCGTTGAACTTGCCGGCCTCGCCGAACAGCATGTGCGCCACTTCCTGCTTGTTCGCCACTTGCAGTCGGGACCCTTCACTGAGCACCGCGATTTTCTTCAGTGCACCGGCGATGCCATCCGTCTGGCGGGTGAACTGCACCGCCGACGCATCGGCCAGCGATTCGCGTGAACGCGATACGGCCGCCTGGATCAATCGCGCAAAGAAATAGCCGATGTAACCAACCACGATCAGCGCCAAGCCAATCAACGCCACGTTGCCGCCACCGCGCCGACTGTCACGGCCGCCACCAAACCAGATCACCCTGCGCCCCACAATCGCCAGCACCAGAATGCCGAACAGCAAGCCCATCAGGCGGATATTGAGTCGCATGTCGCCATTCAACACATGGCTGAATTCGTGGGCGATCACGCCCTGCAGTTCGTCGCGACTGAGTTGGTCAAGGCAACCCTGGGTCACGCACACCGCCGCATCCGACGCCGAATAGCCAGCAGCAAACGCGTTGATGCCTGACTCTTCCTGCATCAAATAGATGTCCGGCACCGGCACGCCAGCGGCGATAGCGACTTCCTCGATCACGTTGCGCAACTGACGCAACTGGGGGTCCCGGGTATCGGTAGGCACCAACACGGCGCCCACGCTCTCGGCCACGGTCTTGCCACCGCCGGACAGGCTCATGATGCGGAACATCGAACTCAGGCCGATGCCGGCGACAATCGCCGCGCTGCTGCCGAACAGCAACGGCAGGTTGGACGCTACCGGTTCGCCGTCGACGGAATGGTGGCCCATGGTGAACCACACCACGAAGTCGATCGCCGCCACGATGGCAACCACCGCCAGCGCAAACAACGCCACCAGCCTGCGGCTGCTGCCGCGGACGCGGGCCTGTTGGGCAAAGAAGTCCATGGAAGTTCCCGGACGGGCGTCGTGGCCTCAGGCCACGACGCCACGACGATCAGCTGAAGGAGACCTTCGGCACGTCACGCACGGCAGGATCTTCGATCTTGAGCGGCTCGGCAGCGACGAAACTGAAACTGTTGGCCACGAACGAGGCGGGAAAAACCTCACGCTTGTTGTTGTAGGTCAGCACGGAATCGTTGTACGCCTGCCGCGCGAAGGCCACCCGGTTCTCGGTCGAAGTGAGCTCCTCGGACAGCTGCATCATGGTCTGATTTGCCTTCAGATCCGGATAAGCCTCCTGCAGCGCGAACAAATGACCCAAAGTTTGTGTCAAAGCATTTTCACTACTGGCCAGCTGTTGCATCGCGGAGGGATCACCGGGGTTGGCCTTGGCACTTGCCAACCCGCTGACGGCGGAGTTGCGCGCCTGCACCACCGCTTCGAGGGTGCCACGTTCGTGAGCGAGGTAGCCCTTGGCCGTCTCGACCAGATTCGGAATCAGGTCATGGCGGCGGGTAAGTTGCACATCAATCTGCGCGAAAGCGTTCTTGTAGCCATTCCTCGAAGTGACCAGTCCGTTGTAGATCGCCACGAAGTACAAGACAATCAGAATGATAATCGTCAGAAAAATGATCAAACCCATAGCCGAACTCCCTACTCTAAGGCGCATCCCCACGCCGGAATCACGTCAGAATACCATGCAGTTTCAGAAGATCTCCCTGCTGATCGCGGCCGCCCTCGGGCTGGCGTTTTCGCCGTTGTACGCGGCCGCGTCAGCATCCACCACCGCGACAGAACCTGCCAACGTCAGTGTGGCCTCCACGCCACAGAAACTGCCGGCAGAGCGGGTCAAGCAAACGCTGGCAGACTACCAACGCTGGTTGAATCGCATCGCGCAACGAAAGGCGGTGGCCGGTCTGGCAACCGCCGTGGTGATCGACGGCAAGGTGGTCTATGAGGGCACAGTCGGTTATGCGAACGCGGCGACCCAGGAAGCGGTGACCCCGCATACCGTATTTCGCCTGGCCTCGCTGTCGAAAGCTTTCGCCACCGCCATCACCGGCCTGCTGGTCGACGACGGCAAGCTGGCCTGGGATACCAAGCTGCTCGACGTGCTGCCGTACTTCAAGCTGAAAGACATGCACGCCGCCGCGCAGGCAACCGTGGGCGACATCCTGGGACAACGGCTCGGGCTACCGCGAAACACCTATGACAACATGCTCGAAGGAGACACTCCCTACGAGGAACTGGTGCGCAAGCTCGACGAAGTCGACCTGGTTTGCGGCGTCGGTGAATGCTACGGCTACCAGAACGTGGCTTTCAGCATGATTGGCGACGTCGTGCTCGCGCGCACCGGTGACTTCTTCTATCACCAGGTCGACAAGCGCATCTTCTATCCGCTGGGCATGACCACGGCAAGCTACGGCCGCGCAGCACTGGAATCCAGCAAGAGCTGGGCACGCCCGCATCGAGCCACCAGTCGCGGATGGATTCCATTCGATCCCAGCGAAACGTACTACCGCGTCGCGCCCGCCGCCGGCGTCAACGCCAGCATTCGCGACATGGAGAAATGGCTGATTGCACAAATGGGCGGCCGCCAGGACGTGTTGCCCACGTCACTGCTGGACACTTTGCACGCGCCCGGTGTCCCCACCCCCAGCGAGCTGCGCGCGACACCCTGGCGCCGCGCGCGACTGACCGACGCACACTACGCGCTGGGCTGGCGCGTTTATGAGTACGCTGGCGAAACCCTGATCTATCATGCCGGCGCCGTGGCCGGCTATCGCACCATGATCGGCTTCTTTCCGAAGTACCGTGCTGGCGTTGTCACGTTGTGGAATTCGACCGGCCCCACGCCCAGCGGCTTGATGCCGATGGTGTTTGACGACCTGCTCGGTCTGCCGCATGTCGACTGGGCCGACATCGAGGGCACCAAATCCGCTGCAGCGCCGGCCAAGACCAAACCAAGGCACAAGCCTCGCGTGCGCAACCGGCCAACGCGCAAACATTGAATCCGGTCCGCCCAAAAGAAAGCGGCGCATGCAGAACATGCGCCGCCCATTCACCGATCATCCAAGGATCAGAGTTTGAACTCGATCCGCTGCTGCTTCACGGTGGAGATCGCCTCGCCATTACGCGTTGCCGGGGTGAAACGGTAACGCTCGACCGCGTCCATCGCCGCACGATCAAAAACGTGACGCGGCTGTGAGTCGACGACTTTCACTTCACTGGTCTTGCCGTCGGGGTCGACAGTGAAAGAAACCACCACCCAACCTTCCTGACGCGTACGCATCGCTGCCGTCGGGTACCGTGCAGGCACCGACTTCACCAGCACCGCCGCCGTCGTCGCCGCCGGTGCAGCAGCCTTGCTCGCGCCAGCCGAATCAGCTGCCGATGCCGGACCGGCAGCCGGAGCCTGGGCAGTTTTTGCGGGCGCCGCCTGCGCGCGCGCCTGCTCGGCTGCCAGCGCCTTTTGCTGCTCGGCCAACTGATCAGCGGCAGACTTTTCCGCCGCGGCCTTCTGCGCCGCTAGCTGTGCCGCCTTTTCCTGATCCAGCGCCTGCTGCTGCTGCTTGTCCAGCGTCTTGCGCTGGGCATCCAGCTTGGAACGCAGGATGGTCAGAGTGAAGTTTGCCGGATCAGCCTTCGCCAGCAGGTCGATCTCGCGCTGCGCTTCATTGAAGTCGCGCGAGTTGATCGCCTGCTCCGCCGAATTTGCAGCGAACGGAAAGGTCTCGCGCAACGCATCCGACGCGACCTTGTTACCGGGGTCCTTTTCCAGCACGCGCAGATAGAACTCGAACGCGTTGTTGCCGGTCGGTGCCAGGTAGCGCTGCTCGTTCATGGCGGTGCGCGCCTCGGACAGCAGCTCGTTCGTATCCATCGCCGCCACATTGGCGGGTGGCGGCGCCGACCGCGTGACCGTGGCAACTGGCGTGGACGGATGACCGCCCGCGTCGGCCATCACCAGTTCCTGATGAGGCTTGATGATAAGGAACCAGGCCGCCGCGGCAAGCAAGGCGAAAATGGCAATGACGGCAAAGACAATAGGCCGAATGGCCCCGCGCGCATGCCGGCGCGTATCAAGTATGTATCGGGTATCCATGGTCTCTCGCTGAGTGTCGACAGATACCCGCGCTTTTTCCCCCTGTACACCCAGGAGCGGCGAATCCCCCGGATTCACCGCGGCGCGGATGTGCAGAAGGTAACTCCTATGGCACAGCACAGCAAATGTCCGGTGATTGGCGGACCCACGGAAGGTCGGGGCGCCAGCAAATACGGCACCCGCATCAGGCGGATGCCAGCCAGCAGGTTGCGAATTTGCAACCCCGGAAACGAAGCGTCCCGGCCAGGCCGGGACGAATCTTTCGAAGTGCTCTCCCTGCGCTGGGCACCGCAGGGAGAGAAGTCGATTACTTGTCTTATTGTGGGGTATCGCTGGTGAACTTACTTTTTCGCTTTGGCGGTCTTGGTGGCTTTGACCACCTTGGCCGGTGCAGCTTTCTTGGCGGCAGCCTTTTTCGGCGCAGCCTTCTTCGCAACTTTCTTCACGGCAGCCTTTTTGGCAGCAGCCGGCTTCTTCGCAGCAACCTTCTTGGCGGCCGGCTTCTTGGCGGCAACCTTCTTCGCTGCCGGCTTCTTGGCAGCAACCTTCTTCGCTGCCGGCTTCTTGGCAGCAACTTTCTTGGCGGCGGCCGGCTTCTTGGCGGCAACCTTTTTCACAGCAGGTTTCTTGGCGGCGGCCTTCTTGGCGGCCGGTTTCTTTGCAGCGGGTTTCTTGGCAGTGGCCATGGTTCGTCTTAGCTCCTCATCAGTTGGCAGTGGTTGCCCAGTAAAAGCGTGCAGGAACGCTTCGACCAACACGTCACTGTTGGTAGCGTGCCGAAGATTGTTCACTTGACGATGCGTGCGCAAATCAGAAAGCCGCCGCAATACATGCAGCGGAATCGAGACAGTGATCTTGCGTACTGCATTCGCCTTTTCACCGTGTTCGACGTACGGCTTGATGAATTTGGTTGTCGCCATAAAACGCATTCCCCGTGATCTGTTGCGAAAGCTATCCCTGAAGATTTCTGCTGTCAATTGATTTCAGTCATTAAATTGATCCGCCCGAGCCCTCCGGAAAACGTCAAAAGCCCCGTCTGACAAGGCTCACGGCCCCTGCCAGGGTTTTTCAAATAGACGTCCATACTTCCATATGGTTTTTATGAAAAAAACACAAAACGCCCGGAAACCATTGCTGCACAACACTTTCGGCACATGTTGCCATCGTCGATGAGGAAAACAGCACAGACCAGGCGCAGCAATGCAAGCCATTACAAAGCGAGCAAATGAACGCCGCCGCTACATGAACAAATGGCTACCGAAATCATTTTTCGTGACAGCCCGAAATGGGTCAGAGAAACGCCACCCGGAACCGCTGACCCTTGCCGAACCAAAATGCGGAGGGTGCGGACAGCGTCCATCGAAGCGGATGCCGTGGCGATCGATGGCCATCAACTTTGGCAACGACGACGCAGAAAAATTCTCTTTCGAAGAGGCCAGTCGATTCGTCGTAGTGGCCAACAAGCTCACCTTGTCGGCGCAACCCGATCAGGTCGAAAGACGCGGCCGCATGTAACCGTCCTGGCGACCTCTCGGTGGATCATTGCGACAGTTTCTGCGACGTCTTTCCCGGGAATTAGCTGACCAGAAACAGCACCGGCCGCAGATTGCGGCCGGCACGGCAACACTCGATGATGAAGAACTCAGTGGTCGTCGTTCTCGGCCAGCTCTTCGTACTCGTTGGCGTCAAGCAACTCGTCGAGCTCGGCGCGGTCACTCGGGCGCACCAGGAAGATCCAGCCTTCACCGAAGGCATCTTCGTTGATCGTTTCGGGCTTGTCGTTGAGCAGTTCGTTGACTTCGACGATTTCCCCGGAGATCGGCGAATAGATATCCGAGGCTGCCTTCACCGACTCCACCACGGCCACACCGGTACCGGCCTTCACGGCAGCGCCGACTTCGGGCAACTCCACGTACACCAGGTCACCAAGCTGACCTTGCGCGTGGTCGGAGATGCCCACCCGAACCAGGCCGTCGTCTTCGACACGGGCCCACTCGTGGGACTTGAGAAATTTCAGATCGCCGGGAATCTCGCTCATGATCGATGTCCACTTATTGGGGTTGGGTTACAGGCGGTGATTCTAGCCATATCCGCCGCAGGGAAAAATGTGCCACTGACAAACAGAGTGAAGGAACAGTTCAGATCCCTTCACACGGCTTGCCGTCACGAACGAACGGATACTTCACCAGGCGCACCGGCACTTCGCGCCCGCGGATGTCGACCCGCACCTCGCCGGGCGCACCGGCTGGAATGCGCGCGAACGCCACGGCCTTGTTCAGTGTCGGGGCGAAGCTGCCGGAAAGGATCTCGCCCTCGCCGTTCGCCGTGAGCACCTTCTGGCCGTGGCGCAACACGCCCTTGTCGTCCAGCACCAGACCAACCATCACGCGTGGCACGCCGGCCGCCTTCTGCTGTTCCAGTGCAACACGACCAATGAAATCACGCCCTTCGTCCAGCGCAATGGTCCAGCCCAGGTTGGCTTCCCACGGCGAGACCGTCTCGTCCATGTCCTGTCCATAGAGGTTCATGCCCGCTTCGAGCCGCAGCGTATCGCGTGCACCAAGGCCGGCAGGCGCGACACCCGCAGCGGCCAGCGCTTCCCACAGGGCAACCGCGTGCTCGGCAGGAACGATGATTTCAAAACCGTCCTCACCGGTATAGCCGGTGCGCGCCACAAACAGCGGCATGCCGTGCGGGCCCTGTGCGGCAGCAGCGGCAAACTTGCCCAGCTTCTCGATGCGCGAACGGTCGACCTCGTGCAGCAGCTCCAGCACCTTGGCACGCGCGGCCGGACCCTGCACCGCGATCATGGCGAACTCGGGGCGCTCCTTCACCTGCACCTCGAACGCCTGCGCCTGACGCTCGATCCAGGCGAGGTCCTTGGCACGGGTGCCCGCATTGACCACCAGGCGGAAAAATTCCTCGCCCAGGTAATAGACGATCAGGTCGTCGATCACGCCGCCACGTTCGTCGAGCATGCAGGAGTACAGCGCCTTGCCATGCACCTTCAACTTGTCGACGCTGTTGGCCAACAGGTGCCGAAGGAAGTCACGGGTTCGCGCGCCGTGCAGGTCGACGACGGTCATGTGCGATACGTCGAACATGCCGGCGCCGTTGCGTACGGCGTGGTGTTCCTCGATCTGCGACCCGTAATTGATCGGCATGTCCCAGCCGCCGAAATCGACCATGCGCGCACCGAGCGCACGATGGGTGTCATTGAGTACGGTCTTCTCGGTCATCGCAGCGCTGCCTTGCGGGTTGGGTAATGCAGCATTATCCCCGCCGGCATCGACCAATCCAAGCCATGCGTTGTCGCAGTGCTCAGCTCAGCCCGGGCAGGCGCGCAATAACCTGTTCGGCCAGAGCCTCACTACGCTGGCCATCGACCGACAAATGAATCTCGGCCGCCTCCGGCCTTTCATAAGGTGCATCGATGCCGGTGAAGTTGCGGATCGTGCCCGCACGAGCTTTGCGATACAGGCCCTTGGGGTCACGCCGCTCGCATTCCTCCAGCGACGCATCAACGAACACCTCGATGAACTCACCCGGCTCGAACAAGTCGCGGGCGGTACGGCGTTCGCCTCGATAGGGCGAGATCGCGCTGACCAGCACGATCAGCCCCGCATCGACCATCAAATGCGCCACCTCGGCGATGCGCCGGATGTTTTCGACGCGATCCTCCGGAGTAAAGCCCAGGTCCTTGTTGATGCCGTGGCGCACATTGTCGCCATCCAGCAGATAGGTGTGGCAGCCCAATGCGTGCAGGCGGCGTTCGACCAGATTGGCGATCGTCGACTTGCCGGCACCCGACAAACCCGTGAACCACAGGCATAGCGGTTGCTGGCCCTTGCTTGAAGCGCGCACGAGCTTGTCGATATCAACCTGTTGCCAATGCACGTTGGACGAACGACCGAGCGCGAAGTCCAGCATGCCGCAGGCCACGGTGGCATTACTCTGGCGATCCACCAGAATGAACCCGCCCAGCGTGCGGTTTTCGGCATACGCCTCGAACGCCATCTCGTCATCCAGCCCCAGGGTGCAGCAACCCACCTCGTTCAACTCCAGCTGCCGTGCCGCCAACCTGGCCTGACTGTTGACGTCGACCTTGTACTTGATCGACATCACCCGCGCGTTGACGGTGCGCGTGCCGAGCTTCAACCAATACGTGCGATTCGGCAGCAGCGGCGCATCACCGACCCACAACAGGTGGCAGCCGAATTGATCGGCCACGGGCGCGGGATGTGCAGCGTCGGCGATCACGTCACCACGACTGACATCGATCTCGCGGTCCAGGCACAGCGTTACTGCCTGACCGTCGGTCGCCTGCGGCAGGTCGCCATCGGCAGTGACGATGCGGGCGATCCTTGCGCGCTGGCCACTGGGCTGCACGATGATCTCGTCGTCGCAGGCCACACGGCCACCACAGATCGTGCCGGCATAGCCGCGGAAGGTATGGTCAGGGCGATTCACCCACTGCACCGGCATGCGGAATTCGGTCGCGCGGAAGCGTGCGACATCGGCCGCCTCCAGCACCTCGAGCAGACTGCCGCCGTCGTACCACGGCATGCGTGTCGAACGGGAGCCCACGTTATCGCCGGTCAGCGCCACCACCGGCAGGCAATGCACCTGGTCAATGCCAAGGTCATGCGCCAGTTCGCGATACTCCGTGGCAATCGTTTCGAAGGTGGCCTGGTCGAAATCGACCAGATCCATCTTGTTCACGGCCAGCACCAATTGGCGAATACCCAGCAGCGAACATATATAGGTGTGCCGGCGGGTCTGCGTCAGCACCCCCTTGCGCGCATCGATCAACACCACCGCCAGCTCGGCATTGGAGGCGCCAGTGGCCATGTTGCGGGTGTACTGCTCATGGCCGGGGCAGTCGGCCACGATGAAGCTGCGGCGTGCGGTGTGGAAGTAGCGATAGGCCACATCGATGGTGATGCCCTGCGCACGCTCCGCTTCCAGCCCGTCGGTGAGCAAGGCGAAATCGAGCACATTGCTGGCGGCGCCATGCTGACGGCGACTATCCCGTTCCAGCGCAGCCAATTGATCGTCCGGCAGCATGCCGGCGTCGTACAGCAGGCGACCGAGCAGGCTGCTCTTGCCGTCGTCCACACTGCCACAGGTGATGAACCGGAGCAGTCCCGGCGCGCTCGATACGGTCATCAGAAATACCCTTCCTGCTTCTTGCGTTCCATCGAGGCCGATGGGTCCTGATCGATCACCCGCCCCTGCCGCTCGGAGCTGCGCGACAACACCATCTCCTCGATGATCTTCGCCAGCGTATCGGCCGAAGATTCCACCGCGCCGGTCAGCGGGTAGCACCCCAGTGTGCGGAAGCGAACCTGGCGCATCTGCACCGATTCGCCCTCGCGCAATACAAAACGATCATCGTCGACCATGATCAAGGCGCCGTCGCGTTCCACCACCGGGCGGGGTTTGGCGAAATACAGCGGCACCACCTCGATGCCCTCCCGCTCGATGTAACGCCACACATCCATCTCGGTCCAGTTGGACAACGGAAACACCCGCACGCTTTCGCCCTTGCGGATATGCGTATTGAAGGTATGCCAGAACTCAGCTCGCTGGTTGCGCGGGTCCCAGCGGTGTTGCGCATTGCGGAACGAAAACACGCGCTCTTTCGCGCGCGATTTTTCCTCGTCGCGCCGCGCGCCGCCGATCGCCGCATCAAAACCGTGTTCATCCAGTGCCTGCTTCAGCGACTGAGTCTTCATCACGTCGGTGTGCACGGTGGCACCGTGGGTCAGTGGCGAAATGCCCTGACGTACGCCGTCCTGGTTGATGTGCACCAGCAGGTCCACCTTGCCTTCCGCTGCAACACGATCACGAAATTCGATCATCTCGCGGAACTTCCACGTCGTATCGACGTGCAGCAACGGCAACGGCGGCCGTCCCGGATGGAACGCCTTGCGCAACAGGTGCAGCAGGACGGTGGAGTCCTTGCCGATCGAATACAGCATCACCGGATGCCGGAATGACGCCTGTACTTCACGCAGGATGTGGATGCTTTCAGCCTCGAGTTCGTCGAGGTGTGAGGGCAGCACCGCCGGGCTTTTACTCATGAGAATAAACCGTGGATGGCTTGAGCGCGGACACGCCCATGCGCGCCGATATTCGAGCCATGTTACGCGAGTGCCGGTGCCGCTCCAAAATAACCTTGGCGTTTCTACCCCTGCGTGCAGGGCATATGCCGTTCACCGGTATCGCGGCCGCAACTTGCCCGACGTTACGGGCTGTCAGGCCATCACTGGATACAGCGGATCGGCATCTAGAGTGGCCGAACACACCGCTGCCAGTTCCAGCAGCCGCAGGTCAGACCCACGCGCGCCCACCAGCTGCATGCCCACCGGCATGCCGTTTGGCAACATGCCCATCGGCAAGCTCACCGCCGGACAACCCGCCAGGCTGGCAAAGCTGGTGAGGTCAGCCTGCGAATCGGGCACTGGACCGTCCAGCGGGAACGCGCCCTGCGGGGTGGTCGGCAACACCAGCACGTCGACCTGCGAAAACAGCCGGCGCATCTTCAACGTGGCAGCGTCCAGCACGCGATCCGCCACGGCGTAGTCCGCCGCACTCTTGCTGCCGGCATAGCCAAGCATCTGACGGAAACGATCCGAAACCGGCCGCTCGGCATTTGCCAGGTCGGCGGCAAAGGTGCCAAGCATTTCTGCTTCCATCAACAGCAAGCCGGCGCGTCGCGTGCGCGCAAAATCCCAGTCCGCGAAATCCACCGTACGACGATCGCCCAGTGCATGTGGAAGCTTCGCCAGCGCAGCTTCGAATACGTCGATCACATCCTGCTGCACGCCCACCGCCGCAAGATCGGGCAACAGGCCCGTACGCAGGTGGCCCGGCTCCCAGTCCGGTACGTCAAACGCGACACGGCGGCGGCGTGAGCGTGCGTCATCCGCGTCGTAACCAGCCAGCACCTGCAGCAGCACGGTGAGGTCTTCCGCACTGCGTGCAAGCAGACCGACCGCATCCAGCCGACGTGCAGCGGGCACCAGCCCACGCGCGGAAATTTCGCCATGCGTCGGCTTCAGTGCATAGACACCGCAATAGCTCGCCGGAATGCGGATCGAACCCAAACTATCCGAACCGACCGCCGCCACGGCCAGACCCGCAGCGACTGCTGCAGCCGCGCCACCGGACGAACCGCCCGCGGTGTAACCGTGACGGTGCGGATTATGGGTAGCGCCGAAATGCGGGTTGTCGGTGGTCGCGCCCAGTGCGCCCTCGTCCATATTGGTCTTGCCCAGCAACAACGCACCGGACGCACGCAAGCGCGCCACCACGTGCGCATCGTCGTGCACCGGCTTGCCGCGAGCCGGCAGCCCGACCCGCGTGGGCCAGCCGGCAATATCGAAGTTGTCCTTCACCGCCAGCGGGATGCCGTCCAGCCGTCCGATCACCCCGTCACGCCGGCGCCGATCGGCCAGCTCAGCCTGATCCTGCAACAAGCCCGAACGATGATCCACATAGGCGTGCAACTGCGGATCGAGTCGCTCGATCGCCTGCTGGTAAACCTCGGCCAGCGCCTGGGGTTGCACGCGCCCGGTTGCCAGCCAGTGCAGCAATTGACATAGCGAAGCACGACGCAGGTCGAGATCGGCGATCGGCGGCATTGAATTCATGAAGACTCCCTTGATCTTGGGTTCGATTATCGCCGCCCTACGTGAAGCGAATGCAAGTCGTGTCGCAACACGCATTGCCGCATTGCGGCAAAAACGCCAGAATGCTGGTTAGATCCGTACCCTGACGCACGGCCATCGACCGTGTCCAACGCAGCCTGCTGGAGTCCGCCATGAGCGAACGCGAAACCATGGAATACGACGTCGTTGTGGTCGGCGGCGGCCCGGCCGGACTGTCGTTCGCGATCCGACTCAAGCAACTCAACGCCGAGATCAGTGTGTGCGTGATCGAGAAGGCCTCGACCATCGGCGCGCAAATCCTCTCTGGCGCGGTGATCGAACCGCAGCCGCTGGATGCGCTGCTGCCCGGCTGGCGCAACAACCCGCCGCCGATCTGCGTACCGGCTGGCGAGGACGAGTTCTGGCTGCTCAGCAAGACCGGTGGACGCAAGATGATGGTGCCGCCGGGCATGAAGAACCACGGCAACTTCATCGTCTCGCTGGGCGCGATGTGCGCCTGGCTGGCACCGCAGGCCGAAGCATTGGGCGTGGATGTATTCCCCGGCTTCGCCGCCGCCGACAACATCTACAACGAAGACGGCTCGGTTGCTGGCGTGCGTATCGGCGACATGGGCGTGGCGAAGGATGGCACGCACAAACCCGGCTATACCGAAGGCATCGACATCAAGGCCAAGGTCACCGTGCTTGCCGAAGGTGCGCGCGGCAGCCTCACCAAAAAGCTGATCAAACGCTTCAAGCTCGATGCCAACAGCGACCCGCAGGGCTACTCGATCGGCATCAAGGAACTGTGGCAACTGCCACCGGGCCGGGTCACCCCGGGCAAGATCGTGCACAGCTTCGGCTGGCCGGCCGACACGCATACTTACGGCGGCAGCTTCATGTATCACCTGGACGGTGATCGTCTCGCGCTCGGCTACGTCAGCGGGCTCGACTATACCGATCCCAAATACCAGCCATGGGAAGCCTTCCAGCAGTGGAAGAACCACCCGATGAACGTGCCGATGCTCGAAGGCGGCACGATCCTTTCCGCTGGCGCGCGCGTGATCGTCACCGGCGGCTACCAGTCACTACCCAAATGCGAAATGCCCGGTGCGCTGCTGATCGGCGACACCGCCGGCCTGCTCAACGTGCCCAAGGTCAAGGGCACGCACCAGGCGATCAAGAGCGGCATGATGGCCGCCGAGCATCTGGTCGCGAACGGACTCAACCCGGCCGGCTTCGATGCCAAGCTGCGCAGCTCGGATGTCATGGCCGAGCTGAAGAAAGTGCGCAACATCAAGCCGGCTTTCAAGAAAGGCTTGTGGTTCGGCATGCTCAATGCGGCATGGGAAACTGTCACCGCGGGCCTCTCGCCGTGGACGCTGAAGAACAAGGCCGACTGGTCCAGTCTGCACAAGCTTGGCGAATACGAAGAGCCGGAACGCGATTACGTGACGCGCACACTGCCGCCGCGCGATCGTCTGGCCGGCGTCTACTTCGCCGCCACCGAGCACGACGAGGACCAGCCAATCCACCTGCATGTTGCCGACACAAATATCTGTGCCACGACGTGTGTCGAGGAATACGACAATCCCTGCACCCGCTTCTGCCCCGCCAGCGTTTATGAAATGGTCGAAGACACCAGCATGCCGCACGGCAAGCGCCTGCAGATCAACGCGGCCAACTGCGTGCACTGCAAGACCTGCGACATCAAGGACCCCTACGAAATCATCACCTGGGTTACGCCGGAAGGCGGTTCGGGGCCGAACTACCAGAACTTGTAGGCGCCAACACCGGTCAATCTAAAAGATCGACCGGTGCCTCACCCTGGCGGCCACGCACTCCATCGAAGAGCCCACGCAGCATGCAGCGCAAGTTGCGCCAGCGCGGCCCGATCAGCACGCCGAACAGCAGCAGCTTGACCAGTACACGCGGCAGATCTTGTGCGATCCACCGTCCCGGTGTGTGCGGCAATTGATACAACCGCACACGATTACGCATCATGTAGTAAAGCCGCGACGGTCCATGCACCACCACCTGACCGAGGCCGCACGGCAACGCGCGCCGGGCATCACCCAGGCGATGATGCATCGTTGCCGCGCAGACGCCATGCAGTGAATAGCCCTGCGCGCGTGCGCGAAAACCCCACTCCAGGTCGACGTTGTCGATAAACAGCCCGGCATCCATCGGCCCGATCTGGTCGAGGACGATCATGGGAATGAGCATGCCGGAACTGATCAGGAAGTCACAGGCCACGGTCGGCGCTGAACCATCACACCAGAGCTTTCGATTTAACGGAAAGCCGACCCGCACAAACGGCGCATCGCGATCTTCGCGCACGTCATGGAAGCGCGGCCCGACCGCAGCCACCCTGCCGCTCACGGACAGCGTCGCCAGCGCCAACTGCAATGCGGCGACCATGCCCTCGCCCGGCTCGCTGTCCTGGTCGAGCAGCAATACCTGCTGATAACCGTGCTCGCGTGCCCAGCCGATGCCGATATTCTGTGCAGAAGCCAGCCCCACGTTGTCAGTCTGTGCCAGTAGCGCACCGCCGGCACCATGCAGAGTGGCCGCCAAAGTCGACTGCCACTCGCCACGACTGCCATTATCGACCAAGACCACCGCACCAACTTGCGCTGCCACGGCCGTGATCATTTTCCAAAGGGCGATTGGATCAGGGTGATAGCTCACCACCACGGCGCACACGTCCTGCCCGGCATGCTCAGTCATTGCGCAGCAGATCCCGCAGCATTGCGCGCACGCCGGTGCCGTAACGCTTGTAAAAACCCATGCGGGCTTCACGAACGATAGTCGGCACGCGTCGCCAGCGCGCCCGTCGCCCCATCGCTGCGCGCCGCTCAAAATGAACTCGCTTTTGCTCCACCTGGTTTGCCCGATCTACCGCGCCCGCAAAGCCAGCCTGGCGCAGGAACTGCTCAAGCCGCTGCAGGCGGCGCGCCTCTCCCGACAGCTGCTCCCCACGCGGCATCGCCAATTCACGCCATTTCATTGCCAAAGTGCGCTTGCGTGCTCCAACCTGGTTGGCACCGTGCTGGCGATAGTCGATCAGCACATCGTCAATGCAGTCGACCTGCCCTACCGCCGACGCCACAGCGGCGAGCCATTCGTCGTGAATCCATTCCGGCGCCACAGGTAGAGCCAAGTCGACCAATTCGCACCGGATCGCTGCTGTCGCGCCAGTCACAAAACATCGTCGTAACACCACGTCGAAGGCCGCTCCGACATGGATCGCCTGCTTTTCCCGTGCAGTCAACGACAAGGCTTCGAACATGGAAAAGTTCAGCGATGCTCCCTGGGCATCCACCAGCCGCGCATCGCTGTGCAGCAGCAGCAGCCCCGGCTTAGCCTCGAATGCAGCCACCATCCGCGCCAACTTGTCCGGATACCAGACGTCGTCCTGGTCACAGAGAAACAACAGCTCCCCGCTGGCCTGACGCAAGCCAACACTGAAATTTTCGACGTAGCCGAGATTTTGCGAGTTTTGTCGCAGCTGTATGGTCACGCCAGCCTGTTCAGCGTATGCCTTGAACGTAGCAAGCATCTCCATGGTGGCGTCCGTCGAACCATCGTCACCCACGACGATCTCGTCGGGTAGCAACGTCTGTCCCAGCAAGCTGTCCAACTGAGCCTGCAAATACGCGGCGCCGTTGTAGGTACAAATCACGATGGAAGTGCGGGGTCGGGCCATGGTCACTCAATAACCGTGGATATTGAAGCCGCATGCACAAGGATCTTCCACGAACCTCCTCGTCACGAATGTCTGGGTACTGAGCACATCAAACGCCCGCACAAACGGGCCGAGCTGGCCGCCGCAGATCCTGGAAGCGACTCCTCCCATCATAGCTGGGCCATAAGGAACATGGCTCGGAGCTGTTGGCTACCCCTCTGGGCGTGTTCACCACCGTGAATGCCGCAGCTCGGTTAGAATGCTGCGGTGCCTCAATTCAATGCGTCCTTTCGGACACCTAGCTACAGAAGGAAACCTAGATGAAAATTCTGGTCGGCTACAAGCGTGTCGTTGATTACAACGTGCGTATCCAGGTCAAGCCTGACGGCAGTGGCGTGGTGACCGATGGCGTGAAGCTCTCGGCCAACCCGTTCGACGACATCGCACTGGAAGAAGCGCTGCGCCTGCGCGAGAAAGGTATTGCCGAGGAAGTCATCGTGGTCGGCATTGGCCCCGCCGATCTCACCGCGCACCTGCGCAACGGCCTCGCGATGGGCGCGAACCGCGCCATTCACGTCGTGACCGGTGATGCCGTCCAGCCGCTGACCGCTGCGCGTATCTTTCTCAAGCTGATTGAAAAGGAACAGCCGGGGCTGGTGATACTCGGCAAGCAAGCCATCGACGACGACGCCAACCAGACTGGCCAGATGCTCGCCGCGCTGTGGAATCGCCCGCAAGCCACGTTCGCCAGCAAGGTCGAGATCGGCGACCGCAAGGCGACTGTGACGCGCGAGATTGACGCCGGTCTCGAGGTGATCGAAGCCGAACTGCCCGCCGTGATCACCGCTGACCTGCGCCTCAACGAGCCGCGCTTCATCAAGCTACCCGACATCATGAAGGCGAAATCCAAGCCGATCGACGTGATCGAACTGGGTTCGCTCGGCATCGAGTCGCACGATCATCTGAAAACGACCCACTACGAAGCGCCGGCCAAGCGCAGCAAAGGCGTGATGGTCAAGGATGCCGCCGAGCTGGTCGCCGCGCTGAAACAGAAAGGCCTGCTGTAGAGCGCAGCTCCGTAGGGCGGGCACTGCCCGCCACTCCGTAAAGATCCGAAAGGCCGGCGGGCAGTGCCCGTCCTACAGGCATCAAAGCCCCATTCGAGACGAAAGGTTGTCCACATCATGAGCAAGATCCTGGTCATCGCCGAACATCTGGGCGGCAAACTCAACTCCTCCACCGCACGCGCGGTCAGCGCCGCCATCGCCGTCAAGGGCGAAGCGATCGACGTGCTGGTACTGGCCGACAAGGTCGACGCCATCGCCGCCGAAGCCGCGAAGATCGAAGGCGTGAGCCGCGTCCTCACCGTCGCGCGCAGCGAGAACGCCAACGCACTCGCCGCCGTACTGGCGCCGCAGATCGCCAAAGCCGCTTCCGGCTACAGCCACGTCTTCGTACCATCCACCACCTTCGGCAAAGATATCGCCCCGCGCGTCGCCGCGCTGCTCGGCGTGGCCCAGGTCAGTGACGTGATGAGCGTGGAAGCTGCCTACACCTTCAAGCGCCCGATCTACGCCGGCAACGCGATTATCACGGTCGAGGCCGATGCCGCGCACATCGTCTTAGCCACGATCCGCTCGGCCTCCTGGCCAGCCGCAGCAAACGGCAGCAGCACGGCGCCCGTCGAAGCACTGTCCGTCGACGCCACCTTGCCCACGCACACCCGTTTCGTCGAACTGAAGCAGGGCAGCAGCGATCGCCCCGACCTGCAAAGCGCCAGCAAGGTCGTCTCAGGGGGCCGCGGCGTCGGCTCGAAGGAAAACTTCGACATCATCTACAAATTCGCGGACAAGATCGGCGCCGCCGTCGGTGCATCACGTGCCGCCGTGGACGCCGGCTACGTCCCCAGCGAAATGCAGGTCGGCCAGACCGGCAAGATCATCGCACCCGAGCTGTACATGGCCATCGGCATCTCCGGCGCCATCCAGCACCTTACGGGCATCAAGGACGCCGGCACCATCGTAGCCATCAACAAGGACGGTGACGCGCCAATCTTTGAGGTTGCAGATTTCGGGCTGGTGGGTGATTTGTTCAAGCTGATTCCCGAGCTTGAGGCAGCTCTTACTTAAACGCGACTTCAATAGAAGCAGACAGCTTCAACGATTACCGTATCACGGCAGGAAGATAACAATGAAAGTAACCATTTTCGGCACCGGCTATGTCGGCCTGGTCAGCGGAGCCTGCCTCGCGGAAATGGGCAACCATGTAGTCTGCGTGGATGTTGATACACAAAAATTGGCACGACTTGAGAGAGGCGAGATCCCAATCTTCGAGCCCGGGCTGGAGCCACTGGTGCGGGGCAATCGCGCCAATGGCCGCTTGGCATTCACTGAAGAGGCGCAAGCGGCCCTTGCCGGCGCAGAAGTTGTGTTCATCGCCGTCGGCACACCTCCAGACGAGGACGGCAGCGCGGACCTGAGCTACGTGCTGGCCGTGGCGGCAACAATAGGAACGTACATCACGGGCTACACCGTGGTAGTGAACAAGTCGACGGTTCCCGTGGGCACCACTGATCGCGTACGCACAACCATCGCTGAAGTCATGCAGAAGCGAGGAGTCTCGATCGACTTCAACGTCGTTTCCAACCCTGAATTTCTCAAGGAAGGTGACGCGGTCGCCGATTGCATGCGCCCGGACCGGATCGTCATCGGTGCCAGTAGCGCGCAAGCAGTGGCCTTGTTGAAGAACTTGTATGCACCGTTCAACCACAACCACGAGCGCTTGGTGATAATGGACGAGCGCTCCGCCGAATTGACCAAGTACGCTGCCAATGCCATGTTGGCCACCAAAATCAGCTTCATGAACGAATTGGCCAATATCGCCGAGCACGTTGGAGCCGACATTGAACTTGTGCGCCACGGTATCGGCTCAGATCCTCGCATCGGCTACCATTTCATTTATCCTGGCGCGGGCTATGGGGGCTCATGTTTCCCCAAGGACGTGCAGGCGCTGGGTCGAATCGCAAAGTCCAATGGTTACCAAGCATGCTTGTTGGAAGCCGTGGAATTGGTCAATGCCGCACAGAAAAACCGACTCTTCGGCCTGTTGTCGCAGCATTTCGACGGCCAGCTTGCCGGCAAGGTCATCGGCCTGTGGGGACTTTCGTTCAAGCCAAATACCGATGACATGCGCGAGGCTCCCAGTCGACGCCTGATGGAATCTGTATGGGAGGCCGGCGGCAGCGTGCGTGTTTACGATCCCGAAGCGTGCGACGAAGCTCGTCGAATTTATGGAGAACGTGACGACCTGGCGTTGTGTGACGAACAGTACGCAGTGCTCGACGGCGCCGATGCGCTGGTTGTCATAACTGAATGGAAGGCTTTTCGTAGTCCTGATTTTTCCCGCATTCGCGCAGCGCTGAAAACCCCAGTGCTGTTCGATGGACGAAATTTGTACGATCCACAGTCAGTTGAACGTGCAGGAATCGCTTACTACGGCATTGGGCGCGGACGCAGTCTTCGACGAACCGATAGCACGCCGATCCGGCAAACTCGAGACAGCCATCCATCCGGCGAAGTAGATATTCCTGCATGACCACGCAAAAAGGGTGGTTCGATGGATTGGCTCGTGCGGCCCGAACGCACGTTGACATTTAACCACCCTCTTTTGCCACGCTGGGTCACCCATCGCAGAAGTCTGCAAGGTGATGCCCTTCCTGACGCTATCTCTTGCGTTGATCTACTACTGGAAAGCGAGACCACGTCCCTCAATTCGCGGGTGTAGACGACGAGAAGCCTCATTTGGAGTGCCCACTTCATCCAACGGGCGCACCATCCTCAAGCCCCTGTCTGGCGCAACCGCTAGTCCACTAACGTTAGCTCGCCAAGAACCGATCAAACGCAAGCAGGACATCACGATCAAGTTGTACAGCCCCTCAGGGATCGTTGATGGCTTCAGGGTGAGACTAGACTTGACCGTTGGTACAATAGCAAGTTGAGCAACATTCAGAGTTGCGGCCATAGCGCAAGCTTGACGTTCAAGTAGACAGGAAGGGCCTTCGTGGAAAAAGAGCACGTCGTTATCGTCACACACTCGTATCCTCGTTTCGACGGCGACTGGCGCTCGAACTTCATCGAATCGCTGGCCGTCGGGTACAGACAAAACGGCACCAAGGTCACCGTTCTCGTGCCGCTATCCGCGCGATGGAACCGCGCAAAACTGGACAGCAGCGGCATACGAATCATTCCTTACCGGTACATGCCATTCAAATCATGGCATGTACTTGGATACGGCGACTCCTTGAAGGGTGATCTGAAGATGAACCCCCTGCATACCTTGCTGCTGCCGTTTCTGATGATTGCGGGAACGCTAAGCTTGGCCAAGCTATTACTGTCTGAACGCCCATCCTTTCTTCACGCCCACTGGGCGGTTCCGAACAGCTTGATTGCCGTCGCAGCGCGCGCGCTAGCCTTCAGCAAGGTCAAAATCCTTTCCTCATTCCCCGGCTCGGATGTCACGGTCATTCAACAGTCGGGGTTGATCGGAAAGTTCCTCGCCCGCGTCATCGCACGATCCGACTATCTGTCGTGCAACAGCTCCGATCTGAAGGAAGATCTGGTGGCCGCGGGCATACCGGCAGCAAAGGTCGATTACCAAATTTACGGCGTCAACAACCAGACTATGCGTTTCAGCGCAGATGCACGCGAACGCGTGCGCGCGAATCTGGGCATTCGCTCCGACGAGATAGCGCTACTCATGGTTGGGCGCTTCGTCGCCAAAAAGGGGTTTGCCACGGGCATACGGGCCATGCAGCACCTCCGCTCCCGAAGCGAAAAAATCAAGCTGTACATCATCGGTAGTGGTTTGTTGGAAGCGGAATACCGGAAGCTGATGAAAGACGCTGGTGTCGAAGACGTAACAACGCTGCTTGGTGAAGTCCTGCCAAGCGAGCTGAAGGACTACTACTCGGCCTGCGACATTTTCGTCATGCCCTCCGAACGCCTTCCGTCAGACGGCCTCAACGTTGTGGTCGTCGAGGCCATGGCTTGCGCTCGACCCATCGTGGCTTCATCCGTTGGTGGAAATGACCTCGTGGTATCCGCAGGCATCAATGGCTATCTGCACCGACCCAGTGATGCGGAAGATCTGGCGGAAAAGGTATCCTTCCTTGCACCGGACCCCATACTTCGGCAGGCCATGGGTGAACAATCCAGGGTCATGGTCGACGAACACTTCAACTGGAAGGCGATAGCACACCATTATCTGGTTTGTTATCGCAAACTTCTGTCCTGATACGCCCACATCACAGACCGCGCAGCTTATGGCCTACCTGATTGACATTCCGACATTTTCTGACGACCGCGGCAACTTGACCGTTATCGAGAAAATTATCCCGTTTGAAATAAAGCGGGTTTTCTATATATATGGGGTTGACGATTCGGTACGCGGTGGACATCGACATCACAAAACGATTCAGGCCGCATTTTGCATCCGGGGCTCGTGCATCGTGTCAAACCATGACGGACGCGAAGAACAGGACTTTCTGCTGGATACGCCAAGCAAGGGACTTATCATCGAACCCCAAGATTGGCATACCATGCATCACTTCACGAGCGACGCTATCTTCATGGTTTTGGCATCTGAAACGTTTAGTGCTGCAGACTACATTCGAGAAGCATACCCATGATTGAATATGAAAACCTCGCCCTGTCCAATCGATCATTTTTCGAGGAATACCTGAAGAGCTTCGATCAGACGATGCGAGGCGGCTGGTACGTACTTGGAAAGAATGTCGAATCGTTCGAGCGACGTTTTGCCAGCTACTGTGGCGTGGATCACTGCGTCGGTTTAGCTTCAGGGCTGGATGCGCTCGATCTCTCGCTACGGGTATTTGGATTCGAGCCGGGTAGCGAAGTCCTTGTCCCGTCCAACACCTACATAGCGACGATCCTCTCAATTCTGCATTGCGGGCTCGTCCCGGTTCTGGTGGAGCCCGACCCCGCCACTTATAACCTTGATCCAAATCTTGTCGAAGATGCCATTACGTCAAGAACTGTGGCCATCATGGTCGTGCATCTGTACGGAAAGATCTGCCCGATGGACGAGGTCATGACTATCGCCAATGCGCACGGGCTGAAGGTCATCGAAGACTGCGCCCAAGCACATGGCGCCATGCTCAATGGCAAGAAAGCCGGCTCGTTCGGACATTGCAACGCGTTCAGCTTCTATCCCACCAAGAACCTCGGCGCATTGGGCGACGCGGGTGCAATAACCACCGATGACGCCGACCTGGCGCAAGCCATTCGGGTGCTTCGCAACTATGGTTCGAGAATCAAATATTACAATGAGGTCGTGGGCTACAACTCCAGGCTCGACGAAATTCAGGCCGGCTTCCTCAACGTCAAGCTAGGCCACCTCGATTCAATCAACAACCATAAACGCGAACTCGCGGATAGCTACTTCAAAAAACTCGGTGATAGCGTCGTCAAGCCGGTCCGTAACGCCAGCTTCCATGACGTCTTCCACATCTTCAACGTCCGACACCCAAGGCGTGACGATCTGAAGGCGTGGCTCCTGGAGCGGGGTATCAAGACGGATATTCACTACCCACTCGCACCCGCCCGCCAGGCCGCGATGCAGGGCCTGCTGAAAAGCACTGATTTTCCAGTCGCAGACGATATTCATGCGACCACGTTGAGCCTGCCCATCTCTTACTTCCACACCACAACCGACATCGAGACCGTGGCTGCGGCAATAAACGAATTTGGAGCCTGACATGCGCAGTTTTGCCGTAGCGCATGGCCGTAGCTCCAAGGCTGAAAAGATCGAAGCCGTACTTTGCGAAGCACTTGATATAGATAGGGTGCGTGGCTGTACGATTCTCGATATTGGCGCCGGCAGTGGTCATATCGCAGCCCACTTTACCGCCGATAACGTAGTGACTGCGGCTGACGTCGAAGACCAGTTGGTCGTTCGGGACCCGAACCTGCGGTTTGTCCGTCTTGGCGGCGACCGGCTCCCTTCCGACGACGCCCAGTTCGACATCGTTGTACTCAATCATGTCCTCGCTTACGTGCCCGATCAGCTTGCGCTGTTACGAGAGGTCGGACGAGTACTTAAAGCCGACGGCTGCTGCTACGTTGCAAATCCGAACAGGCTTTTCCCGCTCGATCCCCATTCGCACATGCCGTTCGTGCACTACCTTCCACAGACTTGGTACGAAGGGGTCGTCAACCGCGTGAGACACGCCAGCGAGCGCATCCTTCTGCACACCACAGGAGGCATGCGTGATTTATTCATCAAGGCTGACCTCGACTGGACGGATTACACCGTCAATGTTTTACATGATCCTGATCGCTACCACACCAACGCTCCTTTCCGCACTCCCCAGTGGCGTTGGCTCTCCCGGCTCTCGCCGACGAACATTTTTGTGGTAAGAAAGCGGTCCCCTAAATGAAAAACAAACACGCCTTACGGCTAACGGCGTCGATCCTCCTGATGGCGGGAGTCCTGTGGTTTTTCTGGTCGCAAGTTCGACGCCATTGGGATCAGCTAGAACATCTCCACTTGCATTTCTTCTGGCCAGCAATGCTCTTGGCCTTGGTACTGGTGCTGATACATTATGTGATTGCAACCCTTGCTTGGCGGACGGTCATTGTCGGGAAGAGCGGTCAGCCACTAACAATCACCCAAAGCATCGGCCTCTCGAACATATCCCAGTTGACCAAATATGTTCCCGGAAAGGTTTGGTCGTACGCAATTCAGATGCATCTTCTCGCTGCCCACGGCATATCCAAGTCACGGGTGCTGTCAGTCAACGTCATCATGCTTCTGTCATTGACAGGATCGTCGACGGTAATCGGAACTGGATATCTGTGGTTTTCCGGCATGATCCTGCCAAGGCCGCTCTCGGCACTGATTTTTTCTGCGGCACTGACCGCCTATCTATTGTTGGTTTTTGGT
This sequence comes from Rhodanobacter sp. AS-Z3, assembly GCF_029224025.1. NCBI lineage: Bacteria > Pseudomonadati > Pseudomonadota > Gammaproteobacteria > Lysobacterales > Rhodanobacteraceae > Rhodanobacter > Rhodanobacter sp. AS-Z3. The sequence continues at coordinate 3,852,560 of NZ_CP119392.1, forward strand.
GGAACCTGGACCGCTAATTTGCTCGTTCGGCTGATCAATCGCCTTTTTCGTCAACGAATTGATACTTTCGACGCGCCGCTCGCAACCATGATCCGTGCCCACGGACTTAACCTCCTATCCAATCTGCTCTATGGAATTTCGGGTTACTTTGTCGCCATTGGTATCGGCATGCCAAGCGACTTCGCGTTGATAGTGCCGATCTCGGCTGCAATGTTGTTATCCGATACGGTGGGATTCTTCGTTTTTCTGGCGCCGGGCGGCATCGGCGTGCGCGAGAGCGTAATGTACGCAATGCTCAAATCGGCAGTGGATATTCAGACTTGCTTTGTGCTGCCGCTTGCGTTTCGATTAGTCACTACAATCAACGACCTGATTCTTGGTGGCACTGCGGCAGTGCTGTTGAATCACTTTTCCAAGCGCTCGACGCGAAGGTCAGCGGCTGATGATCTCCAGTTGTGACGCCGGAGAATGATTGGCAGCATGTTGAACTCTAGATCTTTATGTATGGCCTAGTCCATCGGATGGCTTCACAAACTGGCAAAGCAGGCATTATCAATGGAACCAAGCTACCGTTGCGATCTTGGAATTCCTCTATCGATGCGACCGAAACAAACGCGTCAAAGTCGTGATACATCCCGGTGCTGGCGTCGGAATGAAAACAGCAAATCGAACGAAACGCGGTGGCGACGGTCGCACGCCATCAACGTGGCGTGCAACGAAAAGTCACATCGTCATCTAGTATCGTTGGGCACCTCGATACACATCAGCCCGCACAAGGCACACATATGAAATTGATCATCCAGATACCCTGCCTCAACGAGTCCGAAACGCTGGCCATCGCCTTGGCCGACTTGCCACGAGAAGTGCCGGGATTCGACACCGTTGAATGGTTGATCATCGATGATGGATCCACCGACAATACTGCGGATGTAGCACGTCGAAATGGCGTTGACCACGTGGTGACCCATCGGGTTAACCGGGGGCTGGCGGTTGGCTTCATGTCAGGGATCGACGCCTGTCTCCGCCTGGGGGCCGATGTGATCGTGAATACTGACGCGGATAACCAATACTGCGGCGCGGACATACCGAAGCTTACCGCGCCCGTACTTGCGCACGAAGCAGACATAGTCATCGGTGCACGTCCCATTGATGAGACAGCGCACTTTTCCTGGATCAAGAAGAAGCTGCAGCGGCTTGGTAGCTGGGCCGTGCGCGTGGCCAGCAAAACCGATGTCGCTGACGCGCCCAGCGGATTTCGCGCCATCAGCCGCGAAGCTGCAATGCGCTTGAACGTATTCAGTGCTTATACCTACACACTGGAAACCATCATCCAGGCTGGCCAGAGCAATCTCACCATCGCCTCTGTACCGATCCGAACCAACGGCGACCTTAGACCATCACGCCTGGTCAAGAGCATCTCCAGCTACGTCAATCGTTCGCTGATGACGATTCTTCGCGTGTTCGTCATCTACCGGCCGCTCGCGCTCTTTTTCTACGTGGGTTCTGTGTTTCTCACAATCGGTCTGCTGGCCGGCATAAGATTCGTGTATTTCTACCTGCATGGCAGTGGCGATGGACACATCCAGTCAGTGGTCCTCGCTTCGCTGTGCGTGACTTTGTCCATGCTGCTGTACATGATGGGGCTGATCGGCGATCTGATTGCCACCAATCGCAAGTTGATGGAAAACATCGATGCTCGCCTCAAGAAGATCGTCTACGACAGCGAAAAGCAGCTGTAGCCGTTCGATTGCCAAATGGTGGTTAGTTCACGCAGCAACCTTCACAGATGCACGATTCGCAATTCTTTTGGTCGATAGAAACCGGCTTTACCTAGGCGAACGGAGCTACTTTTGTGGTCCGTTACGCTACAAGATTGGTTATTGCTCTGGCGTTCTGCTCGCCCCGGCAGCTATCTCGGAGAAGACGATATAGTGCGTATTAAAGATGTCTACGGGTGGACCTGAATCCATCAACTGCGATCCCTGACAACAGCCTTCAGCCGAATACTCCGAGGAACCACCATGACCAACCTTCGCCGAACGCTCACCGTACTTGCGATTGCCTCCGCGCTGATGCTTGCTGGATGCAACTCCGGACAGGGCAACTCCTCCGCAACTCAGCCAGCAACAGCGGTTCCCCAAGCTTCCGCGGCCGCCGGCGACGCGCTCACTCCTGATCAGGTCAATGTGCAGGTGTCATTGCAAGGCAGGCCCAGCCTCTCGGCAGATGGTCAATGGATCAATGTGACTACAAACCTGACCAACAACGGCAAGACAACTCTCACCTCAACGGGTGCCCACGCCGTCAACCTGGGCGCGCGCGCTGCCGACACCGGTAGCGAGATCCTTGACAAAGGTTTCCCACGGGCGCAGATCCCTGATATCGCCCCGGGCAGCCAGGCTTCGGTGAGTATTCGTTTACCCGTCGATCAACTCCTGGGCAAATCAGCGGAGATCCTGCCAGTGCAGGAAGGTATCGCCTGGTTTGACAGATGGGGTACCAAGCCGCTGACCGTGGGTCCCTTCAGCACCTGTGCCAACCCAACAATCGGCAAGGTGTGTGATGCAGAAGGGAAGCCGTTAGTGGCGTCCGCACAGTGATCCGAGAGAGCCAGCGCGGGGACGGGAACCTGACGCGCGTTGAATCTCACGTCGCGGTAAATCCACGTAACGCATACCGGGCCGGCCAGCACCCGCGCAGAAGCCGGTGATACCGGTAATTAGCCACTTGCTCAAGCCGGCACCACCAGTATGTGAATAGGCCAGGTTCCGGGAAACCGTTACATTAGTTGATTACTTCAAGTACACAACTGAGGTGCACCGTGGATTTCTTGAAAAGGATGAAAAGGCGACTTGCCAGAGGCAGCCTGGATCGACTCATCGATCCTCGTCATTTTCAACCACGGCTGCCACTACCTGCCAGATACAGCCGCGAGCAATTGCTCGGCGCTCTTGAGGCATCGAGCATTGATGGCTCCGCACCGGGCGAAATGGCTGCCTACGTTAACGCCGACTTCGAAAGGTTCATCCACACGATGGGCCTCGTTGCGGAGGATACGAACGGGCGCTCGCTCGAAATCGGTGCAAATCCCTACTTCAATACCCTTTTGTTCAGGGCGTTTCGACCCTCATTGAAGATGGATCTGATCAATTACTTCGGCGGAGAAATACATCAGGCGGTGCAACACGTTTCATTCCCCGGATTCGATGGAATCCCGGAAGAGATCGATATGGCCTACTTCAATGCCAACCTGGAGCTGCACACTCTTCCATTCGAGGACGACACGTTTGATGTTGTCCTGTTTTGTGAGGTACTAGAACACCTCACGAATGATCCACTGCATGCCATGATGGAATTGAAGCGCATCCTGAAGCCGGGAGGACAACTGGTCCTGACCACGCCCAACGCGGCGCGGCTGGAAAATGTCTCAGCGTTCATCGAGGGACGGAATATGTATGACCCGTACTCGAAGTACGGCGCCTATGGCCGGCACAACCGGGAATATACGCGCCACGAACTGGTCAGCCTTCTGAAGCACTGCGGCTTCGATGTGCAGACGTCCTACACCGCAAACGTGCATGACGACATTCCACCACGGGCCGAGCATATCGGGTTGATCAATGCAGCCATCGATTCTGTCGTCAACCGCAAACATGATCTTGGCCAGTACCTGTTCACGTCTTCGATCAATGCAAGCCCAGCACAAGCAGAACGGCCATCCTGGCTCTTCCGGAGTTATCCGCCGGAAGAGATGGTTTGATCAGTATGATAGGCGCCACCTGACCGTGGTTGCAGCCAGACTTTGAGTCTCAAGCACCGGGCGTCTCATGCGGTGATCAACGCCCGAAGTTCGGCTGTCCTGGTCTCAAGCAACTCCAAATCGCCGCGGGTTTCGACATTCAGTCGCAACAGCGGCTCGGTATTCGATGAGCGCACATTGAACCGCCACTGCGCAAACTCCAGACTCAGCCCATCGGTGCGATCCTCGACAAGCGACTCGGCTGCATAGTGATCATGTAGTCGCCGCACTACGGTCGCCGCGTCGCTCACCTTGAAATTGATTTCGCCGCTACACGGATATGCGGCGATACGCTGCTCGACCATCTGCGCCAGCGACATGCCGCTGATGCTGACCCGCTCAGCGATAAGCAACCACGGGATCATGCCCGAATCGCAATAGGCGAATTCGCGAAAATAATGGTGCGCACTCATTTCGCCGCCGTACACGGCGTCCTCCGCACGCATGCGCTCCTTGATGAAGGCATGGCCAGTCTTGCACAACACAGGCACCCCGCCAGCGGCCTTCACCAAGTCGATGGTGTTCCAGCTCAACCGCGGATCGTGCACGATTTTGCCACCGGGGTGCTTGCTCAGCAGCTGCGCTGCCAACAGGCCAACCAGGTAGTAGCCTTCGATGAACTGGCCATCGGCATCGAAGAAGAAACAGCGGTCAAAATCACCATCCCAGGCAACCCCAAAATCGGCGCCATGTTTGCGGACGGCCTCCGCCGTGGCTTCGCGATTGTCCGGCAATAGCGGGTTGGGGATCCCGTGAGGAAAACTGCCATCAGGTTCATGATGGATGCGGATGAACTCGAACGGCAGATGCGGCGAAAGCTGGTCGATCACCACACCTGCCCCGCCGTTTCCCGCATTGACCACGATTTTAAGCGGCCGCAAAGCGCTGTGATCGACATAGTCAAGCAGATGACAGATATACGCGGACTTGTCTGCATCCACTCGCAGTGACCCAGCCGCCGCCGCCACAAACTCGCCAGACTCGACGAGAGCCTCGATGTCGCGCAAGCCGGTATCGCCACTGATCGGGCGGGAGCCTTCGCGCACCAGCTTCATACCGTTGTAGTCCATGGGATTGTGGCTGGCGGTCACCATGATGCCGCCGCCTGCGCCACGATGCGCAGTCTGGAAATAGACTTCCTCAGTACCACACAGACCAATGTCGATCACAGAGGCCCCACCATCGTTCAGCCCGCGCGCGACCGCCGACGCCAGCAGCGGGCTGTCCAGTCGCACATCACGCCCGACCACCACTTCCGCCGGCGTGAGGATCTGCGCGAAGGCCCGGCCGATACGGTAAGCAATGTCCTCATTCAATTCATCCGGCACGCGGCCGCGGATGTCGTAGGCTTTGAAACACTTGAGCATGTGTCGGATCTCAATGGCGGTGATGCTTGCCCTGTACAGGGGACTCGATCACCGGCGCCTGCGTGGCGGAGGGCGTCGGGCTGTTCAGGTCGATTGGTGAAATGGTCAAGGCTTCCAGTCTGATACCCAGCACACGCTCGTCACCGTTGATTCCAAGTGCCTTGGGCGTGGTGGCATCGGGAAGGTAAAAATCAATGTGAATCTTGCGCAGGGCGTCGAGATCGGATGCAGGGACATCCAGTTGCAGTTGCGCCCCCCCTTCCGGATAGGTCACCGTCAAATGCGAACTCGCGACGCCATTCATGCTCACTTGCACGCGTTGCTTCGGATACGCCTGCGTGACCAAGCCGACCACCTTGAAGCTGAAACGCAAGTCGTGCTTCACATGCGGCAGCTGTCTCGCGTCGATCGCAATCTCCGCATGCAGACCGTTGCTCCAGACGCCCAGATTTTCCGGCGTACTCCAACCACTCGCCAACCAGTTGTTCCATGCCCCGGGCGCCGCAAAACTTACCTCGTAACCGAGCGGAAAAATCGGCGTTGCCAAGCGGTACAGATACAAATCCATGTCTTCACGCAGAAAGGTCTTGTGCGGAAAAGAATGATTCCATTCATACGCCTTGACCTTGATCCGGGTTCTATTGACGAATTCAAAGCCTGCCGGCGGCTTTGACGACGACGAGACCATGAAGACATCGTCATAACGCGCATTCAGCGCTCCCACATAAGACCAGTCGTCTAGGCTGGCTTGGCTCACCGTGACCGCCGGCAAGCCGAAGATGAATTTGATCGGTGTCTTCAGTTCACTGTCGTTGGGTAGCCCCGGACCCAGCGTATCGAGCAGAACCACGTCGGTGCTACCCACCGGCGCCAGTAACTGGGACAGCGACTGATACAGGCCCTCGCTTTCGTTCTGACCTAGTTGCGCCGCCGTAACACCGGCACTGTAAATCATGGTGATGGCGAGTGTGATGCTCAGCATGCGGCGTACGCTACCTCGGGGCATGCCCGCCCAAACAATAACCGTGAACAGCAACATGTAAGGAACCACTTCACTCAGAACATAACGCGCGTAGTAAGGCCCATATGGCACGACCCACTGCAGCAGCAACACGTAGACTAGGAAGCCGGCCGCGAAAAGGCGCAGAAACTCGTGGCTTGGCTCGCTTTGGCGGCGCAGCGCAAGCCCCAAGAATGCCAGCGGCAGGATCGGCCCCAGATACACAAACAGCGTGGCCAAACTACTGGACTGCAATGCCCCCCAGTGGCTGCCGACAAGCCTCCATACGCTGTCGAGGGTTGGGTCGCCGGCAAAGCGTGAAGTCCACCCGAGCTGATAGATCTTGTAGATCCCCAGCACCAGCCCGGCAGCAACCACCAGACCTACGAGTCGCCTCGTGGGAGACACTACGAACCTTTCGACATCGACGCGCCTGCGGCCTTGTGCAAGCACTACCAGTGTGAGCCACACAACCAATCCGAGCAGCACGATGACGGCCAGCCAGGCCTGCCAGTGGTGAGAAAAGATGGGCTCGAACGACATCCGATAGATGTCACGGGAATACTGGCCCGACCAGTGCAAACCGTAGACCACCGACATGGCATACAGCACACTCACTCCGAGCACCCAGAACTGTATCGCCCGTTGACGCAGGCGGTCGGTATCGACAGTGGCACTGGCTACTGCCAAAGCAACGAAAAACGGGATGTACATGAAGCCGCTGATGCGTACCGCGAACAGGGCACCGAAGCTCAACATCGATAGCAGTAGCCAGCGCCGGTTGTACAGACCATCCGCGGCACGCCAGAACAACGCCAAGTAGGTAAAGCCGATCAGGGAGAAGGCCAGTGTCGGCACTTCAGTTACCGGGAATTTTGAGAAAAAAGCATGCAATGGATTGAGGGCAAGTAGCAACCCAGCGATCAATGCCGCCCGTGGCGAATCAGTCAGCGCTAGCGTCAGCCGATGCATGAACACCACTGATAGCAGCGCGAAAAATGTCAGCGCGTAAACTGCGAACGCCCCACCGAAAATGCCGGAAAAGAGGGCCATCCAGATGGGAAACAGGTGGTAGAACTGAAAACTGAGGCCAATGTCGGCAGGGCCATTGATATACACGCCGCTGACAAAATCACCTCCCTTCAACGGCCCGCTATACGCACGTATATGACGATTTTCGGACAGGTACCGGTCAACATACGGCGTGCCCTGCAGTTTCTCCAAGACAGTGTCCTGGGCATCGATTCCGCCCGTCCGCTCTATATAGTGAGCCATGTTGACGTACACGCCTTCGTCCTGCCCCCCCAGCACGTAGTTGAACGCGGGCAACCGAAAGAACAGACACACGAGCAACAACAAGACCACATGCGTCCATTTGGGCCCACCTCCAGCAGCCACCGCGACTGCCTTCGCACGCCACGCATATAGCCCGGTCAACAGCGTAGCCGCGAGAAGTATCTGCGGCGCTAGAAAATGGCCGGTCAGGGTCGCCAGCAGACCGATTCCGCTGACGGCAAGCACCCCGACCACGGTCAGCTCCAGCACGCGATCCACTCGGGCGTTCATCTCCACGGATTGCATATTCATTTCCCTGCGCTCGTCAGATTCGGCGATCCGGCAATACCGGAGCACGGCCTTGAGAAATCAAGACCGCATGTAGGCACGTCACTGGCCGGTGTACATCCAAGCGAGGGTCTCTCGCATTGGCTTTGTCGGCAGGAACCCGGTCACCGCTCGAAGCCTCCCGTTGAAGCCAACCAACCTCGCGACATCGTTATTTCGCACGAACGCCTGGTTGACCTGAACCTCGATCCGATAGCCCGCAATTTCCGCCATCATCTTCAGTATGTCGGCAAGCGAATGGCCCATGCCGGAACAGATGTTCAATGTGCCACCGAGAGGCAATGCCAGGACGATCGACCCATAGGCCTTGGCTACATCACGCACGTCGGAGAAATCGCGGATCACGTCCGTATTGCCCAGTTCGATTGTCCGCGCGCCGCGCCGAAAGTGACTGACGATCTTGGGGATCAGAAACTGCTCGGATTGGCCCACGCCGGTGTAGTTGAAGGGTCGCGTGATCACGATCGGCAGCCGATCCGCCCACAGCCGCGCCATATACTCCATCGCCAGCTTACTCACCGCATAGTCATTCGCCGGTGCCGGTGGCGTTTCTTCTGTGATCGGCTCGACCTCGGCGTTGCCGTAAACGTTGGCGCTGCTGGCCAGCACCACGATCCGTGGCTTCTTTGCAAGCTGCGCCAGTGCATCGAGAAGATTGCGGGTGCCCACCACATTGACACGGTAGATCTCATCGACGTCGCCATGGGCAACGAACGAGATGGCCGCCAGATGCAGCACTACTTCCGGCTTGATCTCGGCGACAGCCTTCGCAACCGCCTCACGGTCGAGCAGGTTAACGGCTACCGACTCGGACCCCGATGGCTCAGGCCTGTCGCTCAGGCCGACCACGTCATAGCCGGCCGCCTCGAGTTCGGCGGCGACATACCTGCCGGTAAACCCATTGCGACCGGTCAACAGTGCGCGTGGACGGCCCACCTCAGAACGACGCCCCGCGCTCGTTGCGAGCAATGTCGGCAATGACCATCATCTGACACAGCTCCTCCAACGTGGTCTTCGCCTCCCAACCCAGCTTTTCTCGCGCCTTGGAGGCGTCGCCAATCAACAGCTCGACTTCGGTCGGACGGTAGAAACGTGGATTGATGCGCACCAACTCACGCCCGTTGCCTGCGTCGACCCCGCGCTCATCCTCACCGCTACCGCGCCATTCGATCGTGATACCAGCGGCCTTGAACGCCATGCTGACGAAATCGCGTACGGTCTCGGTGCGGTTCGTGGCAAGCACGTAGGTATCCGGCTCGTCGGCCTGCAACATCCGCCACATACCCTCGACGTATTCCTTGGCGTAGCCCCAGTCACGCTTGGCGTCGAGGTTGCCCAACTCGAGTATGTCTAGCTTGCCCAGCTTGATCTTTGCCACCGCGTCGGTGATCTTGCGCGTGACGAATTCACGGCCACGCAACGGCGATTCGTGATTGAACAGGATGCCACTGCTGCCGAATATGTCGTAGGACTCGCGGTAGTTCACCGTCATCCAGTGTGCATAGAGCTTGGCCACTCCGTAAGGACTGCGCGGGTAGAACGGCGTGGTCTCGATCTGCGGCACGGCTTGCACCTTGCCGAACATCTCCGAAGTCGACGCTTGGTAGAACCGAATCTTGCGGTTCACTGTGCGAATCGCCTCGAGCATATGCACGGCGCCAATGCCTGTGATGTGGCCCGTAGTGATCGGCTGGTCGAACGACACACCGACGAAACTCTGAGCAGCAAGGTTGTATACCTCCGACACCTCAGTGCTTTCCAGCAGGCGAATACTTGATCCGAGATCGGTAAGGTCATACTCCATCAACGACAGGTTGGGATGCTGGTCGATGCCGAGCTCCTCAATGCGCCAGAAGTTCACCGAGCTGGTGCGGCGATAGGTACCGTAGACCTGATAGCCCTTCTCCAGCAGCAACTGCGCGAGATAGGCACCGTCCTGCCCGGTAATGCCGGTGATCAAGGCAGTTTTCATGAAAGCTCCTGTTCAATAAAAAAATTCACAGCCTGTTCTTCCTTGCATCTGGAAACGCCAGGCGACAATCGGTTCAGATGACGAGTTCAGATTCAGGGAGCACGCTCACCGAAATAAATGGACGAATCTCGATCTCTCGCACCATCAAGTTGGTTCCTGCACCCACCCCAACACGTATTTCCAGATCGGATACATCCGAGCTCAGCGTCAGCTCGGTCTGAACCAGCAATATTTCAGCATCGGCACTACACGGCGAGAAATCTTGGTGTGCGTGCACTTTTGCTCCCAACGAGCTGCACACATCCATCCACGCATTCTCCCCGTTACCTTTGCCGTATATGTTGATGAGGTAGTGCCCAGCATGCAGCGGTACGTAGGGGCCGTATATTAACAGCCCTGCATCCCCTCTCGTAGCCATGTGCCCACGTGTGAGCTGCCCTATCTGGGACTGAAAGCGATAGTCGAATGCGCCGTAACGGTGCACCGGACCAGGCATCCATTGATGAATCCATGCCTCACGATGCACAACATCGACAAGCTGTGCCGTGGCCTCTCGCCAGGTTTTCCACTGCATCCCATTCGATTGGGGCACCTGCCCCTGTGCATCAAGCTGCAACCACGCATGCAATGCGTCACCAAGGTCTTCAGCGCCGTAGCCCGAAAAGTAATATGCATGCTCACCTGCGATTTCCCGAAAGACTGGCAAGTCACGTGTGATCAACGGCAACCCATGATGTGCTGCCTCGATCAGCGGTAGGCCAAAACCTTCACCTTCCGAGGCCATGATTAGCGCCGACGCACGATGATAGGCCGCAAGCAGCAAATCATCGCCCGCCTTCTCGAACCAGAAGAGCCGCTTACCCAGCTGGGGATGTTCGCGAATACGCAGCAGCAAATCATCGACAAGCCAGCCCGGCCTGCCAATGATCAAGAGATTGGCCTCGGTTCCCTGTGCCCAGAGGCGATCAAATGCCGCCAATGTCTGCGCGTGCCCCTTGCGAGGCTCGATTGTTCCCACCATCAGAAAGGTAGGCTGCTTATCGACTCTGACCAGGCTCACGTCAATGGGGTCGGAGGAGGCGTGTGTGACTTCAGCAACTGCCAGATCAGCGCCAAGGTGAAACCATCCGATACCCAGCGATCGCTGCCGTTCCGGTCGCGCCTGATGTAGCCACGCTTCAAATTCATCCGCGACGGCCCTGGAAATGCATACGATGCCGTCAGCCACTTCGGCCACTGATTCATACCACCGACGGAAGAGCGGCAACAGATGCGGCTCGAAGCAATCCGGCCGCAAGACGGGTAAAAGATCGTAGAGAACGAAATACTGCCGTACCCCACTATTCCTCATCTTGCGAAATACGTTGATATAGGCCGGGATCAAATGAGCGACGAGATCCAACCCCAGATAGACATCGCCTTTGGCAAACTGCACGGGTTCATCCGGCGGAAGGGTCTCGCCCTTGAAATAACGCCGTTGACAATAACTGCGCGCATAGCGAAATACGCCGTCATCCCCCAAGCAAACCGGCTCCACCCGGTAGCCGGATGGCGGGGTCATGATCAGTTCGTCAAGCACATGACGCACTACGCGCTGAATGCCCGTACCAGCATCCCTCACAAACAGATTGGAGATATCAACCAGCCACTGCGAAGAGGCCCCAGGGACAGCTACATTCGCGGCAAGAGCTGCCGCGACCCGCGACCAATCCTGCTCTGTAGCATCGTCCGCTCCTTCGATACCAGCCAGCTTTGTAGCCGTATCACGCAGACCGTCACGCCATGCCAACGTCTCTTGCAGACCCCCATCGGCGAGTGCGCGATCTGGAATGACTTGAATACTTGCTGCTGCGGCAATGCTCTGGAAGTTCACCAGTTCACCCAGCACTTCGGCAGAGAAGCACCGAACGATGGCCTTCTGCACGGCATGGTATCCACCCGCACGATAGAGCATGGACACCACAAGTTCGCGACCTTCAGCATCCCGCGTTAGTGCCCGCAGTGCCGAGCCGAAAGTCAGGTCGCGCAGCACGACGTCCACTGCCCCCGTCGCAGCAAACTTGAGGGTTTCTGCGCAATACGGTTGATCCGCCAACTCGATGACGACCCGGTCAAAGCGGTCGCGTTCGCGAATGAAACGCGCCAGTGAGCGCCTTGTCGAAACTCCCGTGCAGTCCTTGTCTGCGTAGATCACTGCGGAACCGAACTCAGGTCGAACCCCGACCGAAGACGGTGCTGGCAGGAAGGCTGTCTTGAATTGCGCCTGTGGCGCCTCCCATACGCCAGGCGAGGCGCTTGGCTTACGGCGGCTGGCTGCCGCTTCGAAAGCCGCGATAGCGCGGCGGGCAGACTCTTGCCACGAAAATTTCAGGCACTGTTTCCGCCCATGTTCGCGAAGGCTTACGCGAAAACTGTCGTCGGTAAGGGCTTCAATCATCTTTCCTGCAATGGCGCCATCATTGCGGGGATCGAACAATGCATCCTCACGACCAATGACCTCCGGAAGGCTGGAGGTATTGGAGCCGATGACGATGGCTCCGCTCGACATGGCCTCCAACGCAGGTAAGCCGAAGCCTTCCTGCAACGACGGAAAGACGTACAGTGCACAGAGGTTGTAGAGCTTCACCAGATCGCGGTCCGGCACGTAACCGACGAATACCACTTCATCACCGCTCAAACCAAGCGACATCGCCAAGCTTTCCAGCGCTTCACGCTCCGGTGCTGGCGCCCCGCCGACGATCACCAATTGATGCTTGCATCGCAACGCACTCGGCATCAGGGCGAACGCACGAATCAGAGCGTCAATGTTCTTCCGCGCATCGAACCCGCCCGCATACATGATGAATGGTCGCTGGAGACTGTATCGGCACATCAGCTCCTGCCGAAACGACTCAGCACTTTCCAACGGCATGAAGATGTCGTCTGCAGCACCGGAGATGTCGGTCAGACGATCCGCTGGAATTTCCAGCAGCTCACTCGCCTCGTCACAGGAAAACCGAGAGATGCCGAGCAACACATCCGCTCGACGCAAATGCCCCACCTTTTCCATGTACCAGCGCCTGACACGGGGGTCACACAGGTAGGTTTCCTCATGCGCCAGCGGGATCAGATCATAAAGAGTGATTGCCCCAAGATGTGCCTCGTGTCCGGGTATCGTGGCAATCACATCATCGGCAAGTCCCTCGAACAAACTGGCCACGTGGACGACATCCGGTTTCAGTTGCCGCAGTGTCTGCATCCGCAACACTTCGGAAGCCCGCATGCGGAATGCATTGTCTGGGTGAACGCATGCCGTGGGTGTCAGGGCCTCCCAAGTGTGTATTCGCTCCTGCGGCAGAACGCTATCGAACTGCCCGCGCAGGAATTCGACTGACTCACCCATGGCCGCATTGAGCAGAATGGTAATGTCATGTCCACGCGGGTTTGCAGCCATTGCCTTGGCCAGCGCCAGCGAATATCGACCAATGCCACGGCGGCGACTCTCTGGCGATTGGCACGCCTGAAGATCCAATACGATATGCACTCCCCTACTTCCTCCTGGACCGCAATGGATTGTCACTTCGCTGCCGCCTTCTTCTGGCAGCCTGGATTTCTTCGAGTACCTGCGTCGCCAGTCTCGTCATGAGCATCTGCGGCTGCGACGTTTCTGATGGCTCACCCAAACGCTCGGCTGGCGAAGCGCCGAACAAGAACAACCGTGTATAGGTCGTCAATCTGGAATCCGGCCCGGCAATCCGAGTTGCGGAAGTTCGCAACCACGACCAACGTGCCATCAGACGCAGCAGCGGCCTGCATAGATGCGCAGGCCAACGCAGTAGGTGGTAAATACCTCGAAAAATGGTGCTGATTGCCACGTGCACCCCACGCCTCATCCACCGTAAAGGGCGGGTAATGCGCCAGGAAACGCTCCGCTGAATCATCTGGATCAGTCCACGCAGACGACTGACCTCTTGATCGCGAAATGCCACCTCACGATGGAGCCGGCCGATTTCATTCTGCAATACAGGAATTTCGGCAACCCGATTCTCCAGTTCGGTGCGCAGCGAGGTAAGATCCTGCTCATGGTTTGTCAGCTCGATGCTCAACAACGCCATTTGCCTGGAGGCAGAGGCCAAGTCCAGCCGAGCTACCGCCAGCGTCTGTTCCAAGGCAGCGATCACTTGCTCACGGTCAGCCAACGCCCGCTCCTTGCGAGCGTGTTCTGTCTGCAGACATTCGGCATGGTTTCGCCACTGCTCAATTTCAGCTTGCAAATGTGCCGACGCCCGCGCTTCATGCTCCGTCAACACCTCTAGCTGGCGTCGATGCTCGACCAACGCGGCCTCGCGTCGTTCGTTTTCGTCGCGCAGGTATTCTGCATTTAGACGCCATTGCTCACCCTCACTCTTCGCATGCGCTACCGCCTGCGCCTCGCGCTCTGCTGCCTCTTGTAACAGGCGTCGATGCTCGACCAATGCCACCTCGCGCCGTTCGTTTTCGTCGCGCAAGTATTCTGCATTTAGACGCCATTGCTCACTCTCACTCTTCGCATGCGCCGCCGCCTGCGCTTCGCGGTCCGCCGCCTCTTGAAGCAGGCGTCGATGCTCGGCCAATGCCACCTCGCGCCGTTCGTTTTCGTCGCGCAAGTATTCTGCATTTAGACGCCATTGCTCACTCTCGCTCTTCGCATGCGCCAACGCCTGCGCCTCACGCTCTGCCGCCTCTTGTAGCAGGCGTCGATGCTCGACCAATGCCACCTCGCGCCGTTCGTTTTCGTCGCGCAGGTAGTCGGCATCTGTTCGCAACGATTCACATTCGGACTCAAGCTTGATCACATGTTGTGCATTGAAAATCGTCGACAAGTCTCTTTGCGCCACATCCAACTCATTGCGCGCTTTCATCTCTGATGCGCGCACGAAATAGTCAAAGACGTTCGGAGGGTAGGAAAATGCCTCGTCGAGCTCTACATGCTCGTCAGCCACATAAAAACGATTAAGCCCATCCTCGTAGACAAAATGATAACCGCGCCCGGTAAGTAAGGGCTCCCACTCCATATACGCGGGTTTCTGGCTATTCGGCTCAGTGGCCTCCAGTAATATGATCCAAGGGCGCAACTCCTCAAGCGAGAATCCCCGCAACGTTGCAGCCTCACCACCTTCACAATCGATTTTTAGAAAATGAACTTCGGTGACTCGACAAGTTTTGCATATATTGTCCAGGGTCACACATTCCACATCCGACTCACGAATCTGGTGACCTGCCTGCACATGTCGCCTCGCAAATTCAGGATCAGTTGTCGACAATCCGCTATCGATCACTTCAAACAGATGCAGCCTGCCTGGGCGATCGGAGACCGCAAGCTGCAAGTTGATGTCGTGCGGACGATCGACGACAAGTCGCTGGAACCAGTGCGTAACGGGTTCGATGTTGATTCCCCGCCATCCCATTTCGTAGAAGGCTTTTGTCACCGAATCATCAACCGGGTCTTGAGCTCCAACGTCAATGTAAAAACCATGCCGAATCCCACGCAGTGCGCGAGCGACCATTACATCTTCGTAATTCTGGGCATAGGAGACAAAACTCATGAATTCCGTACCTCGATTTGAGGAGGAACCCAAGCTGTCCCGACAAACACCGCACGCGACATATTGGAAACGCTAAAGACCAACGCAAGGTCCCTCCACTCATAGTTATTGACGAGATGGGTTTCCGTACTGACGAGCGCCGTAGAAATCGAATAGCTTCCCTGTCCGAAATTCATTGGGAAGCTGATGCGAAATTCGAAACATTGCCCTGCATGCACGTTATCAAGGACTTGTTTAGTATGATGAGTATTGGTGCCGAATACTGGCTGCCCTAGACGGTCCTTGATCATGTAGCCCAGCACCAATCGTGGAACATCTTGCTGCACAGCTACGCGAACCACCAAGGTAACTGGCTGGCCGACATCAACGAACTCCACGGGCTCACCTGCCTCATTGAGGAGCGAGATATCTTCGACTACAGCCTCACCACTGCCCGAGACGGTCTGAACGCGGCCACTCGCATGTTTGGAAACTTTTATCGTGCTGTTCTCGCGTTCCGCGATCAGCGCATTGTAAAGATCCATGACCTCCGCAGGGTCACCGTCCTTTACGAGCATACCGTTTTCCAGAAGCAGCGCGCGATCGCACAAGTTCTGCACCGCACCACTATCGTGCGAGACAATCAACAGGCTCGTACCCTGCTCGCGGAACTGTCGTATCCGGTTGAAGCACTTGTGCTGAAAATAGGCGTCACCCACGGACAGCGCCTCATCCACAATCAAGAGGTCCGGGCGGAAGGCCGTTGCAATCGCAAACCCCACTCGCATTTGCATGCCGCTTGAGTAGGTGCGTACAGGCTCATCGAAATATTCGCCGATCTCGGCGAATTCCTCGATAGCTGCCATGACACCAACAATGTCTTCCCGGGAAAATCCCATGAGTCCGGCCGTATGGTAGACATTTTCCCTTCCGGTCAAATCAGCGCTAAACCCCATACCAAGCTCAAGGATGGCCGCAACGCGGCCGTTCACAGCAACAGAACCTTCTGTGCCCCTGAGTGTCCCCGTAATCAGTTTGAGCAGTGTGCTCTTGCCTGCACCATTCTGACCAACGATACCGATTGACTCACCGCGTGCGACGTTGAATGAGACTCCACGGAGAACCCAAACTTCTGACTTGACACGTGCACCAAATCCAAACCACGTAGCGAATCGACGCCACTCGGATCCATAATCGCGAAAAGCCTTTCCAAGTCCACGTACTTCAAGCAGTGATTTAATCACAGCACATCCACCATTTCGGGCGCTGCACGCCTGAACAGAATCAATGAAAACAGCAGCAGGATGGCCGCAGTCACCGCAATGATAGCCAACCCGGTAATGTGCGGCGCACGCCCGTAAAGGATGACATCCTGGAATGCGACAACCATGTGCATCATCGGATTGAATTCCAACATGGCGCGCAGCCGGTCCGGAATGATACTTGGCATATAAACGATCGGTGTCAGCCAGAACAACAGCTGCAGCACTACCGCCATGACTTGCGCCACATCTCTTACGAATACGTTGAGCACACCAAGAATCAGGCCGAGAGCAATCGCGAACGCCAGGTTGATACCCATCAGAATGGGTAGCCACAACATCGCCAGGCTCAATGGATGACCTATTAACAGAAATACACCTACTGCCGCCGCCAAGAGCAATATATTATTAACCAACGATGAGCCTGCGATGATAATCGGCAGGCAAACCCGCGGGAATGCCATCTTCTTCATCAGATTGCCATTGTCGACAAATAGGGTCAGTGAGCGCGTCACCACCTCTGCGAACAAGGACCAGGCAATCATGCCAGCCATCAGATAGATCACATATGCATAACGATTGTCGATGCCGGGTAATTTGGCAGCCATGATGCGCGACAGCACAAGGGCGTAGATCGCGACCTGAGCCAAAGGTTGCAGAACCATCCAGAGACCGCCCAACTTGCTGCGCGCGAACCGTGAGCGCAGATCGTTCCTTATTGAAGACACGATAAAGTGACGATAGCTCCATATCGCTAACAGAATCTCTTTCATGAAACACGCTTCCTCATATGGTGACACCTGGTGAAGCGACGCCCGAACTGGTGAGCGCACCCGAACACGACAATGCCTCCACCCGCCTGATTATCCGCTGCGCCGACCTCTGCGGCGAAAGCCTGTCTCGGATATCGCGTGCTGCTTGCGCGCCGACGCTCACCGCGAAGTCAGGATCCTCGACCAAACGACGCATGTAGCTTGCCGCCACGTCTACATCTGGTTCAGCCCAACGTTGACCGGCATGATGCAAGTACTCGCCATCGCCGACCGCCACCAACTGGTAGTCCACCAGGCAGCTGTTAGCTGGCGTCATGAAGTCCATATTTCCCGACCACGCGGTGGCAATTACCGGCTTGCCCATATGCATGCATTCGGCAAGGCCCAAACCGAATCCTTCCGCGCGATGTAGCGAGACGTAGGCATCTGCGCACCGCTGGAGCGCACCCATGTCGCTTCGATCGATAATCTCGTCCCGGACGATGATGCGCCTGTCCGTCCCAGCGACATTCAGCAATGCCCGTAACTTCTCCGGGTGACGATGACCATTGCTCGACTTGATCAACAGCTTGACGTTCGGGTGATCATCGGCGAATGCAAGCCGGAACGCCTCGATCGCAGCCTCCGGATTTTTTCGAGCAACGAAGGAATTGAAGTCGAAACTGTTGAGGAAAATGAAATCACCTTCATCGAGTCCGAAATCGTCTCGAACCAGACCACTATCGGGCGACTGGGTGACCGGCAGTGGGACACTCCACACTGGCTTGTCGGTAACCTTCGCCACCGCGTTACGAATGAAGTCCGTGGACACCATGACTTCGTCGACGTGAAGAAAAGCAGGAAGCCATTCGTCCGGAAACTTCTCCAGCTCCCAAAACCAACATGCAATGGTATATCGATTATCCAGACGCTCCTTGCCAATGCTCGCCATGGCCTGTTCCAGATAATCCGGATTGACAAAGATGAGATTGATCCCGTACGGCGTCTCTCCACGAATATGCGAATCGAGACTGAAGTCGTTCATGCCATGGGGAATGTCGATAGCGATATCGTGAATCGCCACTGGGTAACCTTCTGCCAACAGCGCCCGCGCGTACAGTCGCGCACCCTCGGCCAAGCCGAACTGGCCACGGGCGTATGCAAAAATATTCACGCCCACGCCTTCCGCACCGGCGTTTTCGCAAGATGTCGCTACTGGCTCGCGCAACAGGCTTCCACGTCCCCAGTTCGGCGTTCGCCTGAACTTGAGATGTTGACCGGCACGCGTCGCGAGCACCTCCGACACGCGGTTGCGCAGCGCTACCGGAAAATGGCGATAGATGACCTTGAGCCATGGCTGCCGACGAATCCATGCCGACAGACTCAATAGCCCGATACCAATGGCCATCCTTTGCTTGATCGCGATACTCACCTGATTGCCTCTGATCGTCGTAAGAAACTCTTCGCACCATCCCTTGATGGCACGAGTTGATTTGTTCAGAGCTTCTATTTATCCAGGGCTTTGGTCAGCTCGGCCCGAAGGTCGTCGATATTTTCCACACCCACCGAAAGGCGCACCAGCCCATCACTGATACCCAGGCGTTTGCGATTAGCCGCCGGTACTGAAGCGTGGGTCATGATGGCCGGATGCTCGATCAGGCTCTCGACACCCCCGAGTGATTCAGCCAAGGCAAAGAGCTCACATCGCTCCAGCATGCGCCGCGCCTTCTTCAAGCCCCCCTTGACCTCGATCGTGATGATGCCGCCGAAGCCATGCATCTGACGCTTTGCCAGTGCGTGCTGCGGATGGCTTTTCAGGCCAGGGTAGATCACCCGCTCCACAGCTGGATGCCTTTCCAACCACTTCGCCAACTCCAATGCATTGGCGCAATGCGCCTGCATGCGCAAATGCAGGGTTTTCAGTCCGCGCATGGCCAGGAACGCATCGAAAGGACCAGCCACTGCACCGACCGAGTTCTGCAGGAAGCCCATCTGCTCGGCCAGCGCCTGATTACCGGCCACGACAATGCCGCCGACCATATCGGAATGGCCGTTGATGTACTTGGTCGCCGAATGCAGTACCAGGTCGGCACCGTATTCCAGCGGCCGCTGCAAGATCGGCGAGCAGAACGTGTTGTCCACTACCAAAATCAGTCCATGCTTCCTGGCGAACGCGGCGACCTTGCTCAGGTCGACCAGTTTCAGCATCGGATTGGTCGGCGTCTCGGCCCAGATCATCTTGGTGTTGGGTTTCAGCGCCGCCTTCATCGCCGCCGTATCGTTCAAATCAATAAAGCTGAAATCCAGGCCTGCGGAGCGGCGTCGCACCTTTTCGAACAGACGGTAGGTCCCGCCGTAGAGGTCGTCCATCGCGATCACATGACTACCTGAGTCGAGCAGGTCAAGTACGGTGGCCGCGGCAGCCAGTCCCGAGGCAAACGCGAACCCGGCCACGCCCCCTTCCAGGTCCGCCACACAGCGCTCGTACGCCATACGCGTAGGATTCTGCGTCCGCGAATATTCGTAGCCCTTGTGCACGCCAGGACTCTGCTGCACATAGGTCGAGGTGGCGTAGATCGGTGTCATGATCGCACCGGTGCTCGGGTCGGGATGCTGACCGGCGTGGATCGCACGGGTGCCCATACCCTGTCCGCTGCGTTGCTTGCTGCCTTTCATCGCTCTAGGTCTCCCTGCTCGCAGGGCGAGCAATGTGGATGAGAATCAAGCCGCTGATTGTAGCCGCTGAAAGGCGCTGACTGAGGAAGTTCATGTACATGGCGTTCATCTGAAAATGAGCCCGCTGTGGGCTTTCCAGCGTGACAGGGCTCCGAAGCACGCCGCGAAGTCTGTCCGGGCTTGGTCATTGGGTGTGAAACCGGCATCATTTGCAGGTTACGCGGCACGATCAGACCGGGTCGACCGACCCGACTGGACCTCAAGGACCCCTGATGAACGATTCATCCTCAAGGAGCAAGACTCTGCTGGTAACCGGAGGCGCCGGGTTCATCGGCGCCAACTTCGTGTTGCAGGCAGTCACTGATGGCCTTCGGGTGATCAACCTCGACAAGCTGACCTATGCCGGCAATCCCGATACGCTGAGTTCACTGCAAGGCAATGATCGACACAGTTTTGTGCACGGTGACATCGGCGACCGCATGCTTGTGGCTCGGCTGCTGGCTGAACATCGGCCGGACGCGATCTTGAATTTCGCCGCCGAGTCGCATGTGGATCGTTCGATCGACGGACCGGCCGAATTTGTGCAAACCAACGTGGTTGGCACCTTGGCACTGCTTGAGTGTGCCCGCGACTACTGGCGCAGCCTTGACGGTGGCGCACGCGATGACTTCCGCTTCCTGCATGTTTCGACCGACGAGGTTTACGGCTCACTCGGCGCCGAAGGCAAGTTCACCGAAACTACCCCGTACGCACCGAACTCGCCCTACTCCGCGTCCAAGGCGGCTTCCGATCACCTGGTGCGGGCGTTCCACCATACCTACGGCTTGCCGGTGCTGACCACCAATTGCTCGAACAATTACGGGCCGTACCAGTTCCCCGAAAAGCTTATTCCGCTGGTGATCCAGAAGGCGCTGGCTGGCGAGTCGCTGCCGGTCTACGGTGACGGCTTGAATATCCGCGACTGGCTGTTCGTCGGTGATCACTGCAGTGCGATCCGTTGCGTGCTTGATGCGGGCCGAGTTGGCGAAACTTACAATGTCGGTGGCAGCGCGGAGCGCGAGAATATTGCGGTGGTAAAGACCATCTGCGCCCTGCTCGACGCACGCCGACCGCTGGCCGATGGACGGGCGCGGGAATCACTAATCACCTATGTCAAGGATCGCCCCGGTCACGACCGGCGCTACGCGATTGATTCCAGCAAACTGCAGGGCGAACTGGGCTGGCAACCCACGCATACCTTCGAGACCGGTATCGCGCAGACGGTCGATTGGTATCTCGCCAATCAGACATGGAGTCAGCGCGTGCTGGATGGCAGCTACCGCATGGAGCGCCTCGGCTCATGAGCACGACCCAGAAAGGCATTATTCTCGCCGGCGGCTCCGGCACACGCCTGCACCCAATCACCCGCGCGATCAGCAAGCAGCTGCTGCCGGTGTACGACAAGCCGATGATCTACTACCCACTGGCTACCTTGATGTTGGCCGGCATCCGTGAAGTGCTGGTCATCAACACGCCGCACGAGCAGGCGATGTTCCAGCGCCTTCTGGGCGATGGTTCGCAGTGGGGGCTGGACATTCGCTATGCCGTGCAGCCTTCGCCGGACGGGTTGGCCCAGGCATTCACGATTGGTCGCGAATTCGTCGACGGCAAGCCCAGCTGTCTGGTGCTTGGTGACAACATCTTCTACGGCCATGGCTTTACCGATCGACTCAAGCGCGCCGCTGCACGCGAACGCGGCGCTACCGTGTTCGGCTACTGGGTAAAGGATCCCGAGCGCTACGGCGTGGCCGAGTTCGATACTGCCGGCAAGGTGATCGGGCTGGAAGAAAAGCCTGCCATGCCGAAGTCGCACTACGCGGTCACTGGCCTGTATTTCTACGACGCGCGCGTTTGCGATTACGCCGCGTCGCTTAGGCCGTCACCACGCGGCGAGCTGGAGATTACCGACCTCAACCGTTGCTATCTCGATGACGACTCGTTACATCTGGAGCAGCTTGGCCGTGGCTTCGCCTGGCTGGATACCGGCACGCACGAGTCGCTGATGGAAGCAGGCAATTACATCGAGACCATCGAGAACCGGCAGGGACTGAAAGTGTGTTGCCCGGAAGAGATCGCCCACCTCAATGGCTGGATCAACGACGAGCAGCTGCTGCGCCTGGCCGAACCGCTGGCCAAGACCGCCTACGGACAGTACCTGCAGAACCTGGCGCGCGAGGGCCACCCTCAATGAGGGTGATCAGCACATCACTACCCAGCGTGTTGATCCTCGAACCACAGGTCTTCGGTGATTCCCGCGGCTTTTTCTACGAGAGCTACAACGAACGGACCTTCTGTGGGGCCGGCATCGCAGATCATCGTTTCGTTCAGACGAATGTATCGCGCTCGGCGAAGGGCGTATTGCGCGGCCTGCACTACCAATGGCCGAATCCGCAACGCAAGCTGGTTAACGTATTGGAAGGCGAGGTTTACGACGTGGCGGTGGACATACGTCACGGCTCTCCCACATTTGGACAATCCGTCGGAGTGATCCTTACCGCAGACAACCATCGCCACTTCTGGATACCCGAAGGTTTCGCGCACGGATTCTGCGTGTTGTCCGAATTCGCGACGTTCACCTACCAGTGCACCGCGTTGTATGACCCGAAGGCTGACGCAGGCATTCGCTGGAACGATGCGGCATTGGGTATCGACTGGCCGATCAGCGCTCCTCTGCTGTCAGACAAGGACGGCAAAACCCCGCTATTGCAGGACGTGCCGGCGGAACGGTTGCCGGTCTACACACCGTGAAAATCCTGCTGCTCGGTGCTAACGGTCAACTCGGTCGCACGTTCGTTGAACAGGGTGGCTTGGCCGTGCGCGGTGAGTTGGTCGTCGCCAGCCGCGACGGCACGCTGACGCAAGGCGGCGGCCACGGGGAGATCGCCGACCTGTCGACGCCTGAGTCGCTGCCCATTCTACTGGACCGCGTGAAACCAGCCGTGATCGTCAATACTGCCGCGTATACAGGAGTAGACCGAGCCGAACAGGAAGAGGCACTGGCTACCCGGGTCAATGCCGAAGCAGTCGGCGTGCTCGGCCAGTGGGCAGCGGCACGCGGCGCACTGGTCATCCATTATTCCACTGATTACGTTTTCAACGGCCTGCAGGCAAAGCCTTACGCCGTCGATGCACCCACCGGCCCGCTCGGCGCCTACGGCCGCAGCAAACTGGCTGGCGAGCTGGCTTTGCGCGGTAGCGGAGCTGGTCACCTTATCTTTCGCACCGCCTGGGTGTATGCGGCGCATGGCCACAACTTCCTGCGTACCATCCTGCGTTTGGGCGCCGAGCGCGACGAACTACGCGTTGTTGATGACCAACACGGCGCTCCGACCCATACGATGCTCATCGTTGAGGCGACACTCGCCGCGCTTGATCAGTGGACGCCAGCCGATGCCACGCAACGGCACATACTGGATGGCACATATCATCTGGTCGCCAGCGGCGCCACCACATGGCATGGTTTCGCCAGCGCCATCTTCAAGGAGGCTGTCGAGCTGGGCCTGCTGGCACACCCACCTCACGTTGTCGCGGTCAGCAGTTCCGAGTTTCAAAGCCAGGCAGTGCGCCCGACGTCGTCTTTGTTGGACAATACGAGCTTCCGACAACACTTCAACTTCAGACTGCCTGACTGGCAGCTCGGCCTGCATGACGTCATGCGCAGGCTGGCCACAACCTAGTACTGAAAAGGACCAGTTATGTTGATTCCCCTTATTCTCAGCGGCGGCAGCGGTACTAGGCTTTGGCCCGTCTCGCGCAAGAATCTTCCCAAGCAATTTCTGGCGTTGGCCGGCAAGGGCACGTTATTCCAGCAAGCCATTGCGCGTACCCGCCAACTGCCTGACGTCGCCGCGCCGATTGTGGTGGCCAGCGAGGATCACCGCTTTCTTGCGGCCGATCAGTTGCTGGAAGCAGGCGTCGAACATGCGAGCATCGTGTTGGAGCCACTGGCTCGTAACACGGCGCCGGCGATCGCGTTGGGCGCTCTGCAGGCACTTCAGCGTGATGCCGAGGCTGTGCTGCTGGTGCTGCCGGCTGATCATCTGATTGGCGACACGGCAGCCTTCGTCGAGGCAGTGCAACAGGCGTTGCCGCTGGCAGCCCAGGGCTGGTTGGTCACGTTCGGCATCCGTCCTGATCGCCCGGATACCGGCTTTGGCTACATCCGCCGCGCCGAGGCGATCGACGGTCAAGGGTTTCGGGTCGAACAGTTCGTGGAGAAGCCGAACCAGCCTACCGCCGAGTCCTATCTTGCCGACGGCGGCTACGACTGGAACTCCGGCATGTTCCTGTTCAAGGCTTCGCGCTATCTGGAAGAACTCGCCGCACACGCGCCAGCAATGTTGGCTGCCGTGCGCGTGGCCTACGCTGCCGCCACGGTGGATCTCGACTTCGTGCGTATCGACCGCGATGCGTTCGCCAAGGTACCCGACGATTCGATCGACTACGCGGTGATGGAGAAGACCCAGCGCGCGGCGGTGGTTCCGGTAAGTTGCGCGTGGAGCGACATCGGCTCGTGGTCCGCGCTGTGGCTCACCGGCGACAAGGATGCCGACGGCAATCTGTGCGAAGGCGACACGATGATGGTCGACACGCGCAACTCACTGCTGCGTTCGTACAACCGTCATCTGGTGGCCACGGTGGGCGTGGATGACCTGATCGTGGTGACCACGCCGGACGCGACTCTGGTGGCACATCGCGACGCTGCACAAGACGTGAAGAAGATCGTCGAGCAACTCAAGGCTGCCGGCCGCAGCGAAGCTTCGCTGCATCGCGTGGTGCATCGTCCGTGGGGCAACTATGACTCGCTGGAGGCGGGTGAGCGCTTCCAGGTCAAGCGCATCGTGGTCAAGCCGGGCGCCAGTCTGAGTCTGCAAAAACATCATCATCGCGCCGAACACTGGATCGTGGTGTCCGGCACCGCCGAGGTCACCTGCGACGAGAAGGTGTTCCTGCTGGGCGAAAACCAGAGCACATACATTCCGCTGGGCAGCAAGCACCGCCTGCGCAATCCGGGCAAGGTGCTGCTGGAACTGATCGAAGTGCAGTCCGGCAGTTATCTGGGCGAAGACGACATCGTGCGCTTCGACGACGTTTACGGTCGCGCCTGACGGCTGCTGGCTCTGTAGGAACGCACCCTCTGCGCGATTGTCCTTGCTCTTCGATGGTTACCGAGAGCATCGCGCACAGGGTGCGCTCCTACGCATCAGCCGACGTGGAAATGGCGCTTGAACGCAACGCCGGCAGCAGCGGGCTCTTCCAGTTCACGCGCATAGCGATGCCCCGCATACACTGCGTGTGCGATCAGGCCGGGCGCCTCGGCGTCGCCGATGCTGCGCAGCGACTGCAGGCCGGCAGCGGACCATTCCGACTCGCGCTGCAACAGGTTCTGATACAGCGAATCGTCGGGCAAGCGGGCGGTCACCGTGACGACGGCATCGCAGGCGAGCTCACGGCGTTGATGAGTCCAGACATCTTCGATGGTGAGCGTGCTACCGTCGAAGCCGACGATGTCGTGCGAGACGACCGCATCGATACCAAGTTTGGCCATCCGTTTGCGGATATGCCGGTAGTCGAGCGTGTTCTGACTCCACGGCGCAATGCTGTCGTCGGGCGTGAGATGGGAGACGTCGCAGCCATGCAGGCGCAGTGCTTCGGCGGCAACGCTGCCGTAGTAGAAACCATCGTCATCGAACACCACCACACGTCCTTCAGGAAAGTGGCCGTCCATCAAGTTGTCCAGCGTGAATACATGCGGGTTGTCGGTGAAGCCCGGAATAGCAAAACCGTTGCTGCGACCATAACCGTCGCGACGCCAGTGACAGCCGGTGGCGATCACCACGTGCTCGGCGCCGAAATCGAGCACGTCCTCCGCGGTCATCAGCGAGTCGCGATAGACCGCCACGTTCGGCAGCTTGTCGATCTGACCTACGCGCCAATCGCGCACACGCGCCCATTCGGCCAAGCCTGGCATGCGCGCCTCGCGCGTCACCCGGCCCCCCAGTTCCTTGCGCGCCTCGGCCAGACTCACGTCATAGCCACGCTGGCCCAGCGCACGCGCTGCTTCCAGCCCCGCCGGGCCGGCGCCAACCACCAGCACGCGACTGGCGGTGCGCTTCGGCGCAATGCGCTCCGGGTGCCAACCCTTGCGCCACTCCTCGCCCATGGTCGGGTTTTGCGTGCAGCGGATTGGCGAGATGGTCATGTCGCCGGAAACGCAGATATTGCAGCCGATGCATTCGCGGATGTCGTCGACACGGCCTTCCTCGATCTTCTTGGGTAGGAACGGATCGGCGATGGATGGCCGCGCGCAACCGATCATGTCGAGCACACCACGCTTGAGCTGCGAGACCATCGTGTCCGGCGAGGTGAAACGGCCGACGCCGACCACCGGCTTGCTGGTGGTCTGCTTGACGAAGTCGATGAAGGGCTCCTGCGCGCCTTCGGCAGCGAAGCGCGAGGGCACCGAGTCGTTGTACCAGGCGGCCAGGTTCACATCCCACAGGTCGGGCAACTCGGCCAGCATGCCAACGATATCCTTCGCCTCGGCCAGTTCGACGCCGCCGGGACCAAGCAGTTCCTCGGTGGCGAAACGCAGCGCCAGCGCGCAACGATCACCCACCGCATCCTTCGTGTCCTGCAACACTTCGCGCAACAACCGCACGCGGTTCTCCAGCGAGCCGCCGTACTCGTCGCTGCGCTGGTTACGCCGGCGCTGCAGGAAGTGCATGGCCAGCGACAGGTCGTGCGCAGCGTAGACGTAGATGATGTCCATGCCCGCGCGTTGACCACGGATCGCTGCCTCGCGATGCCAGCGCCGGTACTCGCGAATATCGCGCTTGGTCATCGCCCGCGCCTGCGACGGGTAGCCGTATTTGGACGGCTGATGCGACGGCGCAATCAAGACCTCGCGCGAGTAGAGGTTCGACGCGGTCGGGCCGTTGTGGGTCAGTTCCAGTGCGGCCAGCGCACCGTGCGCGTGCACCTTGTCGCACATCAGCGCCAGCGCGGGAATGTCGCGGTCGTCCCACAGTCGCGCTTCCACATAGGGCGTGAGGTCGCCGCTGGGATGAATCTCGCATTCCTCGGTCGATATGACTGCCCAGCCACCTTCCGCTTTCATTTCGCGCATCGCTGCATGCGCCAGCGGCATTGCGTGACCCATGCCGTTGCAATGTGGCACCTGGAAGAAGCGATTTTTCGCGGTGACCGGGCCGATCTTGAGCGGGGTGAACAGAATGTCGTAACGGGGATCGCGCATCGTGTTCAAACCTCGACAGGTTCGACCGGCTTTCGGCGCAGTCGCATGAAGACATACAGCGGCAGTCCCGCCGCGATCAAGCCCAACGCATACACGAACGGCTTGCCGCCAATGCCAACGAAGGCGAACACCACATAGGCTGTGCCGATGCCTGCCACCAGCAGCACGCTGCGCCCGCTGCAACCCGGCATGCCACGTCGCCACAACACCGCCAGGGCCAACGCACAGCAAAGATACAACGGCAGGTTGGCGGCGGTGACCACCAGGGTGAGGAAGGTGAACGCCGCAACCAGCGAACTGCTGTAGCTCATCCCCACCATCAGCGAGGCCAGCGCGCCGGTGATCAGCAACGCGGCAATCGGTGCGCCATGCCGGTTGCTGCGCGCAAACAGCGGTGGCAGCACACGGTTGTCCGCCATGGTACGGGTCAATTGACCAGCCAGCAGAGTCCAGCCATTCAAGGCGCCAAGTCCGCTGATCACCACGAACAGCGCCAGCCAGCGGCCAAACCCGGCCCGGCCGAAGCTGTCCATCAACAGCGCAAACGGTGCGCTGGCGTTGGCCAGCACGTCCTGTCGCAACAACAGCAACGGTACGGTCGACACGACGACGTAGATCAGCGCCACGACGACAGCACCCGTCATCGTGGCGCGCGGAATCGTGCGGCCCGGGTTGTCCACGCGACTGGCCGGAATACTGGCGGACTCGATGCCAAGCATCGCGAACAGCGCGATAGTCGAGGCCGCCATCACGCCAGCGAAGGTCACCGGCGTGGTCGGCGGATGCGCGACGTAACTTTGCGGCGAGTCCAGCAGCACCCAACCACCGAGTACGGCAATCGCCAGCATCGGCAGCAGCTTCAGCGTGGTGGTGACGATCTGCACGATGCCGCCGGTACGCACCCCGAGCAGGTTGATCAGGGTGAACAGCCACACCAACGTCAGCGCAAACCACACCGACGGAATGGCACTCAGCTCCGGCATCACCACGGTGACGTAGCCCACCACGCCGGTGGCCAGCGCCGCGTTGGTCAGCCACAACGACACCCAGTACGCCCACATCGACATGTATGCCGGCAGTTCGCCGAGGGTCTCGCGGACGTAACCGTAGGGGCCATCGGCACCTGGCAAGGCCGCCGACAAATGCGCGAATACCCGCGCCAGGGTGAGGCAGCCGAACAAGGTGATACCCCAGCCGATCAGCGCGTTGAAGCCATACGGCGCCAATGATGAGGGCAGCAGGAAGATGCCCATGCCGATTACATTGCCCACGACAAGTGCGGTGCAGGTCCAGAAGCCGATCTTGGTGCGATCCCGCATATCGACGTCTACCTGTTCAGTTCCGTGGATGCCGATACAACGTCAGCCATTTACGCGGATTCCCCGGCAGGACCGGCGTACGCCGCACGCAACAGGTTCTGAAAATGCCATACGCCGCCCTCGCGCTTGGGACACAACCGACCCGGCGTATACGCACCCGATGCCAGCCCCCGCTGCACCGCCTCGCAAATGCCGATGTCCTCGTTCTGCACTTCGTCGCTGAAGCTGCGGTCGGCGTCCATGCGCGCCTGCGCCTTGGGGTCTTGCGCGTAGTAGTAATCGAACACGATGCGGCAACGGCCCGGCCCCAGCGGCAGGATGCGGTTGGTCTGCAACCGGCCCGGCATGATGTTGAGCATCACGTTGGGATAGATGAAGTAGTAGAACGCCTGGCCGTCACCGTAGATGTCGGTGCTGTTGCGCAGCGGCGAGGACTGCAGCGAATGCCACGGGAATAGCTCGGTGTCGTAGGCACGATAATCGAGCACCTTCGACAATCCCGGATGCACGTGCGGCAGGTGGTAGCCCTCGAGGAAATTGTCGACGTAGACCTTCCAGTTGCAGTCGATGTCGTAGGTATCGCGGCGCAGGTAACGCATCGCCGACAGGTCGATCGGCGCGATGCGTTCGGCGATCCCGGCATAGACCTCTTCGAACGGCGGCACGGCATCGTCAAGCGCGACGAACACCAGCCCCTGCCACTCGTGCACGCGCAGCGGCGGCAGGCGAATGTCTTCGACATGGAAGTCACAGGCGTCCTGCATCTCCGGTGCGCTGCGCAACTGACCTTCGAGCGTATAGGTCCAGCCATGGTATTTGCAGTGCAGCGCACGCGCGCCCTTTCCGTTGCACAGCGCCAGCGGACCAGCGCGATGGCGGCAGACATTGGGAAAGGCCCGCAGCACGCCATCCTGTCCGCGCACCAGCAGCAGCGGTACACCACCGACCTCATAGATCACATGATCGCCGGGCTCGGCCAGTTGCTCCTGGTGGGCCACCAATTGCCAGCTTCGCGCGAACACCGCACGCTGCTCCATTGCCAGCATCACGTCGCCAGCGTAGTACGGCGCCGGCAAGGCACGCGCACGATTGAGTTCCTCGACCTTCGTGTCATCTGGCATGACGAATTCGCTCCCCCGGTGGAGTGGACGCGCCGGCTGGCTGCGTACATGGTTGGGCAGTGTATGCCCGATTCCACTTCGCGTCTGCGACACCTGTGGCCGCCACGCGGTCAGCTCGTAGACGCGTTATGCGAGGTTGATCATCCCTCCCACTATCTCCGGGCGATGTTCGGATGTAGATTGCGGCGATACCCGTGCGGAGTCGTCGTTGCCGATGTCATGCGCTGAATCCCTGCCGCAGAAAGCGGAATCTCACCCACAGCGGATCGCTGCCATGACTGGCCAGGTTCACTCGTGACGGAAACCGCCGCCACCGGCACGCT
Source organism: Rhodanobacter sp. AS-Z3 (assembly GCF_029224025.1). Lineage (NCBI taxonomy): Bacteria > Pseudomonadati > Pseudomonadota > Gammaproteobacteria > Lysobacterales > Rhodanobacteraceae > Rhodanobacter > Rhodanobacter sp. AS-Z3. The sequence goes on from NZ_CP119392.1 coordinate 3,882,614, forward strand.
GGAGCAGGCGCTGGCGCACGCGGAGCGTCTGCTCGAACACGACGTGGCGCAGGCGATCGAACAACTCGGCGAAATTCTGCAGGTGGCCGGAGGGCATCCAGCTGCGTTGCGCCTGCTTGCCCTGGCCCGATCGGTCGAAGGTGATACTCAGGGTGCGCTGGACATCCTGATTCCGCTGGCACGCACACAGCCGAACTGGGCCTTGCTTCATGTCGACCTTGGCATGTTGCTGGGCCGCAGTGGCCGTGGACAGGAAGCGCTTGATGCACTGCGCCGGGCAGTGACGCTGAAGCCCGAGCTGCCGCAAGCGTGGCGCGCGTTGGCTGATCACCTGATGGCCGCCGGCGAACAGGAGGCGGCAGACGCCGCCTACGCCAGTCACGTGCGCTATTCCACGCATGATCCGCGCCTGCTGGAGGCGGCCATTGCGCTGGCCGAAAACCGCATTCCCACTGCCGAAGCGTTGTTGCGGGAACACCTGAAGCAGGCGCCCACGGACGTGGCAGCGATCCGCATGTTCGCCGAAGTCGCTGCAAGGGTTGGCCGCAACGAAGACGCCCTGCACCTGCTCGAGCGTTGTCTGGAGCTGGCACCCGGGTTCGATGCGGCGCGCCAAAACTATGCGCTGATGTTGTATCGCAGCAACCAGCCGGAACCGGCGCTGGTCCAACTCAAATATCTGCTGGCAACGGAACCGGACCACGCCGCTTATCGAAATCTGATGGCGGTGGTGCTGTGTCGCATTGGCGATTACGAGCCGGCCATACGCATTTATGCGGATTTGCTGCAACGTTATCCAGACCACGCGAAGATATGGATGAGCTACGGTCACGCGCTGAAGACGGCCGGACACGCGGACCGCGCCGTCGACGCGTATCGCCGCAGTCTGCACTTGCAGCCGGGGTTCGGCGAAGCGTGGTGGAGCCTGGCCAATCTGAAGACCTTTCGTTTCAGCGCCGAGGACCTGGCTGTCATGCGGCAGCAACTGACAGGCACGGAGCTCACCGAAGACGACCGTTTGCACCTTGAGTTCGCCATCGGCAAGGCGCTGGAGGACGCGGCCGAATACGCCCCATCGTTCCGCCACTACGCACGTGGCAATGCGATCCGGCGCGGGCAATTGCATTACAGCGCCGACGAAACCAGTGCGCGGGTGCAGCGAACCTGCGCTCACTACAGCCGCGACTTCTTTGCCGCGCGCGCCGGCATGGGCTGCCCTGCACGCGATCCGATTTTCATTGTTGGCCTGCCACGCGCCGGCTCGACCCTGATCGAACAGATCCTGTCCAGCCACAGTCACGTCGAAGGCACCATGGAGCTGCCCGAAGTCGCGTCCATGACACGCAGCTTGCGCCGACAGCCTGGCGCCGGCAGCGCGGCGCCGTACCACGATGCGCTGGCGGCACTCGACGCCGACGCATTGCGTGCTCTCGGTGAGCAGTACCTGGCCCGTACGCGGATCCAGCGCAAGACCGCAGCGCCGCTGTTCATCGACAAGATGCCCAACAACTTCATGCACATCGGCCTGATCCACCTGATGTTGCCGAATGCAAAAATCATCGATGCGCGCAGGCATCCGCTGGCCGGTTGCTTCTCGGCGTTCAAGCAGCACTTCGCGCGCGGGCAGAGCTTCAGTTACGACCTTGCCGATATCGGTCGTTACTACCGCGACTACGTCAAGCTGATGGCACACTTCGATGCTGTGTTGCCTGGCCGTGTCCATCGCGTGTTTTACGAGCGCATGGTCGATGACACCGAGGGCGAGGTGCGGCGGCTGCTCGATCATTGCGGGCTACCGTTCGAGGCATCCTGCCTGCGCTTTTTCGAGAATGCGCGGCCGGTGCGCACGGCAAGCTCGGAACAGGTGCGCCAGCCGATCTACCGGGAGGGGGTGGATCACTGGCAGCACTACGCGCCGTGGCTGGGGCCACTGGAGTCGGCCCTCGGGCCGGTACTGGAAAACTATCCGGACGTGCCGGATCGAGAGTAGTTGCAACTTTTTATCGCGGGATTGTCGTGAACTGGAAAGGGGAGTAACCATGCACGAAAACAGATCCAAACTCAGTACCCGATTGCAGCGGACGCGCTTTGTCCGGGTGCCGCTCGCGGCGGCGATCTGCCTTGCCATGGCCGCGCCGGTGCTCTCCCAGACCAGCGGGCCACCAGCGAACCCGGCCGCCACGCAAACCGCCAAGAAGAAAACCGTAACCCTGACCGAGGTGACGGTGACCGCGCAGAAGCGCACCGAAAACCTGCAGAAGGTACCCATCAGCATCGACGTGCTGGCGGCAGACCAGCTCGAAGCTCTGCATGTCCAGAGTTTCGACGATTACGTGAAGTACCTGCCCAGCGTCACCTTCCAGCAGGGTGGCGGCGGCATCGCCACCGGACCGGGCTTCGCCAGTATTTACATGCGTGGTGTGGCCAGCGGCGGCAACACCAATCACTCGGGCTCGCAACCCAGTGTGGGCGTGTACCTTGATGATCAGCCGGTGACCACGATCCAGGGGCCGCTCGACATCCACATGTACGACATTGCCCGCATCGAAGTGCTGGCTGGCCCGCAGGGCACGTTGTATGGCGCCAGTGCCGAGGCCGGTGCCTTGCGCCTCATCACCAACAAACCTGATCCAAGCGGTTACGCGGCAAGCTACAGCGCGGGCGTGGACTCGGTTGCCAACGGTGGCATCGGTTATACCGCCGAAGGCATGCTCAATCTGCCGATCAACCCGAGCGCAGCGATCCGTCTGGTCGGCTGGCACGAACACGATGCCGGCTATATCGACAACAAGGCTGGCTCGCGAACGTTTCCATCTTCGGGTATCACGATCAGCAATGCGCCCGGCTGTGTACCCAGCGGTGGCAACTCCCCGAGTGCGGCCTTCCAGTGCATCGGACACGCCAAGAACGACTACAACGATGTGAATACCAACGGCGCGCGCGCTGCGCTGAAAGTCGACCTCAACGAGAACTGGTCGATTACCCCGATGCTGATGGGGCAGCAGACGATCTCGCATGGCAATTTCGCCAGCGACCCGGCGATTGGTGACCTGGCGCTTACCCACTTCTACCCCGAACGCGTCAATGACCGCTGGTGGCAAGGCGCGCTGACCGTACAGGGCAAGATCGGCAACTTCGATCTGACCTATGCCTACGCGCATCTCAAGCGCAACCAGGAAGAGCAGACCGACTACAGCGATTACGGATTCTGGTACGACACCATGTACGGCTCCGGCGCGTCGTTCTATGACAACAACGGTGCGCTGGTCAATCCCTCGCAGCACATCACCGACCGGGATCGCTACACCAACAGCAGTCACGAACTGCGCCTGGTCTCGCCGGCAGACGAACGCCTGCGACTGGTCGCTGGCGTGTTCTGGCAGAAGCAGAAACACGACATCTTGCAGGACTACCAGGTGGACGGCTTGGCCAACGCGCTCTCGGTCACTGGCTGGAAGGATACGATCTGGCTGACCCGACAGATGCGCTACGACCGCGACCAGGCACTATTCGGCGAGCTGTCGTGGGACTTCATTCCCGACGTGCTCACCGCCACGGTCGGCGAACGCTACTACCGCACCAGTAACCAACTGTATGGCTACTTCGGCTACGCCGCAGGCTTTTCGTCCAGCCAGGGCGAGGCTGCCTGCACGTCGCCCGAGCCGTTCCTGGGTGCGCCGTGTTCCGACTTCAACAAGAAGGTGAAGGAGAGTGGAAACCTCACCAAGTTCAACCTGACGTGGAATATCACGCCGTCAGCGATGGTCTATCTCACGCGATCCGAGGGCTTTCGTCCAGGCGGCGTCAACCGGCGCGGCACGCTATTGCCGTACCAAGCCGATTTCCTGATCAATGAAGAGCTGGGCTGGAAGACTTCCTGGCTGAACAATCGGGTGTCGTTCAACGGTGCGGTATTCCGTGAGACATGGAACGACTTCCAGTTCCCGATCCTTGGTGCCAACGGTCTGACCGAAATCAAGAACGCGAACTCGGCCAGCATCAAAGGGCTGGAGTCGCAACTGAACTGGCAGGCCACCTACAACCTGCAATTGACGGCAGGCGTCGCGCTGTATCACGCCGTGCTGAGTGCAAATTACTGCGGCTTCACGGATGCAAACGGCCGCCCGATCACCGACTGCCCGGTCAGCCCCGGCAACCCCGGTGGGCCACTGGCGCCGAAGGGTACGCAGCTACCGATCACGCCCAGGTTCAAAGGCAACCTCATCGCGCATTACAGCTTCAACCTGGGTAGCTACGATGCGTTCGTGCAGGCAGCGCTGGTGCATGTCGGCAGCCGTACTACCGACCTGCGGTTGAGCGAGCGGGCACTGCTCGGCAACTTGCCAGCCTACAACTCGCTGGACCTGTCTGCGGGCATGCAAAGAGGCAATATGTCGATCGACGTTTTCGTCAACAATGCGTTCGACAAGCGTGCGGCGCAGTACAAATACACTGAGTGCGGCGTCGATGTTTGTGGCGCCCACGGTGTCGTAACGCAGTATCCGAACGGTCAGGTCTACACCGGCTTCAGTCAGCCGCGCACGATCGGTATCCGCCTCAAGCAAGAGTTCTAGCCGCCGCCACAAACAAAAGGCCCCGGTGCAAACCGGGGCCTTTTCGTTGGAGTGCTTGCGCTGAACCGCAAGGTTACCGCCGTTGAAAACTATTCCACCGTCACTGACTTGGCCAGATTGCGTGGCTGGTCGACGTCGGTGCCGCGCAGCACGGCCACGTGGTAGGCGAGCAGTTGCAGCGGCACGGTGAATACCGCAGGAGCGATGAAGCTGCCGCCTGAATCCACTCGCAACATCGCGCCGTGACCGGCCATGTCATCCATGCCAGCAGCACCATCGGCGAACACGATCAGGCGACCGCCGCGGGCGCGCACTTCCTGCAGGTTGGATTTCAGCTTGTCCAGCAACGGGCCGTTCGGCGCTACCGCCACGATCGGCATGTTCTCGTCGACCAGGGCCAGCGGGCCGTGCTTGAGTTCGCCGGCCGGATAGGCTTCGGCGTGGATATACGAAATTTCCTTGAGCTTGAGCGCGCCTTCCAGTGCCACCGGGTACTGCGCACCACGACCGAGGAACAACGCATGCTGGCGATGGATGAACTCGGCCGCGAGCTCAATGATCGCCGGCTCCAGCTTCAGAGCGTTCTCGATCGCGCGCGGCAGGTGCTGCAACTCGGCGCACAAGGCGGCGTAGCGTTCTTCGGCAAGGCCGTTGCGACGAGACAGCTCCAGGGTCAGCAGCGCCAACCCGGCCAGCTGGGTGGTGAATGCCTTGGTCGAGGCCACGCCGATTTCGGGGCCAGCATGGGTCATCAGCTTCAGGTCGGACTCGCGCACCAGCGAGGACTCAGGCGAGTTGCAGATGACCAGGCTGCCGAGATAACCACGACGACGCGACTCGCGTAGCGCAGCGAGCGTGTCCGCGGTTTCGCCCGATTGCGAGATCGCGACGAACAAGGTGTTCGGTGGCACCACCGCGTCGCGGTAACGGAATTCGCTGGCAACCTCCACACTGACCGGCAGGTGCGCGTATTCCTCGATCCAGTACTTGGCCACCAGCCCGGCGTGATAGCTGGTACCGCAGGCGATGATGTGCACGCCATGAGTGGCTTGCAGCAGCGCATCGCTGTCAATGCCGAAGATATTCGGCAGCACGCCATGTGGGCCGATGCGCGCTTCCAGCGTGTCCGCCACGGCGCGCGGCTGCTCGAAAATTTCCTTCTGCATGTAATGGCGGTATTCACCGCGCTCGACCGCATCCTTTGACAGCTCGCTTTCATGAACCTCGCGCTCCACCGGCGTGCCATCCAGGCCGAACACCTGCACGCTGTCGCGAGTGATCTCAACCACGTCGTCTTCGTCGAGGTACAGCATTTTGTTGGTGACCTGGATCAGCGCCTGCGCGTCCGAACCGAGGAAGTTCTCGCCAATGCCGAGGCCGACCAGCAATGGCGCACCGCGTCGGGCACCCACCACGCGATCAGGTTCGTCGCAGCTGATCACGGCAATGGCATAGGCGCCTTCCAGCTCGCGCACAGTAGCCAGCACGGCTTCGCGCAGGGTCACGCCCGGCACGTAACGACGGTCGATCAACGCGGCCATGACTTCGGTGTCGGTTTCCGAAGTGAATGTGTGGCCAGCAGCCTGCAGCTCGGCGCGCAGGCCGACGTAGTTTTCGATGATGCCGTTGTGCACGAGGGTTATCCGCCCCGCCACATGCGGGTGGGCATTCGCTTCGCTGGGCACGCCATGCGTGGCCCAGCGCGTATGCGCGATGCCGGTGCCACCGAGCAGCGGATCGGCCAGGTACAGCGCCTCCATCTCACGCACTTTGCCCTTGGCGCGCACACGACGGAACGCGCCATGGTTGAGTACGGCCAAGCCGGACGAGTCATACCCGCGATATTCGAGCGCCTTGAGGCCGGCAATCAGCAGCGGCGCGACATCACGTTGGGCAACGGCAGCAACAATTCCACACATGGCCAAACATTCCCTGGGTTGGATACGACGTACATTCGACGCCGTGGCAGACAGTTAGTTTCAGTTACCTGCATTGCCGCAGGCTTTCGCATTGCCGGCGGCAACACGCGGGTTCAATTCACCTTGCGACGCAACCAGTTCAACAGGTCGATGCGGGTAATCAGGCCGAGGAAGTCCTCACCGTCAACCACGATCGCCACATGGCCGCGCTCGAACACCGGCAGCAACGACTCCACCGAGGAACGCACCTCCAGCATGTGCAGGTCGGTGATCATGGCCGTAGACACCGGATCGCGGAACCGGGTTTCATCGGCATGCACGTGCATCAGCACATCGGATTCGTCAACGATGCCCACCAGCTTGCGGCCGTCCATCACCGGCAGCTGCGATACGTCGTACAGCTTCATCCGGTTGTAGGCAGTGATCAGCAACTCGTTGGGACCGACCACCACGGTGTCGCGCTGGGCAAACGGGCGCAGCAGCAGATCGCGCAGATCGCCATGCTTTTCACGCTCGATGAAGCCGTTGTCGAGCATCCAGTAATCGTTGTACAGCTTCGACAGGTACTTGTTGCCGGTGTCGCAGACAAAGCTCACCACACGCTTCGGCACGGTCTGCTCGCGGCAATAGCGCAGCGCGGCGGCCACCAGCGTGCCGGTCGACGAACCGCCCAGCAGACCTTCTCTGGACAGCAGCTCGCGCGCAGTGAGGAAGCTTTCCTTGTCCGGGATGGCATAGGCCTTCTTCACCCGGGTGAAGTCGCTGATCAAGGGCAGGAAATCCTCGCCGATACCTTCGACCATCCAGCTGGCGGATTTCGTCGAGAGCGTGCCTTCGTTGATGTACTGGGTGAGGATCGAGCCCACCGGGTCGGCCAGCACCAGCTCGGTCTGCGGCGAATGCTCGGCGAAATATTTCGACAGGCCGCTGAGCGTGCCGGAAGACCCGCAGCCAACCACCACGGCGTCGACCTTGCCATCCATCTGTTCGAGAATTTCCGGTCCGGTGCTGGCGACGTGCGCGGCCGGATTGTCGGGGTTGCCGAACTGGTTGATGAAATAGGCGCCCGGCGTTTCACGGGCAATCCGTTCGGCCATGTCCTGGTAATACTCGGGATGTCCCTTGGCCACATCGGAACGGGTCAGCACTACTTCGGCGCCCATCGCCTTGAGGTTGAAGATCTTCTCGCGACTCATCTTGTCAGGCACAACCAGAATCAGCCGGTAGCCCTTCTGCTGTGCGACCAGCGCCAGGCCCAGGCCAGTGTTGCCGGCGGTGCCTTCGACCAGGATGTCGCCCGGACGAATACGGCCGTCCTTTTCGGCGCCTTCAATCATCGACAGGCCGATACGGTCCTTGATCGAGCCACCCGGGTTCGCGCTTTCGAGCTTGAGAAACAGTTCGCACACGCCGGTGTCCATCCGCTGGGTGCGGACCATCGGGGTGTGGCCGATCAATTCAAGAACGCTCTGGTGAACCGTCATGGAAACTCCGTCATGGGCGGCGACTTCGGCGCAGCGCCGTTGTCGCGAATTTCCCATGATAACCGAGGCGGCTGAGCCGACGGTTGGTCGTCAGGAACCAGCATCGCCCATGACTGCTCGCGGGCGATGCCTTGGGCGCCGCAAACGCGGCGGCCCCGGCAACCTTCCCGCTAGTGAGGAAGAGTCCGGGGCCGCGTTCGCGAACTACTCAGGTCAGTGGACGAGATGCGCCCGGTCTGCCCACATGCGCTCGAGTTGTGCCTTGGCCAGCAATTTCTGTTTCTTCATGCTGGCCAAAGTCACATCGTCGATGGGCAGCACGCCAATATCGGCGTCGTGCACCTTGCTGTCGAGTTGCTTGTGCTGCTGATAAAGCCGCCGGAATTCGGCGTCAGCCTTCATCAATGCCTCGACATCATCACGCTGCTGGTTTTCAAACATGATCCGACCTCCTCGCGAGTTGACATGCGGATAAGCAGGCTGCCTCCGCAGACGGCGAACCAGAGACGCGCACCCACGATCCGCGCCGGAAAACCGGAAGCGGATGAACCTGGAAAACGTGGGGTACGCGCATGATTCGGGTCAGTGACCCACGAGGCCTGGGTGCCTCGTGGGACTTTGACCCTACTCCGCCGGCGAGGGGGCTGCAAGCCCTGCGGCGGCACTTTCACGAACTGCGAAAAGTTCCGTAATAAGCTGTCAAAACAGTCTTTTACACTTATTCAACGATTGGCTTCTGGTCAAACCCCAAAGCCGCGCTAGCGCGCCGCGAAGACGCCATCAGCGATGTTGTTTCGACGCTTGGGGCGGGGCCTTGGCTGGTTCGTCGGCACTTTCCATCTGTTTGCGCATGGCCTTCGCCGCCTGTGCTGCCAACTCCGCCTGACGCTTGGCAGCACGCGCCACCTTGCTCTGTGCCGCCGCCAGTTTCTTCGCCTGCTCCGCCTCGGCGCGCGCCTGATCAGCAGCCTGCGAATACTCCTGCCCCTGGGCCTGCAAACGCGCCGTTTCCTCCTGGGCCAACTGGTACTGCAGACGCTGGCGCTCCAGCTCGCGGCGGGCCATTTCGGCATCGCGACGACTATTGTCGAGCAGAATCTGGTCGTGCTCGCGATCAAGCTGGGCCAACTTGACCTGAGCGTCCTGCAACTGTGCGGCGGTCTTGGCCAGATCGACCCGGCGCTCGGCCAGGTACAAAGCATGCGGCCGTTCACGCGAACTGGCCTGGGCCAGCCGGTTGATTGCATCGCGGGCGCGGGCTTGCTCGGCCTGGGCATAAACGCCAAGGCTGGGATCAGTGGCCAGCTGGTTGAGGCTGCCGTTCAGGCGCGTGATGTCGATGTCATCCTGCTTGGCGTGCGCCGAACCCAAGGTGGCCAGCGCCAGCACCATGGCGGCAAGAATGTTGATGGAACGCTTCATGGCTGACTTCCCTGGGAGTTTGTCGCGGGTGGCTGCGCCTGCTCGGGAATGGTCTGGAAGCCGCCAGCCGCCGGCGTGGACAACGCCGAGCTTGCCGGTGCCGGCATCTCGCCGGTCGGCTGCTCGTTGCTGACCGGCGGTGCCGCTGCCGGCGCCGCTGCTGGTGCGTTCTGTGGAGCGGACTCAGCAGCCTCGCCCTGAGCGCGCAGCTGGCTGTTTTCCTGCAACTTGCTCTGGATCTTGGCGCGCGCCGCACCCAGCCGAGCCTTGGCTTGGGCCAGCTCCGCATCGGCACGGGACTCTTCGGCCAGGTCCGCTGCATTGGCATATTTGCGCTCGGCCATCGCTGACTGCGCTTGCTGGAACCGGTCCTGGGCGAAGCCCAGATCCACCGGTGCATAATCGGCCGCGCCGGCATCGCGGGCCATCTGCAACTGGGTCTGGGCCATGTTCATGGAGTCATTCGGCGGCGGCACCGAGGCGCAGCCGGCCAGTATCAGGGCCAGAAACAGCGCAACCAGGGCGGCGCGGCGAGACCGGAGAAGTCCGGCCGATGGGGAAAAGATGTACATCACATTCCTCTTGGTGTGTCGCAGCGTATTGTGGGCGGGCATAATCAAGCATTGCAACGCGCATTTCGCAAACAGGGGTCATTCGTGGATATCGGTTACTTCCTCAAGCTTATGGTAGACAAGGGCGCGTCGGACATGTTCCTGTCCACCGGCGCTCCGGTAAATATCAAGGTGGAGGGCAAACTGTATCCCCTGGGCAATACCGGCCTTCCCACCGGCATGGTCAAGAAGATCGCCTATTCGCTGATGGACGAGGGCCAGGTGCCCCAGTTCGAGCGCAATCTGGAACTGAACATGGCGCTGGCGGTGAAGGAAGCCGGCCGTTTCCGCATCAACGTGTTCAAGCAGCGCGGCGAAGTGGGCATGGTGATTCGCGCGATCAAGAGCGAAATCCCCAGCATCGAGCAATTGCAGCTGCCGAAGATTTTCCGTGACCTGATCATGGAGCCACGCGGGCTGATTCTGGTGGTTGGCGCCACCGGCTCGGGCAAGTCGACCACATTGGCAGCGATGCTCGACCATCGCAACACCAATTCTTCCGGTCACATCCTCACCATCGAGGACCCGATCGAATACCTGCACCGGCACAAGAAGTCGATCGTGAACCAGCGCGAGGTGGGCCTGGATACGCACACCTATCACGAGGCGCTGAAGAACGCGATGCGTGAGGCGCCGGACGTCATCATGATCGGCGAGATCCGTGACACCGACACGATGGAAGCGGCGATCGCGTTCTCCGAAACCGGTCATTTGTGCCTGGCCACGCTGCATTCGAACAACGCCGACCAGACGCTGGAACGCATCCTCAATTTCTTCCCCGAATCGGCACACAAGAACGTGCTGATGAATCTGGCGCTGAACCTTCGCGCGGTAATCAGCCAGCGCCTGGTGATCGGCAAGGACGGCCGCCGCATTCCCGCTGCCGAAGTGCTGCTGAACACGCCACTGATCCGCGACATGATCCGTCGTGGCCAGACTCACGAGATCAAGGAAGCGATGGATCGCAGCCTGCAGGAAGGCATGCAGACGTTCGACCAGTCGTTGTACCGGCTGTACAAGGACGGACGCGTGGACTTGGAGGAAGCGCTCAACAAGTCCGATTCGCGCGACGGTCTGGCACTCAAAATCCGCCTCGCCGAAGGCGGCTCCAACGACGAGGAACTGGCCGGCAACGATCCTTACGGCATGGGCTTCTGAAAAAAGAGCGCGGAGGAATGAGAAAAGAGAGGTAGAGCAACTCTCGTTTTTCACTCCTCCACACTCGTTTCTAGCTCTGCGGTGCGTCCGGCTGCGCCTCGGGTGCTGCGCGCTGGAACGGTTCCAGCTCGTTGCAGGCACGATAAATCCGCGCGATCGTCGGGTAGTCGTCCATCGGCAGTTTCCAGCGCAGGGCGTTGTACACCTGCGGCACCAGACAGGCATCGGCCATGCTGGGCGACTCGCCATGGCAGAAACGGCCGGTCGCCGCGCTGTCGGCCAGCTCTTCCTCGATCGCCTTGAAACCGACTTCCATCCAGTGCCGTAACCAGGCTGAACGCTGCTCTTCAGTGGCCGCAAAATCGGCTTCGAGTTGTTGCAGCACCCGCAGATTGCCCAGCGGATGGATGTCGCAGGTTATCGCCATGGCCAGCGCGCGCACCTGGGCGCGACCACGGGCATCGACGGGCAACAGGGCGGTTTCCAGCTCCGGATGCATTTCGTCGAGGTATTCCATGATCGCCAGCGACTGAGTCAGTACGCGATCGCCGTCCAGCAGACAGGGCACCAATTGCTGCGGATTGAGCGCCTTGTACTCCGCCGCATGCTGCTGGCCACCGTCCTGCAGCAGATGCACCGCTCGCGTTTCGTACTCCAGCCCCTTCAGATTCAGCGCAATACGCACGCGATAAGCGGCGCTGGAGCGCCAGTAGCTGTAAAGCACCAGACCGGTGGCCATGAGCAGTCCCCTGTGCACGGTAATGGCAGTCAGGGCACAGTGTGGCCTGCGCGGGCGCTGCCCGCAACGCCCGCGCCGAGTGCCGCGGTTTGCATCAGTCCCGCAGCGGCTGGACAATAGCCGGCTGCCGCCTGCTTGCGGCCCATCCCTACCCGTACTGGAGTCCTGCCGTGTCCGTCATCCGCATGAGCGACCTCGATTTGCGCGACCAGCGTGTGCTGATCCGCGAAGACCTGAATGTGCCGATCGACGATCAGGGCCAGATCACCTCGACCCAGCGACTGGACGCCGCCCTGCCAACCATCCTGGCCGCCCGTGATGCCGGCGCACGCGTGCTGGTCCTGTCGCATCTGGGGCGCCCCAAGGAAGGCCAGTTCGATGCCGCATCGTCGCTGCAGCCGGTGGCGCAGTGGCTGGGCGGTAAACTCGGCAAACCGGTACGGCTGGTGGCTGACTACCTGACCAACGGCGTCGATGTTGCGCCGGGCGAAGTCGTGCTGCTGGAAAACTGCCGCATGAATGTGGGCGAAGGCAAGGACGACGAGGCGCTGGCCAAGCAGTATGCCGCGCTGTGCGACATCTTCGTGATGGACGCGTTCGGCACCGCGCACCGCGCCCAGGCCTCGACCCATGGCGTCATTCGTTTTGCACCGACTGCCGCCGCCGGCCCGCTGCTGTGCGCCGAACTGGATGCGTTGGGCAAGGCGCTGGAACATCCGGCGCACCCGTTGCTGGCGATCGTGGCTGGCTCCAAGGTATCGACCAAGCTCACCTTGCTGGACAACCTGATCGGCAAGGTCGATCAGTTGATCGTCGGCGGTGGCATCGCCAATACCTTCATCGCGGCGATGGGTTATTCGGTCGGCAACTCGCTGGTCGAGATGGATCTGCTCGACGCGGCGAAGAAAGTGCTGGCCGATGCGAAACGACGCGGCGCCCAAGTGCCCATGCCGGTTGACGTCGTGGTGGCGCCGACCTTCTCCGCCCAGGCACCGGCCACGGTGAAACCGGTGGACCAGGTCGGGCCCGACGAGATGATTCTCGACATCGGTCCGCAGACCGCGGAAATGTACGCCGCGCTGATCGCCAAGGCTGGCACCGTGGTGTGGAACGGCCCGGTCGGCGTGTTCGAGTTCGACGCATTCGGCAAGGGCACCGAAACGCTGGCCCGCGCGATTGCCGCGTCGCCGGCGTTCTCGATTGCCGGCGGCGGCGACACGCTGGCGGCAGTCGACAAGTACGGCATCGCCGACCAGGTGTCCTACATCTCTACTGGCGGTGGTGCGTTCCTCGAATTTCTTGAAGGCAAGGAACTGCCGGCGGTCACCGCGCTGAAGGCCCGAGCCGCAAAGTAATGCTATGCCTGTTCGACCTCGACGGCACGCTGATTGATTCCGAGCTTGGCATCACGGCGTGCGTGAAGCATGCGCTGGCACGGCTTGACGTGCCCGAGCCGGCGCACGATGCACTGCGCCGCTGGATCGGGCCGCCGCTGCGACACAGTTTCGCGCCGCTGCTGGGGCACGACCCGGCAAGGATCGAGGACGCTGTCGCGTACTACCACGAGCGCTTCAACACGCTGGGCTGGCGCGAACACGAAATCTATCCGGGCATCGAACTGCTGATCGAGCGTCTGCTCGGTGCAGGTCACCGACTCGCCGTGGTAACCAGCAAGCCGCACCGTCATGCCGCTCCGATCATCGCCCACTTGCCATTCGGCAACGCGTTTGAGCGCCTGTACGGCCCGCATCCCGACAGCTCACACAGCGAGAAAGCCTCGATGATCGCCGAGGCGCTGGCGGACTTCGATTGCTCGCCCGCTGACGCCGTCATGATTGGCGATCGCCACTTCGACATCGACGGCGCCGTGGCCAACCGGGTGCGTGGCTTCGGCGTGTTGTGGGGCTTCGGTGGACGCGACGAACTGGAACAGGCCGGCGCCCATGCCATCGCAGCAACGCCGGACGAACTGACCACCTTGCTGCTCGGCGACTGAGCTGATCAGCCCCGTAGGGCGGGCACTGCCCGCCACTTTCCGTTTCACCAAGCAAGAGCCGGCGGGTAATGGCCGCCCTACCCCGCCGGGTAGAAACGCACCCTGTGCGCGAGAACGCTTCGTCACGTGAGCGAAGGGTATCGCGCGCAGGGTGCGCTTCTGCAGATGGCGTCCGCTTTACTTGATGACGCGCTTCACCGCATCGATGACATGTGCCACGGTGATCCCGAAGTGCTCGAACAACTGCGGCGCCGGTGCCGAGGCACCGAACGTGGTCATGCCGATCACTTCGCCATCCAGCCCGACGTATTTGCACCAGAAGTCGGCCGTGCCCGCTTCCACCGCCACCCGCGCACGGCACCAGCCGGGTAGTACGCCTTCGCGGTATTCCACGGGCTGCGCGTCAAACACTTCAGTGCTTGGCATCGACACCACGCGCACCGCCACGCCCTGCTGGGCCAGCGCACGCGAAGCTTCCATCGCCAATTCCACTTCCGAACCGGTGGCGATCAGGATCGCCTTGAACTTGGTGTCCAGCGGGTCAGACAGTACGTAACCGCCGCGCATGATGTCGGCGACCTGCTGCTCGGTGCGCTGCTGATGCTTGAGGTTCTGGCGCGAGAAAATCAGGCAGGACGGCGCGCCCTTGCGTTCGATCGCCGCCTTCCACGACGCGGCCGATTCCACCGCATCGCAGGGACGCCACAGCTGGTTGTTCGGGATATAACGCAAGCTGGCCATGTGCTCGACCGGCTGATGGGTCGGGCCATCCTCGCCCAGACCGATCGAGTCGTGCGTGTAGACGTGGATCGCGTGTGCCGGGATCAGCGCGCTCATGCGTACCGCGTTGCGCGCGTAGTCGGAGAACACCAGGAAGGTGGCGTCATACGGAATGAAACCGCCGTGCAGCGCCACGCCGTTGGCGATCGCGGTCATGCCGAATTCGCGCACACCGTAATAGACGTAGTTGCCGTTGCCGTCAGCGCTGTTGCCATTGGCGGCGTCGAGGCTGCCGCTCCACTTGGTAAGGTTGGAACCGGCCAGATCGGCCGAGCCGCCGAGCAGCTCCGGCAGCAATGGACCAAACGCATTCAGCGTCATCTGCGAGGCTTTGCGCGAAGCTACCTCGGGCCCTTCTGCCTGCAGCTTGGCGATATACGCCTGCGACTTCGCCGACCAATCTGCCGGCAGTTCGCCAGCGATGCGGCGCTTGAATTCGGCAGCCAGTTCCGGATGCGCCGCGGCGTACTTCGCGAACGCCTCGTTCCACGCCTGCTCGGCGGAGTTGCCGGTCTGCTTGTGGTCCCAGCCGGCGTAGATGTCGGCAGGGATTTCGAACGGGGCGTAGTTCCAGCCCAGCTGTTCGCGGGCCGCCGCGATCTCGTCCTTGCCCAGCGGGGCGCCGTGACTTTCTTCCTTGCCTTGCTTGTGTGGCGCGCCAAAACCGATGATCGTCTTGGCGCAGATCAGGGTCGGCTTGTCGCTCTGCGCGGTGGCACTGGCGATAGCTTTCTTGATCGCCTCGGCGTCATGGCCGTCCACGCCACGAACCACATTCCAGCCGTAGGCTTCGAAGCGCGCCGGCGTGTTGTCAGTGAACCAGCCGTGCACTTCGCCGTCGATCGAGATGCCGTTGTCGTCATAGATCGCCACCAGCTTGCCCAGCTGCCAGGTGCCGGCCAGCGAGGCCACTTCGTGCGAAATGCCTTCCATCAGGCAGCCGTCGCCCAGGAATACATAGGTGTGATGGTCGACCACGTCGTGGCCGGGACGATTGAAGTGCGCCGCGAGAATCTTTTCCGCCAACGCAAAACCGACCGCATTGGCCAGGCCCTGGCCGAGTGGACCGGTGGTGGTTTCCACTCCCGGCGTTTCGCTGGCTTCGGGGTGACCGGCCGTTTTCGAATGCAGCTGGCGGAAGCGCTTCAGCTGCTCCATCGGCAGATCGAAGCCGGTCAGGTGCAGCAGCGCGTACTGCAGCATCGAGCCGTGGCCGTTGGACAGCACGAAGCGGTCGCGATTGAACCACTTCGGGTTGCCCGGGTTGAACTGCAGGAAGTCATTCCACAGCACCTCGGCAAGATCGGCCATGCCCATCGGCATGCCCGGATGACCAGACTTGGCTGCCTCGACGGCGTCCATGGCAAGGGCTCGCACGGCATTGGCGAGTTCGCGGCGGGTGGTCATCGGGCAGTCTCCGGAGGGGGCAAAACGCCTATTGTCGCCGATCACCCGCGTGCTGTCGCCCGCAAAGCAGGGATTAATCAGCGCTTAATCGGCTGGGCGTCCGGTTCGGCGAGCTTCAGCCTCGCCCGGTTATCACTGTGCCCCGCAGAGCCATCCCCAGGCGCTGCCCGGTCGTGCCCATCCCCACGGTGCGACACGGCTCCACAAAACGAGGATTTCCCCATGAAACAGACGTTGCTTGCTCTCGCCATCGCATCCGCCGCCGTGGTCACCCTGCCTGCAGTTGCGCAGGAAACCCAGACTGCGCCAACAACGGTTGGCAACTTTCAACCAGGCCAAGCCATCGGTAGTGGCAACTGGTTCGTTGATGGCCGCGTGGGCCAGGCTCACGTGAGCCAGGGTCCGTACAACGATCACCCGACCACCTACGCGATCAACGGCGGCTACCGCTGGAAGGTCGGCCCGGATCTCGGGCTCGGTGTGGACATCGGCTACAACGATTTGGGCAACTTCAAAGCGAAGAATGCCTTCAACAGCGACCCGGTCAACCTGAAAGATCAGCGCAACGCATTACGCGGATGGACGGCCGGCGTGAACGGCAAAATCAATGTGTGGCAGGGTCTGTACGTCAGCGGACGCGCCGGTGTTTACGGCTGGAAGGGGCACGGTTATTCCAATCAGGACATCAACCGCCACGAT
This sequence comes from Rhodanobacter sp. AS-Z3, assembly GCF_029224025.1. Classification (NCBI taxonomy): domain Bacteria; kingdom Pseudomonadati; phylum Pseudomonadota; class Gammaproteobacteria; order Lysobacterales; family Rhodanobacteraceae; genus Rhodanobacter; species Rhodanobacter sp. AS-Z3. Next base: position 3,899,403 of record NZ_CP119392.1, read on the forward strand.
CTGGACAAAGTCGATTACTACGCCGGCGCGGGCGTCGGCTACGACTTCAACAATCACTTCGGCCTGGGCTTGGCGTACGACTACTACCACGCCAAGAAGAACGGCATCGGGCTTTCCACCGATACCGCATCAGTGACGGCCGAATATCGCTTCTGAGCAGCGGGAAGGATGCTGCGACGTCCTTCCGATTAACGTCAGCTTAATACTGAACTGCTGAGTATTGAATCTTCAAGCTCCCGCACCATCTATGTGTTCGAGTGTTGCCACCCGGCTTGGGTGGCACACCTGCAGCAGCGACCGCTCCCCCATGGGTCGACTGCCATGACAACAACTGGAGAAGCTCCATGAAAATCAAGAAGACCGTGTTTGCCCTCGCCCTCGCCACCGCCGGTATGTTCGCGGTTCCCGCCGTGTTCGCGCAGAGCGCGCCCACGCACAACGACGGCTGGTTCATCAACGGCAATGTCGGCCGTACCTCGATCGACCACGGTGCGTACAACGACAGCGACACCGGTTACGGCATCAACGGTGGTTATCGCTGGGCGATCAATCCGTCCGTCGCGCTCGGTGTCGAGGCCGGTTATAACGACCTGGGCAACATCCACGCCAAGAATATTTTCAACAGCCAGCCAGTCGTCGAAGATGGCAAGTCACAGCTGCACGGCTGGACTACCGGCGTGAATGGCCACTTCAACGTCAGCCCGAACTGGTACGTCAGCGCACGCACTGGCATTTATGGCTGGCAGGGCCATGGCCTCAGCAACGACGCCAACCCGGTACGCAAGGGCCTGAATGACACCAGCTGGTACGCCGGTGCCGGCGTGGGCTACGACTTCAGCAACAATGCCAGTGTCGGCATCAACTACGACTACTACGATGCCAAGAAGAGCGGCGTCGACCTGAGCACCGACATGGTCTCGGTCAGCGCGGAATATCGCTTCTAAGAAGTCATCGCAACATGCATCAATGAAAAGGGCGCCGTGAGGCGCCCTTTTCATTTCGCGTGATCGCCGCGTTACCGGCCGATCAGCCCTTCCACTGCCCCAGTGCCGCGAGGCCGTTGTCGCGGGCACGCGCATGCACGGTCTTCTGGGCCTCGGCGTAGTTCGCCTTCATGTCCTTGGACCACAGCTTCAACGCAGCCTGCTGCATGGCGCGACCGTAGGAGAACGACAGCGGCCACGGGTGCGGGCCGATCTGGTTCATCGCGTTCAAGTGAGCGGTGGACTGCTCGTCGGTCTGACCGCCGGAAAGGAACACGATGCCCGGCAGCGACGCTGGTACGGTGGACTTCAGCACGCGCACCGTGGCCTCGGCCACTTCCTCGGCATCCACCTGCTCATCGGAATCCTTGCCCGGGATGACCATGCTGATCTTCAGGATGGTGCCTTCCAGCATCACGTTCTGCTCGTACAGCGCGTTGAACAAGCTGCGCAGCACGGCTTCGTGCACTTCGTAGCTGACTTCGATGCTGTGGTCGCCGTCCATGATCACTTCGGGCTCGACCATCGGCACCAGACCCGCTTCCTGGCACAGCGCCGCGTAACGCGCCAGCACGTGGCAATTCGCCTCGATCGCGCTGGAGCTGGGGTTCTCTTCGGTAATGTTGATCACCGCGCGCCACTTGGCAAACTGCGCGCCGAGTTTGGCGTATTCCTGCAGACGCTCACGCAAGCCGTCCAGGCCTTCGGTGACCACATCACCGGGGAAACCGGCCAGCGGCTGCGGGCCCTTGTCGACCTTGATGCCGGGAATGATGCCGAGCTTCTTCATCAACTGGGTGAACGGCACGCCTTCCTTGGTCGACTGGCGGATCGTCTCGTCGTACAGGATCGCGCCAGAGATATGCTCATTCAGGCCCGGCGTGGTCAGCAGCAACTCACGGTAGGCGCGACGGTTTTCCTCAGTGCTCTCGATACCGACCGCGGCAAAACGCTTGCCGATGGTGTTGGTCGACTCGTCGATGGCAATGATGCCCTTGCCCGGTGCGACCATCGCCAGGGCGATGCTTTCGAGATCTTCAATACTCATGACGACTCCGTGGTGCGGCCGAATTCACGCCCGCGCAAAGGTTGAAGCCGCCTCGAAACCGAAGCGGCATGGTTCAAAACGACGATTATAGGCCAGATTGACCGACCGGCGGGCCGGACCGCCGCGAGGCGGCCGGCGCTGGCTCAGGGCGCGTAGCCGGGGAGCTTGCAGGCATCGATCAGCTGCTGCCGCTGGGCCGGGTCCTTGGGCGCGTTGAACGGTACGATGTAATACGTGGCCATCGGCTCACCGATGCGATTGGTCAGCGACGGACCATAGCGAAAATTGGCGACGGCACTGCGCGCCGCCGGGCCCAGGTCACTCTTCGGCACCACCTTGGCCACCTGCACGTTCATCGGCACGCCATCAGAACCGACCGTATACGTCACCGCCGCACAGGTGGGCTTGTCGAGATTCAGGCCGGTATTGGGCAAATCCATCTGCACCTTGGTGCTGATCAGTATCCAGTAGCGATAAAGATCCTGCGGATCGATCTTGTGGACCTGCGCCTGCGCCAAAGCCGGGGCGACCAAACCCAAGATCATCGGCAGCAGCAGCGCACGACGAAGAAGACGAAGGGTAGTTTTCATGGCGAACTCCTGGGGAGGGGGTGAAGTCCTTGCACAGGTAGTTTAGCCATCCTGCGCGAAATCGTTGTTATTGGCGGCCACCGCCGTTTTGGCGTGCGGATAACCCCGCATGCTTTGCAGCAACCCCGCCAGTCCGCGCGCACCGAAAGCCAGCGCCGCACCAGCCAGCAGCATCGTTCCGTAGTACACCATCGCACGCCATTCAGCGGCAGGCACAAAAGCGGAGCTGTCGCCCACGCTTGCCTGATGTTTGATGAGCACAATCACCGCACCGTGCCCCACCACGCCGCTAAGGCCACCGATAAATGCCCATACCCCGGCAACCGATAGGGCTACGTACTGCAACTGAGCCGGACTGATAGCCAGCTCCAGTACTTCACCCTGACTGCGGCTGACTGCCCACCAAGCCAGCAGGTTTGGCCAGAACCACAGTGCGAATGCCAGCAGCAAGCCTGCGCCATGCAACGACAACGCGGCCCAAACCAGGTGGCCTTCTTCGCTGGAATAGAAAACGAGGCCTGGTATCTGCTCAAGATTACCCACGACCATAAGTACGGCGCCAAGCCGAATGGCCACGCAAAGCACGCTGTGCAACGTCGTTTTCATCACTCGATCCTTGGGGAAACCGGTTGCGGGAACGCGTTGCGCCATCCAGTCGGCTAGAGGTCGCGCAGCGACTCCACCATGCCGTCGACGCCGACCGCCAGCAGCTTCAAGGTGTTGGTGCCGCCTCCCTGGCCGACATGATCGCCCTGGGTCAGCACCACGCGATCACCGTCCTGCAGGAAGCCCTGGGCAAACAGTTGCTGTACGGCGGAACGCGCCGTGGCTACCGAGGTGAGGCCTTCGTGCGAGAACGCCACCGGCTGCACGTCGCGCAATAGCAGCATGCGCCGGCGCGCCGAGGCCATCGGCGACAAGGCGAAGATCGGCACCGCGCTGCCATAGCGCGATAGCCACTGTGCGGTGGCGCCGGATTCGGTCAAGGCCACGATGGCACGCACCTCGAGTCGACCCGCCAGCATCATGGCCGCCAGCGCAATCGCCTGGTCGGTACGGTCGAGCATGTGGCCACCGGCGGTCAGGTCTTCTTTCGGCTCGAACTGGCGCTCCGCACCCAGACAGATCCGGCACATCGCTGCCACGGCCTTGTCCGGATGCGCACCGGCGGCCGTTTCTTCCGACAGCATCACCGCATCGGTGCCATCGATCACCGCGTTGGCCACGTCGAGCACTTCGGCGCGGGTCGGGATCGGCGAGCGCACCATCGACTGCAGCATCTGCGTGGCGGTGATCACCGCGCGATTGCGCTGCACCGATTCGCGAATGATCTTCTTCTGCAAGCCCGGCAACTCGGCATCGCCGATCTCCACGCCGAGGTCACCGCGCGCCACCATCACCACGTCGGAGGCGTCGATGATTTCGCCCAGCACGGGAATCGCGTCAGCGCGCTCGATTTTTGCCACCAGCGCGGCATGACCACCGGCCTCCTGCAACAACCGTCGCGCCTGGTGCATGTCGTCGGCCGAGCGCACGAACGAGATCGCCAGAAAATCCGCACCAATCTCCGCGGCCAGCTTGATGTCCGCCTTGTCCTTGTCCGACAGTGCCGTCACTGACAGTCCGCCACCTTGACGATTGAGTCCCTTGCGGTTGGACAACTTGCCGCCGATCAACACCTGGCAGCGCACCTCGGCGCCCACGACTTCCTGCACCGTCAGCGCGACCAACCCGTCGTCCAGCAACAGCACGTCGCCGGCGTGCACATCGCCAGGCAGTCCGTAATAGCTCACTCCGACCCGAGTGACGTCGCCAGGCGGAACATCGGGTTGGCAATCCAGCACGAATGACGCACCGTCGACCAGTTCGACCGGTCCGTTGGCGAAGGTCTCGATGCGGATCTTCGGGCCTTGCAGATCAGCCAGAATGCCGACCTCGCAGCCAGCATCGATCGCCGCCGCGCGCACGGCATTGGCGCGTGCACGATGGTCGTCCGGCTCGCCGTGCGAAAGATTCAGACGAACCACGTTGACGCCTTCGGCGATGATCCGGGCCAGCATGCCCGGTGCATCGGTGGCGGGGCCCAGGGTGGCAACGATCTTGGTGCGACGCAGAGGAGTTTCGTTCATGGTTTGAGGCTAACAGATGAATGACGACGCGCCATCACCCTGCATTCGTATGCATAGGGGTGATGACACGAATGAGGGGAGTCACTGCCCGAGCGTGAGGTTCAGCACCGCCGCCAGTCGTCGACCTGCCTGACGCAGACGCAATTCGGCTTCGGGCAACTCCGCTTTGACGTAGGCCTTGTCGATCTGGTGCGTGGCCGGATAGAAACCCGACTCGGCGGTGATCCGGCAGGACTCTTCGGCCCATTGTGCGTAGGGGTTGTCCAGCGGTGCGATCGGCGCCGGCAACGCCACCGGCACGGCGGAGTCCAGCATCTGCGCATAGCTCTGCGCATCCATCCCGCGGCTGTAGAGCATGCCGGAGTCCCACACTTTGTGCAGATTGCTGCCCTTGCCGTCGAACTGCACCTGGAAGGTGTTGCCGCCCTTGTCGTCGCGATAGCCGGCGTGCAGCGGCTGATGGATGTCGCCGACAAAATGCACCACGAACTTCAGCGCATTGCGCCGAACCGCATCGCTCTGACTGCGATCGCCTAGCACGCCGACGTAGTACTGCAGTGCCGACACCACGCAGCGCCCGTCACGGCAGTCGCGCGGCGGCACGTAATCACAAGCACTGCCGCCAAGGAAATTGATGTAGTGCTGGCCGCGGGTCTGCTTCCACAGTGCGGTCATCGCCGGGTCGTCCTGCATCTGGTCCGCCCAGCTGGCGATATCGGCCAGCGAGGTGGTGTGCTCGGGCGCCAGCAGGCGTTCCACCTCGGCCTCGGCTGTCGGGCTCAGGTGGCGCTGTGCCAGTTCGGCCACCACGCTGTGACCGAGCGGCCCCCACGCCTGTGCGGGGACAATCACCAGGCAGGCAAGCAACACGACGGCGCGACGGGCAAAACGCATGGCAGGTGATTCCATTGAACGGCTGTCCGCAGTCTGCCACAGACCGCCGCGGCTTTTTGCCGCGGCGGCGGTCCCTCGCGGTCGTGCCGGGACGTGCCCCCCTTCCGTACAGCGGCAGCGGCCAGGCAACCCGAGCGGAATGGCTGTAAAATGGCCGCTTTCCGGTCGCCTCAGCGGCCTTGCCTGCCACCCCCTAAGGAGGACGTTCACTCATGACCATCAAGGTCGGCATCAACGGCTTCGGCCGCATCGGTCGCAACGTGCTGCGCTCTGCCGTGCAGAACTTCGGCAACGATATCGAGATCGTGGCGATCAACGACCTGCTGGAGCCGGACTACCTCGCGTACATGCTGAGCTATGACTCGGTGCATGGCCGCTTCGAGGGTGACGTGAAAGTGGTGGACGGCCATCTGGTGATCAACGGCAAGACCATCCGGCTGACCCAGGAACGCGACCCGGCGAACCTGAAGTGGAATGAAGTGAACGCCGACGTGGTGATCGAATCCACCGGCCTGTTCCTGACCAAGGAAACCGCGCAGAAGCACATCGATGCCGGCGCCAAGAAAGTGATCCTGTCGGCACCGTCGAAAGACGACACGCCGATGTTCGTCTACGGCGTCAACGAGAAGACCTACAAGGGCGAGGCGATCATCTCCAACGCCAGCTGCACCACCAACTGCCTGGCACCGATCGCCAAGGTGCTCAACGACAAGTGGGGCATCAAGCGCGGCCTGATGACCACTGTGCATGCCGCCACCGCCACGCAGAAGACCGTCGACGGCCCGAGCAACAAGGACTGGCGCGGCGGCCGCGCCATTCTGGAAAACATCATTCCGTCGTCCACTGGCGCGGCCAAAGCGGTTGGCGTGGTGATCCCCGAGCTCAACAAGAAGCTCACCGGCATGAGCTTCCGCGTGCCGACCTCGGACGTGTCCGTGGTCGACCTCACCGTCGAGCTCGAAAAGCCGGCTACCTACGCGGAAATTTGTGCCGAGATGAAGGCACAGAGCGAAGGCCCGCTGAAGGGCATTCTCGGCTACACCACCGACAAGGTCGTCGCCACCGACTTCCGCGGTGATGCGCGTACCTCGATCTTCGACGCCGACGCCGGCATTGCGCTGGACGACACCTTCGTCAAGTTGGTCAGCTGGTACGACAACGAGTGGGGCTACTCGAACAAGTGCCTGGAAATGGTGCGCGTCATCGCCAAATAGGCGCGTGGGAGCCCGCTGGAGGGCGATGCCCATGCTCTGGATGCACACAAAATGAAGCCCGCGTCGACCTCCGTCGACGCGGGCTTTTTCATGGGCAATCGCTACTCAGCGACGTTCGGCCGCCGCGTCCGCACGCACGCCAAGCCAGCTCTTGAAGGTAGCGATCACCAGCGGAGCGGCACCGAAGATGATGAACACCAGGTCGCCCGGCAGGCGCAGCCACTCGATGACATGCGAGCGCGGCAGGCCCATGTAGTCGATGCTGCGCGCGTGCCAGTAACCGTTCTGCAGCACGTCCCATAGTTGCAGCAGGCCACTCGGGAACAGGCTCATCACCAGCATCATCGCCAGGCCCGCATTGGTACCCCAGAACGCGACCTTGACGTATTTCTCGATGCCGGGCCAACGCTCCTCGCTGCTGGTCTGACGCAGCGTGAATACCATCAGCGCGAGCGCCAGCATGCCAAACACACCCATCAACGCAGCATGGCCGTGGGTCGGCGTGATCTGGGTACCTACCTCGTAATAGCTGACGATCGGCAGGTTGAGGAAGAAGCCCAGCATGCCGGCGCCGACGAAGTTCCAGAAGCCCACAGCCATCAGAAAATAGAACGTCCACTTGTGCGGCACGCGGATCGACTTGCCGTCGACGTCGACCTTGCCCTTGGTCGCCCTGACGAAGTCCCAGGCGTCGAGCGTCAGCAGCGTCAGCGGCACCACTTCGAGCACCGAGAAGATCGCCGACAACGCCATGTTCAAGTTGCTTTGACCGGAGAAGTACCAGTGATGGCCGGTACCGATCAGGCCGCCAAGGAAGTACAGGATCGCGTCCAGGTAGATCACCCGCAGCGCCACGTTGCGGTGCGCCAGGCCCAGTTGATAAAAGGTCAGCGCGACCACCGTGGTAGCGAAGAATTCAAAGAAGCCTTCGACCCACAGATGGATGATCCAGAAGCGCCAGGTGTCGACCACGGTGAAGTTGGTTTCGGCGCCAAAGAACAACGCGGGCACGTAGAACACCGGGATCGCCACCGCGGCGAACAGGAACATTTTCGCCAGCGGACGCGCCTTCTCGTTGGCTACGGCGCTCGGTCGCGCCAGCACCCACAGGATCGCAAACCAGACCAGCAGGCCGACCACCAGCAGGTACTGCCAGACCCGGCCCAGTTCCAGATACTCCCAACCCTGATCGCCAAACCAGAACCACCAGGTGCCAAGCTTCTGCGCAATGCCGGCCCACACGCCAAGCAGGCTGCCGCCGATCACCACCACGAAGGCGGCAAACAACAGATGAATCCAGCCAGCCAGCCAGCGCGGCTCTTCGGTGCGCAACGAACGACCAAGGAAAAGTGCGGCGGCGACGTAGGAGGTGGCGATCCAGAAAATCGCCGTCTGCAGATGCCAGGTACGCAGCAAGTTGCTGGGGAAAATGTTTTCCAGCTGGAAGCCATAAAAGCTGCCCGGATCGGCGCGGAAGTGGGCGACGCCACCACCGACCAGCGCCTGCATCAGAAACAGCAAGGCCACCACCACGAAGAACTTCACCAGCGCGCGCTGGCCCGGGCTTGATTTGCCGGGCACCAGTTGCGGCTGCACGTTGTGGCCGCGGCTGATCCAGCCCAGGTAGTCGAACTTGCCGAACGCCAGCAGCACGGTGGCGATGCCCGCCAGCAGCACCAGCAGACTCAGCGCACTCCACAGCAGCGCATCCGATGTGGCGAGGTTGCCCACCGTGGGGTCATACGGGAAGTTGTTGGTGTATGAGGCGTTGGTACCAGGCCGGTTGGCCACCGAGGCCCATGCGGCCCAGGTGACGAAGGCGGTGAACTGATGCAATTCGGTCGGGTCGGTGATCAGGTCGGGTTTGAGTCCGCCATTCCTGGTCGGATCCTGGAAGTACTTGGTCCAGTAACCCACCTGTTGTCGGTAGGCGCTCGCTTCGGGCGCAGTCAGCCGCAGCACGTCGGCCTGAGCGTCATAGCGATTGGTCTTCAGCGCCACCGCCGTTTCGGCGTGCACGGCCGCCTGTTTCGATGCGTCCAGTTCGGCCATCGGCTTGCCGAACTGCTCGCTGGCAATCGCCGCGGCGGTGTCCTGGCCGATGGAATGCAACGCCGCTGCCGCGTAGTCCGGCCCAAGGTAGGCGCCGTGACCCCAGATGCTCCCGTTGTCCATCAAACCGTAGCGGAGAAATATCGCCTGCCCCTTGCTGACGTCGTCGCCGCTGAATACGGTATTGCCCTGCGCATCCACCACCTGACCTGGAATCGGTGGAGCGTTGCGATAAGCCAGCATGGTGATGCCGAGCAATCCGACGAAGCCGACCACCAGAACGATCATCACGGTGCGCAACCACCATGGTGAAAGTTCGGTGTCGTCGTCGGACAAGGGTTGTGCGGCGTCGTTCATCAGTCGATCTCCCCAGGGTGACAAAAACATGTGGCCCAGCAACAGGTCTGGACACGAAATGGATCGGAGCTTGGTGCAGGTTACGCCGTTACCCCGGTGGCAGGGAACGCAGGAGTAGCGCCAGGCAGGAGTGCCCGGTGGGAAGAAAGAGCATCGCCCGCGAGCGACCTCCTACGAGCGTTTCAATAACGGCAGCTTGTCCGGCACCCCATCCCACTTGGCGGCGTCTTCCATCGCCGGGATTTTGCTCGTCATTACTGGCCATTGGCTGGCCAGCTCGGCATTGATCGCCATGAAAATCTCCTGCCCCGCCGGAACATCCAGCTCGGGGAAGATGGCACCGACCGGACATTCCTCCACGCACAGCGTGCAGTCGATGCACTCGTCCGGATCGATCACCAGAAAATTGGGGCCGGCATGAAAGCAATCCACCGGGCAGACCTCGACGCAATCGGTATGTTTGCAGTTGATGCAGTTTTCAGTGACGACGTGCGTCATCTTGCCTCCTTCCGACGCCTGCCGGTGTGTGGTTACAGTGTCGATGACGGATGGCGTGGACAGCCATGACCCAGATCAGTGCCAATCACGCACCGCCACCGCAGAATTCTTCCGTGCCCCACCTTCCCCAAGGAGCAACATCTGATGCGTAAACTTATTGCCATTGCCCTGCTTGGTCTGCTCTCCACACCGCTGATGGCGGCGGAATGCTCGACCACGGTCGAAGCGAGCGACGCCATGCAGTTCAACACCAAGACAATTACCGTACCGAAGACCTGCAAGGCGTTCAAGGTGGTCCTGAAGCACACCGGTAAACTGCCGGTCACTGCAATGGGCCACAACTGGGTGCTGTCGCACAGCAGCGACGAAGCCGGCGTGATTTCCGACGGCATGAAGGCCGGTGCAACCAACAGCTACGAGAAGCCGGGTGACACGCGCATCATTGCGCACACCAAGCTGATCGGTGGCGGCGAGACCGATACCGCCACCATCAACGTGACCAAGCTGAAAGCGGGCGAACAGTATGCGTTCTTCTGCACGTTCCCCGGACACGCGGCGCTGATGAAGGGCAGCTTGAGTCTGGGCCAGTAAACTTCACGAACCAGCGACGCATCCGGCTGTCATGGCCGGATGCGTTTTTTGTTGGCTCCCGCATCACACGTCGTTCCACGTACGGATCCACCATGTCCCGCATCAACACGCAGTCGCCGCTCGATGAATCCGACCTCGCCACACTGGTCGATCATTTCTACGAGAAAGTGCGGCGTGACGCGCAGATTGGTCCGATCTTCAACGACGCCGTACACGACTGGGATGAACACAAACGCCTGCTCACCTCGTTCTGGGCCTCAGTGGCCCTGGGCGCTGGCAGCTATCGGGGCAACCCGATGGGCGCGCATCGACCACACCCGATTCGCGCCGAACATTTCGACCACTGGCTGGAGTTGTGGGGCGAAACCTGTGTCGAGGAACTGGACGAAGCCAGCGCGGAAAGAATGCTGGAATATGCGCAACGCATCGGTCGCAGCTTGAAGTACGGACTTGGCCTGAATCCACAGGCGCAACCGTTTGGCGTACCCATCGTCGGCATTGAACGCTAGGTCGAATCGACCCTCGCTGTAGGGCGGGCACGCCCCACCCTACAGCTGCCATACCCGCAGGAGCGCACCCTGAGCGCGATGCTCTCCGTTGTGTGACGAAGAGCTATCGCGCACAGGGTGCGCTCCTACGATGATCGCCTTCAGGCCAGCACTTTCAACGCGGCATCGTAATTCGGCTCGTGCCCGATCTCGTTGATCAGCTCGGCGTGAATGACCTTGTCGCGCTCATCCAGCACCACCACCGCGCGTGCAGCGAGACCGGCCAACGGGCCGCTGGCGATCGCCACGCCGTAGTCGTTGAGGAACTGACGGCCACGCATCATCGACAGGTTGGTCACCTTGTCCAGCCCTTCGGCGCCGCAGAAGCGCGCCTGCGCGAACGGCAGGTCAGCCGAGATGCACAGCACCACGGTGTTGTCGAGTTTGCCAGCCAGTTCATTGAAGCGACGTACCGAGGCGGCGCAGACGCCGGTGTCGACACTGGGGAAAATATTCAGCACCTTGCGCTTGCCTGCATAGCTCGACAACGCAACGTCGGACAGATCACCGGCAACCAACGTGAAAGCCGGCGCGGTCGAACCTGCTGCGGGAAACTGGCCATTGACGCTGATCGGCTGGCCGTGGAACGTGACATCAGACATGGAACACCTCGTTGCGGAATGAATGACTACAAGTAGAACATGGTCTTGGCCAGGAAGACGATTCCGACCATCAGCGCCAGCACAATGCGATGAGTGTGCTTGAAACGACAGACGTCCATCTTGCCACTGCGCATGGCCCACATGGCGTTGACGAACACGCCAAGCACGCCAAAGGCCAGCAGCACCTTCAGCAGCAGCCAGTTGCCAAAACGACTGCCGACGCAGTCCAGTCCATCGCAGCGGATGTCGAACAACATACCGCCACTGACAAACAACAGCACCACCACGACCGGCATGAACTGACGCACGCGCGCCATCACGGCCTTCTCGATGCTCTGCATGGTGATGATATCGAAGCGCTTGTGAAGAGCTTCAAGCACGACAACCTCGAACGTCACCGCGCCAACGAAGATGATCGCGCAGGACAGGTGCAGCAGCACAATCCACGGATACCAGGCGCTCATGCAAATTCTCCGGAAGAACTCTTCCAAGTGTGCACGTGAGCGCCAGCTGTCGCGCTGACATGGATCAACCGCCGCCCGAGCCCGGCCGATGGCACGGGCCGCTTCAGTGGTTTGGCTGCTCTGCCACGAGCTTGCGAATCGCCTCGACAAACGCGGGGTCAAGCTTGCCGATTCGCGTGGTGCGCGCGGCGATGCGACCCTCGGCATCCAGCAGGATCAACTCGCTGCTGTGGTTGAACTCCTTGTCCGGCAGCTGCCGGTATTGCAGGCCCAGTACGCCGGACAGCTGGCGCACCTGCGCCGGCTCGGCCCGCGCCAGGGTCCAGAGGCTGGAACCCAGCTTGCGCTTCTCGGCATACGTGTGCAGCGTGGCCACATCGTCACGTGCCGGGTCGAAGCTCACCGCCAGCAGGTCAATCTGCGCGCGAGTGGCCGGGTCCAGCGCATTGCGGGTCAGCCGCATGCTGTCGATGATCATCGGGCAGACCATCTGACAAGAGGTATAGAACATGGTCATCAACTGCGGGCGGCCGCGTCGTTCTGCCAGCTTCTGCTGATGGCCATTCTGGTCGGTCAGCTGCACTGGCAGGTTGTAGACCGAATCACCGGGCAGCGGCGTGGCCGCCTTCGCGCTGCCGAACAACAGCAGGATCGCAAGCAGGGGCAATAGACGTTTCATGGCGCAAGCCTCATTCGGGCTTCGCACAGCGGAAGCCCATATTGTTGGTGGTGTTGGCGGCCTTCAGCGCGGACAGCATCGCAATGCGCATCAGCACCGCATAGTTTTCTTTTTCCTGCAGGCTGATGGCGCCGGCGCCGCAGAATTTCAGCAGATCCGGATCGCCCTGCTCGCGGCTGTCGCTGGCCACCATCAAGGCGTTGAAATCATCCACCCATTCCCACACCAGTCCATTGATGTCGCGCACGCCGTAGGCGTTGGCGATCCCGCCGACAAGGGGCAGGGCCGAACTGGAAGGGCGCGAATACCAGCCCAGGATGCTTTCGCGCCAGGCTGGATCAGAGCGCGCATCACGACGGGTGGCATCAGCCGCCGCCGCGTATTCCCACTCGTACCAGCTGGGTAGGCGCGCGTGTTCGCTTTCGCAAAACGCCTGTGCAGCAAACCAGCTGACCCGCGTTACCGGCTGGCGCGGCAAAGCCGTGTCACCCAGCGCATCCGGACTGCCCCACTGAGTGAGGTAGCGTGCATCAGCCAGAATGCTGGCCACCTTGTCGCGTTGCCATTCCGGATGCTTCTTCACGAAGGCCAGGAATTCACCGTTGGTGACCAGTTCGCTGCGCAGGCGAAACGGCGCGACTTGCGCCGGTGCCGTCTTGCCATCGGCCGGCAACACACTGGTGAAGGTACCGCCCGGCAGGGCGACGTAATCCGCCGCCACTGCCGGTAGTGCCAGCATCAGGCCAAGGGCCAGTGCTAGTAGTGCTCGCATATCAATGCTCCGCTGCGGCCGGCGCCGGCGCTTCGGCACGAGCCTTGGCCACTTCTTCCTTGGTGATCTGGCCACCCGGGTTGTCCCAGCTGTTCAGCACGTAGGTGAGAATGTTCGCTACTTCGTCATCGTTGAGCTGACTCATCGGCGGCATCACCGAATCGTACTCATTGCCATTGACCTTGATCTTGCCGGTCAGGCCATGCGTCACGATGGTCATGGCGCGCTTCGGGTCCGCCGCGAGGAAGTCCGACTTCGCCAGTGGCGGGAACACGTTGGCCAGACCTTCACCATTCGCCTGATGGCAGACCGAGCAGGTGCCGGTGAACAACTGCTTGCCAGCGGCGATCTGTTCGCCCTTGGTCAGCGTGCCAGCGGCATGTGCGTTCGCCGCCGTGGTTACCGCTTTCAGGTTCGGCTCTGAACGATCACCGAGGTAAACCGAGTCCACTTCCTTGCCGGAGTAAATTGCCTTGTCTTCCGGACCGTCCACCTTGAGGATACCCAGCGCACCCTTGTTGAACGCGCGGAAGATCGAGTGGTCAACCAGCACGTAGCTGCCCGGCACGTCGGTGTGGAACTCCACCGTGGCCGCGCCGCCGGACGGAATCAGCGTGGTCTGCACGTTGTGCTGCGCCACCGTGCCACCTTCCGGCTGTACCTTGTCGAAGATCTCGCCGATCACGTGAAAACTGGAGACCAGGTTCGGGCCACCGTTGCCGACGAACAGGCGCACCGTCTCGTTGGTCTTGGCGGTCAGCGCGTTGTCACCGGTCAGCGAGCCTTCTTTGCCGTTGAACAGCACATAGGTGGGGTTCTCGTCGATCGCCTTTTCCATGTCGAACGGCTGCAGGCCCTTCTGGCGATATTTTCCGGTGGTGTAGAAGTCGCCCTGCATCACGTAGTACTCGTGATCGACTGGGCTCAAACCCTCCGGTGGTTCGACCAGGATCAGGCCGTACATGCCATTGGCGATATGCATGCCCACCGGCGCGGTAGCGCAGTGGTAGACGAACACGCCCTGATTCAACGCCTTGAAGGTGAACTGCGATTCGTGTCCCGGCGCGGTGAAGCTGGACGCGGCACCGCCGCCCGGCCCGGTCACACCGTGCAGGTCAATGTTGTGCGGCATCTTGCTGTCCGGCGCGTTCTTCAGGTGGAACTCCACCGTGTCGCCCTGGCGCACGCGGATGAAACTGCCCGGTACCGTGCCGCCGAAGGTCCAGAACGTATAGCTGACGCCTTCGGAGATCGGCATTTCCTTCTCGATCACTTCCAGCTCGACGATCACCTTCGCCGGGTAGCTGCGATGGATCGGTGGCGGTACATGCGGCGGGCTGGTCAGCACCGCATGGATCGGCTCGCCGATCGGCGGACCGAAGTCACCGTGGGTAGCCGCGATGGCGGCGGGATTGGCATCAACCTGGCCCACCGGCGACACCGAGGACGACTTGCCCGAGCAGCCGGCGAGCGTAAGTAACGCGGCTGCGGCGACTACGAGTGACTTGGAACATGACATGGACGCTCTCCGTGAGTTCTTGCGATTGCAAGACTAGGCTATCTCACCAGTGCCCATATGACATGAATCAATTTGGGGGCTTTTGCAGCCCCGGTGCGTCACCCTGCCACGCCTGCCCGAGGTTCAGCCAGGTTTGCCATCTGCGCGTGGCGTGAGGTAAATCCAGGCCGATCGCAACACCCACGGCAGGAAAACCAGCAGCCAGCCATAGGCCGCAATCACCAGCCACAAATAGGTATCGCCGCCAAGTTCGGCGCGGATGCGCAGCAACGCAACAACTTGCAGCAGGCCAAAGCACAGCCACGCCACCTTGCCCATCTGCATCGGTCGACCGGAATGGCCTTGCGTCACCCGGGTGACCATCGCCACCAGCATCGAACCGAAGAAACCAATCCCCAGTGCATGCATCGGTGCGCGCCCCAGGATGAAATGCCCACTGGTGACGTAAACCACGTCCTGGATCGCAAACAACACGAAGGCCACGGGTAGCCAGGCAAACGCCAGGTGCAGCACGGCGAGAATGCCCGGATGCATGGCCTTCCACGGCCGCCAGGTCAGCGAATGCCACGCGAACACCAGCGCCAAGGGCACATCAACCAGCCATAGCCAGCCGAGCAGGCCACGCCAGTCCAGCAGCAAATGCGCCACCAGCAGAACCCACACCACCGGCATGCTCCAGTCCGGCCGAATCACCTCGTAACCTTTCACCAGATTGCCGGTGAAGAACGGCAGCATGCGGTGCATCACCGAGAAGTAGATCGGCAGCAGCAGACCGAACGTGCCCAGCTTGATCGCCAGCAAGGCGCACTCGGCCGGCGCACCGAACAGATAGGCAAGAAAGATGGCCAGCCCCAGCGCACCCACACTCAGCGCTGCCAGGCAGGACCGTGCATGTCCCTTGCGCTCGGCGACGGACGCGCGCAATACGCCGGCCAGCGTTGCAACGCCGATCACATAGCCGACCAGCATCACCGCGACACCCAGCTTGAGCAGCAACGGCAGGTTGAGCAGGCCGACGTTCGCCAGCACATAGCCGCCGAACACGCAGCCAGCTACCGGCAGAAACCGTGTGCGCGGAAGGTCGGGCCGCCCCAGCCACTTGGGAAACGTGGTCATCAGGAAGCCGAACATGAACAGCGGGAACAGACCGTACTGAATCAGCATGGCGTGCGCCCACCCCGGCGGAATCGTGGGCTGCGGCCAACCAGCCAGCCCGAAGCGCATCCAGGTCAGCTCAACAGCCCACCACGCCATGCTGAGCAGCACCGCAATCGTGCCCGCGAGGAACAACGGTCGATGCGGCGCGGACGCCAGCAAGCGAGTGACTTCGGCGAGGCCCGCAGGTGTACTCGTGGCAGATGACGATTCGGACATGGCGTAGGTGGATGAATGAGAATGATTTGCCATGCTGCCACAGCGCCACCGTGATCGCCCATGACCTGCATCAACGACGCCAAGAGAACAACATCAGCGCCGCAATGAAGCCAACGGCCGGCATCACAAAAAACGACCCGGAATGCGGGTCGCCGTTGTGCCGCTCAGGTCGGGTCACCGATCAATCGGGCAACAAGGCCTGACCGATTTGCCGAAGCGCGGCAGGGTTGAGCAATTCCAGCCCCCGCCCTTCAATCGCAATCAGCTTTTGCGCGCGAAAACGGCTGAGTACGCGGCTGACGGTCTCCGCGGCCAGGCGCAGATAGTTCGCGATATCGCCGCGCGACATGCTCAGATGGAACTGCGTACCGGAGAAGCCGCGCACCGCGTAGCGATGGCCCAGATCCAGCAGGAAAGCTGCCACACGTTCGTCGGCACTGTGGTCACCGGCCAGCAGGCTGGCGGTACCCAGTTCCTTGCTGAGCATGCGGAACAGGTGCTGCTGCACCGCCGGCACGCGCGAAGCCAGCGCGCTCATGGCCGGAAACGAGAAACGGCAGAAATAGGCGGTATCCAGCGCCACGGCATCGCAAGGGAAGTGCTCGGGGTAGATCGCATTCAGTCCGATCACCTCGCCCGGCAGGTAGAACCCCAGCACTTGCTCGCGGCCTTCCTTGTCGACCATGCGGGTTTTCACCGTGCCCGAGCGCACGGCAAAAATCGCGCGGAACGCGTCACCGGTGCGGAAGATATGTTCGCCGGCGCGGAACGGGCCAACGTGCTCGACCAGACACTGCAGTTCGGCCAGCTCCGGCTTGTCGTAGCCGGCGGCAATGCACGCGCTGGAAAACGCGCAGGTGCCGCAGAAGCGTGTTTCGTCACCGTCGTCGGCAATCGGACTATGCGGCTCGGGCAGGCGACCTGCGCGACCTGTCGTGGGCTTGAATTGCATGATGGTGAAGAGGCCGGTTTGGGGTCGGAGCGTGGGCGGTAGAAACCAAGCGAGCGAGGCAAAGTGGCTTTTGTGTCAGGTTTTTCGATCATTTGAGGCGAATAGCCGTAGCTATTCAACGAAAAGGAGCGGAAAAACTGGCCAAAACCACGCCGCCGCAGCCGCTTGTATTTCTACCGCCCACGCTCCCAAGTCGCTGATCAGATCACTCGCGAAAACCGCGGTGCCTGCGCCGCTTCGTCCAGATAGGCATCGAAGCACATGGCAATAATACGCAACAGCAACCTTCCCCGCGAGGTCACCCGGATTTCGCGGTCAGTTTCCTGCACCAGGCCATCGGCAATCAGCGGCTGCAGGCGCTCGCGCTCACGCGCAAAATATTCATCGAACAGCAACCGGTGACGCGTCCCGAAGGCCTTCTTTTCCAGTACACCGTGGCACATCAGTTCGTTGATCAGCTCCCGCCGGATCACATCATCCTCATCCAGTTGCATGCCACGCATCAGCGGCAGGCGCCCGGCATCCAGTGCGCCGTAATAGCCGATCAGGTCGCGCGAGTTCTGCGTGTAGCTGTCACCAATGCGGCCGATCGCACTAACACCGAGACCCACGATGTCGCAGTCGCCGTGGGTCGAATAGCCCTGAAAATTGCGCTGCAGTGTACCGGCGCGCTGCGCCAGCACCAGCTCATCGGTGGTCTTGGCGAAGTGATCCATGCCGATATAGACGTAACCTGCTGCCGACAGATGCTCCAGCGCGCGACCGAACAAGGCCAGTCGCGTGGCGGGATCGGGCATGTCCGCGGTATTGATCTGCCGCTGCGCCTTGAACATCTCGGGCAGGTGCGCGTAACCGTAGACCGCCACACGGTCCGGATTCAGCTCCACGATCTGGTCCAGTGTGCGACTGAATCCGTCCACACTCTGGAACGGCAGGCCATAGATCAGATCGACACTGGCCGAACTGAAAGATGACTCACGAGCGGCCTCGAGCACTTCGCGGGTCTGCTCGAAACTCTGGATGCGATTGACTGCTCGCTGCACCAGCGGATCGAAGTCCTGAATGCCGACGGAGATCCGGTTGAAGCCCAGCTTGCCCATGCTGCGGATATACGCAGCATCGGCAAAACGCGGGTCGATCTCGATGCCGTATTCGCGATCCGACTCCTGACTGAAGCTGAAGTGTCGCGCCAGCGACTCCAGCAGTTCGCTCATGTGCGCGACGTCGAGAAAGTTTGGCGTACCACCGCCAAAGTGCAACTGACGCACGGGGCGGTCGCGATCGAACAGCGGCGCGATCAGCTCGATTTCGCGATACAGCCGTTCCAGGTAGCGGTCGGCCTGGGTTACGTCGCGGGTGATGACCCGGTTGCAGCCGCAGTAGAAACACGGGCTCATGCAGAACGGCACGTGCACGTAAACCGATAACGGGCGTGGAATCGGCTCTTCGTTGGAGGCGCGAATCACCCCGCGCAAGACCGTTTCGTCGAAGTCCGCCTTGAACTGCGGCGCCGTCGGGTAACTGGTGTAGCGCGGACCGGCCACGTCGTAGCGGGCGATCAGTGCCGGGTCGAATTCGGGAGTGCTGATAGGGATGGCCATGAAGCGAGTCTGTCCTCGCCGTGTGCCCCGCGCCTTGATCCGGGTCAACTACCCGGTGGGCCGCGACGCGACGCCGCAGGCCCGCCACGCTGGCGCAATCAGGACTTGTATGGCTCGATTTGCTGTTCAATCGAGCCAAAGATCGACACACCTGTCTTGTCGGTGATGTCTATTTTCAAGCGGTCGCCAAACTTCAGGAACGGCGTGCTCGGCTTGCCGTCACGCAGGGTTTCCACCGTGCGCTGTTCGGCCAGGCAGGAAGCGCCCTTGCCGGTGTCCTCGTTGGCAATGGTGCCGGAGCCAACGATGGTGCCGGCGGTCAGCGGCCGCGTCTTCGCCACGTGGGCGACCAGTTCGGCAAAACTGAACTGCATGTCGACGCCGCACTCCGCTTCGCCGAACCACGCCTCGTTCAACCAGGTGCGCATCGGCAGATGCAGCTTGTCGCCCTGCCACGCATCACCCACTTCGTCCGGCGTCACCAGCACGGGCGACAGTGCCGAGCGCGGTTTGGATTGCAGGAAACCAAAACCCTTGGCCAGCTCACCCGGGATCAATCCGCGCAGGCTCACATCATTGATCAGGCCAATCAACTGGATGTGGTCCGACGCTTGCGCCGGCGTCACTGCCATCGGCACGTCGTCGGTGACCACCACCACTTCGGCTTCCAGATCGATGCCGAAGTCCTCGCTCGGCACCACCACCGGATCGCGCGGGCCGAGGAAGCCGGCACTGGTCGCCTGATACATCAGCGGATCGGTGTAGAACGACTGCGGCACCTCGGCGCCACGTGCACGGCGTACCCGTTCGACGTGTGGCAGGTAGGCGGAACCATCGACGAATTCATAGGCACGCGGCAGCGGAGAAGCCAGTGCCGTCACCTCCAGCGCAAACGCGCCCGGTGCGCTGCCGTCGTTGAGCTCCTCGGACAACGCATTCAGGCGCGGCGCGATGTTCGACCAGTCGTCCAGCGCCGCCTGTAGCGTGCCAGCGATGCCGGTGGCCTTCACCGCGCGGGTGAGGTCGCGACTGACCACGATCAGCGTGCCGTCGCGGCCACCTTCCTTGAGAGATCCGAGTTTCATTCTGCTGCCTTGTTTCGGGTGCGTGGAACGATCGCGCTTACGGCGCGAAGTGCTTGGCGATGCCCTGCCAGCAACGATAATAGTCGTGCTGCAATTGCGGTGCGTCCAGCGCTTGCCGGGTGGGGCGGATGACCTTGCGCGTCTCGAACATGAAGGCCATGGTGCCGTCGACCACATCCGGCCTGGACGGATCGGCGGCGGAGGCCTTGTCGAACGTCGCCGCATCCGGGCCATGCCCGGTCATGCAGTTGTGCAGCGAGGCGCCGCCGGGCAGGAAACCTTCGGCCTTGGCATCGTACACACCGGTGATCAGGCCCATGAACTCGCTGGCCACGTTGCGATGGAACCACGGTGGACGGAAGGTGTGCTGCGCGACCAGCCAGCGCGGCGGGAAGATCGCGAAATCCATGTTCGCCGTACCGGGCGTGTCACTGGCCGATGTCAGCACGGTGAAGATCGACGGATCAGGATGGTCATAACTGATCGAACCGATCGTGTTGAAGCGACGCAGATCGTATTTGTATGGCACGCAGGTGCCGTGCCAGCCGACAACGTCCAGCGGCGAATGACCGATCTTGGCGCTCCACAACGCACCCTGGAATTTCGATACCAGTTCGAAATCGCCCTCGACATCTTCGTATGCCGCCACCGGCGTGAGAAAGTCGCGCGCATTGGCCAGGCAGTTGGAACCGATCGGACCGAGTTCCGGCAGGCGCAGCAACGCGCCGAAGTTTTCGCAGACGTAACCGCGGGCCACTCCTGCGCTTCCTGCGCCCGTGGCATTCGCACCTCCATGTGCATCAGCCTCGCCATCAGGCAGGTCGACCCGGAAACGGATGCCGCGCGGAATCACCGCGATCTCCTGCGGCTCCAGTTCGATCACGCCCAGCTCGGTCGCCAGGCGCAGGCGACCTTGCTGCGGCACGATCAGCAACTCGGCATCGGCGTCGTTGAAGAAGCGCCCCTGCATCGAGCGGTTCGCCGTGTACAAATGGATGCCGATACCGCCCTGCTCAGCCGGACCGCCATTGCCGGCAATCGTCACCAGACCGTCGAGGAAGTCAGTCGGCTTCGTCGGCATCGGCAGCGGATCCCAACGCAGCGGATTCGGCGTCGCCACCGCCTCATCGAAACGGTTATGGAAGGTGGCATGCGCCAGCGGCTGGAACGGCTCATGCACCGCCGCCGGACGAATCCGGTACAGCCAACTACGCCGATTCAGATGACGCGGCGCGGTGAATGCGGTGCCGGACAACTGCTCCGCGTACAAGCCATGCGCCACCCGCTGCGGCGAGTTCTGCCCCACGGGCAGGGTGCCGGCAATGGCTTCACTGGCGAACTCGTTGCCGAAACCCGACTGATAACCCTTGCTGACCATGAACCCGCTCCTTAGAGGAAACCGCGCTTCATCTGGTCGCGCTCGATCGACTCGAACAGCGCCTGGAAATTGCCTTCACCGAAACCTTCGTTGCCCTTGCGCTGGATGATCTCGAAGAAGATCGGACCGATGGCGTTCTGGGTGAAGATCTGCAGCAGCAGCCGCTTCTTCGTTTCCAGGTCGGCGTCGATCAGGATCTTGTTTTTCGCCAGCCGCGCTACATCCTCGCCGTGGTTCGGAATGCGCAGATCGATCACGTCGAAGTAGGAGTCCGGCGTGTCGAGGAATTCCACGCCGGCTGCGCGCATCTTTTCCACCGTGGCGTAGATGTCGTCGGTGAAGCAGGCGATGTGCTGAATGCCCTCGCCCTGGTAGGCATCGAGGTATTCGTTGATCTGGCTCTTCGGGTCGTTCGACTCGTTCAGCGGAATGCGCACGACGCCATCCGGCGCGGTCATCGCCTTGGACACCAGACCGGTCTTGGCGCCCTTGATGTCGAAGTAACGGATTTCGCGGAAGTTGAACAGCTTCTCGTAGTAATCCGACCACTTCGCCATATTGCCGAAGTACAGGTTATGGGTCAGGTGATCGATGAAGGTGAGGCCGAAACCGGTCGGATTCTGCTCGGCGCCTTCGATCGGCGCGTAGTCGGCGTCATACACAGTGCCGGCACTACCGTAGCGGTCGACCAGATACAGCATGCAATCGCCGATGCCCTTGATCACCGGAATGGCAACCGCCTTGCTGGCTTCCTTGTGATCGATCGCCTCGCCACCGTTGCCAAGCACGGTAGCCAGCACATCGCTGGACGGCTTCCTGAAACGGATCGCGAAACCGCAGGCGCTGGGGCCGTGCTTGGCAGCGAAATCGGCAGCGAACGAATCGGGATCTTCGTTGACCAGCAAGTTCACGCCGTTCTGGCGATACACCGTGATCGCGCGCGTCTTGTGCTTCAGCACGGCGCTGAAACCCATCCGCTTGAACAGTTCATGCAGCTCGCTGGCGCGCCCTGCGGGAGCGGCGAATTCGACGAACTCGAAACCATCAATACCCATCGGGTTTTCGAAGGTGGTGACCTGCATGCCAAGATTGGGCTGGGCGTTCATGGCGCTCTCCTGTGTGTCGGTGCACGACGACGACACGCAAGCGTGCCACCATCACTGGTAACCCCACGTTATAGTTTCATATGTAACCTTTTGCAAGGACCACCGCTGGAATGTCCGCCAACCGCAAGTCTGCCCCCACCTCGGCCGAACACGCGCCGCTGCAACTGGAACACTTCCTGCCTTATCGGCTGTCGATCCTGTCCAACACGATCAGCCAGACGATTGCCGATGACTACCAGCGCCGCTACGACCTGTCCGTGACCGAGTGGCGAGTGATGGCCGTGCTGGCCCGCTTCGAAGGGCTCTCGGCACGCGAAGTGGCCGAACGCACCGCGATGGATAAAGTGGCGGTAAGCCGGGCGCTGGCCCGGCTGGTCGAGGCTGGTCGCGTTGATCGGGCTACCCACGACAACGACAAGCGCCGCTCGGTACTCAGCCTGAGCAATGCTGGCTGGGCGATCCACGATGAAGTTGCGCCGATGGCGCGTTCACGCGAGCGCGAGGTGTTGGCGAAGCTCGATGCCGATGAACAGGTCTGGCTTAACCGAATTCTGGACAAACTGCAGAAATGAGTGGTGAAGCGAGGAGTGAGAAACGAGAGGAGGCCGCTCTCACTCGTTTCTCACTCCTCCACACTCATTTGTCGCTTCACTTCACCCCGTGCATCAGCTTGGCAATCAACGGAGCGATCAGGAACAACAGCACGCCACCGCCGGCCAGAATCCAGAAGCCGATGGTGTAACCGTGCAGCGCCGAGCCGGTAGTCATGCCGCCGGTGCCGCTGATCAAGCCCGCGAAAATGCCCGAAATATTGTTGCCGATGCCGGTGGACAGGAACCAGCCACCCATGCCAAAGCCGACCAGTCGCGCCGGCGCCAGCTTGGTCACCATCGACAGGCCAATCGGCGACAGACACAACTCGCCCACCGACTGCAGCACATAGACCATCACCAGGGTCCAGAACGGAATCTTGCCCGCATCGCTGACCAACTGTGACAGCGCAAACCACAACAGCATGAAGGCCAGGCCGTTGAAGATCAGGCCCAGACCGAACTTGCGCGGGATCGACGGATTCGCCCGTCCCAGCCGCACCCAGACCCAGGCCAGGATCGGCGCGAACACGATGATCGCCACCGAGTTGACCGACTGGAACCACGCCGTGGGGAATTCCCAGCCACCCAGGTTGCGATCGACGATCTTGTCCGCGAGGAAGGTGAACGAGCTGCCGGCCTGTTCGAAGAAGCACCAGAACAGCACGTTGAACACGAAGATGATCAACATGGCGATCACCCGGTCACGCGCCACCGCGCCATCACGAATGCCCTCGACCAGCAGCAGCACCGAAAGCGCCACAAACAGCAACCCCAGTGGCCATGCCAATGCCTCGGCACCCAGCGACAGCAGGAAGTAAAAGCCGGGGATCGCCGCCAGGGCGCCGACCACCACCATCGCCATGCGCGCGTTGCTGGCACTGGCCGGCGGCAGGCCGATAGCGCCGAGCTGGCGACGACCAAACCAGAACCACACAAAACTCAGCAACATGCCGATGCCGGAGGCGATGAACACATATTTGTACGCCGGCATCGCAGTCGTGCCGAACACGCGATTGGCCAGTACGCCGGTAAGCAGCGGGGCCACCATCGCACCCAGGTTGATGCCCATGTAGAAAATGGTGAAGCCCGAATCGCGGCGCTCGTCCGCGGCAGCGTAAAGCTTTCCCACCATGGTCGAGATGATCGGTTTGAACAGTCCGTTACCGGCGATCACCGTGGCCAGACCCAGCATGAAGATCTGCTGATTCGGCCAGGCAATCATGAACAGGCCGGCAGACATGATTACCGCGCCAAGCAGGATCGATCGCTGGTAACCGATGATCTTGTCTGCAACGTAGCCGCCAAAAATCGCCGCCGCGTAGACCAGCGCCAGATAGGCCCCGTAAGTGAAGCCGGCCGACTGCTCACCGGTGGGGCTGCCACCGTAAAACTCGGACACGATGTACAACACCAGTGCCCAGCGGATGCCGTAGAACGCAAAGCGCTCCCAGAACTCCGTCATGAACAGCATCCACAGCGGGCGCGGATGCCCCATGGTCTGTGGAAAATCAGGCCCCGGCGTGGCCGCGGTCGTGCTGGTATTCATGCATTTCCCCTGGTGATGTCGATCGGTACGCCACGCACCGATCGAATTTCATGATCAACAAGCGAAAGATGTAACCGGCCTGCACTGACGCGTCAAATGCGCCGCAGCATCGGCAAGCCGATCAGCTGCCCAATACCGTGCGCACATCCAGCAACTCGGGGAAGAACTCCAGATCGAGTGCCTTTTTCAGGAAGCTCACCCCCGAAGATCCGCCAGTGCCACGCCGATGACCGATGATCCGCTCCACCGTCTTCATGTGGCGAAAGCGCCATAACTGGAAACTTTCCTCTACATCCACCAGCTGTTCGCACATGTGGTACTCGGGCCAGAACTCAGCGCGCTGCTCATAGATGCGCTTGAGTACCGGCAACAACGCCTCATTGCGGTGATACGCCTGGGTCCAGTCGCGCTCGATCAGTTCGGCCGGCACGGCATGACCACGGCGCACCAGATAACGCAGGAACTCGTCGTACAGGCTGGGCGCTTCCAGCACCGCGCGCAGCTCGGCCTGTGCCGAGGGATCGTGCGCGAACACCTTGAGCATGTCGGCATTCTTGTTGCCAAGCAGGAATTCGATCTGGCGATATTGCAACGACTGGAAGCCCGACGACGGCCCCAGCACGCCGCGAAATTCGAGGTATTCCGACGGCGTCAGTGTTTCCAGCACCGCCCACTGCTCGAACAACTGGCGCTGCACCTGCTTCACCCGCGCCAGAATCTTCAGACAGGAGTCGATGTCGTCGGCCTGCAAGTGCACCACCGCCGCCTTCAACTCGTGGATCAGCAACTTCATCCACAATTCGGAGACATGGTGCTGCACGATGAACAGCATCTCGTCGTGATGCGGTGGCTGGCTCAACGGCTGCTGCGCCGACAGCAGGGTATCCAGGTGCAGGTAGCCGCCGTAGGTGATCTGACCGTTGAGATCAGTCTGGATGCCGGCTTCAAGATCGCGCTGGTTATCGCTCATGCTGGTCCGTCAGGGGAGTTGAAGACCGTCATGGTAACGGCTGCGGCGTGGGCCGCCCCTGATCCGCGACAAGAGTCGCGTTCATGTTTGCCGCGCCGACCCGAAAAGCCAGTTGCTGCAAGGGTTCAAGGCGGCACAAAGCTGTGCAGACGCGCCTTTCCATACGCACCGGAATGCTGCGCCGTACCTTGCGACGCAACATGTCTGCCTGTTATCAAGAGCGGTCTTGTTCGGTCGTTTGTGTGTTGCCGAGTCCACTCAGTAGCACGCGATCGACCCGGTTTCCCCCTGTTTCCCTAAACCCCGGAGCGAGTCGTGACCATCGCCGCCAAGTTTGAAATCGAATACCTGCAATACCTCGATGCCGAGGGCAAGCAAGTCCGTGACGATCTGCCCGAGTTTGCCAACGACCTCGAGCATATGGTCAAGCTGTACAAGCTGATGATGTCCACACGCATCTTCGACGCCAAGTCGATCGCGTTGCAGCGCACCGGCAAGCTGGGCACCTACGCCAGCTGTCTGGGCCACGAGGCCGCTCACGTCGGCATTGGCAGCGCCATGCGACCGGAAGACGTCTACGCGCCGAGCTATCGCGAGTACGGCGCGCAGCTGTATCGCGGCGTGCAGCCACGCGAGGTCTACCTGTACTGGGGCGGCGACGAGCGCGGCAACGACTACCAGAACGAACCGGCGCGGCATGACTTCGCCTGGTCGGTGCCGATTGCCACGCAGTGCCTGCATGCCGCCGGTACCGCGCTGGCATTCAAGATCCGCGGCGAAAAGCGTGTGGCCGTGTGCACCATCGGTGACGGCGGCTCATCCAAGGGCGACTTCTACGGCGCCATCAACATCGCCGGCGCGCAGAACCTGCCGCTGGTGGCGGTGATCGTCAACAACCAGTGGGCGATTTCGGTGCCGCGCAAGATCCAGTCCGGTGCACCGACGCTGGCACAGAAGGGTATTGCTGCCGGGTTGTTCTCGATCCAGGTCGACGGCAACGACATCATCGCCGTGCGCAAGGCGATGGAAGACGCACTGGACCGCGCACGCAATGGCGACGGTGGCAGCGTGCTGGAACTGGTCACTTATCGTCTGGGCGACCACACCACCGCCGATGATGCGCGCCGCTACCGCGGCGAGCAGGAAGTGAAGGACGGTTGGGCCAAAGAGCCGATGGTGCGCTTGCGCAACTGGCTGGTGGCCAAGGGCGTGTGGGATGACGCGAAGGAAGAAGCCTGGAAGCTCGAGTGCGACGACTGGATGGACAACGAGGTGAACGCCTACCTCGAAACCAAGACGCAGCCGGTCACGGCGATGTTCGATTACATCTTCGCCGAAGTCCCCGCCGATCTCGCCAAGCAGCGTGATTACGTCCTCTCGCTTGAACAGAAGGGTCATTGAGTCATGGCACAAATCACTCTCATCGAAGCCGTCACCCAGGCACTCGCCTATGAAATGGCCCACGACGACAGCGTCGTCGTGCTGGGCGAAGACGTTGGCGTCAACGGCGGCGTGTTCCGCGCCACCCAGGGCCTGCAGGAAAAGTTCGGCGAACTGCGCGTGCTCGACACGCCGCTGGACGAAACCACGATTGCCGGCGTCACCGTCGGTCTGGCCGTGGCCGGCATGAAGCCGGTCGCCGAGGCACAGTTCGAAGGGTTCATCTACCCGATGATGGAACAGATCGCCTGCCACGCCGCCCGCATGCGCAACCGCACCCGCGGCCGGTTGACCGTGCCGGCGGTATGGCGCGCGCCATGGGGCGGTGGTATCCGCGCACCGGAGCATCATTCCGAAGCGAATGAACACCTGTTCACCAACATCCCCGGCTTGCGCGTGGTGATGCCGTCGTCGCCGGCACGCGCCTACGGCCTGCTGCTGGCCGCCATCCGCGATCCCGATCCGGTGATGTTCTTCGAACCCAAGCGCATCTATCGCCAGTACAAGGAAGAGGTGCCGGATGACGGCGAAGCCTTGCCGCTGGACGTCTGCTTCGTGCTGCGCGACGGCACCGATGTGACCCTGGTCAGCTGGGGCGCGCAGGTCAAGGAAGCCCTGGAAGCCGCCGATGAACTGGCCGAACAGGGCATCAGCGCCGAGGTGATCGACGTGGCCACGCTGACCCCGCTGGACTTCGACACCATCGCCGAATCGGTGCAGAAAACCGGCCGCTGCGTGATCGTGCACGAAGCGCCGAAGACCGCCGGTTTCGGTGCGGAAATCGCTGCGCGGCTGGCCGAGGAATGCATGTACGACCTGCTCGCCCCGGTCGAGCGAGTCACCGGTTTCGACACGCACATCCCGCTGTTCCGCCTGGAAATGAAATACCTGCCAAGCGTGGAGCGCGTCGTCGACGCCGCCAAGCGCACCTTGGCGGTCAGCTGATCTGGCTTGGGAACGGGGCACAGGGAACGGGGAACATGAAGTCCTCGCGAACCCAACCCGTTCCCTGTTCCCTGTTCCCCATTCCCGGATAAAAACCCATGGCTGATATCAAGACGTTCTACCTGCCCGACCTCGGCGAAGGCCTGCCCGACGCCACCGTCGTCGAATGGCACGTGAAGGTGGGCGACAGCATCAAGCTCGACGCACCGCTGTGCTCGATGGAGACCGCCAAGGCCGTCGTCGACGTGCCCTCGCCGTACACCGGCAAGGTCACCAAGCTGCATGGCGCACCCGGTGACATCATCGAGACCGGCGCTGCACTGGCCGAGTTCGAACCGGATCCGAACGCCAAGCAGCGCGCCGAGTCACAAGACACCGGTCACCAGCATGGCTCGAAGAAGACCGAAGCCGCGCCAGCACCCGCTCCCGCCGCTGCAGCGGCCGATCGTGCCGACGAGGGCACCGTGGTGGGTGCGATGGTCAGTGGCAACACCGTGCATGTCGAGCAGGCGGCCAGCATCGGCGGCGTGAAAGCCGTGCCCGCAGTGCGTGCACTGGCCAAAAAGCTGAAGATCGACCTGACCCGCGTGCGCCCCAGCGGCGCCGACGGCGTGGTCACCATGAAGGACGTCAAGGACGCCGCCGCGAATGGTTCGGCCGCACTGGGCGCCGCCCCGGCGCGTGAGGTACCTGCTTCCGCCGGCCGTCATCTCGCCCCGGAATTGCCGCAGCCCGGACAGGCCCCACAAGGTCAGCAGCGTTCACCGACCTCGCTAGCCGGCAAGCCGGTGCGCACCGCGTCGCCGTCGCAGACCGCGAGCGGCCAGCCGGAGCAGCTCAAGGGCGTGCGTCGCAACATGGCCCGGGTGATGGCCGACGCCCACGCGCAAATCGTGCCGACCACCCTGGTCGACGACGCCGACCTGCACGCCTGGATCGGCAAGCAGGACATCACCGCCCGCCTAATTCGCGCCATCGTCGCCGCCTGCAAGGCCGTGCCGGCGTTGAACGCCTGGTTCGACGGCAAGAACCTGACCCGCACCATGCATCCGCAAGTGGACATCGGCATCGCTGTGGACACCGACGACGGCCTGTTCGTGCCGGCGCTGCGCAATGCCGACATGCTCGACGCCGCCGGCATCCGCACCGCGATCAAGCGCCTGCGTACGCAGGTGGAAGACCGCACGATTCCCGCCTCCGAACTGTCAGGCCACACCATCAGCCTGAGCAACTTCGGCATGTTCGCCGGTCGTTACGCCACACCGGTGGTGGTACCGCCGACCGTCGCCATCGTCGGCGCCGGCAAGCTCGGTCACGACGTGGTCGCCGTGATGGGCGGCATCGAAGTGCATCGCCGCATGCCGATCAGCCTGACCTTCGATCACCGCGCCGCCACCGGCGGTGAAGCGGCGCGCTTCCTCAAGGCGCTGCTGGACGATCTGGGTCTGCCTAACTAAGCAAGCAAGCAGCAGAAAACAAACAGGGCGCCTCCGGGCGCCCTGTTTGCTTTTGCACTCTTAGGACGCGGCTCGCCATGGGTCTTGATGCCTCGCCAAAGAGCGGGCGGACAGTGCGCGCCCTACAAAGCCGCACCACCGCACGACGTTGCGTAGATACCGCTCAGTAATCGCGCACGTCCAGCAGCATGAAACAGCGGGCACTGTAGTCGCCACCACGCGGCCAGGCCACTTCATTCAACGCCAGCGTCCCCGCGGTCCACAGTTCATTGTCGAGCAGCGCCTCGCAAAGCGAATCGCCATGCTCGGCATGGCTATGCACCAGCCGTAGCCAGTGCAACTCGGGCGTGAGCGCCTCGCGTTTCAGCGCCGCTTCGATCGCCGCCAGCGCATCGGCCGGCATATCGGAAATATCCGCACCACGCACGCTGAACGGACCGATGAACACGTCCCAGGTGCGCACGCCAATCTCCCACGCGGTGATCTGCATGCGGCGATCGTCGGTGACATACCAGCACGCAGCCAGCACCAGGTGAAACACGTTCTGCTCGAAGGTCTGCAATGCATCGCGACAACCGGCCTCACCACCACCGAAGCCGGCGAAGCTTTCCTCGATGCGACGCTCCTCGCCCAGCACCACGTCGACATCCAGCCGACCGGGCTCGCCTGCAACACCTTCATGCCACTCGGCACGGATCGCGGGAAAGTCGCCGTCGGTGACCAGCCAGCCGTCTTCATCGGCTTCCAGTTCCACGTCATGCCGCTCGAACAACCGCAGCAAGTATTTCTGTAGCGCCGCACTATCCATCATGATTCCTGCGAAGTGGTGTTGTCGGTCGACGGCAATTCGCGCCAGGTCAGGTACACGCGCAAGTCGAATTCCAGCTGGTGGTAGTCCGGCAGCATGTACGTGCACAACTGGTAGAACGCCTTGTTGTGGTCCATCTCTTTCAGGTGCGCCAGTTCGTGCACCACGATCATCTGCAGGAATTCGGGCGCGGCGGCCTTGAATAGACTGGCCACACGAATTTCCTTTTTCGCCTTCAGCTTGCCGCCCTGCACGCGCGAAATGGCGGTATGCAGACCGAGCGCATTGCGCAACACATCGAGCTTGCTGTCGTACAACACCTTGTCGATGCCGGGTGCATTCTTCAGGTGCTCCTGCTTGAGCGAAGCCACGTATGCGTAAAGCGCCTTGTCACTTTGCACGTCGTGACGATCGGGGTAGCGCTTGGCCAAATGCTCGCCCAGACGTTGCTGCGCGATCAAATCGCGCACCTTGTCCTGCAGCATGGCGGGGTAAGCCTGGAGGTATTTGAGCGGAAGCATGCCGGCTATTCTCGCATTGCCTCGCCGCGCCTGCGTGATCGCACGCTGGCAACTGCTACATATCGAAGCGGTAACTCAACTTGACCAGCAATTGTTCGTCATCGCGCAGCGCGAAACTGTTGCCGAATGCATCGGCCGTGTTGCGCGCATAGCCGTCCAGCGCATAACCACCGCGGCCATAAACCACATACAGGTACGACAGCGGCGCCAGTTCGTAGCGGTAACGGATCTGCAGACCCAGGTTGCGTACGCTGAAGTCCTCAACCGGATCATTGCTAGCCATCGCGCGCCCGTTGGTATCGACGCGATAGCCGCCGCGAACGCGCGCGTCCAGCCCGATCGCCTGCAACTTCACACGCAATTCCTGGCGGTTGTCGATGGCCCAGTCGAAACCCGCGTCCAGCTGCAAGGTGTGTTCGTCGAAGCGACCGATCAGGTTGTCGTGCTGCCACACCAGCCAGTCCGGCAGGTGCTCGTAGTAAGGGCCGGCATAGACGCTGAACGCATCGCTGATGAAGTAGGTGGGAATGAACTTGATGTCGTAGCCGGGCTGGCGGTTGCCACCAAGCCCACCGCTGACGAGTTCCGCCTCAAGCTTGAACGCCCAGTCGCCATGGCGCGGACTGACCCGTTCATAGCCCAGTTGGAAGCTGGGTGGCAGAAACAGTGCACCGTTGCCACGGGTAAGCAGATCATCCCAGCCCGCGCTGTTGACGTTGAGCTGCAGTTTTTCGTTAGCTCCGTTGCGCAAGCCACTGTTGCGACTGATGCGCAACTGGCGACGCAGTGGCAGGCCGTGGTCATTGTCCAAGGCGTCAATGCTGAAGCGCCATTCCTTGGAGCTGTAAGCAGAGTCAGCCGGCAACGCGGTGTATTGCTTGCGCACTTCCCAATGCGCGCAATTGAGACTGTTGCGATCGAGATAGCCGAAATCATTGATCTGCAACTGGTCACCGAAATGCATGCCCAGCCATTGCTGGCGCCAGCCGCCACCCATCACGTAATCGGCGATGATGGTGCCGCCGCTACCGCGCGTGTGCGTGCCCGACTGCACGATATCGCTGCCCACCACGTTGGTGGCTATGGTCAGTCGGGAAGTGGGTTGCCAGTGATCATCGACGCCGAAGACCGTAGCCTCGCGGTCCAGCCATGGCCGGTCGACTCGGGTGAGCAACAGGCCAAGGCTTTGATCACCAAAATCGTGCGTCACGCGCGCGGCGCCAAAGAAACGTCCCGCCTCGCCATCTTCGTCGGCGGCCAGCAAACCATAGCTGGTCGTGCCGAAACTGCCATTGAGCTTGAGCGCGGCGTTGATGCTGGCCGCACCGTAACCGTCGTCCGAGGGACCGCCGACGCGCCGGGTGTAGATCAGTTGACTGTTGTCGTTGAGCAGGCTGAAATCGAAAATTCCCTGGTTCTCGGTGAAGAACGGTCGCTTGTCACTGACATAGGTTTCGGTAGCACCGAAGTTGACCACCAGGTCGTCGCTTTCCACCTGGCCAAAATCCGGATTCAGCGCGGCAGTGAGCTGGAATTGTCCGTTCGGTTTCCACAGCAGGTCGGCACCAGCCTGACCGTGGCTGCGACCGCGCACGTTGTCGTAAAGGCCGGACGCGTAAGGTGTGATGGCAAGCAACGACTGGCTGTATGACGGCACCTCGACCTTGCTGAACGCCGAGACGAAGCGTGGCAGGGTGAAACTGGCTACCGGCCAGGCCACGCGTTCGCCGGTTGAACCGGTAACCCGGTCGAGGTAGATACCCAGCGTACGTTTGCCCTCCCGGGCCACGTGCATCGGCGCGATATACCAGGGAATCAGAATCTCCACGTTCCAGCCGGTCGCATCCTCGCTGACCGCGTGTTTCCAGTTGCCGTCCCAATCCTTGTTGAACTGGACCTCGTTGGTGATCACCGCGTCGTTGATGCCATCGGTGGAGCTGACCACAAAGTCGTAACCGGTACGGCCGTCGCCGTTGAAGTCGACCATCACATTGACGCGATCAACCTGGTCGTCGAAGTCACGCTGCACACGCTGATGCGTGCGTGGCACGTCGGCCGGTTGGTCACAGTGAAACGCCACGGCCAAGCCTTCCGGCGTGGCAAGTATCCACGCTTCGGTGTGCAGCGAACCCGGCTTGCCGCTGAGCGGCTGCACCTGGCGAAAATCCGTGATGTGCCGGGCACCTTTCCATTCGTCCGGGTGGATATGACCGTCGATATCGACGGCCAGCGCGGGCATCGATAGCGCAGACAAGGTGAACAACAGCAGGCATGCCATGCGCATGTCGGGAACTTCCAAGGCATACGGCGCAGGATTGCGCCAGGGCAGACGACGCACGCGTCACCCGGGATAGATGCACAGCATGCCGTGAACGTTTAAATCACTCGACCGCCATTGGTCACACCGTGACTTGTGGCAGGTGGCCACCATCCATCAGCGACGACGGCCCCACAGCACATGCCGCAGCCAGATCGCCGGAATCAACACGGCGGTAAAGGCGGCGTAGCCGTACAACGCCGGCAGCACCTGCTGCCAGATCGCGCCGCTGGCACGACCGAAGCCATCGACACTGGGCAGGTCAACCCGGTCAAAACCGATCACGGCACACTGCGCCGCGGCCAGCATGGCCAGCAACACCACCAGCACATCGAAGACCCGTCGCGCAGTCACTCGAGGCAGGCTTTTCGGGTACGCCCAATAGCCCCAGCACAAAATCAGCAACCACGGGCTCAACAACAGGATGGCCAGATATCGCATCACGCATGCATTCCGTCAGACAGGCTGGTCACAGGTCAATCCTGTGCAGCCAATTGATCCAGCGCATCGCGCAATGTCTGCAAAGCCTCATTGCGTGCCTGCTCGTCGCGGTAGTCCGGAGTAGTGGCCACCGCCTCACCCTCCAATTCCAGCGTCATGCCTTGGGACTGAACCTGCAGCACGGCCGCGGTGGCACCGAGTGTCTTGATCTGCTTTTGCAACGCACCGGCGGCCTTCGGGTCGGCAAAGGATTTTGACAGCAGCAGCTCCTCGCCCTCAGCGGAAAACAGGCGGAAGCGGAAACTGCCATCGGCGTCGCGGAAGCTGGCAAAGCGAGCGCCCTTGCCTTGCTTCGCCGGCGCCTTCGATGAAGCTGTCGACATCGCTGCGGTATGCATCGTGCGCAAGCCCAACACTTCCCGCAATGAGGCAAGCTTCGGCGTGGCAACCGCACGCGCCTTTTGCGCCCCCTGCTGCAGAATTTTCTCGATTGCGGCCGGGTCTGCCATCAGCGCCTCGTAACGCTCACGCATCGGTGCCACATCGGTTTCAACACGCTCGTACAACACCTGCTTCGCCTCACCCCAGCCAAGACCCTCAAGCAGAGCCTGACGAAACGCTGCGGTCTCGATGTCCGTGGCGAACGCGCGGAAGATGGTGAACAGCGCGCAGTCGTCCGGGTTCTTCGGCTCGCCCGGCAAACGCGAGTCGGTAACAATGCGCATGATGGTTTCGCGCAACTGCTTCTTGCCGCCGGCGAACAGCGGAATGGTGTTGTCGTAACTCTTCGACATCTTGCGTCCATCAAGACCGGGCAGCGTGGCCACCTGCTCCTCGATCAACGCTTCGGGCAGCACGAAGAACTCGTGCCCGTGCAGATGATTGAAACGCTGACCCAGATCCCGCGCCATCTCGATGTGCTGGATCTGGTCACGCCCCACCGGCACCTGATGCGCGTCGAATGCGAGGATGTCGGCGGCCATCAACACCGGATACATGTACAGCCCGGCAGTAACTCCGGCATCGACGTCTTCGCCGGCGGCCGTATTTTTGTCCACCGCCGCCTTGTACGCATGCGCGCGATTCAACATGCCTTTCGACGCAATGCACGTAAGAAACCAGGTCAGCTCGGGAATTTCCGGAACATCGGACTGGCGATAGAAGGTCACCCTGGCCGGATCGAGTCCCGCCGCCAGCCACGTGGCGGCGATTTCCAGCCGCGAGCGCTCGATGCGCGCCGCATCGTCGCTCTTGATCAGCGCGTGGTAGTCGGCCATGAAGTAGAACGCATCCACATCGTCGCGCTGGCTGGCCGCCACCGCGGGGCGGATGGCGCCGACGTAATTGCCAAGATGCGGGGTGCCGGTGGTGGTGATGCCAGTAAGAACTCGGGTATTCATGCTGCGTCGCGCAAGTAAAAAGCCAGTCTACGACATCCGGCAAATCGGCTCGACCACTCAACGCGGCAAGCGGGCGGCGCGCGTGAACTTGCTCAGCGAATCAGCGTGGACTTTCCGAACAGTGACTCGACCAGATCAACGGCCAGCTTGGCGGTCGAATTGCGCTTGTCGAACGCCGGATTCAGCTCGACGATGTCCAGAGACGCCATCCGACCGCTGTCGGCGATCATTTCCATACACAACTGCGCCTCGCGGTAATCCGGGCCACCGCGCACGGTGGTTCCTACGCCAGGGGCAATACTCGGGTCGAGGAAGTCGACGTCAAAGCTCACGTGCAGATGGGTGTTTTCGTCCATGTCAGCCAGAGCTTTTTCCATCACGCCCTTCATGCCGATCTCGTCGATGTGGCGCATGTCGTGCACCTGCATGTTGGCGCCGCGAACCAGTCGTTTCTCACCCTCGTCGACCGAGCGAATACCGATGTAGCGAAAAACGTCCGGCGTGGTTGCCGGTGTGCTTCCGCCGATGCTGGTGAGTTCCGCGGGGCCCGTGCCGCACAGGCAGGCCACCGGCATGCCGTGGATGTTGCCGGTAGGCGTGGCCTCAGCCGTGTTGAAGTCGGTGTGTGCATCGAGCCACAGCACGCGTAGTTTTTTGCCCTGTTCGCGGCAATAACGCGCTACTGCCGAGACAGAACCGATCGCCAGGCAATGATCTCCACCCAGCATGATCGGCAAGTAACCTTCCTGAAGCTCCTGATGGAAAGCGGTATGCACCGCCTCATTCCAGGCCGCCACTTCGCCAAGATGGCGATAACCCTGCACGGGCGGCAGCCAGGGATTGAGCGGTCCTTGCAGATTGCCGCGATCAATCACGGTCAAGCCGCGACGCTCCAGTCGACTGGCCAGATTGGCCACACGCAGCGCCTCCGGACCCATCGCGGCACCGCGATGACCGGCACCGATATCGGTCGGCACACCCAACAGGGAAATGGTTTTTTTGCTCATGGATTGTTTGTTCCTGCGTGCTTTCTGGCAACTGCACCGCTACTTCGGCGCACGCCGTTGATGTCGGCAAGGCGGGCAATGAACAGGCAGGTAGGCGCTGTTCTGCAGAGCTGCCGCGGGAGAGATCTTCGCGACAAAAGCGATCCGCCATGTCCTTTCAGTCTACCGGAATGACCAACCTGCCGCTGCCGCCTGACTCGAAAGCCCGCCCCACACGCAGCGTTGCAGGCGGGGCGCGTGCAATAGGCAGCGATTGCTGGAGGCAGCAGACGCGGCTCAAGTGCGGCAGCGTCGCCCAGTTCAGTGCGCCGGTCGGCTCGCGGTGTAATCGCAGCTGCCGGTGCGCTGACCTGCATAGGTCATGTCCATCACCATGCTATGGCCATTGCGGTTGCTGTTGGCGTGGAAATGGCCGTGGATATCGCCACTGGGCAGCAATTCAAACTGAGCGTCCCCGCTCATGCTTGGCGGGTTGCCGCCGCAAACCACGTGATAGCTGACCGTGTTACCGGTCTGCGTATAGTTGCTCACCACGCAGGCTTTTTGCTGTTGCAGCATGGCCCGCATGTCGTGATCCTTGGAGGTGCAAACGTCCTTGGTCACCGTGCGCGCCGGCATGTCACCCATACCCGGCATCTGCATTTTCATGGTGATCGCCATTTTCATCATGTTGCCGGAGCCCGACTGCGCCGCAGCCGACGTCGCCAGCAAGCCCATCACGCAAAGACCGCAAAACCGCACCATCGAAAAGGTGACCATTGGCACTCTCCGGCTTGCTGCTGAAAGAATCACACCACGACGGATGCGGAAAACCCGAAAGCCTGCAGCCTTCCTTGCCAGCCACTCAATGCACATTCGCAACGCAACCAGGGCCGGAAGGCCCTGATTGCGTGACTGTATCGATGGCGAGCGCTCATTCCCGACTTCCCAGCCCCCGCCTGAGGAAATCTCAATGCCCGGCAGATCACCCCGGGATCAATGTTCCACCTGACGACCTCGCTCCAGTTCATCCTCGCGACGTGATCGCGCGGGTGAACACCAGCTCACCAAGTCATTGCCTTCGCGCGCCACCAGCAACCGATGACGAACGCCCTGCGTACCCGATTCTGTAAGCATCCCTGCAAACTGCAACACCCCGCGCCAAAAGGCGGAGTATGCGATTAGCGTTTGCATGCATTTTCCCCGAACTGCCCCCGTGCAGTGTCGGCTTAAATCCTAGCAAGGTTTCGCCTCGCGCGCATTTTGCGACTGCAGCATTCACGCCTGCGGGCGGGAAGGCTCCCTGCGCTGCACCAACAGCAACGGCGCAGCCAGCACGCAGGTTTTCGCGACAGGCATTTCAGGCGGCAGCACGACGCACCGCCGATGAGCAGGCGTGCTGAAGTAGCGAAATGGTGAAGCCGGCGCAGGCCATTTCGACACTCACGGCATTTCCGGAATTGGCATATTCCTCACGGGCCAAGCCGCGAGCCAATCGCACTGCGTGTGCAAAGCGTAGCTTGTCGTATAACACCGCCTCACCCGTGCAGATGCACCACAGGCCGTGACGGGCTTCCTTGATGGTCAACACAATTCGCATCGCCCCACCCTCGTTCGGGGAACCGGACCCAAGCAGTCATTTCCCACTGAGGGAAAATGGCGGTGCACTTCCGGCAAGGCAGCAGTTTGCGCAACGTCGCAACCAACGTATGTCGGCCCGCGCCTACGAAGGCTGTGCGTAGCGACCGCCGCCGAGCAGCCCGATACGCCTCGGAGTGCCTAACCGCTGCCCCGCCCATTGTTCTCGCCTGGCGCGCATCAACGACAAAGGCCGCCCCGAAGGGCAGCCTAAGTGATTGTTTTTCTTGGTGCCGGCACCAGGAGTCGAACCCGGGACCTACTGATTACAAATCAGTTGCTCTACCAACTGAGCTATGCCGGCGAAGGTTGGGGATTCTAGCAGGCTGTGCTGCCCAGTGCGCTCAAAAGCAGCCGGTGCTGTGTGCACCAATACCGCTGGCTGTGACCCGGCTGCGCCAGTCGAACTTTCCGACATCGGCAACCACCAGGTCGAGCCAGTATTCCGGCACCGTCTCGCTACGCTCGGTCAGCCGCGGATCGAAACCTGCTGCAGCCACCTCATCGCGACGCTTGCGCGCATTGGCCGGGTCCTTGAACAGGCCCAGCGAGATGGTATTGGATTGGTCGCCGGAATTGACCACGAAGTAGTCGTTGATATTCCGCGCAGACAGCCGCCTAGCCACTTCCAGCGCCTTGGCGCGATTGGCAGCCGCCGGCAGATAGACCCACCAGCCACTGGCCTGACTAGTCTGCTCCTGGCGCGCACGCATCCGGGTGGCCTGGCCAGCCAGTGCCTGACGCGCGTTGCGCAGGTCCTGCGGGGTGGCAAACGGGCCCAGCGCAACGCAGCTGGAGTTGAGGTTCGCCGGCTGCGTGAGCGCAGCGCCCGCATTCGCCAGCGCGCGCGTGGCAGTCGGCATCTCCGACAACAGACGCAACTCGGTCACCCCCGGATCGGTGGGCAAACCGCCATGCGCATAAGGTTGCCCCAGCAGCAACCACGCGCCCACGGCAATATTGAGTGCAGTCAACAATACGAACAGCAGACGCAGGAACATCCAGCCTCCATCAACAACCTCGTTTCCGACCAGACACGTGGGCGGATCATTGCGTATCGGCCCAGATCGCCAGCCCGCGCAGGACGGCATCGTGGCTGAGCCGGCCCGGCTGCGACAGCAGTGGCAGCAAGCTCGCCGCATCGCCACCGCCAAGCACTACCTCGGGTACGGTACCAAGTCGCACGGTCATGCGTGAAGCAAAACGATCCACCAGCGCGGCGGCGGCCTGCCAGCAGCCCGATGCCACCGCGTCTGCGGTGTTGTCGGCCAGCTCCACCACCTGACCGGAATCCAGCGGACTTATTCGCGCAGTGGCATCGAACAGCGACTGCTGCATCAGTTGCGGACCTGGCGCGATCAGACCGCCGAGGTGCTGGCCGTCAGCGGCGAGCGCGTCCAGCGTCAACGCCGTACCGACACCGACCAGCACGCAAGGCAGATGACTCGCTGCGCGTGCCGCCACCATCACCAGAAAGCGATCCACACCAAGCCGCTGCGGTTCGGCATACGCATTGCGTACGCCACAGGCCTGCGCGGGCGTGCGCATCCAGATCACCGGCAGACCGAAAAGCCGCAAGGCCAGCGCAGTCACCTGCCCCTCGCGCGTAGCGTCGACGACCGACGCGGCGATCACCTGCAGCGGCCGGGGCAGCTCGGCCCATCCCGCTTCCAGTGCCGGCTCCAGATTCTCGCGCCAATCCAGCGCGCCCTGCTTCAACCAACCATCAGACGCCGTTTGCCATGCCCACTTCAGGCGCGTATTGCCGAGATCGAGCAAGAGTCTCACGCGCGGCGCACCGTAACATCGGCACTGTCGACCTGGCGCAGGCTGCCGTCAGCAAGGCGCACCCGCAATGCGCCGCGGGCATCAACACCGGCGCCAACGGCGTGAAACGTCTCCAGCGCACCACTCAGATGCAGCGGCTGGTCGCGCAACAAGTCGTGTCGGGCGTAGTCCGCACTGAACGCAGCAAAACCTGCCCGTTCGAATTCGCCCAGCCCCTCGATCAGGGCGACAATCACTGCTGCCGCCACCTGATTGCGATTTGGCGGCGTGCCGCCGGCAAGTCCGGCCAGATCGGCCACCGATTGGCCAGCCTGCTCACATAACGCCGGGGTCAGGCGCAAGTTGAGACCGATCCCGATGATGGCCGCGCAAGGTCCCTGATATTCACCGCTCAGCTCAATCAGAATGCCACCCAGCTTGCCGGCAGGCTGGCCATGACCGACGACCAGCACATCGTTCGGCCATTTCAGCCCGGCGCCGTCGATGCCCAGGCTTTCCAGCGCGCGCAGCACGATCACCCCGACAGCCAGCGACAACCCGGTCAGCGCGGCAAAACCCGCCTCGAAACGCTTCAGGCAGGACAGATAGATATTCAGACCCGGCGGCGACAACCATTGCCGGCCACGACGACCACGTCCGGCATGCTGCGTCTCGGCGAGCACCATGCTGAAGTCCGCCGCCGCCGCCCCACGACGCTGCAATTCGGTGGAGGTGGAGTCGAGTTCCCAGTGCACCTCCAGCGCGCCCACGGAAGGCAGCAGGGCTTCCGGCATGTGTGCCCGGATGTGCGCCGCGTCCAGCATTTGCAGGGGCCACGGCAGGCAATAGCCGGCCGCGCCACGTGCCTCGATCGGCACACCGCGAGCGCGCAGGAGCTCGATCTGTTTCCAGATCGCCGCGCGAGTCACTCCGGACTGAGCCGCCAGAGTTGCGCCAGACAACGGCTCACCGGCGGCCAGCAGCGCAAGCAATCGTGCCGGCTGCATCAGCACATTCCTGCAAGGGCTGACGCCTGCTGCCAGGGAAATGGATCAAAGCGGTGATGAGACAGGTTGAGCATCCCGGGATTCTATCCCGGTCGACCAAGCCGACGCGGATCGCATGCCGATTTTGTGCCCTCGACCACAACCCAAGCACTGGCATGACCAGGGTATTTCTGAGACGATCCGGGTCTTCGCTGCGGGTCAGGGAGTTTGATCGCCATGCGTGCCGCTAATTGGTTGATGGGTTGCGCCTTGTGCATTGCCGGGATCGGCGGTGTCAGTGCGGCAAGCGTGGACTCTCAGGATCTCGACCATTCGTCGCGGACCCTGGTGGACAGCGCCTCTACTCACGACAGCAACACCAGCAGTGGCGGCGACGCCGCCGGCCTGGGTCGCGATTGCCCAAGCTCGGGCAGCGACAACGCAGGGACGACGTCGAACAGCAGCAGTCACTCTGGTGGTTCTTCGTCCGCGCCGACGCCGTCCCGCCGGCCCCATCTGGGCTGGCAATCCCTGCTGCCTGGATCAATCCAGTAAGCCCCGGCGTCATGCCGGGACGTTGGTTGCAGTCGCTACGGGCGCGTTTCGAACCCGCGCCGATTGCCGATCCGCTCTGGCGTCGCGCCTTGCTAGCCTGTGCCTTGGCACGCCGGCTTGACTCCGAACGACAGCAACAGTTACGTCGCTTGTCTGCGCTGTTCCTCGCACGCAAACGCTTCCATGCGCTGGCTGGCGCCGTTCTGGATGATTACTGGCGTCTGCTGATCGCGATGCAGGCCTGTCTGCCAGCCTTGCAGCAGGGCGCCAGCAGCTTGCGTGGCTGGCACGAGGTGTTGATTTATCCGGGCGAATTCAAGGTGCGCCGCAGCCATCACGACGACCGCCTCGGGGTCACCACGGACGGCGAAGACACTCACGTCAGTGACGCCTGGGAACGCGGTCCGCTGGTGCTGTCACTGGCCGACGTACAACTGGACCTGGAACAACCCTGGGATGGCTACAACGTTGTCCTGCATGAGATGGCACACAAGCTCGACATGCTCGACGGACCACCCGACGGTGTACCGCCGCTGGTGGAAATTCCGCGGCGGCGCTGGATCGAGCAATTCCAGCTCGCCTACGCACGGCTGGTGGCGATGCCGGCGGACTGTTGTGACAGCCCGATCGACCATTACGCCACCGAGAGTATCGCCGAGTATTTCGCCGTAGTCAGCGAGATGCACTACTCGCGACCGTCACTGCTGCGCGAAGCCGAACCCGCCATCGCGGATCTGCTGCAGGCCTACTACGGCCCTTCGCCAGCCCAGGACAACTAGCCGGCGCGGCCTCGTGACGCCGCCAATCGGCTCAGGTTGCCGCCAGGTTCACGCTGAAACGCGCGCCACCGAATTCCGGTGAGCGATCCACCACCAGCTCACCCTGATAGGCGTGCACGATGTCCTGCACGATGGACAAGCCGATGCCGTGGCCCTGCACGCGCTCGTCGCCACGCACACCACGCTGCAGCACTTTCTCGATCTTGTCCTCGGCAATGCCGGGGCCATCGTCTTCCACGCTGAGCAACATGCCTGCGCGCTGCCGGCCGGTTTCATGGTGCATCCGTACCACCAGCAATACGCGGTGACCGGCCCACTTGAACGCGTTCTCCAGCAGGTTGCCCATCAGCTCCAGCAGGTCACCCTGCTCACCGTAGAACACCGCGCCGTCTTCGATATCGAATTCGCACAATACGTTCTTGGCCGCGTAGACCTTTTCCAGGCCCTGCACCAGATCCTCGGCGTGGCCGGCGATCGGCACCGCGCTGGCAAACGTCTGCCGGCCCGAGGTGGCCGCACGCGACAACTGATAGGCGACCAGTTCATTCATGCGCCGCACCTGGTCGAGCACAGTGCTGCGTCGGGCCGCGTCATCGTCACCCGTCGCCGCCTCCAGTTGCGAACGGATCACCGCCAGTGGCGTCTTCAGGCTGTGCGCCAGATCAGCCAGCGTGTGGCGATAACGTGTGCGCTGTTCGCGCTCGTTGGTGATGAAGGCGTTGATGCGCTCGGTCAGGCCGGTCAGCTCCAGCGGATACTGGCTATCCAGTTGCTCGCTGTCGCCGCGCTCGACGCGACTCATGTCGCTGGCCACCTTGCGCAGCGGCGTCAGGCTCCAGCGCAGCAGCAACAGCTGCAGCACGATCAGCATCACGCCGAGAATCGACAGCCAGATCACCAGCGTGTGCCGGAACACCGCGCTCTCGCCCTCAAGCTGATCCTCGGTCTGCGCCACCATCACGGTGAGCCGCACGGATTTCTTGTCCAGCGTGTCGAAGGCCACGCCGTAGCTGTAGTAATACAGCCGCCCCATGCGTGTCTCGATCGGGCCGACAAACTGGCTCTGTCCCGGCTCCAGCGGTTTCAGGAAAGTGAAATCCCGACCAATCGCCGAGGAAGATTCCCAGTGGTAACCGTTGTCACCCAGTGCCACCGCGTACAGGCCCGATCCGGGACGGGAAAAATTCGGGTTGGGTGCGGTTTCCGGTGGCAGCAACTTGCCATACCGGTTGACGTCGGTATTGGTGATATAGGCAATCGCAAAATTTTCCAGCCGGTCCTGCAGGCTGCGCAGCGCGCGCGCCTGATTGGTCTGGGTGAGGGTCAGCCCGACCAGGCCGAGAAAGCCCGCGAGCACGAAACTGGTGGCGATCGCCGCACGCGCTGCCAGAGACAGCGGACCGTGCGACGACCCACGCTCATTCGTCGTCGCCGTCGGTGCGCGGGATGGCAAAGCGGTATCCGCGTCCACGTACCGTCTCGATGGGTTTGAGGGTGCCTTCCGGATCAAGCTTGCGCCGCAACCGGCCAATGAACACTTCGAGCACGTTGGAATCGCGGTCGAAATCCTGCTGATAAATGTGTTCGGTGAGGTCGGCCTTGGAGACCAGTTCGCCCGCATGCAGCATCAGGTATTCCAGCACCTTGTACTCGTAGCTGGTGAGGTCAACCAGCTTGCCTTCCACCGTCACCGTCTGCGCGGTGGTGTCGAGCTTGATCATGCCGCAGGCCAGGATCGGCTTGGACCAGCCACTGGCTCGACGCACCAGCGCGTTGATTCGCGCCAACAGCTCCTCGACGTGGAACGGCTTGACCAGATAATCGTCGGCACCGTGCTTCAGGCCTTCGACCTTGTCCTGCCAGCTGCCACGCGCGGTCAGAATCAGGATCGGATAACGCTGCCCAGCCTCGCGCAGCGCCTTGACCAGATCCATGCCGGACATCTTGGGCAGGCCCAGGTCAATGATCGCCAGATCGAACGGCACTTCACGACCGAGGTAGATGCCTTCCTCACCATCCTGCGCTGCATCGACGGCAAAACCGTCCCGCTTCAGGCGTGCCGCCAGCGTCTCGCGCAACGGGGCCTCGTCCTCTACCAACAGGATGCGCATATCAGCGTTTCTCCTTGCGACCCGCGCTTTTCGCGGGCGGATTCTTGTTTGACTGAGTCGAAGGCGAATTCTTGCCCGATTCGGACGAGACCACCACTACTTTGACGTGTCCTTGTGGCGTGAGCACCTTGATCCGGTACTCCTGCCGGCGGCCGACAGCACGCTGTTCGGCAGACAACACTTTGCCACCGGTATCCTGCTGCACCTTTTGCACCGCCTGATCCAGCGTCGTGCCGCTGCTGGCGGATTGCGCCACCGCAGCGCCGGCAACAGCCATGCCCACGAATATCAGCAGAGTATTGATGAAGTTTTTGTGCGTTGTCATGCGTGACGTTCCCGCTTGGCAGCTGCCTGTACACCAAGACTAGGCAATCCGGCCTGAATACTGACCGGACGGACGGCGCGTGTCACGCCGCAGCGGCGCACGGCTGCGCCGCACGTTCCAGCAGATCCCAACCGGC
Source organism: Rhodanobacter sp. AS-Z3 (assembly GCF_029224025.1). Taxonomy (NCBI): domain Bacteria; kingdom Pseudomonadati; phylum Pseudomonadota; class Gammaproteobacteria; order Lysobacterales; family Rhodanobacteraceae; genus Rhodanobacter; species Rhodanobacter sp. AS-Z3. The sequence continues at coordinate 3,943,560 of NZ_CP119392.1, forward strand.
GCCGGGCAGGTGTGCGCCTTCACTGATCGTGCGCCGGAACGCTCGCGCGCCGGGTTCTCCCTGATAAAGACCCAGCAGATGGCGGCTGATGTGCTTCAACGCCGTGCCGCGCGCCAGCTCGGCCTCGACATAGGGTCGCAGATGCAACAGCACGCTTTCGCGCGTGGGCAATGGCTCGCCATGCAAAGCATGCTCGATCTGTGCCAGCAGATACGGATCGTGGTACGCCGCCCGCCCCAGCATCACGCCATCCAGTTGTGCCAGGTGCGCCTGCACCTGCGCCACCGTGGTGATGCCGCCGTTGATCGCCACCACCAATTGCGGAAACTCACGCTTGAGACGATACACGCGCTGGTAATCCAGCGGCGGAATCTCGCGGTTCTCCTTCGGTGACAGACCCTTCAACCAGGCCTTGCGCGCATGCACCACCAGCACGCCGACACCGGCTTCCAGCATGGTTTCGGTGAAGTGCTGCAGGCCGGCATAATCGTCTTGGTCGTCGACGCCAATGCGGCACTTCACCGTCACCGGCACGCTTACCGCATCGCGCATCGCCTTCACGCAATCAGCCACCAGCGCCGGCTCGTACATCAGGCAGGCGCCGAAACGACCGGACTGCACCCGGTCGGAAGGGCAGCCCACGTTGAGATTGATCTCGTCGTAACCAGCCTCGGCGCCGAACTTCGCCGCCTGCGCCAACTCGTGCGGATCGCTGCCACCCAGCTGCAGCGCCACCGGATGCTCCTGCTGGCTATGTTCCAGCAGACGCAACTGACCACCGCGTACCAGCGCCGCACTGGTCACCATTTCGGTATACAGCCGCGCACGCGGCGACAGCAGCCGGTGGAAATAGCGGCAGTGCCGATCGGTCCAGTCCATCATCGGTGCAACGGACAAACGCCATGGCTCGGCAGCTTGAGTGGCGGTGGTTTGAATGCTCATTGCCGTCATTGTCCCGGATTGCCGCCCTTGGGCGCCACTTCGGAGGCTCGGCAAGGCCAGCGCGAATCACGTAAAATAGCGCTGTCGCCGCGATTCCGCGCGCGGCACTCGCCAGGTTCACCGGCCCACGCCCTCCCACGCGAGTCTCGCTGCCGCTGCAGAAGCGGCGCGTTTCCCCAGCCCGCATTCGAGATTGACGACATCATGGTAGCCATGGCGACCGAGCACGTGATTGACGTGCAGCACTGGAACGACAGCCTGTTTTCCTTCCGCACCACGCGCGATCCCGGCTTCCGCTTCGACAGCGGCCAGTTCGTGATGATCGGACTGGAAACGGAGGGGCGTCCGCTGATGCGGGCGTATTCGATCGCCAGCGCCAGTTGGGAAGAGCATCTGGAGTTCTTCTCGATCAAGGTGCAAGACGGCCCACTGACCTCACGCTTGCAGCATCTGCAGCCGGGCGACCCGCTGATCGTCACGCGCAAACCCACCGGCACGCTGGTGCTCACCGACCTGAAACCCGGCAAGCATCTTTATCTGCTGGGCACCGGCACCGGGTTGGCGCCGTTCATGAGCATCATCCGCGACCCGGAAACCTACCAGCGTTTCGACAAGATCGTGTTGGCGCACGGCGTACGCCGGGTCGAAGACCTGGCTTACGCCGATTATCTGGAAAACGCGTTGCCGCAGCACGAATACCTGGGCGAAATGGTGCGTGAAAAGCTGATCTATTACCCCACCGTTACGCGCGAGGCCTTCCGCAATCGTGGGCGCATTACCGACACCATCGCCGACGGCGTGATGAGCGCCACCACCGGCCTGCCGCCGCTCAATCCGGCCACCGACCGCGTGATGCTGTGTGGCAGTCCGGCGATGCTGGACGATTTGGCCGCCTTGCTCGACGGCCGCGGTTTTCAGGCGTCGCCGCGCACGCGCGCACCCGGCGATTACGTGATCGAGCGGGCTTTTGTCGAGAAGTAGTTGACGCTTGGCAGGTAACGCTGCGCGACTGACGCGCCATCGGCACGTTTCTGCTCCAATGCCGATACGACCATGAGGAAACCTGCCCGCTGATGGATATTGTGCTGTACGTGCTCGCCGCCCTGCTGATCATCGGTGGTCTCGCCGGTTCGGTGCTGCCGGCGTTGCCGGGCATTCCGATGGTTTTCGGCGGCATCTGGCTGGTGGCCGCGCTGGATGATTACCAGCACCTGGGGCTTTGGTGGCTGTTGATCATCGGCGCGCTGGGCACGCTTGGCATCATCGTTGACTTCGTCGCCGGTACGCTCGGCGCCAAACGGGTGGGCGCCAGCCATCGTGCACTGTGGGGCGCCACCATCGGCACCTTCGTCGGCATGTTCTTCGGCATTCCGGGGCTGTTGCTGGGGCCGTTCGTGGGCGCACTGCTCGGCGAACTTGCTTCCGGCACCAGTGTGCTGCGGTCGGCGCATGTGGGCGCGGCGACCTGGGTCGGCTTGTTGCTCGGCACCCTGTTCAAACTGGTGCTGTCGTTGATGATGGTCGGCCTGTTCGGCCTGAGAATGCTGTTCGGTTGAAATCGGGCGAGAGCCCCGCGTCTACGCCGGGCCGTTCGGGATCACGTAGAGCAGCACCGCCAGAAAATGCAGCACGCTGCCGGCCAGCACGAAAACGTGCCACAAGGCGTGGTGATACGGCAACCGCCGCCACAGGTAAAACGGCACGCCCAGCGTATAAGCCAGCCCACCCGCCAACAGCAGTGCGGTGCCGCCGGATTGCAGATGCTTGCTGAGCGGTTCGAACGCAATCATGCCAATCCAGCCCATGCCGACGTAAAGCAGCACCGCCAGCTTGTGGTAACGCTTGAGCAAACCCAGTTCCAGTGCGCTGCCGATCAAGGCCAGCGTCCACACTGCCGCAAACAGGCTCCAGCCCCAGACGCCCGGCAGCGCGATCAGCGTGAACGGGGTGTAGGTACCGGCGATCAGTACGTAGATCGCGATGTGATCGAGCGCGCGCAAGGTCGGCTTCGCGGCAACCAACGGAATCGAGTGATACAGCGTCGAGGCGGTATACAGCAGCACCAACGAAGTGCCGAACACCGCGCAAGCCACCACCGTCAACGCATTGCCATGCAGCGCAGCGAATGCCACCAACATTGCCAACCCGGCAATGCTGAGCACGATGCCCAGACCATGGATGATGCTGCTGGCAAGCTCGTCGCCGAAGCTGTAACTAGGCAGCGCGCTGCCGGATGAAGCGGACATTCAGGGATTCTCCGTGGAAGCGATGCGTGCAGTCCCAACCTTAACCGCCCTCCCGCCTTTGTGCATACCTTGACGTATTGTCGCGCCGATAAGGCCTCACACTATTCGATGATGAAGGCACCAAAAACCACGCACGGATTCCAGCCTTCGCCCTTGCCAATCAGTGCCAGCACCACCTTGCCCATGGTCAGCGCCTGCGCCCCAGGCCGTTTCGCAGGAAATATCGGCAGCGCATGCCGGCGCGCCCTTCATCAAACCGCTATATGCCAGCGTCACCACGGCGGTCCATTTGGATGAACGCCTCGTCGTTGCCTCGGGTTGGCCGATTGGCGTGCCGAGTCGTTGCAACAACGGCGCCACCATGGCGAGTGCCGACGTGAACGTGGATGCACGGAACCGGTTGTCCGGACAGCCCGTGAGGAAGCCGCAACACGGACACGGCCCATAGCGCGACCGCATCGAAAATTTTCCGCGTGGACCGCAACACCCCTCAATCCCGCATTTAGCCACCTGGCCGTCCAGTTGTGCAAGCCCACTTTTCGGGCATAGGCTGCAAGCGCGACAGCACGATCCCCCTGCCAACGCAGCGTGACTGCCGCAACATCCCCACAGTTGTCAGGAGGTCGCCCATGTCGTCCGCAAGCCTGGCTGTATTTCACCGCATCCACCCCGACCCCGCGCGCATCGCGGCCATCAGTGCTGCCATCGTGCTCAACGTGGCGGTGATCATGGTCGCCTCGCGACCCTCCGCCCCGGCGTTTTTCCACGCGCTGGAAAAACTCAACCCGATCCCCACGATCACCTTCATCACGCCGCCACCGCCGGTCAAGCCGCCGCCGCCGGTTGACCTCGTACCCCTGCCGCACCCACCAGTGGCGCCACCGGTGGTTCACCACCTGACGGCACCGGTGCATCCGCCGGTGGTGGTGCCCAGCACCGACGGCAACCTTGCCATGCCACCGATCAGCACGCCCACCTTGCTGCCGGCAGGCACGGCAGCGGGCCCGGCGCTTGACGCCACACCGATCGAGGCCAGCCTGGCTTATCGCTCGGCGCCGCTGCGTTTCCCGACCCGGGCTCTGCAGCAGCGCATGCAAGGCACCGTCTTGCTGCGTGTGCTGGTGGATGCGACCGGCAAGCCGGTCAAGGTGACGGTGGAACACGGCAGCGGTTATGCGCTGCTTGACCGCAGCGCGGTCGAGCAGGTGCTGGCCGGCTGGCGCTTCCAGCCAGCGACCGTGAACGGACAGTCGGTGAGCGCCTGGGCGAGGGTGCCGGTGTCGTTCAATCTGAACGAATAATCCGTTCCCGTGACATGCAGTCCGGTCGGCCCGCAGGCCGACCGGACTGTCCATCCAGCCACTGCGCAATTCAACAACCTGTTAACCAGATGCGTGATCCACTGGCGCCCATCCACCCTGCCAGGTTGCTTGCATGGGCACCCATCGACACATTCTGAAGACACTGCGCAGCATCGCGCTCGACCATGCCAACGCCGGCCATCCCGACCTTGCCTCGATGGCCCGCGAACTGGGCAGTGAGGTCCATCGCGATGCCGCCGCACTGGCCAGTCGGCTTGCCTCGCTGCGCAAGCGCCAGCAAGGCTTCGAGCGTTTCGTGCTGACCCGGCGCAATACGCCGCCATTGAGCATCGTGGTGATGGCGTGGCCAGCCAATCACGCCTCGCCGTTGAGCGATCACTCTGACTCATGGGGTCTGGAAATGGCCCTGGTCGGCGCGCTGGAAGTGCAATCGTTCCAGGCCGAGGCCAGCTCCGGCGAGCTGATTTTGCAGGGTCGCGAATGGCTGGGTCCGGGCGATGGCCTGTGGTTCGAGCGCGACACTCGCCAACTGCGGCGCTGCCGCAACCTGTCCCGGCACGAAACCGCGCTGTCGTTGCACGTTTACGGTGCGGATCTGACAGAACACCCCGCGTCCGGCCAAGCCAGACCGGCGGGGGCTCTGATCGCCGCGCCGTCACATCGTCTCGCCGCCAGCCGGCTGCACGGCTGATCCCCCAAGCCGACGAGGAGCCCCATGTTTCGACGCCTCGCCATCATCGGCGGCGGTGCGGCGGCAGCCACCCTGCTTGGCGAACTGCTGGACCGCGAAACGCCGCAGCCCCTGCAAGTGGACTGGTTCACCGGCGGCGGGCGGCGGGCGCGCGGTATTGCTTACGGTACCGATTCAAAGCATCACCTGCTCAACGTGCGGGCCGCCTCGATGAGCATGTTTGCCGGCAAGCCTCGCGGGTTCCTGGATTTCGTCCAGCGCGACGATCCGACCATCGCCGGTACCGACTTTCTGCCCCGCCACCGCTACGGTGACTATCTGGAAACCGAAGTGGCGCGTGCCTTGCAGCAAGGCCATGCACGAGGTCACCACGTCAACATCATTCCGTTCGCGGCCGATGCGCTGGTTCCCGAGGCCGACGCTGTCACCGTCGTGCACGGCGACAGCAGTCATCGCGTCGACGCCGCCGTGCTGGCGATCGGCGCACTGCCCGCGCCACCGCTGGCCGCCGTCAGTGCCGCCGCGCTGGCCAGTGGCCGCTACATCGTCGACCCGTGGCAATTGCTGGCGAACGCGGACGAACAACGACCTGCGCCACGCAAGGTCGTGCTGATCGGTATGGGTTTGACCGCTGTCGACGTCATCCTGGAATTGTCCGCACGCTGGCCCCACGCCGAGTACATCGCGGTCTCCCGTCATGGTCGCTTCCCCGAAGCACACTTGCCGACCGTCGCCATGCCCGCCGACGACGGTGCGGAACTGGTCGATGCCATGCGCGATGCACCGGAGATTGCACGCTGGATGCGCCTGCTGCGCGAAACGATCAGCCAACCCGACAACGAATGGCGCGCTGTGGTTGACAGCCTGCGCCCGCATATTCCGGGCTTGTGGTCCGAACTCTCGCTGGTACAGCGCACACGCTTCATGCGCCACGCGCGCTGGGCATGGGAACGGGTGCGACACCGCATGTCACCGATGGCCAGCGACGCCATCGACGGGCTGCTACGCAGTGGAAAACTTCATCGACACCGTGGGCGGCTGCACGCCGTAGACGTGGTCGACGCTGGTTTGCATTTGACCGTAGCCCATGCCGGCACCACCGAGCTACTGGATGCGGACTTGGTCATTCAGACCGTCGGCCTGGACACCGATGTGCGTCACAGCGAGCACCGACTGATCCGCCAGTTGTTGACCAACGCACACATCGAGCCCGATCCACTCGGACTCGGCGTGCTGGCCAGTCGCGATGGCCGCCTGCAGCACGGCGAGAAGCACTGGCCCAACCTGTTTGCCATCGGCAGTCTGTTGCGCGGCACGCTGTGGGAGTCCACGGCAATGCCTGAAATTCGCCAACAGGCACGTCATCTGGCTAGCCAGTTGCTCGGCGACTGAGCGGCAAGCGACGATCCCGATGACTGCCGGCGCATTCACCTTCTGCCTCATCGCGCTGCACCTGCTTGGCATGCTCACTGCAATGCACGCGGTGATGCACGCACGCACCCCGCAGGGTGCAATCGGCTGGGCGCTTGGTCTGATCCTGCTGCCTTACCTGACCTTGCTGCCGTACGTGTACCTCGGCTCCAGTCATTTCTTCGGCTATCGCATCGGGCACCTTGTGCCACCCACGCGAACCGGGCCTGCACAGCCGACGGGCACGGCCAGCCTGGACACGGCCTGCAGCCGCTATGCGGCCATCAGCAGACTAGCTGGCCGTCCGTTCCGCGGTGGCAATCGCCTGCGACTATTGATTGACGGCGATGCCAGCTTCAACGCCATGCTGGCGGCCATGGCCGCGGCAGAACACTGCCTGCTGGTGCAGTTCTTCATCATCCACGACGACACGCTGGGACGGCGCCTGCAGCAAGTGTTGCTGCAGCAGGCCGCCGCCGGCGTGCAGGTCTGCGTACTGTTCGACGGTATCGGCAGCTACGCGCTGCCGCAAAGGTATGTGGAGACTTTGAGCGCAGGCGGTGTACAAATCCATCGCTTTGCAACCCACCGCTGGCGCAACCGGTTTCAGCTCAACTTTCGCAATCACCGCAAGATCGTGGTGGTCGACGGTGCCTGCGGCTTTGTCGGAGGCCTCAACGTAGGTGACGAATATCTGGGCCTGAAGCCACCACTGGCACCCTGGCGCGACACCATGCTGGAATTGCGCGGGCCGGCGGTTGCCGACCTGCAGCAACTGTTTGCCGACGACTGGCAATGGATTACCGGCAGCATGCCACCAATGTGTCAGGCAGCAATCGCTGACGGTGATAGCAGCGCCCTGATCATCGCCAGCGGCCCGGCCGATCCACAGGAAACCGGCTCGCTGTTCTTCGCCGCCGCCATCAACGCCGCACGCCAGCGCGTGTGGCTGAGCACGCCGTACTTCATCCCCGACCACGCGGTACGCGCGGCCCTGCAACTTGCCGTGCTGCGGGGTGTGGATGTGCGCATCCTGATTCCCTCGCGCGCCGACCACCATACGGTGTTCCTCGCTTCCACCCTGCACGCGTACCAGGCAGTGCGCGCGGGCATCAAGGTATTCCGCTATCAACCCGGTTTCCTGCACCAGAAGGCCTTGCTGATCGACCGCGAAGCGGCGGCCATTGGCAGCATCAACCTGGACAGCCGCTCGTTCCGCTTGAACTTCGAGGTCGCCGCGCTGGCGGTGGACCACGGCTTCGCCGCCGACGTCACCGCCATGCTGATCGACGACTTCGGCCGCGCCCGCGAGATCAATGAACGGGAATATCTCGACGCACCTTACTTACGCAAGGTCGCCATGCATGTGGCGGGATTGTTCGACCCTCTGCTGTGATTCATCCGTACATCGCAGAAGAAACCACCGGACAAGCTGGTGGCCGAATCGGGACCTTTGTCGGACAGTTGACTGACTTTGTGGAACCGGCAACCCGTCCGTGGGCTGCCGGTGCCCTGCATACCTCAGAAGTCGTAAGTGATGCCGAAGCGCACGTAACGCGGTTGCGACTGCGAAACCGCCATGCCATAGGTATCGTCGAGCGCACCGGTTTCACCGTAGAACGGCGAGGTCTGCGTGACGACGCGATTGTTCAACACGTTGTAGACCATCACGTTGAAGGCCAGCTTCTGGTCGGCCCACAGCGGACGGTACTCCGTGCTCAGACTGAGCGTGACCTGCCACGGATTATGTCCTGCATCACCCGGTCGTGACGCCACGCCGCCGCACCAATGGTAGTAGTCACCGTAGCCGGTCGGGTTGGATTCGGCCGGGCCAAACTTACCCAGACAGCTGCGCGGTGCGCCCGAGATGATCGCCAGATTTCCGGACACCATCCACTCCGGCGCCAGTTGGTAAGAGCCATAGGCCTTGATCTGGTGACGACGACTGTTCGACAACTCGCCGTTCGAATACTGCATCAGCGAACCAAAGTCCCAATCCACCGTCGCCGAGACGTCGGTCTGGCCGATGTCGGTACGCACCTGGCCCTCGCTGTTGCCGTAGCTGCGCGAAAGCAGATAGTCGACCTTGCCGAACCACTTGCCGTCGAACGGATGTTCCAGATATACGTCCAGACCGTAGTAGTGCCGCTTGATTCCCGTGGCGAAACCAAAATCGGCGGTCGTCATCGGCACAGCGTAGTAGCCACTGCCATCGAGCTTGGCCACCTTCAGAATATTGGTGCGCCCCGGGTTGAACAGATACGCACCGGAAATCAGGCTGGCGTCGTAGGTAGTCGGGTCGATGCCCATGCGATCCATCTTCGCCGCGACCGAGGCCGAGTCACTGTAGTCATCGATCGCCGTGAGCAGGTTGCGGTACGTCGCCTTGGCGCCATAGACCCACGCTTCACCGAGCTTCTTGTCGAAGCCAGCGATGAACTCGTCCTGGTATTCCGACTTCAGGTTGGTGGCCGCCACCATGTTTGGATCTTTTGACTGGCCGTACTCGCGATTGGCCGAAATCGGCGCACCCAGTCCGCGACTGGTGTCGATGGGCGTCAAGCCGGTTGGCTGACCTTGCGCATCGATGCCGGTATAGGTGAAGTATTCACGCGTATACAGTGGCGCGCCGGCCTGGCGCATCGCCACTGTCGCCGGCATCGCCAGGAAGTAGCGACCCGCGTTGCCGTAGACCTTGAAGCTGGAATCGCCATTGACGTCCCAACTGAAGCCGACGCGCGGTGCCCACTGCGGTTTGGTCAGGCGAAGATACGCCACGCCGTTGGGGTTGTAGTTGGTGAACTGGTCATTGCGAATACCCAACATCAGCAACCAGCGATCGTTGATCTTCCACGCGTCTTCGAGGTACTGCGCCCGCTGTTCCACCCGCACCGAGCCGCCGCCGTAACGCTTGTACTTGGCCACGTAATAGCCGGTGGAACCGCCGGGATAGCCATTCGGCGCAGCCACATACGGATCGTCACCGGGTGCACCGATGATCGGGTTGCCAGGCGCGCCCTTGTTGTATTCCCAGGCGAAGCCCTGCCCCGCCATCTTGTTGCCGTCATGCAGGTCCTTGACCGATTGATTGTCGATACCGCCGGTCAGCGTGTGATCGCCAAGGCGGTAGCTCAAGTCGATCCGCAGATTCGCATTCTGGGTGACATGCGCCGGGTCGTTGACTGCGCCGATGGTGCCCGGGCTGGTGATCACGGTGCCGCCATTGAGTGCCGGATTCTGGTTGTACGACGAATACAGGCGCGGATACGTCGGGTCGTAACCAATGATCTGGTTGTAGTAGGTACCATCCATGCGGCCATATAACGCGGACAAGGTCAGGTCGTCGTTGATGTAGCTGGTGAACTTCGCCGTGTACAGATCCGCACCGACCTTGCTGGACACCGCGTGACTGTTGAAGCTGCCGGTTTTGCCGGTGGCATAGTCGTAGTTGTAGACATCGGCGGAATACGCACGCTTGGTGGACGCGCCGGTCACTTCGAGGATGTTGCTGTCGTTGATGTTCCAGTCCAGCTTGGCGTACCACTTCGGGTAGTCGTTGCGATAACGCGTGCTGAGATTGGAGTCGGTCGAGCTGGTGCTGTTGCCCTGGCGACGCTCGGCCTCGATCGAGGCGAACACGAACAACTTGTCCTTGATCAGCGGTCCGCCGGCGTACAGGCTGCCCACCGTGGTCCACGAGTTCTCGTCTGCATTGCGGTTGTAAAGCTTGCCCTTGTTCGCCCCGGTGACGTAGTCGATATCACGCTGTTCGGCGCGTGCAGCGGCCGGCGTCCACGACAACTGCGCACCGAAATGCCACGCATCCGTGCCGCGTTTACCCACCTGATTGATCACACCGCCATCGGAGCGACCGTAGGCAGCGCTGTAACCACCGTTGAGAATTTCCTGCTGGTCAATCGAGCCATACGGCAAGGCAAACCCGCCAAAGCCACTGAGCGGATCGGTCGTGTTGAATCCGTTGATGTAGTACGCGCTCTCGGTCACCGACGAGCCGCCGAACGAAACCAGTGCATTGCCGGTCGGACCACCGAAGTAGTCGCTGCCTGCCACCACGCCCGGCGCCAGCAGCGCGATCGCTTCGGCGCTTCGTGCCAGCGGCAATCGCGCCAATTGTTCAGAGGTAATCACCGTGCGCGAGTCGACCGAGGTGACGTCGATGGACGGCAACGCGCTGGCGGTGACCGAGATCGACGACAGCTCCTTCGCATCACCCGTCACTGCACCAAACGACACGTCGGTACCCGAGCCGATGCGCAGGCTGACATGGGAACGCGAATCCACCACCTTGCCATCACGCAACAGGTTGACCGTGTACGTACCCAGCGGCAAGGCGCCCAGGCTGTAGCGGCCTTGCGCATCCACCGTGGTCTGACGGGTCACACCCGACGCACTGCTGATCACCACGGTGGCACCACTGGCATGGGGCACCTGCCCAAAAATGCTGCCGGTGGTGGCCTGGCCGTAGGCCGCGCCGACCATGCACATCCCTGATGAGAGTGCCAACGCCAACACGTTGCGGCGAAGCGAAGCACCCCTCAAGGGGGAATGATTATTCATGGATAGTTCTCTCCAGAAACGTTTCGGATTGGGTCGAACCGCGCCCTTGATGTATCGACGGCCGCGGCGTTGCCGGGGGAGATAGTCGGTCGTTCCGCTGTTGCGCTCGCCGGGTCACCCCCATCGACCCGTTGCGCAACGCTGTATCCGTGGAAGCCTGCTGACGCCGCGCATCCCCTTGCGTCGCGACTTCCCTGGCGGAACGGAACAAAGCGTGGATGACGCGATAGCCACGCGTCTTGTCGAATCGGCGCGACACCGGTGCGGAAGTGCGCACAGCAACCGTTGGTGCCGTGGTGACGAAAGCAGTAGGGGTCGCGTGGCGGCGATGGTCGCCAACAACGCTCAGGATTTCGCTGTGACCTGCAAGCTGCGGAAGTCTCGCGGCGTCATGCCCACCGTTGCCTTGAACTGGCGCGCGAACGCACTCTGGTCGGTGAAGCCGCAAGCCAGACCAATATCCGCCACGCTGCCTGCGCTCTGCAGCAGACGCATCGCCGACTCGATCCGCAGCTTCGTCAAGGTCTGCTGTGGCGTCAGCTGGAACACGCGGCGGAAGTGGCGTTCCAGCTGCGCCACGGAAACTTCGGCCAGTTCGGCCAGCGTGCTCACCCGCACGGTCTCGGCAAAATGCTCCTGCATGTATTCGATCACGCGAATCAGCCGCGGATAGGTCGGATGGCGGCCGTCCGGCTTGCGCAGATCACGCGATATGCCGATCACGCCATAGACCTCACCGCGTTGTCGCAGCGGATATTTGCAGGTGAGACACCAGCCAGGCACGCGATTGGGAAGAATATGGACTTCCAACTGATTTTCGATCGCTTCACCGGTCAGCGCGCGACGGTCCTGCGACGCATAGGAGATGCCCAACACACGCGGAAACACGTCGGTGACATGCCGGCCCACCACCTGCTCACGACGCTTCAAGCCCAGTCGTCTGACCAGGGTGAGATTGGCGTGGGTATAGCGCCCCGAACCGTCCTTGACGAAGAACACGACGTCCGGCAAGGCATCGAACAAGCCCTGCAACTCGCATGCTGAAATCTTCATATCCATCAGACTTCTCCCGGGGTTCCCGATCCAGCAGAACTGCTGGGCTGGACAGTAGCAAGGCGCACAACGCGCGGGATGCATTGTGCGCATTTCCGCATCGAATTATCGCAGGCTCGCCTAGACGCTTCCGGCCACCGGCCACCAACATGAATGGATGCACACAGTCCACGTCATTGACTCCCATACCGGCGGCGAGCCGACCCGCGTCGTCATCGGCGGCATGCCCGATCTCGGCGAGGGTTCGCTGGCCGCGCAACGTCAGCGCTTCCAGCAGCAGCACGACCACTGGCGCAGCGCGATTGCCTGCGAACCACGTGGTTCGAACACCATGGTCGGCGCATTGCTGCGCCCGCCAGTGCAGGCCGGTTCCTGCACTGGCGTGATCTTCTTCAACAACGTCGGCTACCTGGGCATGTGCGGCCACGGCAGCATCGGCGTGGTGCGCACCCTGATGCACATGGGCCGGATCGGACCGGGTCGGCATTTTCTGGACACGCCGGTAGGCACGGTCGGTGTCGAACTGCAGGCGGACGGACGCGTAGCAATCGACAACGTCGAAAGCTATCGCCACGCCGCCAATGTATCCGTCAGCGTGCGCGGTCACGGCACCGTCCGCGGTGACATCGCCTGGGGCGGCAACTGGTTTTTCATCACCGGCGATACGCCACTGCCGCTGGAAATTCACCATCAGCGTGAGCTCACCACCTACACCGAAGCGATCCGGCTGGCGCTGGAAGCCACAGGCATCACCGGTGCAAACGGCGAAGCAATCGACCACATCGAGATCAATGCCGGCACGGCGGCGGCCGACACCGACGCGCGCAACTTCGTGCTGTGTCCCGGACTCGCCTACGACCGCTCACCCTGCGGCACCGGCACCAGCGCCAAACTGGCCTGTCTGGCGGCCGACGGCAAGCTGGCGCCCGGCGCGGCATGGCATCAGGAAAGCATTCTCGGCAGCGTCTTCGAGGGCAGTTACGCCGTGAGCGAACGCGGCATACTGCCACGCATCAGCGGTACTGCCTACGTCACCGGCCAGGGCGTGTTGCTGATCGACGACGAGGACGCGTTTGCCTGGGGCAGCGGTGCGCTGTGAGCAGCTACGACCTCATCGTGGTCGGTGCCGGCATCATCGGCGCCAGCTGCGCGAATGAGGCCAGCGTGGCCGGCTTGCGCGTGGCCATCGTGGAGCCTGGCCCGATCGGCGGTGCTGCCACCGCCTGCTCGATGGGGCATCTGGTGGCGATGGATGATGACCCCGCCGAGCTGGCGCTGGCGCGCTATTCGTTGCGGCGCTGGGAGAGCTTCGTCGATCTGGCCGAGGCTGAGTTCAGCCGCTGTGGCACCTTGTGGGTAGCCCGCAACGACCAGGAATTCGCCAGCGTTGCCGCGCGCGCAGCGCGACTGAATGCCTCTGGCGGCGCGGCACAAAGCGTCGACGCCACCACGCTGTATGAACTCGAACCCGCGCTCGCGCCGGGGTTGGCCGGCGGCATGCTGGTGGCCGACGAGGCCGTGGTCTATCCGCCACGGGTCGCCCAATATCTCGTGCACTGCGCGCAGCAACGCGGTGCGTTTTTGCATGCGGGGCGCTCGGTGCGGCGACTGGGCCGCGCCTCGGTCACACTGGATGACGGCAGCCTGCTGTCCGGCCCGGTGCTGCTGGCCACGGGCTGCGCGCTGCCACGTCTGTTGCCGCAATTGCCGCTGCGTCCGCGCAAGGGGCATCTGTTGATCACCGAACGCTACCCCGGCTTGCTGCACCATCAGGTGCTAGAGCTGGGCTACGCCGACAGTGCCCACGGCGACGCCGACAGCAGTGTCGCCTTCAATGTGCAACCGCGACCGACCGGCCAGATCCTGATCGGTTCGTCGCGCGAATTCGATGTGGATGATCCTGCCGTATCGCCAGCCATGTTGCAGCGGATATTGCGACGCGCATTCCAGTTCATGCCCGCGCTGCAACCGTTGCAAGGTCTGCGCGCATGGACCGGCCTGCGGCCGGCAACGCCGGATGGACGTCCCTACCTCGGTGCCGTACCGGGGCATGCGGATCTGTGGGTGGCCGCCGGTCACGAAGGCCTGGGCGTTACCACGGCGCTGGGTAGCGCGCGATTGTTGATTGATCTGCTGCTCGGCCATGCGCCTGCGATCGACCCCACGCCTTACGCGCCAGCGCGGGCGATGGCATGAAGACCGTGAACGTGTTGATCAATGGCCAGGCGGTTGCGATACACGCCGAGGCGAGCGTTGCAGCGGCGATTGCCATGGCCGGGCCAGCCGGCTTCCGGCGTTCGCTGAGCGGACAGCCGCGCGCGCCGTTGTGCGGCATGGGTGTGTGCTTCGAGTGTCGGGTTCGGATCAACGACACCGAGCATGTGCGCGCCTGCATGACGCCCGTGGCCGAAGGCATGCAGGTGCACACTCATGACTGAGCACTTCGATGTGCTGGTGGTGGGCGCCGGTCCAGCCGGATTGGCCGCCGCCCATGCTGCAGCCGGTCACGGCGTACGCGTGGGCCTGCTCGATGCGCAACCACGACAGGGCGGACAGATCTGGCGCCACGATGCCCGACATGGCGCGCCACAAGCTGCGACAAACGCCATCACGGCGTTGGCCAATACACCGATGCCGATAACCTGGCTGGCCCAGCATCAGGTGATCGGAGCCGACGAGGAACGCCTGCTGATCGAAACGCCGCAGGCCGCCGTCGAGCTTTCATTTGGCAGTCTGGTAGTGGCCACTGGCGCACGCGAATTGCTGCTGCCGTTTCCGGGATGGACCCTGCCCGGCGTGACCGGTGCCGGCGGGCTGCAGGCGTTGGCCAAGCAAGGCTGGCCGGTGCAAGGCAAGCGCGTGGTGGTAGCGGGCAGCGGACCGTTGCTCTGGGCAACCGCCGCGACCTTGCGTCGTCACGGCGCACACGTACTAGGCATCCACGAACAAGCCTCGGCGGCGGCGGTTCGCGCCTTCGCCATGCAACTGTGGCGCTGGCCGGCGCGCGCCGTGCAAGCGGTGCAATTGCGTGCGCTGCTGCACGACGTAAGTTATCACTGCGGCTCATTCGTACGCCGTGCACACGGCGACACGGCGGTCACCGCGGTCGAAGTCGTCAATGCTCGCGGAGTCTCCCGCATCGACTGCGATCTGCTCGCCGTGGGCTACGGACTGGTACCGAACGTGGAGCTGCCCGGCATGCTCGGCTGCACGCTGGACCGACACGGCACGCACCCAGCGGTGCAAGTGGACGGACAGCTGCGCACCAGCGTGGCGAATATCTATGCAGCTGGCGAAAGTTGCGGCATCGCCGGGCTGCCGGCCGCACGCATCGAAGGCCGCCTTGCTGGCCATATGGCTGCCGGCGCCACGGCAGCGGCAACCCCGCTGCTCGGCCAGCGCCGACGCGCGCGCCGCTTTGCCGAACTACTCGACCGGCATTTCGCGCTCAACCCTCAACTGCAGCAATTGGCCGAACTCGACACCATCGTCTGCCGTTGCGAGGACGTCACCCTGGGTGCCCTCGCTGGCTACACCGATGCACGCGCCGCCCGCCTCGCCACCCGCTGCGGCATGGGCGCCTGCCAGGGCCGCATCTGCGGCACGGCGCTGGCCGAACTCGGTCGCTTCCCGTGCAGCGGCAACCGCCCGCCAATCTTTCCCGCGCGACTGGCCACGCTGGCCGGTAGCGCCATTCCCAGCTTTCTTTCCCATGACTCCGGAGACAACCACGCATGAGCAAATACACACTCTGGCAGGGCGTGATTCCTGCCATCACCACACCATTCAACGCCGACGGCGAGGTCGACCACGACTTCCTCGCCAGCCATGCACGCACGCTGCTCGATGCAGGCTGTACCGGTATCGTGCCGCTGGGTTCACTGGGCGAAGCGGCGACGCTGGGCTTCGATGAAAAAGTGGCGATCATGCGTACGCTGGTTGCCGCCGTGGATGAGCGCGCGCCGATCATTCCCGGCATCGCCGCACTATCCACTGACGAAGGCGTGCGCCTGGCGCGCGAAGCCAAGGCGGCCGGCTGTGCGGCACTGATGGTGCTGCCGCCATACGTGTATTCGTCAGACTGGCGCGAGATGAGCGCGCATGTGACGGCGATCATCGAAGCCACCGATTTGCCGTGCATGCTTTACAACAACCCGGTGGCGTACAAGACCGACTTCTCGCCGGAGCAGATCGCCGCCATCGCCGCCGAGCACCCCAACGTGCAGGCAGTGAAGGAATCGTCCGGCGAGATCCGTCGCTTCGCCGCGCTGAAATCCTTGCTGGGCGATCGACTGCATTTGCTGGTCGGCATGGACGACGCGCTGGTCGAAGGTGTCTGCATGGGCGCCACTGGCTGGATCGCCGGACTGGTCAACGCCTACCCGAAGGAATCGGTACAACTGTTCGAATTGGCCCGCTCCGGCGGCTCCGCTGCAGCCGCCGATCTGTACGCCTGGTTCCTGCCTTTGTTGCGGCTGGATACGGTGCCCAAGTTCGTGCAGTTGATCAAACTGGTGCAGCAGATGGTTGGCCTCGGCAACGAACGCGTCCGTGCGCCACGTTTACTGATCGAGGGCGCCGAGCGCGAGCATGCAATACGCGTAATCAAGCACGCGATCGCCAGCCATCCGGGGCGCTGAGATGGACGTCCAGCCGTCGCTGATCGGGGGCGAATGGCGCGCCCCCGAATCCGCATGCAAATCGTTTCGCGCGGTCGATCCCAGCACCGGTGAAGCGATTGGCCCGGCGTTTCCAGTCAACAGCGCCCTCGAGCTGGAGGCGGCGCTGGCCAGTGCCAGTGCGGTGGCTGACGAGCTCGCCGCTGCACCGGTCGCACGCATTGCCGCTTTTCTCGATGCCTACGCCCACGCGATCGAGAACGACGCCGCCACCCTGGTGGCCTTGGCGCATGCGGAAACGGCACTGCCGGGCGAAACCCGTCTGGCGGGCGTGGAGCTGCCGCGTACCTGCCGGCAGTTGCGCCTGGCCGCGCAAGCAGCGCGTGACTACAGCTGGACCCACCCGGTGATCGACACCGGCGGCGGGCTGCGCTCGCACTACGCACCGTTGCACAAGCCGGTGTTGATCTTCGGACCGAACAACTTTCCGTTCGCGTTCAATGCCGTCGCCGGCAGTGATTTCGCCTCGGCGATTGCCGCGCGCAATCCAGTGATTGCCAAGGCGCATCCATCGCATCCGGCGACCAGTCAACGACTGGCGCAACTGGCCCATCGCGCCTTGCAGCACGCGCAGCTACCCAGTGCTGCGGTGCAACTGTTGTATCAGTTTGATTCGGCGCTTGGCCTGCAACTGGCCGGCGATGCACGGCTGGGCGCGATCGGCTTTACCGGCAGCCGGCACGGTGGACTGGCGCTGAAGGCGGCGGCGGATCGCGCCGGCATTCCGGCGTACATGGAGATGTCCAGCGTCAACCCGGTATTCATGCTGCCCGGTGCGCTGGCCGAACGTGGCGAGCAGCTGGCGCAGGAGTTTTTCGCTTCGTGCACGATGGGCAGCGGGCAATTCTGCACCAACCCCGGTTTGCTGGTAGTGCCGGATGGTGCCGCCGGCGACGCCTTTGTCGGCAACGCGCTGACGCTGTTCGCAGGCGCCGCACCCGGCGTACTGTTCAGCCGCGGCGTACTCGAGCAGCTGGATGCGTCGGTTACCGCCTTGCGTGACTGGGGTGCGGTCTGTCTCACCGGTGCTAGCTCCGCCGGGCTGGGCTATCGCTATCGCCCGACCTTGCTGCAGGTCAGTGCCCGCGCGTTTCTCAAAAACCCACGCGAACTGCAGCGCGAGGCGTTCGGACCCACCAGCCTGCTGGTGCGTGCCCGCGACACCGAAGAAATGCTGGCTGTTGCGGCTAGCTTCGAGGGCAACCTCACCGGCACGCTCTACAGCGCCAATGATGGAACCGATGACGCTGCCCTGGCGCCGCTGGCACGCGCACTGCGCCCTAAGGTCGGCCGACTGATCATGAATCGCATGCCCACCGGTGTCGCGGTGAGCCCGGCGATGAATCATGGCGGGCCGTATCCCAGCACCAGCCAAGCCGGTTTCACCGCCGTCGGCATGCCGGCAGCCGTCCGCCGCTTCGCTGCACTGCATTGCTACGATCACGTCACCGACACGCTATTGCCCGCTGAACTGCGCGACCGCAATCCCGCCAACATCGCCCGCCTGGTGGACGGCCACTGGCGTGACGACGACCTTGCCACTGCGGGGAGTGCCACAGCATGAGTCCACTCAACAGCCAGCGGCAGATCGGCGGACTCGACATGGCCACGGTGCGCGCCGAACTGCAGCGCTGGCCGGCGACCAGCGCACCGATCAGCCGCTATGAATACGGCCAGCGCCTGCACCGCGCTCGCCTGCTGATGCGCGAACTCGGAATCGATGCCGTGTTGATCACCGCCGGCGCATCGCTGCGCTATTTCACCGGCATCGCGTGGGGCGCCAGCGAGCGTCTGGTGGGCTTGCTGATCACCGCCCGCGGCAACCCGATCGTGATCTGCCCGACCTTTGAAGTCGGCTCGCTGCAGTGCGTGCTGCGCATCGAAGCGGATCTGCGCCTGTGGGAAGAACACGAAAGCCCGCATGCGTTGGTGGTGCAAGCCCTGCAGGAACGCTTCGCCGGCAATCTGGCGCTGGACCCGACGGCGGCCTATACCGTGGCCACCCGGTTGGTCGATGCGCTGGGCGAACGCCGCCTGACCGATGCCAGCGCGATCATCGACGGCTGCCGCATGCGCAAATCCGTCGCCGAACTGGCCTTGATGCAGCAAGCCACCGCGATGACCTTGTACGTGCAGCGACTCGCGGCCGCCGTGCTGCACGAAGGCATCAGCAATCACGAGCTGGTGCGTTTCATTGACGACGGCCACCGCACACTCGGCGCGGACAACGGCTCCACCTTCTGCATCGTGCAGTTCGGCCAGGCTACCGCCTATCCGCACGGCATTCCCGGTGAACAGCGACTGCAGCGCGATGACCTGGTGCTGATCGATACCGGCTGCGCGGTGCAAGGCTACAACTCCGACATTACCCGCTGCTACGCGTTTGGCCTTCCGGATGCGCAGCAGGCAAAGATATGGTCGCTGGAACAAGCCGCACAACGCGCCGCGTTTGAAGCGGTTCGCCCGGGCGTCACCTGCGAAGCGGTGGATGCGGCCGCACGTGCGGTGATCGAGCGGGTCGGGCTGGGCCCGGACTACCGATTGCCCGGCATCCCCCATCGCACTGGCCATGGCTGCGGCCTGAGCATCCACGAAACGCCCTATCTGGTCCGCGGCAACCGCACCGTCCTGCAATCGGGCATGTGCTGCAGCAACGAGCCCATGATTGTGGTGCCGGATCATTTCGGCATTCGACTGGAGGATCATTTCCACGTCACCGAAGACGGCGCTGCCTGGTTCACCGAGCCGTCGCCGGCGTTCGATCAACCGTTTGCGTGACACCATGGAGCGGTCGGCACGCACGCACCTGAGGGGAACCGCAACCATGCCTCGCAACGTCACCCTGTCCACCCTGATCGGTTGCCTCGGCATTCCCTGCATCACGACCACGATGGCGGATGCAAACGCGGGTTTTCGCGAGCTCAGCGCACACGAGTGGGCGTGGCGGCAGGCCCAGTTTGCCGGCGCCGATGACGAGGATACCCGCGCACTGCCAGCGGACCATCTGCCGCGGGTTGATCCGGCCACTCAAGCCATGCGTGAGCGCGTCTGGGCTGCCTTACTGGAACAACTGAACGAGATCCCACTCGACGCCCTGAGTGACGAAGAGATCGTCAACTATCAGGTCTATCGCCAGCAGATCGAAACGCTGCTGGCCGAGCAGCGCCTGTGCAGCTGGCAGATGCCGCTGACCGGCGATACCTCGTTCTGGGGCAACCTGCTTTTCAGTGCGCGACAGCCACTGCGTGATGTCGCCGACGGCCAGCGTTACCTTGCCTGGCTGGGTGACATTGCGCGCTATTTCGACGAACAGATGGCGAACATGCGCGAAGGCCTGGCGCGTGGCTTCAGCGTGCCACGCATCAGCCTGACCGGGCGTGATCATTCGCTTGCCGAAGTTGCTGCGGCAAGCGCCGAAGAGAGTGTCTTTTACACCCCGTTCCGCCAGCTCCCCGCCAGCGTGTCGGTGCACCAGCACGCAGCGCTGTGCGACGCGGCGCTGGCAGCCATCCGCACCGTCGTGATACCGGCGCATGCGAAGTTGCTCGGCTTCATGCGCGAGGTCTACATGGTGCAGGCGCGCGACAGCATCGCCGCGTCCGCCTTGCCCGACGGAGCCGCGTACTACCGCACGCAGATACGCAAATACACCACGCTGGAGATCGGCCCGGACGAAATTCACGCACTGGGTTTGCGCGAAGTCGCCCAACTGCGCACGCAGATGCTTGAGTGCGTCAGCGACGCCGGTTTCATTGGCGATCTGGCGGCCTTCATCGATTGCCTGCGCAACGATCCCTCGTTCTATGCAAGCCGTGCCGATGAACTGCTGAAGCAGGCCGCATGGATCGCCAATCGGGTCAACGGCAAACTCGGACACTTCTTCGGCCGGCTGCCGCGCCAGCGCTTCGTGATCGAAGCGGTGCCGGACGATCTCGCACCGTTCTATACCAGCGGGCGCGGCGGGCCTGGCTACTATCTGGTCAACACCTGGGATCTGCCTTCGCGGCCGCTCTACTCACTCACCGCGCTGACCCTGCATGAGGCTGCGCCGGGCCATGCCATGCAGATGCCGCTGGCTGCTGAACAGGAAGGTCTGCCGGCCTTTCGCCGCGAGTGCCATCTCAGTGCGTATGACGAGGGTTGGGCGCTGTATTCGGAGCGGCTGGGCGTGGAGATGGGCCTGTACGACACACCCTACGATCGCTTCGGTTACCTCAGTTACCAGATGTGGCGCGCCTGCCGACTGGTGGTGGACACCGGCCTGCACCATCTCGGCTGGAGCCGCGAGCAGGCACGCGCCTGCCTGCGCGAGAACACCGCACTCAGCGAGCACGAGGTGTGTACCGAAGTGGACCGCTACATCGCCTGGCCGGCGCAAGCACTGTCCTACTATCTCGGCCAGATGGCCTTCGTCGACGCACGTGCGCGAGCCGAGTTGGCGCTCGGCGAACGCTTTGACTTGCGCGCCTTCCACGATGTCGTGCTGGCGCTGGGCTCGGTACCGCTTCCGGTATTGCAGCAACAGGTGGATCGATTCATCGATCATCAGCGCAACCACTGTCCGAGATGACCGACTGACGCCGCCGAGTTCCCTGGCTGTACTTGCCACAAGCAAAGAGCCCGCGATCGACGATCACGGGCTCTTTGCTTTCACGGTATTGCAAGGTGGGCCCGGACAGCGACCCGGGAGGTCTGCCACTGTCCGAACCCGGTACTGCCTCAGGGCGTGATGCGCGCCCTTACTGCCACGCCGGAATACGGCGTTTTTGCGGTCACTGCCACGTAGTAGTACGTGTTGGCGGCAGGCTGGGCGATGTCCACCGACTCGCTGTTGCCCGCATGCACCGACGACTTGTCAAAGTCCGTCGTCGATGGCCAGCCACGACTGCTGACATAGAGGTCGGCATCACCCGTGCCACCGGCCGTTTCTACGTGCAGACCGGTCGAGCCGCTCGGCACCAGCATGTAGAAGTACTCGGTGTCGCCAGCTCGAGTGGCCTGCACATTGCTGTGCTGGCAACCACTGGCAAGTACGGATGCGTCACCGGTGCACTCAGTCCATGCCGGCGGCGGTGTCGGCGTGGAACCGCCACCCAGCGACGCACTGACTGCCACACCGGAATACGGTGCCTTGGCGACCACGGCCACGTAGTAATAGCCCGCCGCCGACGACGGCGTGACGCTGACACTCTCGGTATTGCTGCTGCCGATCGAGCGCTGGTCGTAGTCGGTGGTGCTGGGCCAGCCACGTGCGCTGACATACAAATCGGCGTTGCCGCTGCCCCCGGTGGTGTTGATCTGCAACGACGAGGTGCCAGCCGGCAGGTAGATGTAGAAGTACTGGCTGTCACCGGCACGACTGGCCTGTACGTTGCTGATCTGGCAACCATCGGCCAACAGACCGGATGATCCCGGGCATTCCGGCAGGTTCGATGGCGGAATCGGGGTGGGCGTGGGTGTCGGTGTTGGCGTCGGAGGAGGCGGCGTGGTGGTACCACCGCAGGTCGAGGTATCGCCCTGGTGGGTATTCAGGCAGGTCAGCCAGGTAGCCCAGTCGCTGTCGTGGGTATTGTGGATCGACTGCAGATAGCTGGCGTATCCGGTGTAGTTGCCCGGGCGGAAATAGCCAAGGATCTGGCTGACCTGTTGCGGCTGCTTCTCGAACATGTAGCGCACGCCGAGATAGCCCCAGCGATACACACGCTCCTGACCGCTGTTGTAATCGTTGTCGTAAACGGTGCTCAGCGGGAATTGCTGGGTGCCCGCATCAGCAATCGCTTCCGGATACGGAATGCCGCGGTAGCTGTACGAAACGTACTCGGCCAGACCTTCCACCCACCACACGGTAGGCACCGCCATGGCGGTGTTGAAATCGCCGTACATGTCGAAGCGACCATCAAGGTAGTGCACGTATTCGTGGGTGAGATTCCACACCTCGAACGTCGGCCGCATCCATTCGGCCTCATACGCCACGAAGCGCGGCTGGTTGGCCGGATCAGACGGATTGCCTTCCAGGTACATGCCACCGTTGTTGGTGTCATTGCCGAAGATCACCCCGGAATACGTCTGGTAGTCGGTACTCGAATGGAAGATCACCAGTTCAAGCATGGTGTTGTGATCGTCGGCCACCGGCGTGTTGCCGTCATTCACCCGATCATGGAAGTACTGCTCTTCGTTGATGACCTTGTTGCAGGTGTCGGTCACCTGGGACGGGGTGAGCGCCTGGGCGCGTAGACGCAGGTCCGGGCTGCACTGCTTGGTGATCGGCAGCACCACCTGGGCCAGCTGGGTCTGGAAGTTGCAGATACCGAAGTAGCTGCAGTCCGCATGGTCGTAAAAATCCGTCACATCGGCCGTACCAACCCAGATCGACGCACCCGCGCCGGTCATGCTGTAGGACGACAGAATGCTCTTGACCTGCGGCTTCACCGTCGGCTGCAACGGCACGTATTGAAGGAAACGAGCCAGTTCGCGACTCGCGTTGGAGAGCAGGTATTCGTTGTCGGTACCGACCTCGGCCGCATTGCGCGACACGAAACCGGAAAGCGTGGTGGTGATGCTGGAATCACTCTGCACCAATGTCTGGAAGTCGGTGTTGTAGTGACCACGGAACAACACGGTGAACACGTTGTTTACTGCCGTCATCATGTAGAAGTACGGGTGATAGCTGGCGTTGTAGCGATCCAGCAAGCCCTTCACCGTACTCATCTGGTGAGCGTTTTCGCCGGAACTGTCGATCAAGGTGACGAACTCGGCCAGCACCGCGCCATGGTCGTCATTGACGTCGCGGAAATGCGAGTTCGCCACAAACGCGTCCAGCGCCGGCCGGATCGCAGCCTTCAACGACGCGCCATACGTACCCACGTCGGTAGGGTCGCTGTATTGCACGTAGTAGCCCGCGCGCAGGAACAGGATCAGCTGCAAGGTGCCGGCACTATTGTTGCCCGCGTAGCTGCCTGCGCTGGATTGCAGGGCGTTGGCGATGGTCACCATCTTCGCCTCGTTGAACACCTGGCCGGCATTGGCGCCGGTGACGTTGAACAAGGTGTTGATGCAGCCGTCTACCGACGAGTTGCGTACCAGCGTCACCAGGCTGCTGCCACTGGCAGCGGCGAATGCATTGACGTCACAAGTGGCTGCCGCAGCCGCCAGGTTCATGCGCAGCGTCGGTGACAGATTGCGCTCCGGCCGGTCGTAGTCGGTGTAGAAATGCTCGCGCGAAGATGACACCGGCGGACGTTCGTTCGGCTTGAGTGGCCGGGCTTGATGATGCGGCACCACCGGCTGCAGCGCATTGCTGCGGATGGCAGCGGCTACTGGCGAAGGCGCCGGTGCCTTCTTGTGCGTCTTGGTCGACGCCGCGTACAGCGGCAAGGTGCATCCGAGCGACAGCAACACCACACTGACGCATCGCGAAAGCGTTTTTCGCGTGTAATTGTTCATGTTCCCCTCCTTTGAAAGACCCCCCGTGGCCTGGTTCGCGACGACGTTGAAAGGCTTGCTTTGAAGCGCAGTCAACGAGGCGACGAACCGGGGGCCATGCTAGGCGTGCTCAGGGAACGGCTCTAGATGATCTTGACCGCGTGCCCGACTGAAGTCGGCACAAACGAGCACGGGCCTGCGTTTGCCCAGCCACGGTGTGGCACAAACGTGACGTGCATCACGCAAGTCTGTCGGCAAGTCGGAGAAGTCATTCGATGGTTGCAGCAGCTGCCGTATCGACCGCAGGCGATCACCCGTTCCCGCGCAGCCGATTGCGCCAATCCCCACTGCATAGCGCCCAGCCCACGTAGATCCCGATGACCACGCCAAGCACTTCGCACAGCACGCGCAAGCCGATGCTGTCTGGATCATGCACTTCTGCCAGCTTCACTTTCAGCAACTGCAACGACTGCCCGCCGCTGTAATTGAAATAGAACAGATTCCACAGGTCACCACTGACGGTCAGCACCGCCGCCAGCAGGAACGACCAGCCGATCTGCGGGCCATAACTCCAGCCGTTGCGCCGGCCCAACCCGTGGAACAGCAGGAACAACAGCAGTCCCGCCACGGCGGAAATCAGCCCGGCCTGCACGCCGCCGACAATTCCGTAACCCATCCACGACTGGTCGTATTGCACTGCGCGCCCCCGATTCGTGCCTGTGCGTTGCCGAAAATATCAGCCATCGGCGCGATCTATCTGGCACACGGTAAACTTCATCGGATGATCCACACAAGCCCACCGATGAAAACGACCCTCTCTGAGCATGCCGCATTGATCGTGGTCGACGTGCAGGCGGACTTCATGCCCGGTGGCACCCTGGCCTGCCATGAAGGTGACACGATCGTGCCCGGTATCGATGCCCTGCTGCGCGCACGCCGCTTCGGCCACGTGGTCGCCACGCAGGACTGGCATCCAGCCGGACACATCTCGTTCGTCGACAGCCACCCCGGCCACGCCGTGTTCGAGCAGATCGACTTGTATGGCCAGCCGCAGACGTTGTGGCCAGCGCATTGCGTGCAAGGCACAGCTGGCGCCGAGCTGCATCCGGCGGTTGACTGGTCGGCGCTGGACGCGGTGATCCGCAAAGGCAACGATGCGGCCGTCGATTCGTATAGCGGCTTTCGCGAAAACCACGGTCCCGGTGGCAGCCGCCCGAGCACCGGGTTGGCCGGCTGGCTGCGCGAGCGTGGCGTGGATGAAGTATTCGTCTGCGGGCTGGCGCGCGACGTTTGCGTGTTGTGGACGGCGCAGGATGCGCGCGAACTGGGCTTTCGCGCCAACCTGTTGTGGGACCTCACCCGCCCGGTCACACCGGCCAGCGACGAGGCCACGCGGGCGGCCTTGCAGGCTGCCGGGATTGCCGTGGCTTACTCAGCGGAACGGCTGATCAGCTGATTCGACTTCCGCACGCGCCGCGGACTCAGGCGTCGTTCTCGCCACTCGCACGCACCTGCGATTCGCCGTCCTCGTCCACTTCCACGCTGAGCGTGATCGGCCGGCAACAGACCTGGCAGTCCTCGATGTATTGCTGACTGGGAATTGATGCGTCGACGAGAATCTCGATCGACTCGCCGCAATACGGGCAGTCGATGGTGCATGGACTGAGCATGCTGTTACCTCAAGCAGGGGAAATTCACCCTCAGCATATCGCTGCTGCAGGTGAAGTCGGCGTTCAAGGCTTGTACGGTGACCACGCCTGCGGCAAACCGATCCAGAACAGCCCGTCGCGCGCGCAGCGTGGCGCCAGCTTCAACACTTCGTTGTCCTTGCTGACCAGCCAGCGCGCACCACTGGCTTGGGCCAGTTCCAGAAACATCTGGTCGTCCGGGTCGCCGCAGCGCGGCAGCGGCACATCGGGGTTCGCCGTGGCCAGGTCATCGGGCAGGCAACAGACCAATGCGTCGAACGCCGCCGCGACTTCCGGCCGCAGCGCATCGGTGATCGGCACCTGCGGGTAGTGCAACACGCGCAGCCACTCGGCGCGGCAATCAGCTCGCGTTACTGCCTGAATCCGGCCCTCGCGCATCGCCACATGCAGCGCGGCGGATTGCGCATCGTGGAACAGGAAGATGTCCAGGCACACGTTGGTATCCAGCACCACACGCGGCACGGTCGGGCATTTGGCAGTCATCCGCACATGATGAAGCAAACACTGCAGGCTTTCCGAATCGGCTGACGATCAGGGTGGTGGGCAAGTCCGGCGAAAAGCTTGCCTGCGTGAACGAGTCCAGCGCCGGCGCGACGAACTGCATCGGGCACCCTGCGGCATGAAACCTGCGTGCGAACAGACCGCGGACGTGACAGCTACCGATGCCGCCACGACCGCGTTCTCACGACCTCCCGTATGCGCGGTTCAGCGCCCGCCACCCCAGTGCAACCTGACGCGCCTGCTGACGTAGACGTCACCCGGGTCGGCCGGCGCCTGCGCAAAGTGCTTGCGCCCGAAATAAAGACGCGTACCGTCGGCAGACAGCGAGGCGCGAGTTTCCGACCCATCCATGGTGTTGACGGCGGGATTGTCGATCGGACCACGCACCGTCCACGGCGAGGCGGTATCCGGGCGCGTGGCATACCAGATGTCCTGGTTGCGCGGATCGGCGCTACCACGGTTGCTGCTGAATACGATTTCCAGCCCGTCACGGCGCACGTTGGGCATCTGGTCGGCTGCGTCGGTACTCAGCTCGGCCACCCGCACGCCGGGCCCGAAGCTGCCGTCGGCGCGCAGACGACTGACGTAGATGTCCTGACCCTTGCTGTCCGGATAGCCGTCGCTGGAGAAGTAGAGAAAAGTACCCTCGCGGGTTTCCACGACCGAGGGACTGTATTCCGAACCTTTGGTGTTCGGGCCGCCGTCCGCATAGGCGCCCAGATTGACCGGCGTCGCCCAACCAGACTGCTGGCGCCACCACGGCCAGCCGTGTCGGGTGTGTTCCCGCGTCAGGAACAGGTCGCCGGCCGGTGGGCTGCCAGCGGGCGGTGGTGGCATCGCCTTGCATCCGACGCAATCCTCGGAGTTCTCCCGCGAGCTGACGAACAGCAGCCAGTTGCCGGGCAACGGTGTGGGGCAATAGTCGGCGGCGGTGGGGGAGTTCACCGGCGCACCGAGGTTGCTGACGTTGTCCCAGCTGTGCATCAAGCCATTCCAGGTTCCCCGCCAGATGTCCAGACCGCCGTTGCGGCTGGACATGAAGTACAGGTTGCGCCCGTCTGGCGATTCAATCGGACAGCCTTCGGCAGCGGCGGTGTTGATGCCGCTGGCGGGCACCGCGTTGTCCCAGGGGCCGTAGTTGGTGGCGCAAACATTGGCGGACAGCATGACGGCGACGGCCAGTGCGCATTGTTGATACTTGCGGTTCATGTGGATCTCCTTGTGTTTGCCATGGATGACAGCGGTGAAGAACCCTTCTCGGCGAACGTGTTGCAGCATGGCGACGATGGTTGGCTCGCCTTGCGCAAGCGAACGCGTCACGACCTGCACGCGAGCGCCGCTGGCAGCTTCCGTCCCCGCGTGGGTCGGACGGAGACAATGATTTCGAACCGATTACGTCCGGCGCTTTGACCGCGCTACTCGTCAAAGCGCGCCTAGAAACGCCACCAGATCGCCCTTCTGTTCGTCGGTCAGATGCATCGCGAACCGGCCGTTGTAGAAATTGACCACGTCCATCAGGGTGGTTGCCGAGCCATCGTGGAAATACGGCGGCCTCGCCGCGAGCCCGCGCAGGGTCGGTCCCTTGAACTTGCCGATGTCCGCCCATTTGCCGGTGATGAGGGCCACGCCGGGATCGGTGGTTTGCACCACTTCGCCGGTGCTGAAACGGGTCAATGTGTACAGCGGCACGCTCAGGCTGCGGCGACGGCTACCTGCCGTGCCGATGTTCATCGGCTGCGCCACGGACTGATTACCGATGTTGGGCGAGTTGTGGCAACTGCTGCAGGTGCCCTGGAACACCGCCTGCCCGGTGACGTCATTGAGCCCGGCCACACCGGTGATGGCCATGGGCAGGTTGTTGAACAACTGTTCGCCGCGCGCGATCGACGCGCGCGCTACGTGACTCGCGGTCGCGCCCGGCTGCACGTACTCATCCTGCCAGTCGTCAAACAGGCGCATGGCCTTGGCATCGAACGGCTCCTGGGTGGGGTCTTTGCCGAGCACATCATTGATGCCGACCCAGAAACGTTGTTGCGCAAGAATGCTGGCGCCACCCATGCCACCGCCGTTGTTGAGCCGCCCGGCGACGTTGTCTTCGTACTGCGCGGTGAACAGATGTGATTCGAAATCCACGATCCTGGCGATCGTGGCCGGGTCCGGCATCGAGGTTGCCTGCTCATGGCCGACGATCGCATGGATGGCCTGCGAGGTCAGGCTGGCTTGCACATTGGCGAAATCCAGGCCGGCATCCATCGGCGGCTCGAACGGTGAATAGGTTTCGCGCCCATCCCACATGACGCTGGTCACCCAGATGAGGTTGGTTGCCGGCAGCGGACGCCGGAACAACGAAAGCTCGCGTGCGCTGGCGTAGCCGTAGGGGTCGTCGACGGCAGTCAACTGGAACTCCGCCTTCGCCGGCATGGGAATGCCGACGCGCAAAACGCCGCGACTGAGCAACATGGCATAGGCCGCGCGGCGCGCTTCGAGCGTGGAGGTGTCCGCCAAGGGCGTGACCGCGGCGTCAATCAGCGCGAACAGCGGATCCCGGCCTTTGCTGGCCTCGAAGCGCTCACGTACTTCGTCGGCGGAAAGCGCCCAACCCTGCTTCTGCCGGTGACAGGAACTGCACGAGCGGCCATTGCTGCCGAGGCTGGCGAAGAAGGGATTGTCTGGGTCGATCAAGCCGGCAGCGTTGCTTGTCTGCAGCCGGCCAGAAGGGTTTGCGGTAATCAAGTGCGCGGCCGGCTTTTCCTGACGATCGACGTTTTGCGCGTCGACGGTGGTTGAAAGTACGAGGAGTGCAGCGGCGGCCATCACATGGGCGGACAGCATGACGGCGACGGCCAGTGCGCATTGTTGGTACTTGCGGTTCATGTGGATTTCCTTGTGTTTGCCATGGATGTCAGCGGTGAAGAGCGCTTCTCAGCGAACGTGTTGCAGCATGGCGACGATTCGTGGCTGGCCTTGCGCAGGCGAACGCGTCACCAACTGCACGCGAGCGACGCCGCGTTGCCGGCAGGCGCTGCCGATCGCCCCCATCAGCCGCTCGCGCGCGGCGTAGACTTGGCCGAGGTTGTGCAGTCCGGTCCATGCCGCGACCTGGCCTTGGGTCGGCAAGCGGGGGGAGGCGCAATCGGCGACGAACGAGGTGAGCGTTATGGGCGACAGCGTCGTAGCGCCCTGCTGGGCGAAGGCCGGTGCGCTGCATGCCGCGAACACGGCAGCGGCGAAACGGATGCGACAGTTCATGGCGATCTCCTGGAGGCTATGCCGGCGAATGCCGGTGCACTCAGGTTCGTCAAAGCGGCGTCGAGAGTCTTGAGGTCGCCCTTGGGAAAGCACTGGACTTTGCTTGGGTTCCTTGGGAAAACATTGGGGGATCGCCGCAGCGCAGGTTTTCGTTCACGCAAGATCGCCACCCGCCACAGGACGCCATGGACCCGTCAACGCTCGCTCCGCTCACCTTTGATGACTCCGCGATCGACTTCGCGGGTCGACGATTGCTGCGCGACGGCATTGAACAGCCGCTGGAGCCCAAAGCCTTCGCCGTGCTGGCTCTACTGGTCGGCACACCCGGCCGGGTCTACACCCGCGACGAGATCCTCGACGCCGTCTGGGGCCATCGCAACATCACCCCGGGGGTGCTGAACCGGGTGATGACCCTGCTGCGGCACGCGCTTGGCGAGGACGCGCAAGCCGCTCGCTACCTGCACACGGTGCATGGCGTGGGCTACCGCTTCGACCTTCCCGAATCTGCGCGCAGTGCATCCACCCAAGCCATGCCGGCAGCCGACGCGGCGACTGCGGCGCCGGTTTCCGTGCCATCCGCGGCCATGCGGCGGCGCGCCCGCGACCAGCGTGTCCTTCCGCGCGGCGTGCTGTGGTGGCTGCCGCTGCTGGCGTTGCTCGCCTTCGCGGGATGGGCATGGTGGCCGCGTACGCTGCCCGTAACGAAGCCGACGATGGAACGAAGCATTGCCGTGCTGCCTCTGGTCAATGCCAGCAACGACCCGCAGCAGCTGTACTTCTCCGATGGTCTGTCGGAGAACCTGATCGATGCTTTGTCGCACTTCAAAGGACTGAAGGTGATCGGTCGCACCTCGGCCTTCCAGTTCCGCGACAGCAAGGACGACAGCGCGACCATCGGCCGCAAGCTTGGCGTGTCCCACTTGCTCACCGGCAGCGTGCAGCACGCCGGCGACGTCGTGCGCATCAACGCCTCGCTGACCCGCGCCGCCGATGGCAGCACGCTGTGGGCCGAGCACTACGATCGTCCGTACAGGAACCTGTTCGCCCTGCAGGACGAGATCGCCCGCGCCGTGGCCGATGCCTTGCAGGTGAAACTGCTGTCGCCCGAGCGGACAGCGCCGCCGAATGACCGGCCGCCCGGCGGCAGCATCGATGCCTACAGCGCCTATCTGCAGGGCCTGAGGTTTTGGCACGACCAGCAGTTCTCCCAGGCGGCGGAGCACATGACCCGGGCTGTGCAACTCGACCCGAACTACGCCGTGGCATGGGCCCACTTGTCGGGAGCGTGGAGTACCGTCGCGGCGTTCAAGAACGAAGACCCCGCGGTGGCCCGCGAACACATGCGGGAGTCGCGCACCGCCGTGGACAAGGCGTTGCAACTGGCTCCCGGGCTGGGCCCGGCGCACGCTGCCCATGCCTATCTGCAGTTCTACAATTTCGATCACCGCGGGGCTCTGGCCGAGTGCCGCCGTGCCGTGCAGCTGGCCCCGGCCGATGGCACGGTCCTGAATGGCTGTGGATTTGTGCTGGGCGGCATCGGAAAGCTGGGTGAGGCGATCCAGCTGCGCGAGCAACTGATCTCGATCGAGCCGCTGTACACGGTGAACTATTACCAATACGCGAGTTTGCTGACGGCAACTGGTCAGCTGGACAAGGCGACGAAGTATCTGCGCACCGCCGAAGGCCTGCCGCAGCCGGAATCGCTCCCATTTGACCTGCACTTGGAAATCGCCATCGCGCACGGCGACGCGAAGGGCGCGCAGGAGATCGCCCGCCATCAGTCTTCGCCGTGGCGGGAGATGAATCTGGCGATCGCGATGCAGATTTCCCCGGATCGAGCGGCAGCAGACGCTGCGCTGGCCGAGGTGCTCGCCGACAAGATCTGGGCGAAAACCAGCCCCTACGCCGTCGCGCAGGCCTATGCACTGCGCGGCGACGCGGACAACACCATGCAATGGCTGGAGCGCGCTCCGGCCGCCGACCTGCTTTTCATGCTGAGCGACCCGCTGATCCTGCGCTTCCGCGATGACCCACGCCTGATTGCGTTCTGCCAAAAGACCGGTCTACCCCCGCCGGGCGAGAGTGAAGCCCTGAGCATTGACCAGATCCGCGGCACGGACGACGCACGGAAGCGCTGACAAGCGTCTTTTCCGTTCTGGCGTTCCAACTTTTGTCGCCGCATGACGCGCTGGCTTGAACCGCTCGCCGGATTCAGCGGCGAAGCCGAACCACGCAAGCCGATATGCGTGAGCGTATTGGCCGTCCGTTCTGCCGATCCGCGCCCGACTCCCCTCCACGCGCTCCGACCATGGCCACTCCGGCGGCGTCCAGCGCTGGTCGGCCCGCTCGGTCAGATACGCGAGGCAGGCGGATCACCCTATACACTGCACGCTTTCCGACCGAAGGCAACAACCATGGCCGAGCGTGAGTTCGACAATTACCTTGCCCGCTCCGGCGCCACCCTGGAAGGCTCGCGTTATTCCGCATGGCTGGCGATCACTCCGCGCGGACACGGTTTTCCCGCGTATTACGCGATCTGCGAGAACCGCAGCTTCCGCGACAAGACCGTGGCCGAAGCGGCCGCCGCCAAGGCGCTGGGCGAGATGAGTGGGCTGGAAGACGACGGCACGCCGATCTTCCCCGAAGGCTATACCGGCTTCGACGACGACAAACCCGCCGATACCGACGACTGAATCTACGCCGCGCGCAAGGCCAGTTGCGCGATCGCTGCGGCAATGGCGCCCGGCGCATCGACCGCCAGCACGTGCGGATCGTGGTCGCTCAGGCCATTCTCCAGCTCATGCGCCCAGGTCACGTGATACGGCATGTGCACGCCCCAGCCACCCAGCCGTACCACCGGCTCGATGTCGGAGCGCAACGAGTTGCCGACCATCGCAAATTGCGCGGGCTGCAGGTCGAACTCACCCAGTACACGCTGGTAGGTGGCAGCATTTTTCTCGGAGACGATTTCAATGCGGCCGAACAGATCAGCCAGCCCGGACTGCGCCACCTTCTTTTCCTGATGAAACAGGTCGCCCTTGGTGATCAGCACAACCGGATAGTTTTTTGCCACCGCCTCGACTGCCTGACGAATACCCGGCAGCAGTTCCACCGGATGCTGTAACACGTGCTTGCCCAATTCGATCAGCTGATGGATGTCGACCGCGCTGATGCGGTGGTCGGTCAGCGTAATCGCGGTTTCCACCATCGACAGGGCCATGCCTTTCGCGCCGTAACCGAATAGCGCGAGGTTGCGCTGTTCGGTGGCCAGCATGCGCTCATGCACGCGCCCGTCACCGAGGTCGACATAGCGACCAACGATTCGGGCGAACTCCTCGTTGGCTGCGCGGTAATAGCCTTCGCTATGCCACAGCGTGTCGTCACCGTCGAAGCCGATCAGTTGCAGCATGGGCGTTCCAGAGCGCTCAGCCGACGTCGCGCGCCAGTCGCAGGTTGATATGCAGCGTGGTGGCCAGTTCGCGCATCGGTTCGTTGTCGCGACTCAGGGTGATCCAGCCAGCGTACGAATCGTCGGCCGTTTCCCAGCTCCACAAGGTGTAGCCAGCTTCGGCCAGGCGGTCGCTGGCAATGCCCAGCACGCTGCCGGCATCGCGATCTTCAAAGTAGTCGTCATCGCCAGGATCGCCGTTCCAGTCGATCCACAGGTTCCAGCGCGCACTGAGTTCGTCCAGCGCCTGCACCAGCGAGCGCAGGTCATCTTCAGCGGTCATGAAGCCCGAACGCCAGTCGATCACCCGCGCAATCAATTCCACCGGCTCACTTTCGTCACCGTCGGCCACCGCCTCGCGGTACGCGGCAAACTGCTGCAACGCAGTTTCTTCGTCGCCGGGATTGATCAGCAGCAGCAACTGCCACACTTTCGCTTCGAGCGAGTCGTCCTCCTCGAGATCGGGGTCGTCTTCGTAATCATCCTGGTCACGCATGCGCTAGCTCCGCCATGATGGAGGTGGCATGGCTCACCGACGCGAAAACGGCGGTAGCCGACACGCCAGGCGCGCGCTGGTTCGCGGGGTTTGATTCGGGAAACGCCATGACATCCTCGATGGAAAATGCCCGCGCCGTGAGCGGCGGCGGGCGAGCATGGATAATGCCGCAATGCCTACCCCGCCCGATACCTCCAGCATGCTGTCCTGCCAGCCAATCGCGTTCGTGCGTTCACCTTACGCGCGGCGGATCGACGCGCCGCATCAATCCACCGTGGTGGCAGGCACGGAAACGGCGGCAGCGGCCGAGGCAACGATCGAGTTCGTGGCCGACTTTCCGGTGGCGGCTTATCGTGACCTGGCCGGCTTCGAGCGGATCTGGCTGGTGTTCGCCTTCCATCGCAGCGAAGGCTGGAAGGCCGAGGTGCGCCCGCCGCGCGGTGGCGGCAAGCGCAGCGTGCTGGCCACGCGTTCGCCACACCGACCGAATGCGATCGGGCTATCCGCCGTCGAATTGGTGGCGGTGGCTGACGACCAACTGCAAGTGCGCGGCATTGACCTGCTCGACGGCACGCCGATTCTCGATATCAAGCCGTATGTGCCCTACGCCGACGCCTTTCCCGGCGCACGCGCCGGCTGGATCGACACCATCGACGCCAGCCAGGGCCGCCATTCCGCGCCCGGGCCGCGCAAACCACGCCAACCGCGGGCGCGCGACCCCAAGGATGACCTCAGCGAATCATGAACAACTGCCGCAGCAGGTGCTGCCGCCGCTGACGTGGATCTGCCGCGGTTCGGAGAGGCGGCTGGCCTGATAGCCCGCTTCCTGCAACGCGCTGATGACCTGGCCGGAAGTCAGCTGTGCCGACACGTCGATTTGCCCCGCGGCGAGATCGCCGGTAACCGTCGCGTTGGCGTCATGGGCCCGCAGAATCGCGGCAATGGCGCCGGTGTCACCGGCAAGATCCTTCACTTCAAACAACATCGCGATAGTCTCCAGGAGAGCGCGGAACATCCGCACAAGCCCGCGATGATGCCGGCTTGGCCCGTCACGCGCCCTGATCCGGATCAGGGTGCTGCGGCGCCGGTTGCGTCAGCCAAGGCCACGCAGTCGCGACTTCTGAGACCGCCCGCTGGCAACCTGCCCGGGTCGTAGCGAAAGCCTTCGCACACGGCGCCCGATGCACTTGGCAGTGGTCGGTTCAAACTTTGCCGCGCCAGACTCCCGTCCGGCGCTGCTTTTTTGCGTGTCGCACCGACCAAGCTGAACGACAACAATGTCGTGAGCGTCCGTCGACATGGGGCGAGTTACCCTCGTCACGTATCCAGACGGAGACTTTCCATGAAAACCTTCCTGTGGCTGTTGCCGCTGGCATTCGCCGCCTGCACCTCTTCCCGCCCGTCCGCCGTGCCGACAGCCGAGGCGTCTGCCGCGCGTACGTCCTCGTCGGCGACAACGCCAGTACCGGTCGCGACGAGCACATCGGAACTGGGCAGCTACCACTGGCAATTGCACGATGCCGTCGATGGCAACAACCGGCGCCTCGCCAGCCTGTTCGACGACTCCGGCAAGCCATTGCAACTCGACTTCAGTGGCGACCACCTCAGCGTCAGCCATGCCTGCAACGGCATCGGCGGCAACTACAAGATCGTCGATGGCCACCTGGTCACCGGCGCGCTGCTGCAAACCATGATGGCCTGCCCCGACCCCACCTTGATGCAGCGCGAAAGCACGATCAAGCGCGTACTGCGGGCCAGCCCGGCACTGACCCATTCGAACACCGGCGGCAAGCCTGTGCTGGTGCTGTCCGCTGCCGACGGCACCACCCTCACCTTTGCCGGCCAGCCCACCGCCGAGACACGCTACGGCGGCCCCGGCAGCATCGAATTCCTGGAGGTCGCGGCCGCAGACGCGGATTGCCCGCAGCCACTGCCGGCCCAGAAGAACTGCCTCAAGGTGCGCCAGCTCCACTACGACGCCCAAGGCCTGCGCACCGGCGAGCCCGGAACATGGCGGACGCTGACGCAACCGATCGAAGGCTATGAACACCAGCCCGGCATGCGCAACGTGCTGCGGGTGAAGCGCTACACGCTGACACATTCACCGGCTGACACATCGTCGACGGCCTATGTACTGGACCTGGTGGTGGAAAGCGAAGCGGTCACTCCAGCGGCGTAGAGCCCTTGTCACCGCAGCCAACGCACTCAGCGCGATTCGTCGCGCGAAGTTGGCAGCCGGGCGATGACCAACAGCAACACCACCATCAGGCCCGCCAGCATCCATGGCAGCCATGGATGCGCGTGAAACCATGCAATCGTCGCAAGCATCGACACGGTGACCATCAGCAGCGCCGTACGGCGCGTTCGACGCGAC
Organism: Rhodanobacter sp. AS-Z3; assembly: GCF_029224025.1. Classification (NCBI taxonomy): domain Bacteria; kingdom Pseudomonadati; phylum Pseudomonadota; class Gammaproteobacteria; order Lysobacterales; family Rhodanobacteraceae; genus Rhodanobacter; species Rhodanobacter sp. AS-Z3. The sequence continues at coordinate 3,979,680 of NZ_CP119392.1, forward strand.
ACGCTACGCTCCTGCTCCCAACGTTTTATCACCGGCCCCAACCGCGGTCGCGACAACAGCCAGCGATGCCAGCGCGGCGAAGCACGCGACCAGCACGCCGCCGTCAGCAGCAGAAACGGAACCGTCGGCAACAACGGCAGAAAGATGCCAAGCAGACCCAGCAGCAGCGACAAAGCTCCCACACCGAACAGCACGCCGCGCACAAACCGGCTGCGACTTGTTGGCGGCACAGGCGAGTTGGGCATCGAGATAAGCAACCGTGGAAAGGTCAGCAGGGAGACTCTAGCGCACGAGCCGACCAGCCACGAAAAAGCCGCCCGGTGTCATCCGGACGGCCGTTCGGTTTGACGCTTTGCGGATCAGTCGACCGAGGCGTCCAGACCGCGACGCTTCAACAGCGGCTCGATCTGCGGCGCGTGACCGGCGAAGTCCTGGAACAATTGCAGCGCATCCTTGCTGCCGCCCCGCGACAGCAGCGTCGCGCGGAAGCGGTCGCCATTGGCGCGGGTCAGCCCACCGTTGGCCTTGATCCAGTCCACCGTGTTCGCATCCAGCACTTCGGACCAGATATAGGCGCAATAACCGGCCGCATAACCGCCCATGATGTGGCTGAAATACGGCGTGCGATAGCGCGGCGGTACCGGCGCGTAATCGGTACCGTTGGCTTTCAATGCAGCAGCTTCGAACGCCATCACACCGCCGGCCTCGGGGATCTTGTCCGCACCGACCTGATGCCAGCTCTGGTCGAGCATGGCCGAGCCCAGATACTCGGTCGTGGCAAAGCCCTGGTTGAATTTCGATGCGGCCAGCACCTTGTCCAGCAGTTCCTTCGGCATCGGCGCACCGGTCTGGTAGTGCTTGGCGTAGTTGGCCAGCACGCTCGGCCAGTCGGCCCACATCTCGTTCACCTGCGAGGGGAATTCAACGAAGTCGCGCGGCACGCTGGTGCCGCTGAAGTACGGGTATTGCACGTTCGAAAACATGCCGTGCAGCGCATGGCCGAACTCATGGAACATCGTGTTCACTTCATCCCAGGTCAACAAGGTCGGACCGCTGGCCGGCTTGGTGATGTTGAGGTGATTCGCCACGATCGGCAGGTTGCCGGTGAGCCCGGACTGCTGCACGTAGGAGTTCATCCACGCGCCGCCACGCTTGGACGGACGGGCGTACATGTCAGCCAGGAAAATCGCCAGCTGCTTGCCGTCGGCGTCGTAGACGTCGTACACCAGCACGTCCGGCTCATACACCGGCAGATCGGTGCGCTGCTTGAAGCTGAGTCCGTAAAGCTGGCCGGCGGCATAGAACACGCCGTGCTCCAGCACGTTCTTCATTTCCAGATACGGCTTGAGCTGGCCTTCGTCGAAGTTGTACTTCTCGGCGCGCACCTTCTCGGTGTAATACGCCCAGTCCCACGCCGCCAGCTGGAACGTCGGCTCGCCCTTGGCCGCCTGCTCCTTGTCGATCATCGCCTGCAAAGCTGCACCCTCGCGCTTTGCATTGGCCACCGCAGGCGGTGCCAGCCGCGTGAGCATCGCGTTGACCGCTTCCGGCGTTTTCGCCGTCTCGTCGGCCAGCACATAGGCGGCATACGTGGGATAGCCAAGCATCTGCGCTTTTTCCGCACGCAACTTCAGCACCTGCGAGACGATCGCGGTGTTGTCATACGCATTGCCGCGACTGCCGCGTGCAGCCGAAGCCTCGTAGATTCGCTGGCGCAACTGGCGATTCTGCAATTCGGCAAGCGGCGGCTGGCCGGTGGTGTTGAGCAGCGCGATCACGTACTTGCCGTCCAGTCCTTTCGTCTTCGCAGCAGCGGCAGCGGCACCGATCTGCTCGTCGGTAAGCCCGGCCAACTCTTGCTTCGTATCGACCACCACGGCTGAGTCGTTCACCTCGGCCAGCACGTTCTGGCTGAACTTCGTACCCAGCTTGGCCAGCTCGCCGTTGATCTGCTTCAGATGCGCTTGCTGATCCGCAGACAGCTTGGCGCCGGCACGCACGAAATCGGTGTGATAACGCTCGACCAGTCGCTCGCTTTCGGCGTCCAGACCCAACTGGTTGCGAGTGTCGTACAGTGTCTGGATGCGCGCGAACAGTTGCGGATTCAGTGCCACCGCATCGCGATGTGCGGCCAGCTTGGGCGCGTAATCAGCCTGGATCGCCTTGCGTGCATCATTGGTGTCGGCACCGACCAGGCTGAAGAACACCGTCGAAGTACGACTCAGGATCTGCCCGGATTTCTCCAGTGCCCGAATGGTGTTGTCGAACGTCGGCGCTTCGCTGTTGCCGGCGATCACGTCGATTTCCTGCAGATGCTCGGCCATGCCACGGTCGAAGGCCGGACCGAAATCGCTATCCTTGATCTTGTCGAACTGCGGGTAGTGCAGCGGCAACGGGCTTTCGCTGAAAAACGGATTGCCGGTGGCGGCCGCTACCGTATCGGCATGCGTCTGATTGCTGGCCGATGCGTTCTTGTCGCTGCCGGTGTCGCTGCAGCCGGCCACGGAGCCTGACAGGGCAATGGCCAGGGCCAGCGCGATGGGATGCTTCATGGTGGTGTCTCGTCGAGGATGGACCCTCGATCCTAGTCGAACGACACCACCATCACCCATGACTAAAGTTACAAGCCGCCGCTATCAGGCCCACGGCCTACGCCTGACGGACGTGCCCATGCGCGCCGTGCCTGTCGTATCAGGCACGCGGACAAGTTGTCGCACCTGGCGCCGCCGTGCAAGTAGCCCGCGCGGTGGCAGGCGTGGTGGACGCTTGCGCGGCAACCAGTCGCACGCTGTCCGGCGTTGTCGTCAACATCGCACCCATCACCAGGGTGCACAGCGCAAAGCAGGTGGCAAACAATCCGGCAATCATCATCGATTCGTATTTCATGGCGGTGGCTCCGTTCATCAGGCGAAAGTGCCTTGTGAGATACCGATAGCAACCGCCGTGCCAACTCGGAAAATGCGCCAAAAACGTTGGTTTGGCGGCGATCAACAAGCCCTGCCACCCGAGCGCGGACTGTCCGCGGACGGCTGCTGCCGCTGTTCCGGACAGTCAAACCGTACACAGCCGACACACACCGCCGAGCAGGCGCGTACGCCCGCGCTATGCTGGCCGGCGAGTACTGCCTCGGAGTCCCTATGCGCCAGTCATGACCCTTCCGGTTCCGCCGGCCATTCACCACCGCGTGTCTGGCACTGACCTTCTTCGCGCTGACGCCCGCGCTGGCGACCGAAGCGCCACCGCTGCAACAACGCTGTGGCTGGTTCGAGAATCCAACGCCGGGCAACGCCACGCTGACAGACCGCGACGGTGAATGGGAAATTGCCAGCCAGGGCGGACATCAGGCCGACGGCGACTGGCCCGAATTCACCGATGCGCAATGGGTTGAGACCAACGGTCACTACGGTTACGGTTGCGCCTGCCTGTCCGTTCGCAGCGATCCGCAGACGCATGCCATATTGTCAATCGCCAAGGCCACGGCCAGGCCATTGGCCATTTGCCGCCGCGACCAATCACTGCATGAGCCGGCGCACGACAGCGACACCGACAACTGACGGCACCAGCAAACGCAGCCTCCGTCGTCGGCGATTCGGCAGGCGTCGCTCAGTCGACGTGCGCCAGCGCGAAATCGATGGCCGCACACACTGCTGCCGCCTGCGCGGCATTGCACTGTTCCGGCGTGGCGCGCGGACTGTCCGGATAAACCTCGGTGGTGGATTTGTAACGCGCCTCAGTAATGCCGGCGCACAAGCCAAGCTCGCGCAGCGCGTACTCGATGACGCCTTCGGCCACCACCGGCGAACCGATGATTTCACCGTGTTCATCGGCCGGCGCGATATGCGTGACCTTCGCCACTGCCGCGATGATCGCCCGCTGAAAGTCCGGCTGCGGATGCGCCGCGTCATCAACCAGATAAAAGCCATCCGGAATCTCACCCGGCGCAATGATCAGGCCGTCACGCGCGGCCAGCGCGGGGCGGAATTCAGTTTCATCGCTGTCGGTGGTTTCATGCAGATCGATGTGCATCAACACGCGGTCATGCAGCGGCGCCACGAGTTGCAGCAAGGCTGCCGATTCCTGCGCCGGACTGTTCGCCCGAAACGAGCGATTCGGGTCCAGCGCATGCGCATTCCAACGCTGGATGCGCTCATAGCCCCACGGGCTCACGCAGGGCGCGATCAGCAGATTGGCGCGACCAGCGTAGCTCGCCGCATACCGCTCGACGAACAGCAGCGCGCCATGCACGCCACTGGTTTCGTACCCGTGCACGCCACCGGTCACCAGCATCGTCGGCAACGCGTCATTCCAGTCGTGACTGCGCAGCGCAAACAGCGGATAGGTGCCGGACGGATAGTCGAGCTGCCCATACTGCGTCACCTCGAAGCGCGAGCGCAGTTGGTCGATCACACTGACGACCTCGGCCGCATAGCTGCGCTTTACCGCCAGACTTGCGCGCCACTGCGCGACTTCTGCATCGCCCCAGCGAACGCCAGGCGTACCGATTACGCAGGAAGTGGGATGGGTCATCGCTTGCGCGCTCCGTTGATTGTCCAGATGTCCACCCACTTTACCACCGGGTGCCACACGGCCAATGCTCAGCGCGGTAGCGACTCCACGCAATCACGCAAGGCGTCACTGACCTGCGCCTCATAGATCTTGCGCCGCGCTGCAACCACGAGCGTGCCGTAAAGCGGCCGCACACGGGTAATTTCCCAGGCCCACAGGTCCGGCTGCCAATGATCCCAACAGGCGGCGTCCAGTTCGTCCGGCTGCCACGCATGCACGTCCTCCACATCCACCAGCGCAACCGCGATGCCGTCGCGGTCGACCTGATCGTCACCCGTCAGCAGAATGCGGTTCTCGACGATCAGCAGATCGCGCAAGGGCCATCGTGGTGGTTGCCAACTGCGAATTTCCAGTGTCTTGTTGCCAGCGGCGATGCGGCTGCCGTTCGGCGCAACGATGGATAATGCCAACATAAGTTGTGATCTCAGAGCTGGTCGGGGCCATTGCGCAGCCAGCGATCGATCAGCGACTTTTCATAGCGCAACGGGTCCTGCGCACTGGCACCCATCCGGTCCAGGAACGACAAGTCACGCAAACTGCGACTGCCCTGACGCAGCACCTTGCCGTCGGCGCCATACAAGGTGAAGTTCAGGTCAATGCGTGGCGGATAGACATCCTTGATGATGCGCACACGGTTGAAGTCAGGGCCGCGCCATGGCTCGTACTCACCGGCGCGATCGACGTCGGTCACTTCAATATCCAGCCGCTCGCCCGGCGTAAGAATGCGCGCCGCGCGCTGTTCGATATGTCTCTTGAGCGGCACCAGATAGGCATTGGTGTCCACCCGATTCATGCCGAAGCTGCGCTTCATTTCGGTGAAGTTGTCGGGGTTGCGGTAATGCACGTTGACGCTGTCCACAACCTGCGCCGCCGATGCCACCGCACAAACCAGCAGCAAGCTGATCAACCAACCCAAGCGACGCAACGACAAAAATTTCATGGCACTTCTCCGGATCGAACGGGGCGATGCTCGGCATCTTCTTGCCGCCTCACAGCTATCAAGTTGAGCAGACAAGAACGGCTGCGGCACAAGCTGACACGAGACGAGCGTACCCGCCAGCCCTGCCCGACTACAACGGCCATAGCTCGTGCCAGGTTGACCCCGGTTCAGTGGCGGTCAGGCCCGATCAATGGCGTCCGCTCTTTCCACGCAGCGCGCGCTGGCGATACAGCCGACGATCAGCTTCCGCCAGTCCGTTTTCCAGCGGGGTATCCTGATCGAAGGTTGACCAGCCGAGGGTGAAGCTGATCGGCGCATCCGCTCGCTGACGTTCGATCCGCTCAACCACGCGTTCGGCCACCCCGTCGCTGGCATCGCGGAACAACACCAGGAATTCGTCGCCACCCAACCGGATGACTGCATCCTCGGGACGCACGTGACGGGAGAGGAAGTGCGCCATCGCCACCAGCACCTCATCGCCGCGCTGGTGGCCGTAGGTATCGTTGACGGCCTTGAAGTGATCGAGGTCGATCGCCACGCAACCCCACTGCCCGCGCATGCCGCGCGCGGCGGTTTCACTGAGGAAGCGCCGGTTGTAGCAGCCGGTGAGCGGATCGCGCAGCGACACCTCCTGCAGTAGCTGCGCCTGATGGTGCTGGTCGGTAACATCTTGCGCATGGGCAAGCACATAGGGCTCGTCAGCTTCGTCGTCCAGCACGTTCTGGTAGTGCCAGACGTGCAGCGTACCGTCCTTGGCCACCAGTTCCAGCAGACCCTCGTCGCTGTTGGTCCGGAACATGCGCAACAGATAGGCCTGAAAGGCAGCATGGTGCTCGACGCGCATGAAGTCGGTCAGCGGGCGCCGCAGCAGCTCATCCACGCGGTAGCCCAGTGAATCCGCGGTGGCCTGGTTGACCGACAACAGAATGCCTTCATGGTTATGCGTGCAGATCGGCCCAAGACTGTATTCGAACAGTTTGCGGAAGCGGCGCTCACTGGCTTCCAGCGCGTGCGTAACGCGTTTCCGCGCGGTGATGTCCTGGATGGCGCCCACTAGCCGTAACGGCTGACCCTGCTCGTCACACTCGACGCCACCCTTCGTATGCACCCAGATTTTTCGGCCGGCAGCAGTCACCAGTGGCAACTCGAGATTCCAGCCGACACCATCCTGCAGGCATTTGTCGATCGCTGCGTTGACCACTTCGCGCACTTCGGGCGTGCAGAAACTTTGCGCTTCCTGCAACGTGGGCCGATGGCCGGCCGGCAGGTCATGGATACGGCAAATTTCGTCGGACCAGTAGATCTCCTTCGATGCCAGATCCATCTGCCAGCCACCCACGCCAGCCAGTTGCCCGATACGCGTGAGAAAGTCTTCGCTGGCGCGCAGCTTGCGCTGCAATTGACTGGCCTCGTTTTCGCGCTGCCGGGCCAACTCTGCTTCGCGTTGCAGCATCTCTTCGCGCTCGATCGCCAGCATGCGCAGTTCCAGCCCACTGACCACGGCCTGCGCCAGTGACTTCAACACGCTGCGCTGGGTGTCATCGAGTGAACGCGGCTGGCGATCGATCACGCATAGCGAACCCACGCGCTGCCCACTGACCAACTGCAAGGGCTCACCCGCGTAGAAACGGATATACGGCGCGCCGGTAACCAGCGGGTTGTTGACGAAGCGCGGGTCACTCTGCGCATCGGACACTTCCAGCAAGTTGGCGTCGAGGATGGTGTGTGCACAGAACGCACTGGTACGCGGCGTCTCGCTGACGCCAGCAAGGCCGACATTGGCCTTGAACCACTGTCGATCGGCATCGACCAGGGTAAGCAGCGCAATCGGCGAGTGGGTGAGCTGGGCGGCCGCTGCGGTCAACGCATCGAACAATGGCTCGGCATCGGTATCCAGCACGGCCAACGCGCGCAGTCGAACCAGGCGTTGTTCTTCATCGGCGGGAATCGGAGCTGACATGCATTCCCCGTACGTTGGCGTGAGCCGCACTATCCGGCACATCGCTGCAATATGGCGTGAATCAATTACTGCGCGTGTTGTGCCAATGTACACCCGGAGGGCCACCCGGCAGCCTGTCGCGACCGCCAACGGAGCGCACGGGTGCCGCAATATGCTCAAGCGCGGGCATGCTTGGCAGATGCGCCTGACCGGTCTGTTGGGGCAGACGGCCTTGGTTCATGCCGGCATGGTCGCGGGCCTGCCGCTGTCACGCGCCAGCGGGCAAACCGAGCGATCGGGCGTGTTGGCATGGCGTATACATGGCCAGGAGCAAACTGGCCCATCGCTTTTTACCCACCGCGTCGTCATCAAACCGCCCGCGGTCATCTCGGGCACCCTCCACGCCACCACGAGGATTCGACCATGCATCACACACTACGCAAGATTCTGCCCTTGGGCGCCGCGGTATTGCTGGCCTTTTCCAGCGCCGCGTTCGCCAAGAACGTCGCACTCAGCGGCGACTTTGCCGGCGAGAACGGCGCCACCAACAACCCTTCCGGTCATGTGGAGGCCACCCTCGACACGGTGACCCACAAGCTCAGCTACACCATCAAGTACGACGGCCTCACCGGGCCGGTGGTCATCGCGCATTTGCACGGTCCGGCACAGCCGGGTGTGAGCGCCGGCGCGATGAAGCTGGTTCCCGGCCCTTACGTGAGCGGGATGACCAACACCGTGACCATCGATGCGGCCACCCAATCGGCGATGCTCAGCGGCATGACCTATGTGAACCTGCACACCCATGCCTACCCGAAGGGCGAAGCGCGTGCGCAGATGGTGGTCAGCTCGTCACCAGGGATGTAAGTACCGCAGGCGTGCACCGAGTGCCACGGCGCTCGGTGCACGTATCGCGGAACGTCGATGCCCGCATCAGGCACGCAACAGGCGCGCCAGCCATGGCCATGCGACCACCAGCAGCACCGACAACAACAGCAGCGCCAGCATCCAGCGCTGCTTCTTCAGCTGGTTTTTGCGCGTCGCCGTGATCATCGCCATATCGCGGTCCATCTGGGCCATCGCCCGCTCCATCTGCTCCGGATCAGCCAACGCGGCCTCCATCGCACCGGGCTCTTGCAGGTGTGACGTAAACGTCTGGGCTCGCTTGATTGCATCGTTGTATGAGTTCGACCGACCGGGGCTCCAGTCGAAATCGTTGCCGGTCGCGTCGGTCCACAGCTTTCGGGCCAGCGCGTAGATTGCCGCCGGCGGTTCCCCCGACGAAGGCAGGCTCACACTCACCACGCCCTTGGCGAGCGCGCCCAGATGGAACACCGCCAGCAGACGATCGGTCCAATGCACCCGCGGTACGACCCGCGCGAAGTCCTGCACGCGGAACAGCAAAGCGTGAATTTCCTGGTCATTGCGCGAAACGACGCGTTGCAGGTAGATGCCCGAAACGTCACGCCAGGCGATGCGCCCGGTGAAAGGCGTCACGAATCCAGCGGCACCCAATTCCAGCGTGGGCTGGCCGAGGCCAGCCGCGGCCCGTACCAACGTGAACAGCCCCAACGCCAGCAGAAACGCACCGCCCAGCAAGGGCAGCATCTCGCGCGAGCGGGCGTGCAAACCAACGTACAGCAGGATGCCGCCCAGCAAAGCCATCAACAACGCAGCAAGCAAGGTGCGCAGATTTCCACCAACCTTCAACGTCTGCGACGAGTTGATCGGTCGTTTGGTGAGCGCATCGATACGCTGCCGGATTGCGGCCTGCTTGCGCTGCTCGACGCCACGTGCACGCCGACGATCACTGAAATAAGCCAACCCGATCAACAGCAGTCCAGACACCAGCAAACAGCCAGCCATGAGCGGATAGCTACGCCAGCTGAAGAGACCTGCACCGCCGGCAATCACGCCGAAGATCACCAGGAATAGATTGAGCAATTGCAACATCGTGACCTGCACCTTCCGTGGCAAAGCCGCCATTTTGGCAAGTCGAACCACACCCGAGCAAGCAACTGAAGGTGGGCTGTGTCCAGCATCCGTCGCACGCCTCGCGAAGCTTCTGCACAGGTCAGTGATCTCGCGGCTTTCGCGTCAATCGATACACCACCGATACCAGCGAAGTCACGCCGTCGGCGATGAAACCGGGTTGTTCAGCGAGAACGTCGCGACGTTCCAGCGCCAGCACCTCCCATGCGCGGCCATGTTGTTCACGCACTTCCGCCTCAGGCATCGTGAACGGCGGGCCGGATTTTTCCTGGGCGGGATATTCCAGCGTGATCAGCAAGCCACGACAGTCCGCCGGAAGCCGTCCATACACTTCGTCCACATAACGCCGCCGCAGCTGCGGCGGCAAGGCAATCAGCGCGGCGCGGTCATAGACTGCCGCGCAACCGGCCAGCAGCTCGGCGTCGACACCGAACACATCGCCGCAGATCAGCTCGATATTGCCGGCACGATGATGACGACCGTAACGCGACTCCGATATCTGCGGGGTCAACGCGTGCTCGGAAAAAAACTGCTCCACCGCCAACGGCGACAACTCCACCCCCAGCACGCGATGCCCCTGCGCTGCCAGCCAGATCAGGTCGAGTGACTTGCCCGCCAGCGGCACCAGTACCTGGCTGCCGGGCGCCAGCGACAAGGTCGGCCAATACTCGACCAGCCAGGGCGTCGGTTGCTGCTGATGGAAGCCAGTGTGACCCTCGCGCCAGCGCTGCAGCCAGAAATCGGGTTCCATGCGTTGCCTCCCATCGGCGCGATATTTGATGCGTGGCACGGTAGCAGCTGAACAGTGCAATCAGACAGCACTGGGGCAGAGCTGACCGAGCCGTCATACTGTGCGGTCGAGATCACGCAAGCCACCCTCTTCATGCATATTGGTATCGACTTCGGCACCAGCTATTCGGCAGCCGGCGCCATCATCAACGGTGAACTGCAACTGGTGCGCTTCGGCGCCAGCGAGCAGTTCCGCACCGCCGTGTATTTTCCCGAACTGGTGCCCGATCCCGCAGACTTCCAGTTGACGCCCGAGCTTTCGGCCCAGTTGGAAATCGAACTGCGTTTGGCCCGCACCCGTCAGCGCGAAATGGCCACCGCTGCTGCCGCCCGCGGGCAGACGGCCGTCGCACGCAGCGAAGGCGACATGCAACGTGATGCCTTGCGCGTGGTGCGTCGACAGTGGATGGAACAGCAGACCCGCGAAGCCACCGCCTCAGTCGCCAGTTTCCAGCACGCGCTGTTCGGCGAAGAGGCGGTGGAAGGCTATCTGGACAGCGGCGGCGGCAACCTGATCGAGTCACCGAAGTCGATGTTCGGCTATCGGCTGGACCCGCAGGTGCGCAAGGTAATCGTGCATATCGCCACGCACATCCTCGAACACATCCGGCTTTGCGCCAGCCGTCAATTTGGCGTGGCCGTGCGCGGCGCGGTGATCGGTCGGCCGGTGGAATTCCGCAGTTCGATGGGCGCACAAGGGTCGGAGCAGGCGATTGAGATTCTGCGCGAAGCCGCCGGTGTGGCCGGTTTCGACGAAGTGCGCTTTCTCGAAGAACCTGCGGCTGCCGCCATGCATTACCACAAGAGCCTCGACGCACGACAGCACGCACTGATCGTCGATATCGGCGGCGGCACCACCGATGTCGCGCATGCGGAACTCGGCGGCGGCATCACGCCGAATATCGTGCGCAGTTGGGGATTGCCCAAGGGCGGTACCGACCTTGATGTAAGCATCAGTCTGCACAGCTTCATGCCGCTGCTGGGCAAGGACAGCATCCGCGTACCGCAACACCAGTTCGTCGAAGCCGCCAGCGTGCACAACCTGCCGAAGCAGCGCGAGTTCCGCAAGCAGAACTATCGCCTGATCGATGAACCTTACGGCAAGCGTCTGCGCGCGCTGCAGGGACTCGGCGCCACCACCCGCCTCAATCAGTTGGCGGAACGCACCAAGATCATCCTCAGCAGCGCGCCACACTACCGCGCCGAACTGGACTTCATCGAGCCAGGTCTGGCTGTCGATGCGGGCAGCGAGGATCTTGATGCCGGCATCGAAGCCTTCCTGCGCCAACTCGAGCGCACACTGGACAGCGTGCGTGGCGAACTGAGTGAAGTGCCTGTCAGCGTGTTTCTCACCGGCGGTACGTCACGCTCACCGCAGATCCGGGCACGCGTGCAAGCCTGCTTCCCGGAACTGCCACTGGTGTTGGGCGATCCGTCGCTCGGCGTGGTATCGGGACTGGCGGTAGCGGCGAGCGAAGTCCGCGGGTAGTGCGCTAACGCCGAATTCCCACGGCAACGTCATAGGCCGCGTTGATCGCTTTCGTGCGCGCCTCGGCCACCCGACGAATCTCTTCGCCCATGGTGGCTACCTTGTCCGGGTGGTACTGGCTGATCTGCTGGCGGTACGCACTGTCGATCTGTTCCCGACTCGCCGTCTCCGATACACCCAGCGTCTCGTACCACGGCGGCGCAGCCGTGTCGTGCCAGCCCCATGGCCGCGGACGCTCCCGACCCTCATCCGCGGCATGGCGAGGATCAGGTGGCGGTCGCGAACGTGGGTCGTCATCACCCGTGCCGGGCGACAGCATGTAGCTGACCAGGCGGTAGCCGATGAACAGACCCGCCACGATGATGATGATCTGCAACAACGTCACGGGATGTCGTCCTGGTACTGATCGAGATAAGCCAGCAGCGTAGCGCTTGACTCGCTGGCCGGCTCAAGATGATCGAGGCTGATGTGGATTCTTTCGCGCAACAAGCCGGCCAGCGCGACACGCTCGGCGCTGGACAGCATCGACGCGGCAAACGCATGCAGCGGCGCGGCGGCGGCCTGACGCAAGCTGATTTTCCTGACGATGTTCAGCGCAAAGGGAGCGCACAGCAACGCATCCGCAGCCAACGCCCCTACCGCTCGCGGAGTGAGCCCCAGCGCCTGCCGATAACGCCATACCTGCGCCAGCATCGCGATGATGCTCAGATAAGTCAGCAGCAACCAGCCGAGCAAGACGATGTCGGCAGCGAAGCACAGCGCCAGCGGCAAGGCCACGAAGAACAGACCCAGCAGCCACCAGGTCCATGGCGCGATGACCGACACCGCCAGCCGTGCGCGCCGCCAGCGCTCCGGGCGCCACTCCGCCGAGCCGCCATGCGGCCAGCTCAGCCGCGCCAGCGCACGATGCGGGCAACACGGGTTCGGCAGGAATACATGCCGGCCACCCAGCTCGATCGCCGAGCCGCCCGATACGACGTAGCCGCTAGCGCGTGCCTCCAGCACCAGCTCGTTGTGAAACAGCAACAAGGCCGAGTCATAGAGATACAGACAGGCGATCGCGACCATCAAAAGCCACTGCTCGTGCAGCCACATCGGCAGCTACTTCCGCTTGAACAGCGACTTGAACCACGCGCTGGCCGCGACCAGACCGGCCAGCACGAACTTCCAGGCCGCCACCAGGAAGCCGCCGATCACACTGAACAAGCCCTTCTTCGCCGCCACCGCTGCTGCACCGCCGGTGATCAGCGCCGCCAGACCATAGGCGGCCACGTGATCACCGGGTTGATACTCCGCATACGACTCGCCGGAGACGTATTCGAAACCTTTCACCCGCCGCTTGAAGTCCATGATGGACGTGGCCAGCGTTGCCGGGTCAGTGACCATCACCACGCTCATCACGCCGTGACGTCCCAGCAGGCGGGCGTTGTAGTTCACCACTTTCTCGTGGGTGCTCTGGTCTTCGCCAAGTATCGACCAGGTCAGCGACTTCAACTGGGTGTCGTATTCGGGCCGTGCGCTCCAGCCAAGAATGCTCATTTCGCCCCAGCCACGCGCGCGCCGTTCTTTATTGGCTGCTGCGGTGCCTTCGCGGATATTGGCGAGGATGGCATCGGCATCGATCGTTTCATCGTCCTTGATGTAGCCCACGTCGCCATAGGAAAAGAATGCCACCCAGCCCTTGCCTGCCATGGTGTATTCATCACCATCGCCAGGCGGGTTGTGGGCGACCTCGTTGAACTTCACCGTACCTGCGGCATCCAGAAACGCATACCCCTCCGGCACGTTCAAGGTGGCCTGGTCGCCAAGCTGCACGGTCACCGGCCCCTTCTGCCACGGCAGGCCATCCGCATCGTCATCCTGCGCCAGCGCAGTCACGCTGACACACGCCAACGCCAGCGCAACCAGCACTGAAAAAAGTCGCTTCATCCCCTGTCCCCTTCCTTGTGTGAACTCCGGCGTCCGCAACGGCGCCGTGAGTGTCTCGACAAACTACCAAATGCAGGCATGCAAGAGCCAGCCATGACTGTCGCGCTCCGCCCGGCAACGTGCCGGCATGGCTTGCCACCATCCGCCGTCCCGCTGAAACTCAGGCAGCCTGGATACCGGAATGACCCCACCATGACCCACTACATCGCCCTTCTTCGTGCCGTGAATGTGGGCGGCACCGGCAAGCTGCCGATGAGTGACCTCAAGGCGATCGGTGAGGCCGCCGGCTTCGGCGACGTGCGCACATGGATCGCCAGTGGCAACCTGCTATTCACCAGCAAGCTGGGCGAATCCGCAGTGCAGGCAAAGCTGGAGAAGTCGCTGCACGCGTATGCCGGCAAGCCGGTCGGCGTGCTGGTGCGCACGGCGGCCGACATGGCGCAGGTGCTGGCTGACAATCCGTTTGCCGAAGCACCCGGCAATCGCGTGGTGGCGATCTTTCTGGACGCGCCACCAGCGGCTGAAGCGCTGGACGATATTCGTCACCAAAAGCGGGAACGACTGGCACTGGGCAAGCGCGAAATCTACGTGCACTACGGTGACGGCATGGCTGACTCGCGGCTGGCGATTCCATCCGCGAAGGCCGGCACCGCACGCAACCTCCATACCGTGGCCAAACTGGCCGCGCTTTCCGCTGGACCGTGAGCCGCGTCGGGCTCACGCAACACGCCATCTTGCGCGCGCGTTGGCAGCCATCCCTCAGGTCGCGTTGGTCCAGGTGGATTCGATACTCGCCTGCACCCGCTCGTCCAGCGTGGCTGTTGCTACATCCTGCATGTCATGCAGTCGCCCATGCCGCACACCGGCATAGGCGCCGTCACGGCGGAACGTGGCGCTCCACAGGATGCGTCCGCCACTGGCGGCCTCGTACTCGCCTTCATACGTGAAACCGTTGCCGGTCTTGCCGGAAAGCGTAGTCATGCCGAACTCTCCTGCCACGTCAAAGCCACAGACTAGCCCTTTTGTGTGGCGTTGCGTGGCGGGACGCCGAGGAATGCACACACCAGTAGCCCGCGACGCCAAAGAGCACGTCAGCGGCGGTTGCGTATCTGCCTGGTCAGCATGCTCAGATAGCTGAAATACGGTACCGCTGCCGCCAGCGGCAGGGCGTACCACCCATAGCAGCGGGCACTGCCACCTGCCCAGTGCAGACCCGACACGATTGCCGCGCTCAGCGCACAGCTGCCAGGTAGCGCGAACAGCGACCAATCAAGGAGCTGCATTTGCGCCGGGCTGACCCGACTGTTGCTGGCAAGGCCTCCCCCGGAGAAGGCCACCAGCATGAAAAGCAGGTAAGCCAGCACCAGCTGACCGAAGGTGCCCAGCAAAGTCCATCCAATCGACATGTCGTTCTCCCTGATTTTGGCATCCACCTCTGGCCGTCGGCTGCGTTGACCGAAGCTCGCGCACGGACCAAAGCATCAAGCCGGAGCGGAGCCGGCCCGCCCCGCCGACAACGGCTGGCCTGCCTGGCGCAACAACAATCCGCCGCATGCCTGTTGTTGCAGCAAAAAGGCGGATTGGCAAGAATGGACAGCGGGGAACCCGGCCGGCCATCTGAAGGTGTAACGTCAGCGCGTCAGCCCTGCTGTGGTCAGTCACCACTTCAAAGGAGCGCCTGCGCGCCATGCCCTATCGGACCAACACCACCGTTCCAGTCAGAGGCGAAGTTGCCGGCTCCTTTTTGCTCGGCCTGGTTGAGTCGTTCTACCACCTGCGTATTCTCCCGCAGGGTGGCGTGCACCTGGCTGAAAGCAAGATTGATCCGGAACAGTGGTATCCGTATTCGATGCTGATCGATTGTCTTCGGCAGATCGATCACGCCGTTCCATCGTCGCGCAGCATTTTCTTCCGCGCTGGTATCAATTTTCTGCGCATCTGGTACCAGCAAGGCCCCGGGAAGGAGATGATCCATTCCGGCATGGACTGGCTCTACGCCAATCAGGAAGGTGGCGGATACAACTCGGTAGTCCGTGGCGGAAGCCCTGAGGAAATTGGCTGGTGCCGCCTTCTGTCCATGGACGAAGAGGCCGGCATGACCGTCTACGAGAATGTCACGCCACTTTCCCCAGAGTATGTCAGAGGCGTGTTCTACGGTGGCTGCATGCTGTTCGATGACATGGAGTACGTCCATGTCGAGATCGACACCGAACCCTATGAGCCGCATCCGCAGTTCAGCAGAATCCTGATCACGATTCGCTTTCGCCTGAAATCGAAGGCGTTTGGCCGGGCGCTGGAAGAGCGCATCGAGAACCTTCAATGGGGGAATGCACTCGCCCTGACTTCTGCAGAAACGCAAAGCCTGATCTGGTGCTACAAAGGCCTGCAAAATCAGGTCGCGCTCGATGCGGCGTATTACAAGGACATCAACAAGGTGCTGGCTGATGCCGTCGCAACTACCGAAGTGCAGCGCGATGAAATTGCCAACCTGTCCAATCACGATGCGCTGACGACACTGCCGAACCTGCGACTGGCACGCGATCGATTGAACATGGCTTGCGACCGCGCAACCCGCAACAAACGACGCACGGCGTTGCTGTTCATCGACCTGGACAACTTCAAGGACATCAATGACGCCTGCGGTCATGACGCAGGCGACTACGTGTTGAAGCGCGTGGCTGAAAGGCTGTGCAACTGCATTCGTTTGGTGGATACCGTCGCCCGGCTTGGCGGTGACGAGTTTCTGGTGATCCTGGATGATGTTGAGGATATGGATGCCGTCACACCGGTGGCCGAGAAGATCATTGCCGCGCTCGCGGACCCGATTCCCTACGACGACAATCTGCTGCAGGCCCGTTGCAGCATCGGCATCGCCCTGTTTCCTGATCACGCGACAAACCCGGAAGAGCTGCTCAGGAACGCGGACCAGGCCATGTACACGGTCAAGAACTCGGCCAAAGGCCATTTCGCGACCTACGTCGCAACTTAGCCGTAGCGCACCACGGTTCCGTACTGCAGTGCGCTCTCATCGCGTACCATCCGCACGGATTCTGTCCCGTTGACGCGCGCACCTCCCGCCAGGCCAACGATCGGTCAAAGGCGGCGTCACGTTCCAGTGAACAGGGCTCAGCGGCGTATTCGAGCGCGGAGCTGCAGGCCTGCTGCATCCGTCGGATGCACACGCTGCGCCGCCAGGCAAATGGATCCAGTTCATGCGCCACACGGGCATTGACGCGTCTGGACAGGCGGCCGGCGACCCACGCCAGCACCGGTGAAGCTCACGTCTGCCCGCGCAGCGCCGCAGCGTAAAGCGGACCCCGCGAATGGTCCTCAAGCTTCGGCCCAGGCGGCCGACACCCTCTGGCATTGCCGGACTGGCAGATGGCTTGCTCCGGCATGCATGGAGAGCGCCTCGGCGACCGGCCTGCTGTCCTGATCATTTGCGGCGAAAGCGTCAGAAAAAATTGGCAAAGCTTGAAGAAATCCGGATTGCTCAGAAAATGATGTCGCCCCTGAAGAAAGTCTCCAGCGCCCAGATCACCGAGGGCATGTACATCTACAAGATAGGTGGCAAATGGGTTGACCATCCGTTCTGGAAACTGTCGTTCCTGGTCACCGATAGCAAGACACTGCGCACCATGCGGGCGTTGGGCGATCGGGAGATCTGGATCGACACCAGCAAGGGACTGGATGTCGAATCGACACCACACGAGCCGTCAGCGACCAGCGAAAATGCCGAAGTCAGCGCGGTGGTGCGTGAGCCGGCCTTGCCACACACAACCTTCGGCCTGGAAGTGCTGCAGGCCGAGGCCGTGCGTGAACGGGCCAAGGGCGTGGTGAAGACGCTGTTCCGTGATGCGCGGATGGGCAAGGCGCTGAATGTGGCTGCCGCCAGCAATATTGTCGAGGAACTAAGCGACGCCATCATGCGCAATTCGGCCGCGATGCTCAGCGTCGTCAGGCTGAAGAAGAAGGGCGACTACACCTATCTGCATTCGGTGGCGGTAGCGGCACTGATGATGGCGCTGGGGCGCTGCCTCGGTTTTGACGGCGGCGCGTTGACCGACCTGGGCATAGCCGGGCTGCTGCACGATATCGGCAAAGTCGGCATATCCGACACGATTTTGAACAAGCCCGGACGACTGAGTCCGCTGGAAATGACCTCGGTGCGCCTGCACCCGCAAACCGGCTGGGACATCCTGCGTGGGATCTCGAATTCCTATCCGGTCGCATTGGATGTCTGCCTGCACCATCATGAGAAAGTCGACGGCAGTGGCTATCCGGACAAGCTGGCCGGCGACGCCATCAGCCGTGCGGCGCGCATGGGCGCGATCTGCGATGTGTATGACGCCATCACGTCCGATCGTCCGTACAAAAAAGGCTGGCAGCCGGTCGAGGCCATTCGCCGGATGGCGGAATGGCAGGACGGCCATTTCGATCGCGAAATATTCCACACCTTCGTCAAAATGATCGGCATCTATCCGACCGGCACCCTGGTGCGGCTGCAATCGGATCGGCTTGCCGTGGTTTTGACGCAAGGGCAAAGCAGCACCTTGATGCCCACCGTCCGAGCGTTCCGTTCGCTGCCTTCCAACCAGGATATCGAGCCGGTCGTACTCGACCTTGAGGATCAGTCCGACAGCATCGTCGGGATTGAAGATCCAGCCGGCATGGATCTTGACATGCCCACCTTGCTGCGGGCCTGAGCCGCGCCCGCGACCGCCAGACCATGCCGCGAGTGGCTGCCCTCAATGGCCCAACGAGCCAGCCTTGTGCACCAGGGTCTGGAATGCCGCACCCAGTTGCTGGTCGGTGAACTCGCAATGCCCGTCACCCACCGGCGGAAGAATGGTCAACCACTTGCCGTTGCCTGCGGCACGCACCTGCTCCGGGTAGACCGGATGGAAACGCGCGGGAATGGTCGGGTCGAAGGCATTCCACTGCATCACCAGTGGCGTGGCGATGTTGCCGGTCACGGTCACGTCCGTCTTGGCGTACGCCATCGCGGAAGGTGAGCCGGCGTAGCGATGCACGCGTTGATTGAACGAAGCATCGTCGCCAAAGCCGTGGTAGACCGTATGCCGATTGTCCACCGGCATGCCGCCCGCACGCTGGTCAAATTCTCGCAGCACCATGTAGTAGAGCATCAACGCACCGGGCAGTCGCTCAGGCGTTTCCTGCAGGCGCCCGTTCAACACGGCGGCCTGTTGCGGATGCGCCTGCAGTGCCTTGGCGAAGACATTCGGGGGAACGAAGGACGGCGAGCCAGCCGCGGCAAGGTCCGGCAGCACACCGGGAATCAATGCATCGAACGCCACCAACGGGGTCAGTACGGCGCGTGACATGAGTTCCGGTGTCGACACCGTGGTACCACACATGGCCAGCGCCCCCGCATACGTGTGGCGATAGCGTTCGATACTTGCCACCGTTTCCAGACCACCCAGCGAAAAGCCGTAGATATAGGTATGTGCCGGGCGCTTGAATGCGTAGACGAAGTAGCGGCGAAGACGCTCGTTGTCGGCAACGGCATCGCGAACCGCCCAGCCCCTGGACGCATACTCGCTCTGCGCCACGGCATAGCCTCGCTGCACAAAAACATGCGTGGCGTCGGCCGCATGCATCGGCAGCTTGCGCTGCGAAAAGGCGGGCTCGTAGCCGTGCATCAACATCACCAGATCGCCATTCCAGCCGGCTGGAATATCGATGCGGTAGGGCGCACCTTCGAGCACGCCGGCATGCACGGTCGTGGCCGGCTCGGTGGCGAACACCGGCGAGACGCCGAGTGCGATGCCTGCCGCAAGAACCATCCACCACACGATCGCTCGCGCCTTGCTCGGTCGCTGATGCATGAGGTCGCCTGTTCGTCGAAGACCGTCCAATGCTAACAGCCTGCGAATCCTGCGCGAGGACGGGTCACGACAAGCAAACCGGCCGGTACCTGTGATGAAACCACGCTCATCGACGCACGCACCATCGGGCAAGCAAACGGATCATGACTTCACTGTTCAGCAGTCGCAGTATGATCGTCGCAAGTACCACGGCCGCATCAAACGGGGACCGCCATGAACATGCTGCTGGTGATTGCGTTGACGGTCATCGTACTGCTGCTAGCACAGGCCTTTCGCAGCAAGCCACCGGCACCAAGCAGTACGGATCCGGCGGTGACGCAAGCATTTCGCCGACTATTTTTCAGGCAATGGCTGATGGCCGTGCCGACGGCGATATTCCTGGTCTGGGCGCTCAAGTCTCCGTCCAGTGGTGGGGCGCTGCACGGGCTCATGCTGCCACTGGCCTTCGTGGTCCTGATCTTTGTTGGCGTGTTCACCTACCGCAACTGGCGTTGCCCGAAATGCGGGGCGTATCTGGGCAGAAACCCCTTGTATACCGGCCAGTGCCCAAGTTGCGGAACGGCGTTGCGCGAGCCGCGTGGGTCGTAACACACACCGACAAATCGTCCGAACTGACTGGCGCTGCCTGGACTGATGAAGCTCACGCCGTCCGAGCGCACGCCACCTCTTGGTGCCAGCTCAAGCAGATCAGGACCCGCCTGGCGAGCTTGCTGCAACCGGCCCCGGCGTCGCCGACTCAGCTTTCCCGCTCCAGGTTCTGGCTTGCTGCGCGGGAGACATCGAGTACCTGCATGGAAACCCTCTTGCCACCACCGAGCTGTCGCTGGCCGACTTCGCGGAAACCATGCTTCGCATGAAAACGTGCAGAAGCCGGGTTCGGCGGCTCCATGTCGAACTCGCAGGTAATCAACGGCACCGCGGCGGCTGAAGCCCGTGCCATCGCATCGCGATAAAGCGCACTGCCAGCGCCCTGCGCCTGCCCGCCACCGGCAACCACGATGCGATCCACGTAAAGGAAACGCGCGTAGCGTTCGGCGAACCAGCGATAGTTGCTGCCGTCGTAATCCGCGCCCTCGCGGAAGGCGAGCAGAAAGGCGATCACCTGCGTTTCGTCTTCGATCACGCGATGGTACGCCGCCTGCGCATGCAGCTGCGCCAGGTGCGCGTCATCCAGTGGACTGAGCACGGCCACAAAGACCTCGTTGAGCGCAAGGATCGTGGGGAAGTCGGCAGGTTTGGCGTCTCGGAGCATCAATCGATCTTCATGAACTCATGCGAAAAGCAGCCCGCAACTTGTCCCGGCCACCCGGCTTGCCGCCTCTGTTCAACACAAGGCCGGCCCACGGAGTCGGGCTCATTCGCCACATGGGCTGGATGAACCCGATCCGTTTGCCGGCTGTGTTATCCGGCAAGGTCCACTCAACCAGCACTGGAACTCGCAGGCGCCGGCTCGGCCGGGCTGGCCGCCTTCTCTGCGGGAGCGGCGGCAGTTCCCCTCTGGTAGACAATTTCCTTGCTGCCTTCGCACTGGCCGACCACCTTGCCGTCTGCTGCACCCTTGCCGGCATCAACCACGCTGAGGGTGAACGATGAAACGCCGTTGGCCTTGATCTTGGCATCGATGCTGGCCTTCGCACTGTCACACGACGCATGCGCCAACACCGGCAACGCAAGCAGCAGCAACGCCGTCATTCCGAAACGTGTGTTCATGGGCAAATTCCTCGAGGTTTTCAGGTTGGGCTCCCGAACCGCCGTGGTCATGGTCACCACCACGACTCGTAGCCCGGCTGCAGCCATCGGCCGCGTTCCCATGCTGTCACTGACGCGTCAGCCGGGATAGTGCCAGGCAGCACGGCGATTCCGGCCTGAATCGACTCACCTCTCGACGTCAGCTTCAACGTACGAACAAACGACCCAGCACCCGCACGCGTTCGAAACGCGGCTCGGTTCCCGCACGCAACCGCGCCATATTCGCGCGATGAGTGAACAGCAAGAGCAAGGCCACGCTCGCGGCAAACACCAGCCGCCATGGCTGCTCGGGCGCAAACAGCGCCAGCACCAGCAAGCTGAAACCGGCCAGCACGGTGGAAAGGCCGACGTAGCCGCTCAGCATGAGACTGAGCAACCAGACCCCCAGTACCACCGACAACGCCATCGGCCACACTACGCACAGCGCGCCGATCAGGGTGCCGGCACCCTTGCCACCGCGAAAGCCGTGAAACGCCGGCCACACATGACCGACCACCGCCGCCAGCGCACACGCGTAACCGCTCCACGGCCACATCGACGCCGGCAACCAGTGCGCCGCCAGCCAGGTCGCCAGCACCCCCTTGCCGACATCAATCAACACTGTGCCAAGCGCAAACCACACACCTTGCGTGCGCAGCGCATTGGTACCACCGGCATTGCCGCTGCCGAGTGTGCGGATGTCCACGCCGCGCCATTTGCCCAACAGCAGGCTGCCGGAAAGCGAGCCCAGCAAATAGGCAACCACCAGCAGAACCACAATCATGCAGCGACCTCGTCATCGAATGAACCAGCACACCTGCCCATGGCTTACGCCTCCACCGGCTGCAGACTCACCACCAGGGTGCCGGGACCAGCGTGGGCACCAATCGCCGGACCGGTTTCCACCAGCCACGCGTCCTGGCAATCCAGCATTCTGCGCAACTGCTCGAGCAGTTGCGCGCCACCACTCGGCGCGTCGCAGTGGCCGACGATCAGGCGCCAGCGCACGCTTCGATCCACTCGCTTGGCCACGTATCTTGCAAAGCGCTCGGGCAAATGTCGTCGACCCAGCAAGCCCGTCACCACGCCGAGTTTGCCGCTGGGCTTGATCCGCGCAATCGGCGTCAGACCAAGCGTCTCAACCACCCGCTTGCTCCACGCCGGCAGACGTCCACCGCGCACCGCCATGCTCAGATCCGTCGTCATCGCCCAGGTCAGCGTGAGGGGACGCAGCGCTTCCAGTCGCGCCACGATCGCCGCCGCGTCATCGCCTCGTCGCGCGGCCTCAGCCGCCGCTATCGCCAACAAGGCCTGACCACCGGCAACGTTGGCACTGTCGATGATGAAGCTG
The DNA here is from genome assembly GCF_029224025.1 of Rhodanobacter sp. AS-Z3. Taxonomy (NCBI): domain Bacteria; kingdom Pseudomonadati; phylum Pseudomonadota; class Gammaproteobacteria; order Lysobacterales; family Rhodanobacteraceae; genus Rhodanobacter; species Rhodanobacter sp. AS-Z3. The sequence continues at coordinate 4,002,249 of NZ_CP119392.1, forward strand.
CGACCGTCGGCGCTGCGTTGCGCTGCCGATTCGGCTGACTGGATGGTGCCGGAAACCGCGCGTGCCACGCCGACATATACCAGCGCCGGGTGATGCGACAGCAGGAATTCGAACTGCCGCCGGAAGTCACCCGGCGGTGGCTGACTGGTGCGCGGCAAGACATCCTGCTCGCGCAACTTGCGATAGAACTGCGCCGGACTCATGCCAACCTTGTCCAGATAGTCCTGCTCGCCGAAATTGAGTCGCAGCGGCACCACGTGAATGTTCAAGGCTTCAGCCACACCGTCGGGAAGATCGGCGGAACTGTCGGTGATCACTGCCACCGCAGTGGCATCAGCCGCCGTGCGCGCCTGCGCCTGCATGTCATCGGCTTTGGTCGATTCGACCCGACCAAAGCGACCAGCCAACTCGAACAGCATCTGCGGTGCATCGAGGTGCGCATGCAAACGCACACGCGTCGGCGAGCCGGCTACCACCACACTGGATGCGCCGAGGCGCGCGACTTCGGCACGCAGCTTGCCCACATCCAGCGCGTCGCCAAGCAGCAGACATTCAGTGCACCAGCGATGCGTGAGGTCGGCATTCGCGGCGTCCCCATGATCACTCACCAAGACCGGATCGGTGGACTCGAACCGCGGCACGCCGTGCGATGGCGAGGCGCCACCGAGGAACGCTGCAATGCCTTCGAGCAAATCAAGAAAACCTTGCGCACCTGCATCCACCACCCCGGCTTTCAGCAACACCGGCAATTGCTGCGGGGTATGTGCCAGCGCCTTGCGCGCCACCTCCAGCGCATGCGCAAACCATGCCCTGATGTCGTGCACTTCGTCGCGATGTTCCAGCGCCTCGGCAAACGCCGTAATCACACTGAGCATGGTGCCTTCGCGCGGATCAGCCACCGCCTCGCGGGCGGCCTTCGCGCCAGCGCGCACGGCCAGCCCAAGCTGCGCCGGCGCTACCGCCACACGGTCACCAAGGCTGCTGGCCACACTGGCCAGAAACTGCGCCAGGATCGCACCGGAGTTGCCACGGCCGCCATCGATGGCGTCCTCGCTCACTCGCCGCATCAACTCGCCCACACTGGCGACGCGACGACTCAGCGCACCACTGAGCACGCTGCTCATGGTGAAGGCCAGATTGCTGCCGGTGTCACCATCAGCCACCGGAAAGACATTGATCCGGTTCAAGGTATCGCGGTCGGCAATCACCTGCCGCGCGCCGTCAATCAAGGCAAGCCGCAGGCCGTGGCCACGTATGGATCTCAAGGCGCTCCCCCAGCAAAGTCTTCGGCAAGGCTCAGTCTGCCGGATATTCGATGGCTGTAGAAGCAGGCAACCATCACAACGGCATGCCGGATTCGCCATGGAAACGCGCCAAGGCTCTCGAACAATGACGCACTTCGCCTTCAGGCAGACCGTGACTGCCCGCTTCCGAACTCACGCACCATTTCGCTCATGGTGCGGGCGACACAAGCTGCGTCGCAGCGGTTGGCGAGGTACCCCGAACCGCACGCCATCAGTTCCGTCAACGCACCCTGCAACGCCTCTGCCTCTGCATCATGCGGAGCCCCGTCACTGCCGGTCGCTTGCTCTTGTTCGACGTAACTGCGCGCTGCGTGCACCATCGTGTTCGCCATCTGGTCGGCGTCGATATCACCGCGCAGGAAGCCTGGCGCCATCGCAACCACCTGCCTGATCACGGCATGCACGCGGCCAACCTGGGTCGCGGGAACAGAGGAAATTCCCTCGGCATCGTGCCGCTGTTCTGCACCGTCGTCTGCTTTCATCGCGAGCTCCTCCCAAGGGCCTTTGCCAGAAGAACTATACGCTCGCCTTGGAGGGCCTCTGTCACACCACTTGAACCCGGAGCGCGGCGGTAGTGCACGCTGACGGGGTCTTGTCAGCGCACCGATGGACGAACCAAGCCGCTGGTTTCAACGAGGCAGGCGCCATCAATGCTTCGCGGCCGGGGGCTTCAGCGGACTGCCGGCCTTCCATCCGGGGGCGGCATCGCCATCGGCAACTGACTCCACCAAAGCGTAGAAGAAGCGGTTGAACTTGCCCGCGGCGGCCCAGTCCATCGGCTGACCCAGATCGTCCTGGGGCCGGTGGTATTGAACCTGGTACCAGTGGCGGTATTTGCGCTCGGCATCACTGCCCGGTCGATAGCCGAACACGAAACCCGTCGAAGGAACGCCGGCCTGCAGGAAGGGCCAGTGGTCCGAACGACGCAGCAATTGGCGCTCGGGCTCGGGGTCGAGCTGCACCGCAATCCCCATAGCCGTCGCCACGGTACGAACGGTATCGCCCAGGGTGCTGTCGTCAAGCGCATGCACGGTCAACAGGTCGAGCGGAAAAATCGGGCGGACCTGATCGAGATTGATGTCGGCAGCAATCGACTGCATTGGCACCGTGGGGTGTGCCACGAACCAGCGGCTGCCGAGCAAGCCCTTTTCTTCGCCGGTAAACGCCGCAAACAACACCGGGCGCCGGAAGCCCTGGCCGTGACGCCGTGCGGCCAGTTGTTCGAGCAGCGCCACGTAGGCGGCATCGTCAAGCGTACCGTTGTAGATGTCATCACCTTGCACCGATTCGCCGCGACCATAGCCGTCCAGATGCGCCGACACCACAATCGTCTGCTTGGCCACGGCGGCGTCGGTACCGGGCAGCAGGCCCAGCACGTTGGCGGAAGTGATGACGCGGTGCTGCAGCTGGAAGTGCGCTCGAAAGTGCGTCGGTACATCGAAGCAGGGCAGCGGTTTGCCGGCAACGGCCGCGGCCAGCAGTTGCGCGGCGTCATGGCCGGAGCCTGCGATGACCGCTGCCAGCGCATCGGCGTTGAGCTGGGCCAGCAACAGGTGATCCGCCACCGGGGCTGCTGCGCCGACCGGCGCGACATCCCGTGCGTAGGCCACCGGCCAGCGCATCGGTTCTGCCGTGAAGCCCGCATCGGCCAATGAAAGCATGCCCAGCGCACCCGCCTGCTGCACTGCCTTGAGGCGCTCGCCACCGGTGGTGTGACCGGCGCGCCGCCAGCCATAGCAAATCACCAGCTTGCCGTGCGCGTCACCCAAGGTGCCCGGTGAGCAGTAACCACCAAACATCATCGGCGCATCGAGCGTCGTCGGCATGCCGGGTGATGGCCGCACCGAAAGGTCGTGCAGCAAACGCAGGGCTTGCTGGCCGACCGCGATATGCGTGCCTTCGGTGCTGACCAACCAATCATCAAACCGGATCGGCTGGAACCACGTGCCGTTCTCACCGGCGGGCTTCAGCCCGGCGGCCGCGAATCGTTTGGCCACCAGAGCCGCCGCATGATCGTAACCAGCCGATCCGATGTCGCGCCCCGTCATCGCATCACTCGACAACGCCTCCGTCGCCTGCCACCACGCGCGGGTGTCCGGGTCGGAAATCTGCGACAAGCGCGAGGCCGCCACATCGGCGCGGGTGGCTGTGGACGCCATCAACAGCAGGCCTGCAAATACGACGAATAGTGACTTCACGAGCTTCTCCGAAGGGATGGCGTGGCGCCGTTCAGAGCGCTGATTTTACGAATGGGAGGGGAGAACCCGGAAGCCGAATGGAGCCATTTGCAGCAAGGCAGCGACAAGCGTCTGGTGCGCAGAGGAGCCACAAGCATCCTGGCAGCGGTTCGGTACGCTACATCTGCTCCACCGGCAGCACACGACGGCGTGCGCGTTCGCGCAGGGAACAGTCGCGCAACGTATCGGCCACGGCCTCGAGGCCGTCGATGCCGTAAAGATAGACCGACGACATACCCTGATCGGACGAGTGCAAATGCACCTGGCACTGGCCCAGCAAACGCATCCCGAAGGGCTTGACCACGTCGAAGTGATCAACCCGGAACAACTCGAGGTTGTCCTTCACCTTGGAGAAGATCCCCCGCTCGATCTGCACACGCTGGGTGGTGATGGTGAAGGTGGTGCCGAGGCTGCGCAACCAATAGACCAGCAACGCGATGCCGAGCGTGCAAACCGCCAGAACGTATTGACCCAAGCTGTAGATGACCTTCGGGTGGCCTGAAAAAAGCGTCTTCTCGACGGTCGCTTCATGCGCGGCAACGTAGCTGTCGATGTCCGTCCCGCAATACCGGCACTTGTGTGCTTCGGCCTGGATCAGTTCCGCGCACGCCGGACACCGCTTCATCGCTTGTTCCATGGCAATTCCCTCGACGATTGACCTGCACAGCCTAGCGCGTCTGGAGTGCCGCAGTTATGGGACATCCTGGGTCGGGTGGATATCCAGCGAACCCGGCGTGGTGTTGACCATCGGCATGAAACTGTCATCCGGCGTTACTTCGCGCTTGCGGTGAACGAAGCGGTAGAACGCGTAGCTGGCAATCATGGCGTCGAGCAGCGCAAACCAGACAAACAGCCATTGCGGTTGCAACAGGCTCATCAGCGCGCCGGCCACCAATGGCCCCACGGCCGAACCCACGCCGTTCAACAGCAGGACCGTGCTGGATGCGGTCAACAATTCGTCACGGTCCACGTAGTCGACCAGATGCGCCACCGCGATCGGATACAAGGTGAAACTCATGCCGCCAAACACGAAGATCACCAGCATCGCCGCTGCGCCACCGACGCTGGGCAGGAACAGATTGACCAGCGCCGCCAACGCCGCCGTGGCACTGATCACCGACAGCGCAAGGCGGCGATCGATGCGGTCGGAAAAGCGTCCCAGCGGCCACTGCAACACCACGCCACCGGCAATCGCCACGCTCAGGTAGGTACCGATTTCGCCGACACCCAGGCCACGCGCTGCGGCATACACGGGCAACAGTCCCCAGAACGCACCGAGTGCGAGTCCCGACAGCAGCGCGGTCACCAGTGCGGTGGGCGCCAACCGGAACAGGCGCCGGACCTGCACCCTGGGCACCGCGCGCAGGTGGGGTTGCGGCTGACGGCTGGCGACGACCGGCAGGCTGGCGGCGCAAAACAGAATTGCCACCACGCAGAACAACACGAAGCCCTCGCCACGAATGCGCAGGAACTGTTGCGCGGCGGCGCTGGCGCCGAGGTTCACCATCATGTACACCGCAAACACTGAACTGCGATGCGCCGTATCGGAAGCGGCGTTCAACCAGCTTTCGATAATGGCGTACAAGCCGACCAGCATCAGTCCCTGCAGCACGCGCAGCACCAGCCATACCCCGTACGCCGGATCCAGTGCCTGTATCAGCACCACCAGGGTCAGCAGTGCCGCGCAAAACGCGAAGGTGCGGATGTGCCCGATGCGATGGGTCAGCCGGGGAACCGTATAGGTGCCAATCAGGAAGCCGGCGTAATACGCCGAGGTCAACACACCGATCATCGCCACCGAAAAGCCGAGCGTGCGGCCTTCCAATGCAATGTGTGTGTGCAGCAGACCCACCCCCATCAGCAGAAAGGCGGTGCTCAACAGCAGCGGCGTGGAAGAGCGGAGACTGGTCAACATGGGCAATCGTCAAGATGAGCGCCTGCCACATGCCCGGGCGGGATGCTTGCGGCGGCAGCGGTGGCGAGGGAACGCGATGGCGCCGGCAGAAAAGAAAGCTGACTGTACGCCAGGCCTCCCCTGAAGCTCCACCCATCGGTGACCACGCCGGGCCAAGCCGCGGGCACGCGTGACACGCTTCGTGCCTGTGAAAGGGTACGGCGCGTTGGGGCAACTCGCACTGAATGCGCCGGCCTCGTCGTTCGATACGAGTCGTCGCACACTCGTTCGGTGGCGCTGAATCCGCTACTGCAGCCACGCCTGCAGATTCAGGCCAGACTGACTACGCATCGACTACCGGCTTGCCGGCCGCAGTGCGGGGACGATCGAACTCGACGTACGTCTCAACGCAATTTCGGCCGCGATCCTTGGCCCGATACAACGCCGCGTCGGCATTCGCCATCAAGGTTGCCAACGCGTATCCGCTAGCCTCGGTCGAGGCCAGGCCGAAGCTCGCCGAGATCACCTCGGTGGAAACTTCACCGTCAAAAGCCAAGCTCGCCAGCGCCTCGCGCATGCGCTCGACAATCTCCCAGCCAACCTGCAACGAACAGTCCGCCAACACCACACCAAACTCCTCGCCGCCCAGCCGTCCAAACACGTCGATTGAGCGCAAATGACTCTGGCACAAACCCGCCACCCTGATCAGCACGGCGTCGCCGGCCGCGTGTCCATAGGTGTCGTTGACACGCTTGAAGTGATCCAGGTCGATCAGCACCACGCAGGCGTTGCGCGATGACTTTTCCGCGTAGCGCAACACGCGCGCAGCCTCGCTGACGAAATGCTGGTGGTTGAAAATGCCGGTAAGGCTGTCGCGACGAGCCAGCTTCTGGAAGCGCAACTGCGATCGCTTGATCCGCACCAGCAAGTAGACGATCGAGGCAAGCACCAGCAGCAACAGGGCGAAGTAGAGCCGGCTCGTCTCCATGGCCTTGCGGTCCAGTGCCTGCTGCAACTCCAACAAACGGTTCTGCTTGCTCAACTCATCCAGCTGCAATTTGCGTATCGCCAATTGCTGGTGGACGGTGTGATAGGCCAGCGCAATGGCCTGCGTATCGGTGACCGAACGCAGCTTCACGTTCTTGTAGTGCCGGTAGTAGTCCAACGCGGCGCGATAGTTGCCGGCCTGCTTTTCCAGCTCGTAAAGCACGCGATAGGTGTATTCGGACTGGCCTTCGAAATCTCCATCAGGGTCCATCGCCAGCGCTGCCAGCGCCCAACGTCGTGCCTGCTGGGCATTCCCGTCAGCCCAGTACGCGTAACCCAGCGTGCTGCGAAGTACGTAGACATGCACCTTGAAATCCTGCGCGAGGACGCTTGGTGCAATCCGCTTGAGCAAGGCCAGCGCATCGCTGGAGTTACCTGCATCCACCTGCCGCCGCGCCAGATCCAATTGCACGGTCTCGGCATACAGCGGCTCCTTCGCCGCGATGCAGGTATCGATCGCCTTGCGGAAAATCGGGTCGCCGGGTTTCAGATCGTCGCCGGCGTTCAACGCGCCAAACAGATAGACGTAGGGTCGGCACAACGAGCCGCCAGGCGGGCCAAAAAGCTCCATTTGTTTGGCATAGCCCACCGCGGGCTCCTTCTGCCCAGCCGATGCCATCAATTGCGACAATTGCGACAGCACCACATAGGTCGTGTGTTGGTCTCGCAGGTTCGGCAAAGTGGTCGCCAGTTGCTCGGCAAGGGTGAACGCCTCCTCATACTTGTCCTGGATCGCCAACATGTTGAGCAACATGCCGTTGGCCAGGCTGCGCTGGTCCAGATCGCGAGCATGCGCAGCCACGTCGCGAAGCAGCGGCTCGGCCTTTGGATAATCACCTTCGAACGATGCCTGCCAGGCATCCAGCAAGCGCAGACGCCATTGCTGATCGGTCGACAGCCGCTCCGGATGCTGGTGCAACTGCTGCAGCAATTGCAGAAACCGGGCGTGGTCGGTGGTACGCAGTGACTGAGCCTGCGTCAGCAGGGCCGCCACATCCACGCTGGGCGGCATCGCGGCACGAAGCGGCCCGCCGCACAAGAACAGTGCAGCAACCAGACCCAGACAGGACAGCCGTCGGCGCCAGGCAAGCTTCAGCCTCATGGAATCCCCCTGCCCGACGATGCCCCATCACCGCCGGTCGATCAGGCAAGTGTACATAGCCGCAGCCAAAAGCGCAGGCAGGCACGCGGAGGTGGACGTTGCCGGACTTCCCGCACGGCTCAAACCCTCGCTAGCGGATTGATTATGAAGGACAACGCGAGAGCAGGCACCGCCGCTGGAGCTGCCATGGCACTCAACGCCTAAAGGAGCGAACCCCGACGCCGTTACAGGGATGGCACAGTTGGCGAATACAGGCGCAGCTGGGCTACCGCCGGGCTATGCCTCTTGTCTCCATCCTTGAACTGACGGCTCCTCCGCACAACTTGATCCTGATGATTCACACCTTGCGAATCCTGTACGTCAAGGACTGCACGCTGACACCCGAGTCGGTGCATCGTGCGCTGGCGGCCGGACTCGACCCGTTCGATCTACAGGTCGCCCGCAACCGCGCGGAGTTCGAAGGGCAGCTTGCCAGCCACCGCTGGGACCTCGTGCTCAGCGGCTACCAGCCACCCGGCTTTGACAGGCTGGAGATTGTCGATGTCGTGCGCGCAGCGAATGCCCGCCTGGCCCTGCTGATTTTCACCGAGCACGGGCAGGAGGCGATTGCCGCCGAAGCGCTCAAGCGCGGTGCGACGGACTACTTCATCCGCCATGCCGAACCCATGTTGCGACTGCCGGAAGTCGCCCGCGCGGCCATGGCGCGGCAACGCGACGTGATGTCCGCCTCGGAATTGCAAGCCGTAGTGGAGGCGGCCGACGACGGCATCCTGGTGCTGTCGGCTGACGGTCGTGTGATCCACAGCAACCAACGCGCGCGTACGCTGTGGAAGCTCCCCGTGCACATGGCCGAGAGTACCGACTTCGGCGCATTGCAGCTGCTGGTCGCCGAGCAGCTGGTCGACCCCGCTGGATTCATCGAAGCTGCGCGCCATTCCTTGCGCTCCAATGCCAGCGCCGCCATGACGCTGGGCTTCCTCGATGGCCGCGTCGTCGAGCGCCACGTGCATCCTCAAATGCTGGGTGACAAACGCCTCGGCTGGGTCATCAGCTACCGCGATATCACCGCGTCGGTGCGTGTTCAAAAGGAGCTTCAGGCAGCGATTGCGCTGCAGCAGGCTACCCTGGACGCCACCGCTGACGGCATCCTGGTGGTCAACCCGCAAGGTCGCGTGGTCGGCAGCAACCGCAAATTCCAGGAGCTGTGGCGAGTACCGGATGCGCTGATGGATGCCGGTGATGACGCGCAGATCATTGCTGCCGTGCTGGACCAACTGGTCGACCCCGGCGCGTTCATCGGAATGGTGGAGTCCCTCTACGCAACGCCCGAAGCCAGCAGCCGTGACGTTCTGCAGTTTCGCGACGGTCGCGTGTTCGATCGCTATTCGCACCCGCAACTGGCAGATGGCGTGCCGGTGGGGCGGGTGTGGAGCTTTCGCGACATCACCGCGATCAAGGCGGTGGAGACGGCCCTGCGTGGCAGCGAGGCGCGCTTTCGCCTGATGTTCGAGCAAACCGCCGACGCGCTGATGATTCTCGATGCTGTCAAAGGACGGTTTCTTGATTGCAATCAGGCCGCCGTAGAGCTGTTTTTTTGCACCGACAAGCAGGAAATTCTGGCCCTGCATCCCTCCGAACTGTCGCCGCCACACCAGCCGGACGGCCGGGCGTCGCTGGAAAAAGCAGAGGCGATGATCGGGCTAGCGATACGCGAGGGCAGCCATCGCTTCGAATGGATGCATTGCAGTTCGAAGCGCGCGCCGTTTACCGCCGAGGTATTGCTGACACCGTTCATGTCGGGACAGCAAAACCTGGTGATTGCCACGTTACGCGACATTTCATCGCGCAAACACCAGGAACGCACCCAGCAAGCCGTGCTCGAAATTTCGCAAGCGGCGCAGTCGACCGAAACACTGGAAGAACTGTACCCACGCATTCATCAGATCGTCAGCGGATTGCTTCCGGCGCGCAATTTCTATGTCGCCATACGCGACGAGAAACGTGGTGAGATCACCTTTCCCTACTACGAGGACGAGTTCGACCCGAATCCTGGCGTGATGAAAACGTCCGACGGCACCATCACGGCGTGGTTGATCGAGCAGGGAGAGGCCAAGCTGTTCACTCCGGAAAGTACCAACGAAGGCGTTCTGGAGGAGCTGCCGTTCGTGGGAACCGGCTCGCTGGACTGGCTTGGCGTACCACTGAAATCCAAGTCGCGCACCTTGGGCGCACTGGTGGTGCAAAGTTATGACGGTAGCGTTCGCTACACCGAAGCGGACCGTGTGCTGCTGGAGTTTGTTTCCAGCCAGGTGGCGGCGGCGATCGAGCGCAAGACGGCGGAAATCAATCTGCGCGAGAGTGAGGCCCGGCTGGAAGAGGCGCAACATCTGGCGCATCTGGGCAGCTGGGAGTGGGACATCCCGGGAAATGTCTGCACGTGGTCAGACGAACTGTTTCGAATCTTTGGCGTCTCGCCGGAACATCACCAGGTCAGCCTGCGTGACTCACTTGAACGCATCCACCCTGACGATCACGTGTCGGTCAGGTCGATGATGGCCAGGGCATTCAAAGAGTGTCGGCCGTTCCGGCTGGAGACCCGCATCATTCGTCCAGACGGCGAAATTCGGCACCTGCACAATGAAGTGGAAGTCCGCGTGGACGCCAGCGGTCGCGTTGCCAGCATGGTCGGCGCGTGTCTGGACATCAGCGCACGCAAGCTGGAGGAGGGGGTGGAACGCGACCGCCGCCAGGTGCTGGAACAGGTCGCCAAGAACGAACCCCTGCAAGAAGTATTGGGCGGCGTGGTCAGCATGCTGGAGCGGCAGATTCCCGGCTCTCGCTGCACCGTCCTGATACTGCGCGACGGTCGGCTGTATGACGGCAGCTCGCTGCACATACCCAAGGCTTATTCCAGTGCGCTGGAAGGATTGCCCATTGGACCGGCGGTGGGCAGTTGCGGCACTGCCTGCTACACCAACAAAACGGTGATCGTCGAGGACATCGCCAGCGATCCGCTGTGGGATGGCTACCGCGACGTGGCCTTGCCACACGGCCTGCGCGCCTGCTGGTCGATGCCGATACCGTCCAGCGACGGTGGTGCGTTGGGGTCATTCGCGGTCTATCTCGATCACCCGTGCGCGCCCAGTGCCGCCGAGCTGGATTTCCTGACCGCGGCAAGCCGACTTGCCGCCGTGGCGATCGAACATCGACTGCTCACCGACCGACTGGCCCATCAAGGCCAGCACGACGCACTCACCGGCTTGCCGAATCGACTGCTGTTGCAGGACCGTCTCGGTCAGGCGCTGGCGCTGGCCCAGCGCAAGCAACATCAGGTGGCGGTGCTGTTCATGGACCTGGATCACTTCAAGCAGATCAACGACACACTCGGCCATTCGCACGGCGACATCCTGCTGCGCGAGGTGGCGCATCGCCTGGAAGGCTGCGTTCGCAAGAGCGATACGCTGGCGCGACTGGGCGGCGACGAATTCATGGTGGTGTTGCCGGAACTGGACAACGCGCAGGATGCCATGCACGTGGCCAGCAAGTTGATCGAGTGTCTACGCGAACCCTTCCGCGTCGAACAACATGAATTTGTGGTCAGCGTTTCGCTCGGCATCAGCATCTACCCGGCCGACGGTCAGACTGCCGATACGCTGATGGCCAACGCCGACGCGGCCATGTATCGCGCCAAGGAAACCGGCCGCGACAACTGCATGTGGTTCACGCCGCAGATGAATACGCGAATGATGGAACGCGTCGAACTGGAGAGTCAGTTGCGCCACGCCCTGGTGCTGGGCCAGTTGAGCTTGCACTACCAGCCACTCTGCGGTGCGTCGGGCGAGATCAAGGGCTTTGAAGCGCTGTTGCGCTGGCAGCATCCCACCCTGGGCATGGTCTCGCCAGGGCGCTTCATTCCGATTGCCGAGGAAAGCGGGCTGATTGTGCCGATGGGTGCCTGGGTACTGCATGAAGCCTGCGCGCGCACGGCTGCATGGCATCGTGCCGGGTATACCGACTTGAGCATTTCGGTGAACGTCTCGGCCGTGCAATTTCGTCGCGGCAATCTGCTGGAAGTGGTGCAGCGCGTGCTGCAGGAAACCGGGCTGGAGCCGACTGCGCTGGTATTGGAAATCACCGAAAGCCTGCTGCTGCAAAACGCCGCCGATGCCTCGGTCAACCTGAGTGAATTGCGCAAGCTCGGCGTAGGCGTCGCGATCGATGATTTCGGTACCGGCTATTCGTCCTTGAGCTATCTGCACAAATTGCCGGTAACCACGCTGAAGATCGACCAGTCCTTCGTTTGCGAAATTGGCACGCCCTCACCGGACGGCCGCGAAGAAGCACCCATCATCCGCACGATTATCGCCCTGGCCCGCAACCTCGGCTTGACCGTGGTAGCCGAAGGCGTGGAAACCGCGGCGCAGTTCAACCTGCTGAAGACGCTGGACTGCGATACGTACCAGGGATTCCTGCTGCACCGACCACTCACCGCAGACGCGGCGAACGACTTGCTGGTTCGGTTGCGCTGAGACCCATCGTCGCTGCGAGGGAGCGGATCAAGCACCTGCGTGTTCCGCGCTGAAGTCTGAAAACGCATGGCGCATCGGTTTTGGGATCACATTGCGTTTTGACCGAACCTGTCGCACGACCGATGGCTCACCCACGCTCTCCGACACCGACTGGCGTGCTCACGGCGCTCTGCGCAAGCAGCGCGGGCGACGTCTGCAGCAACCCCACGCAACCGACCACCGCCGACATCCCGGCAAGAAATAAGCGTCTGCTCAGCGCCCTGTGGCGCATACCCGTAAGTGTCGATGATGCGATGAAGCCTCGAACACACAAGCACCAGACAAAACGTGCCGGTCCGACAGCAAGAGCCACTGCTCTGCTCGGCAGGTGCGTAGCCAACGGCAGCTCATGCTGGCTTGGCCGTTACTTTCTGGCCGCATCGAGCTCGGCCGCTTTCAGCGCGACTTCCTTGATCTTGAGCAAACGCATCTGCTCCGACTTCTTCAATCCTTCGCGCGCCTCCTTGATCACCTCATGGGCCAGATTCTGGCTGGTGTGATGCCGCTTCGCATCGATCGCGGCATCCAGTCGCTGCTGGGCTGCCCTGATCGCCTTGTCGACGCGATAGAGCGGGTCATGCGGGTTCGTAACCAGAGGTGGAGCGTAGCTTTTCGTCATGGTGATTCTTCGTGATCAGGACGGCACGATAGCCCGGTTGACTGCGCGGCGCACGTATCGCGTAGTCGTGGACTTGAGCGTTACGCTTGCGCCAGCCGCCCGCGCGCCCCCGTCTTCCGTGGCTCTCGACGCAGCGAACACATGTGCTTTGGCGGCCTTGCTGAAAGTAGAACAGGAGCAGGCCTGAGCGATGAACACGGTCCAGTACCCGCCATTCCTGTCAGCGCACATGCGTTGCGGCTGGCAATACGGCGACGGCGGCGGCGACTCGCCGCGATGGCGTAACCGAGGTGCAATTCGACCGGCACCCGTGGCTGCCCCACGGACAGCAGTTCCGCCACTTCATTCTCTTCGTTGATCAGCCACGCCGCGGGGGCGAAGGAAGGGCAAATCGACGCGACGAGCTCGGCAAGCATCTGCAATATCTGTGGCAGTGCTGTCGCACGGTCGGAAACCCCACGCAAAAGGGGACCGGCCTAGCCCGTCAGCAGCGGCGCAACGTCCGTTGCTTCAGCTTCAACAAGCATTCCATGTCTTCAACCTCTGCGTGGCGCGAGCGCCGTTGTTGCTCGGCTCGGGGCAACGCGTCAGCGCTGGGGAAAGCAGCGCTGACGTTCCTCTCCACCTTCGTTTTGCGTGCGTGTCAGCGCGAAGTGTTCGCTGGCAGCTTGCCTTGCTGCCGAGGAATGAATACGGTGCGCACGGCCTCGGCCAGTTGCGCCGGAGGCAACAGGCCCTGGCCGATGACGAAATCGTTGAACGCCATCCGCTGGAACTTCGATCCCAGCGCCAGTTCGGTTTCCAGCCGCAACTGTTGCAGACGCATGTAACCGTAAAAGTAGGCGGTGGCCTGTCCCGGCGAGTCATAGCTGTAGCGATTCACTTCCTGCGTCGCCAATGCTTCGGACAGGCCGACGTCGTGGGTCAGCACCTCATGCGCCTGCTCGGGGGTGATCATGCCGAGATTGAGCATCGGGTCGAGCCATGCACGTGCGGCGCGCAGCAGACGCGCTTGCAGCGCGGCAAACTGCCCGGCCGGCGGCTCGTACGGAAGCATCTCCGATTCGGCATACAACGCCCAGCCTTCCACGTTGACGCTGTTGAACGCGAACAGGCTGCGCGCGAGCGAAACGCCGTGTTCGAGCATGGCCGAAAACTGCAGCTCGTGGCCCGGTCGACCTTCGTGCGCGGTCAGTGTCCAGGCCGCCGCCTTGAAGGTGAAGTCGTCGTACGCCTCGCTCTTGTTGCCCTGCGCGGTCGGGTTGCCCATCGTCAGAACGAACGTACCCTGCTCGCCCTGGTTGTTGATGAACGGCGGCGGGTCCATGTGCGGCGCCGGCACCTTGGCCGATTCCGCTTCGGACGCCAGCCGCATCTGCATCGGGCGATTGGGCAGGGTGACGATGTGTTCGCGACGGACGATGGCTTCGATTCGGCCAAGCACCTCGTGATACCAGGGCACCACGTCATCCTTGCCCAGCTGCTGCTTCTTCAACGCCTTGAGTACCTCGCGGTAGTCAGTAGCCTGGATGTGCTCCTGTTTGGCGACCCCCGGCGCCAGCACCTGCAGCATGCCGCGCAGCTCGACAAATTCCAACTGCGCCTGTTTCATCAATTCGCGCGGCGCAATGTCGATGCCCACCTGTCGCAGGTTGTACGCGTACATCGCTTCGGGCAGCCGGAAGTCCGTACGCGAGCGCGGCAACACCGTGCGGCGCACCCACGCGTCGTAGGCGGCGAGCTGACTGTCGAGCGCGTCCAGCGCGGCCTTGCCGCTGGCGTCGTCCAGCTGATACTTGGCGAACAGCTTGCGTATGCCCTTGAGGTAGCGCGTGGTGTTGGCCAGCTTCTGCTCCACCTCGCCCTTGTACGGACCCAGCAGCGCCTGCTCGTTCAACCTGGCCATGGTCTGGGCTTCAGCGAGTTGGGTGATCGGCGTGCAGTCCGGCGCCTGGCCCACGTAGCACTGCAAACGCTTCAACGCAGTAGCGCGGCGCGGCGCAGCCACGTCGTCCTGCAGCAGCGCAAACTCACCGCTGAAGATCAGCTCGCCCACGTCGGTGTAGGGCAAAAGATACTTGGCGTTAAGGTCGATCCCCTCGACTTCCTGCTCGGTAGCGCTGATCAGGATACGCAGATCCTGGCGCACATCCGCGTCCTTCTCCGTGGCGAGCGTTTGCTGCAGTGAAGCTTTCTCGCTCAGCAACGCCGCACGCGAGCGCGCATCGGCACCGGGTCTGAGGTCAGCCACCTTTTCATCGAAGCCGGTCAGACCGAATTCCGAAGCAGATTCGGGACTGAAGCGCGCGATGACATTGAGCAGGCCCTGAGCATCGGCATTGCTTCGAGCCACCCAGGGAGGTGGCGCGGTCTGCGCGTGGAGTGTCCCGCTTATGGCGAGAGTGGCGACAACAACGGCCAGGCGCAGGGACATGAGAGCTCTCTCCAAGTGAGCGTGGAAAGTAGCACTGCGAAATGGCCTTGCCATGTGCCGAACGTCGGCTCCTTCCACCACGAAGACCAGCGCCAGGCAGTGACCAGCTCGGCCTCGGTCTGGAAGTAAACGGCGGCGAGGTCATGCCGTGACGGGCGCAAGCAGAACGCCCGCAAAACCTTTCTCTTATTCCCCACTCACCACCCTTTCACCGCGCACGCCACAGGCTGCAGTACGTCCATCCACTGGAGCAACCCATGGCCAGCAAAAAACCGTCCGGCGCACCATCGCGTGCTTCCGGCGCTGCAACCGCCGCCCGCGAAACACGCGGCAACGCGGACGAACTTCATCAGCTTGCCGGCGATCAGCACCCGCCCCTGACCACCAATCAGGGCGTGCCGCTCAGCGACGACCAGAACTCGCTGCGGCCCTCCCCGCGCGGCCCGACGCTGCTGGAAGACTTCATCCTGCGCGAAAAAATCACCCACTTCGATCACGAGCGCATCCCCGAGCGCATCGTGCACGCACGTGGCTCGGCTGCGCACGGTTACTTTGAACTCACCCGCTCGTTGAAGAAGTACACCCGTGCGAAAGTCCTCACCGAAGTGGGCAAGAAGACGCCGTTGTTCACCCGCTTCTCCACCGTCGCTGGTGGCGCCGGCTCGATCGACACGCCGCGTGACGCGCGTGGCATCGCGGTAAAGCTCTATACCAGCGAGGGCAACTGGGACCTGGTCGGCATCAACTTCCCGGTGTTCTTCATCCAGGACGCGATGAAATTTCCCGACCTTGTGCATGCGCTGAAAATGGAGCCTGATCGCGGCTATCCGCAGGCCGCCAGCGCCCATGACACGTTTTGGGACTACATCTCGCTCACCCCGGAAAGCCTGCATGCGGTGACCTGGCTGATGTCCGATCGCGGTATCCCGCGCTCGCTGCGCATGATGGAAGGCTTCATGATCCACAGCTTCCGCCTGTTGGCCGAGGACGGCAGCAGTACGTTCGTGAAATTCCATTGGCGGCCGAAACTCGGGCTGCAGTCCACAATCTGGGACGAGACAGTCAAGATCACCGGTGCCGATCCGGACTACCACAGGCGTGACTTGTTCGAGTCCATCCAGCGCGGTGCGTTCCCCGAGTGGGAGCTTGCCGTGCAGCTGTTCAGTCAGGAACAGGCAGATGCGTTCCCGTTCGATCATCTGGATCCGACCAAGCTGATTCCGGAGGAACTGGTGCCGCTCACCGTCATCGGCCGGATGGTGCTGGATCGCTGGCCCGACAACTTCTTTGCCGAGACCGAGCAGGTCGCATTCTGCCCCTCGCATCTGGTGCCGGGCATCGACTTCTCCAACGACCCGCTGCTGCAGGGCCGACTGTTCTCCTACCTGGACACGCAGCTTTCGCGTCTGGGCAGCCCCAACTTTCATCAGTTGCCGATCAACGCGCCCAAATGTCCGTTCGCCAACCTGCAGCGCGATGCGCAGATGCAGATGCAGTCGCCGAAGGGCCGCGTGAGTTACGAACCCAACTCGTTGTCATCGGACACCCCGCGCGAAACACCGGCTGGTTTCATGCATGCCGCCGAAGCCACCGAATCAGGCCGCAAGGGACGCCTGCGCGCCGAGTCATTCGCAGACCACTACAGTCAGGCGAGCCGCTTCTATCGCTCGCAGACCAAACCCGAACAGGCACACATCGCCAGCGCGTTCGTGTTCGAACTTTCCAAGGTGGAAACCGTGCAGGTGCGTGAAGCCATGGTGGGCCACCTGCGCCATGTCGATGAAGACCTGGCCGTTCGCGTAGCCAATGGACTGGCACTGTCGCCGATGCCACCTGCACCGCCGGCACGGGTCGCCCCCGTCGATTTGCCGCTATCGCCCGCTCTGCAGTTGATCGGCAAGATGAAGGACACGCTGAAAGGGCGCATGGTGGGCATCCTGATTCACGACGGTTCGGACGCAACCACCATCAAGGCCTTGCGCAAGGCGGTTGAGGCCGCCGGTGCGGCGGTGCAGATCGTGGCGCCAAAGGTCGGCGGGGCGATATTGTCCAATGGCAAGAAGATGCCCGCCGACGGTCAGCTAGCCGGTACACCATCGGTCTTCTTCGACGCCGTAGCCGTGGTACTCAGCGAGGAAGCTGCCAGGCAGCTCACCGGCGAGTCGGCGGCCAAAGACTTCGTCAGCGATGCCTTTGCTCACCTGAAAGCCATTGCGGCCGACCCAGGTGCACAAGCCCTGCTCAAGGTCGCTGGCGTGAAGAAAGATGCCGGCGTGATCGACGCCGCCGACCCCAAGGCGTTCGTGGCGGCCGCCAAGACGCGCCAGTGGGCACGCGAACCTAAGATTCGCATGCTGCCATGAGGTGGTGACAGACGGGCACGCCAGCAGCGACCTGCCAGTCGCCCGTGTCGCACGGCAAGTACTGCACGCCCTGGCTCCGCGGCGAGGGCACAACCATCGGCGCAGCGTGGTGTTGCGCCGGAACCGCTTGAAGGAGAAACCAATGCACAAGATTCCTGCCAACGCCTGGGTCGTGGTCGCCGATGGAAGCCATGCTCGCCTGTTTCAGAACATGGGCAAGCACGACGCACTGCAGCTGAAGCAAGTCGAACTGGTCGAGCCAGACACGGCGGACCCGGAAGGCCAGGGCCCGTCAGGTCAGCGTCCTCCAGAAGCCACCCCCGAGCAAACCGATGAAGCCACATTCGCGAAGCAACTGGTCCGTCGCCTGAACGCGGCCGCGTTGAAGCAGCAGTTTGAACATCTGTTCCTCATCGCCGATCCGAAAACTCTGGGCGAAATGCGGCCGCAGCTGCATATGGAGACCAGCAAGCGACTCTGCGGCGAGTTGGCCAAGACGCTGACCAACTCACCACTTGAGGAGATCGAGAAGCTCCTGGAAGGGCTGGACTAGCCGCGGCTCACCTCGAACCGAAGGCGTCAGATGGATTGGCGCGTTTCGGAATGATGAACCTGTTCCTTTTCTCCGCTTTTCTCGCCTGGCGAAAGCTGGCTCGCCGTCAAAACGGCCCGGCAAAACCGAGCCAGCTCAACTTGCCCACAGCATCCCGCCACCAGCGCGAAATTTGGACGACCGCGAGTGATCCTGAGCGCGTTCCCGGCTTTCACTTGCGCTTCAGCAAATCCGTCCGTGGCCGTTAACTGACTAACGACTACAGGCGAGCTTTGGCACTTCAGCAATGATGGGAGCGTGGAATAGTGTCAACGGAGCATTCCCCCGTGTCAGCGAACCCGATCCCACTCGAGCGGCGTATCGGGCAACTGGTGAAACGCCTGATCGGGGCGCCCGACCTGCCTGCCTTTTCACGTTCCACGGCCGAGTTCCTTGAGGATGAGGGCCTGGTCAACGTGCTTGTCGGCTGGCACATCGCAGCGCCTGTTGCAGAGTTTCATGACGAGTCGCTTATCGGCGAAGGGGACCACGAGTTGGCCCAACGTGCGTGGAAAGCAAATGGCTGGTCGGTGGATGAGGCCCGGCATCGTATCGCGTGCGTGATCTATTCCGACCCGGGCCACTACGAGTTCGGCGTTGTTTGCGATGGAAGCGATGACTCGCGACCACGCATTGAGGAGCTGGCGGAACTGCTGGGACCGCTGGCCGAGACCATGTTCGAAAAATGCCACGTGTCGGATTCGATGCAGCAGCTCGCCCATTCCGAGCAACTGCAGTCGGCCCTGTTCACGATCGCGGACATGGCCAGTTCGCAGATGGATCTGGTCGACATGTTGCACGAACTGCACATCCTCGTCGGGCGTTTCATGTACGCCGAGAACTTTTACATTGCGCTCTACGATGAGCAACAGGACTCGCTTCGCTTCATCTATCTCAAGGACACTACCGATCCAACCGTGCGCGACGCGAACGAGTTCATCCCGATGTCGGTGATGAAAGGTGGACTCACGTGGCACGTCATTCGTGACGGCAAGCCATTGATGGGAACGCTGGACGAGATCGATGCGCAGCTTGAAAGGCCAGCGCGCGATATTGGCATCGACTGCTTCGACTGGCTGGGAGTGCCTGCCATCGTCGGTGATGTGGTGCGTGGTGTCCTGGTGGTGCAGAGCTACGTGGAACGGCCACGCTATACGCCCGCCGACAAGGCACTTCTCACCTACGTGGGTAGCCACATTGTCACTGCCGTGGATCGCAAGCTGGCCCGGGAAGAGCTGGAGCGCCGCGTGGCGCAACGCACCGAGGAACTCGAGCACAGCGTAAGGCTGCAGAAGGCACTGTTCCGCATTGCGGAGCTGTCGCATACCGCGAGGAATCTTGACGCGTTCTACGGTGCGGTTCACCAGGTCATAGGTGAGTTCTTCGACGCCCGCAACTTTTATATCGCCATGCTTTCGCAAGACGGCAAAATGCTGAACTTCCCGTACTTCGTGGATCAGTTCGACACCACGCCGAAGAGCCGCCCAGTGGGGCTCGGTATCACGGAGTACGGTTTGCGCTACGGCAAGCCTCTGAAGCTGGATATGCGCGATCCCGGCGACAGTGCCATGCTTGAAGACCTGCATAGGCGCGGTGAGGTGAAGCTTAGCGGAAAACAAAGTCTTGCCTGGCTCGGTGTGCCGCTGGTGGTGGACGAACGCGTCGTGGGACTGCTGGCGGTCCAGAGCTACGTTGAAGACGTCAGCTTCACCGAGCGGGACCGCGATATTCTGACCTTCATTTCCTACCAAATCGTCAATGGACTGGAGCGCCAACGCGCTGCGTCCGCATTGCTGAACGCCTACGGCGACCTTGAGCGCCGCGTTGACGAGCGAACGGCCGAGCTATCCGAGCAGATTGAAGTCCGCGAGCGCATCGAACAACGCCTCAAGCACCAGGTGCTGCATGACTCGCTCACCGGCCTGCCCAACCGCGCCTACCTGCGCGACCAGCTGGCGCGGGCAATGGCGCAGCACAAACGCGAACCCGGTTGCGACTTCGCTGTGCTGTTCATCGACCTGGACCGGTTCAAGGTCATCAACGACAGCGTGGGCCACCTTGTGGGCGATGCGCTGCTGAAAGAAGTCGCGCGTCGCCTGTCGCGCTGCGCCCGTAGCGGCCGCGACATGGTCGCCCGTCTTGGCGGAGACGAATTTGCCATCTACATGGAGGTCGACGGCACCGATGGTTCCGTGCGCATGGCGCAGCGGATCCTCGATGCGCTAAGCGAGCCCGTGCGCATCGAGGGCAAGGAACTGTTCACCGGCGCCAGCGTCGGTATTGCGATGTACGCGTCTCACTACACCTCACCCGAGGAAATTCTGCGCGACGCCGACATCGCGATGTACCGCGCCAAGGCGGGCGGGCGCCATCGCTTCGAGTTGTTCGACTCGCTGTTGCACGAGCAGGCACTGTCGCTATTGGAAGTAGAGAGTGACCTGCGTCGCGGCGTGACCCGGCATGAGTTCATCCCCTACTTCCAACCCATCGTCCGGCTGCTCGACGCCAGCATCGTCGGCTACGAAGCTCTGATGCGATGGAATCATCCGGACAAGGGCGTTCTTGCACCGGGCGTCTTCCTGCATGTTGCAGAGGCGAGCGGAATGATGGAGACGCTGGACTGGCAGATCTTCGAACGGGCCATGCGGGTGATCCCCGAGCTGTTGGAGCCCGGCCAATACGTCAATCTCAATTTCTCCCCGCGCCATTTCCGCTCGCCTGAAATCGACGTTCGCTTTCTCGATCTGATTGCGACCTGCGGGGTCAGCCCGCGACAGGTTCGCATCGAAGTGACCGAAGGCGCGCTACTGGAGAATCCCGACCAGATCACGGCCGTCTTCCGGCGCCTGCACAACAGTGGCGTAGAGATCGCCCTGGACGATTTCGGCACGGGTTACTCATCGTTGAGCTACCTTCACCGCTTCAGCATGCATACCCTTAAAATCGACCGCTCGTTCGTCTGCGACCTGCACGCCAACGAGGAACGAAGTACCACCGCGGTGGTGCATGCAATCATGGCGTTGGCGAAATCCCAGCGGATGGAAGTGGTTGCCGAGGGCATCGAAACGTCGGAACAGCGCGAAGCACTGATGGCGCTTGGCTGCGAGCTTGGGCAGGGGTTCTACTTCGCCCGGCCACAATCGTTGGCTGCAATACTGGCTTCGCGTCAGCAGGACTGAGATCGCGATGGGAACAACGCCACAAAGAGGCCAGGTGTTGACGCCGGTTGAAAACTGACCACCAAAGAGGGGTTCTGCCGGTTCAAATGTGACCAGGGTGTTCAACCTAACCTGCTGAGCTTTTAACCAGCGGGGAAACGAGGTGATCACATGAGCATGTACGCCAAAGTCCGCCGGATGCACCTGCGCGAGAAGGTGCCGATCAACGAGATAGCCCGCCGCACGAGCCTGTCGCGCAACACGATCAGGAAGTGGCTCAAGGAGCCTGAGCGTAGCGAGCTGAAGTACGCACGACCGGGCGGATGGACCAAGCTCGATCCGTATGTCGACGAGGTCCGTCAGGCGCTGGAGACCGATGCCCACCGGCCCCGGCGGGATCGACGCACGCTGCTGCGATTGTTTGCCCAGATCAAGGCCAAGGGCTACGACGGCGGCTACTCGCAGCTGACCGAGCGCATCCGCCGGTGGCGCGCCGAGGCGGGCTCGGTGACGGCACGCTCGGCCTATGTGCCGCTGACGTTTGGTTGGGGCGAGGCGTACCAGTTCGACTGGAGCGAGGAAGGCATCGTGATCGGCGGCGTCTACCGCCGGATACGGCTGGCGCACATGAAGCTCTGTGCGAGCCGGGCGTTCTGGCTGGCGGCGTATCCCGGCGAAGGCCACGAGATGCTGTTCGATGCCCATACGCGATGCCTGACCGGTCTGGGAGGTGTGGCGCGGCGTGGCATCTACGACAACATGAAGACGGCCGTGGACAAGGTCGGCAAGGGCAAGGAGCGCATCGTCAACGCCCGCTTCGCGGCGATGTGTTCGCATTATCTGATCGACGCGGACTTCTGCAACGTCGCCGCCGGCTGGGAGAAGGGCCGTGTCGAGAAGGACGTGCAGGACAACCGCCGTGGCCTGTGGCAGGAGGCGCTGAGCGAGAGTTTCACCTCGTTCGCCGAGCTCAACGCGTGGCTGGCCGTTCGCTGCCCGCAGGCGTGGGCCGCTGCATCCCATCCGGACTATCCCGGCATGAGCGTGACCGAAGCGCACGAGCACGAGCAGCCGCACCTGATGCCGATGCCGAGCGCCTTCGATGGCTATGTTGAGATCGTCGCCCGGGTCTCCAGCACCTGCCTGGTCACGGTCAAGCGCAACCGCTACTCCGTGCCGTGCCACTTGGCCGGCCATCGCGTCAGCGCGCGGCTGTATCCCGAACGGATCGTGGTCTATGCCGAACAGCAGGCGGTGGCTGACCACCGGCGTGCACTGGATCGTGATCAGACGGTTTACGACTGGTTGCATTACGTGCCGCTGATCGAGCGCAAGCCGGGGGCGCTGCGCAATGGTGCACCGTTCGGCGGATTGCCCGATGCACTACGCACGCTGCAGCTGGCCTTGTTGCGTCGCCCTGGCGGTGATCGCGTCATGGCTGAGGTCTTGGCGTGTGTACCGACCTTCGGTCTGGAGGCGGTGCTGGTCGCTGTCGAGCTGGTCATCGCCTCCGGCGCGATCAGTGTCGATCATGTGCGCAACGTGCTCGCACGGCTGCGCGAGACACCCACTCTCACGGTCGACACCGCGCTGCGTTTGCAGGAAGAGCCGCTAGCCGATCCCGACCGTTACGACCAGCTGCGTCACATGGAGGTGAGCCATGACTGAAGTCATCGCCGATCTGAAGGCGCTCAAGCTGCACGGCATGGCACAGGCCTATGGCGAGTTGCTTGAACAAGGCGGCACCGCCGCCATGCAAGCCTCGCACTGGCTGATCGAGCACCTGCTTCAAGCGGAGCACACCTATCAAGCTATGCGCACCATCGCCTACCAGATGCATACCGCGCGTTTCCCGATCCACCGGGATCTGGCCAGCTTCGACTTCGCCAGCGCCAAGGTCGACCAAGCAATCGTCAACCAGCTCGCCACGTTGGCCTTCACCGACACCGCGCACAACGTCGTGCTGGTCGGTGGCACCGGTACCGGCAGACGCACCTGGCCACCGCGCTGGGCATCAGCGCCATCCAGCATCACGGCAAGCGCGTGCGCTTCTACTCCACTGTCGAGCTGGTCAATACACTGGAACTGGAGAAGGCTGCCGGCAAGCAGGGGCGCTTGGCCTATACGCTGATGCGCATGGATCTGGTGATCCTGGATGAGCTCGGCTATCTGCCGTTCTCGCAGGCCGGCGGTGCCTTGCTCTTCCACCTGTTGTCCAAGCTCTACGAGCACACCAGCGTGATCATCACCACCAACCTGACCTTCGCCGAATGGGCCACCGTCTTCGGTGATGCCAAGCTCACCACCGCCTTGCTCGACCGGCTGACCCACCACTGCCACATCGTGGAGACCGGCAACGCGTCCTATCGCTTCCGCCACAGCAGCGCCACCGCCAAGGCGAAAATCAGCTCACGCGAGCGGACACGCAAGCGGGGCGACGGCAGTGTCGACACCGTCGGAACCGAAGAGGTCATCGATCCGTTCTGAGCGTCAGCGATCTATACTTATCCACAGCCGAGGGGTCTCCCCTCGGCTTCCTTGCCCTGGTCAGTTTTCAACCGGCAGAGGGGGTCAGTTTTCAACCGGCGCCAACACAGCAGGCGGCCAACGCCGTGCGCGAACTGCTGGCCGAAGCGGCCGCTGCCAACACCACGCGAAGTTACGCTGCCGCCCTGCGCTATTGGGTCGGTTGGCACCAAGCACGATTTGGCGTGGAGATGACGCTGCCGGTCAGCGAAACCGTGGCTATCCAGTTCCTGGTCGACCACATTCAGCGCAAGAACAAGTCCGGTCTGGTCAGCGAGTTGCCGCCGGCGATTGATCAGGTATTAGTCACGGCCGGGCTTAAGGCGAAACTTGGGCCGCTCAAACTCTCGACCGTGACCCAACGCGTGGCCGTGCTGTCGACGGCGCACAAACTCAAGCGTCTGACCAATCCGTGCGAGTCGGCCAGCGTACGCACGTTATTGAGCCGCGCGCGCCGTGCCTCGGTCAAACGCGGCGAGCGACCCACCAAGAAGATTGCTATCACACGGCCGGAGCTTGAGGCCATGCTGGCCACCTGCGATGACTCACTCGAAGGTTTGCGCGATCGCGCCCTGCTCTGCTTTGGCTTCGCCAGTGGCGGACGCCGGCGCAGTGAGATAGCCGCCGCGGATAAGCGCGACCTGCGCAAGACCGGCGAGGATGGCTATATCTATCGGCTTGAGTATTCGAAGACGCAGCAAGCCGGCGTGACGGTGGATTCGACACCGGACAAACCGATCTTGGGAATTAGCGCCCGGGCGCTCTCGGCGTGGCTGGAGGCGGCGGGAATAAATGAGGGGGCGATTTTTCGGCGGATATGGAAGGATCGGGTCGGCCCTGCCCTCTTACCGGGTTCGGTGGCGACGATCGTCAAGAGACGGGCCACACTTGCGGGGCTTGATGGGGACTTTGGAGCGCATAGCCTGAGGTCGGGCTTCGTGACGGAGGCGGGCAAGCAAGGCGTGCCGTTACCGGCGGTGATGGCTATGACGGAACATCGTTCCGTAGCCAGCGTTATCGGGTATTTTCAATCTGGAAGTGCCGCCGACAACCCGGCTTCCCGCCTATTGGATCGCAACTGAGACGGTGAGGCGCCGTGGTGAATTGACCATGACTTCGCTCAAGGGAAAAGATATCCATGGATGTCGTGCACTGGTGGTTTTGGCCGTCCATCGGCGTGAGCTTGGCTGCCTTAGCCCTTTACTTGGGCTTGCGCTGTCGGCGGCGGGATACCCGCGCGTCGCATGGCGGAATTGCAATTGGGGGAAACAACTACGGCACGGCTGTGACCAAACGCTCCGAGCATTCGCGCCCGCCCAGTGAAACTTGGACGCTCGTGGTGGCCATTGTCTCTTGTGCGGTGGCGAATCTCGCTTGGCTGTTTCCGCGGTCTTGATGCATGTGGTCTTGGCTGCGCAATTTGCTACCTCATAAACGCGGCGGCGCCCTTGGCGCATCAGCGGACGGCGCAGCGCAGGCTGCCACGGGCGGCGTGGCGATCGGTGGAAACAATTACGGTTCAATCTTTACAGGACCGGTCAACATCCCTTCACGCGAAGAACCCGGCGAGGATGCCGCGTGGGCCGAAGGCCTGGTCCTGTGCGAACGCCTCTTTCGGCAGATCGCCCACGCACGCTTTGACAGTTCCACGGTCGTCTGACCTTGCCCTCGAATTCCGTACCCCATAACCGAGGTCATGAGCTGGCTTGTTTGGTCTGATCGTTCAGCCAGTGTTGCTCGAACTGCATCGGGCTGACGTAGTTCAAGGTGGAGTGTAATCGGGACTGGTTGTACCAGAGGATCCAGGCAATCGTTTCATCCTTGGCATGACGGCGAGTAATCAAGCGTTGACCGTGCAACCGTTCCACCTTCAGTGAGCCGAACAGCGTTTCGCTGCAGGCATTGTCCCAGCAGTTGCCACGCCGACTCATCGAGGCGGTGATGCCACAGTCTTTGAGTCCGTTTCGGAAGTCTTCACTGGCGTATTGGCTGCCGCGGTCACTGTGGAAAATCAATCCGGCGTCCTTGTCGGGATGGCGCCTAAACCATCCCATGCGCAGTGCATCGATCACGAGGTCGCGGGTCATGTCCGCGCGCATCGACCAACCCACGACCTGACGGCTGAATAGGTCGATCACCACGGCCAGGTACAGCCAACCTTCGTCGGTGGGAATGTAGGTGATGTCACCCACCCAGACCTAGTCCGGCTTGGCCACGGTGAACTGGCGGTCGAGCAGATTCGGCGCGATCGGCAGATCGTGGTTGCTGTCGGTGGTGACCTTGAACCGCTTCTTGCCCTTGGCGCGAATGCCGTGCTCACGCATCAGCGCCTGCAGTCGCTGCTTGCCGACGCGCATGCCGTTCTTGCGTAGTTCACGCCAGATGCTTGGCCTGCCGTAAGCACGCTTCGTCTGAGCGTGAATCGCCTTGATGTGCACCAATAGCGCGTCGTCACTCAGGTGGCGGCGTGGCGTCTCGCTGGCCTGCCGCGCCACATGCCCGTGGTAGCCGGTGACGCTCACTTCAAGCAACCGGCATTGCACGGTAATCGGCCACCTCTGGCGGTGACGCTGGATGAAGGCGTACTTCACTTCGCTACCTTGGCGAAGTACGCCGTCGCTTTTCCCAGGATATCGCGCTCCATCTTCACCCGAGCCAGCTCGGCACGCAGCCGGGCAATCTCCATCTGTTCAGCGCTCACCGGCTTGCTGTCGGCACCCTTGAGCTGGCTTTGCCGGCTCAATTTGACCCAGTTGAACAGCGTCTCCTCAACGAGCCCCAGCGTCTTGGCCACCGAGGCTTGGCTTTGACCACCCTCGACCAGCCGCACCGCTTCTTGCTTGAATTCGAGCGTGTAGCGCGCTCGTGCTGTCTTCGTCATGTCGTTCTCCTTGCGTGGATTGAATCACACGGCAAGGGGTACGTTTCTCGGGGGCAAGGTCAGACCTGAGTGCGCCAAACCGTCGATCGAACTATCGATTTTTCGTAGAAATACCGAAATGTTTGCGCGGACGTATGGACGTCCGTTCCAGATTCAATAGATCAGAGCATCCCTATTTGATAGCCCCCTCGACGAGGGATTTGTCATGTCATTATTTCGGTGTCGTGTCGTGAACCTGTGGTTGCTATGTGCAGATAGTCGCAATCAAGTTGATCGAGCGAAGGACAACCGAGTTGCACGAGTACGGAATCCAGTTGTGCGCGTAATAAACCAATGACATCATCGACGCCTCGTTCGCCACGGGCCGCGAGGCCGTACAAGGTCGCACGGCCGAGCATCACGATATCGGCGCCGAGCGCGATGGCTTTGGCGATATCGGACCCTCGACGAAAACCGCTATCGATTAGAATTGGCGCGCGCGTAGCGGCGCGTACGTCGGCAAGTGCCTCGATCGGGGCAATACAATCGTCAAGCTGGCGACCGCCATGATTAGACACGACGACCCCATCCACGCCTAGCAAAACACAACGCGTCGCGTCTGCCGCAGTGAGGAGACCCTTCACGAGCAGACGGTGCGGCCAGAGATCACGCAACCAGGCTAGGCCATTCCAGTCAAATGTTGCATCCATGCTGCGGCTCAAGACCGCAGCTTGCATTTCGATATCGTGCGGATCGATATCGGCGAAGTTCGCCAGCCGCGGCAAACCATGGCGCAGCACGGATACACTCCAGCGAGGATGGGTCAATCCATCCCAGAGCAGGCCAGGCGTAACGCACAATGGCAAGGCGAAACGGTTGCGTAAATCGCGCTCGCGAGTACCGTTCCTTACGACGTCGACAGTCAGCACCAGTGTGGTGTAGTCGGCGGCGAGAGCACGGCGTACCAATTGCTCAGCCAAGCGACGGTGAACCACGTAAAGCTGGAACCAGTGTTCGCCGTCGGCCTGACGGGCGATGTCTTCGATACTGGTGCTTGCGGCAGTCGAAAGCACAAATGGCAAGCCGTGTCGAGCAGCTGATCTGGCGAGAGCGAGATCACCCTGCGGCCAGAAAAGATCATTCAGCCCCGTTGGGGCGATAACTAATGGCAGCGGCAATCTCCGATGAAACAACACCCGCGACATATCACGGGTGCTGACGTCATGCAGTCTCTTAGGCCTGAAACGAATCTTGGCGAAGGCCTCACAGTTATGGCGCAGCCCACGTTCGTCCTCAGCGCCACCTTCCAGATAGTCGAAGACTCTGCGGGGCAGGCGCCGCCGCGCGGCCTTACGATAGTCATCCACATTGATCCATGAATTCACCTGATGCTCCCTGGCGCCTTTCCAGGCGCGGATGTCCCTTGCTGAAGAATTCGGGTGTTCCTTACTGCGGAGGGGACGGCAACACGATCTGCATGTTATCCTGCGAGGCGACCTGGATCGAGTGCTCCCCTTGCTGATTGCGCACGAGCACTGTCATGGTTGGCGGATTTTTCGCGAGAATTCGCGAGAAGAAGCCTGACTATGTCATCGACATGGTCGACGCGCTGGTCTTCGATAGCCATAATCGTATCGCCTTCATGAATCGCCCCGGGTTTCGTGGAGGCTATTTGGTTTAAGTCAGGCCAACACGGTAGCGGGCTGGCTGGCGAGTTGCCGATAGTAGTTTGCCTTAGCCTCTGCCGGTGGGATATAGCCGATGGGTTCGAGCAGCCGGTGGTGGTTGAACTAAGCCACCCATTCCAGTGTGGCTAGTTCCACTGCCTCCCTGGTTTTCCATGGCGCTCGGCGGTGGATCATCTCGGCGTTGTAAAGACCGTTGATGGTCTCGGCTAGAGCATTGTCATAGCTGTCGCCCTTGCTTCCCACGGACGGTTCGATCCCCGGCTCGGCCAGGCGCTCGGTGTATCGAAGCTGACGTATTGCGAGTCTCTGTCCGAATGGTGCACTAACCCGTTGTCGCGCTCAGGTTGTCGTGCGTACAGCGCTTGTTCCAGGGCACCGAGCAAGAAGTCCGTGCGCATCGAGCTACTGACCCGCCACCATCACGGTCGAAACGAGCCTGATCGTCGCAACGGTGCCCCTCGCCGACCCGCAGCGCTACGACACCCTGCGCAAGGAGGTGGGCCATGACTGACCTGGCTGCGGCACTGAAGACGCTGCGCCCGTATGGCATGGCCGGCTGCCATGCCGACTGGGTCGAGCGGGGCGGCACCGGGGGATTGACCACCCGCGAAGCGCTGCTGACCCAGCTGTTGGAGGCCAAGACGACGGATCGGGCGCACCAGCAACGCCCTGGAGCGCGTCAACAAGGAGCTCAAACGCCGCACCCGTGTGGCCACACTGTTCCCCAGCACTACCTCCTGCGAACGCCTAGTGACCGCCGTCGCCATGGAGATCTCCGAGGAGTGGATCACCGGGCGCATCTACCTCGACATGACCGAAAAGGCGTGATCATTAACCCGACGAACGGCTAGCGAAATTACAGAAAGGGTGTTGCTTTATCCGGCAAGACCCATCTGGCCACGGCGCTGGGGGTCGAGGCAGTGACCCGGCATGGCCAGCGCGTGCGCTTCTACTCGACCGTGGAATTGGTCAATGCGCTTGAACAGGAGAAGGCCGCAGGCAAGGCCTGGCGCCTCACCCATCAGCTCATGCACCAGGATCTGGTGATCCTCGACGAGCTCGGCTACCTGCCGTTCTCGCAGGCCGGCGGAGCACTGCTGTTCCATCTGCTCTCGAAACTCTACGAGCACACCAGCGTGATCATCACCACCAACCTGGTCTTCGCCGAATGGAGCCAGGTCTTCTTCGATCCGAAGCTCACCACCGCCCTGCTGGATCGGCTCACGCATCACTGCCACATCATCGAGACCGGCAACGAGTTCTATCGCTTCCGCCATTCCAGCAGCACGGCCGAAGCCCGGATCAAGTCCCGCGAGCAGGGGCGCGAAGCCGCTGCCAAGGAGGTGATCGACGAGCCCTACTGACCGATTCGTCACGACCCACTGTTACACTCTACCCAGGCCGAGGGCATGCGCCCTCGGCCTCCAGCCCTAGTCGATTTTCAACGCGCATGGCTGGCCAGTTTTCAACGTGTCCCAACACTCATGCTTGACGCTCCTGCTCAGAAGACTTTGAATAGTGCGTATTCCGGCCCACCGTGACCGGTCGTTTCGGTAAGACGTGACCGCCTGTTTCGGTTGATCGTGACCGATTTCCGGTGGCGACCGAATGACCGGTCACGGCTTACCGAAACGCAAATTTCGTTGTGCATAACTTCAACGCACGGTCATCCTCCCTAGTTTTTGGAAGGGAAGATGCCGACACCGCGAGTAGCTATGCACAAGATCAAAGAATGTCTCCGACTGAAGCTGGATTGCGAGCTGTCGCATGAACGCATTGCCTTGGCGTTGGGCTTGTCCAAGGGCGTGGTGAGCAAGTACGTGGCCCGCGCCGAGGCGGCGGGGCTGGACTGGCCGGCGCTGTCGGCGCTGGATGAGACTGAGGTGGCGGCCAAACTGTGCGCGCCGGCGCCGGCGCCGGTGGTGCGTGGCGACCGGGCACCGATCGACCTGCCGTGGGTGCACCGCGAACTGCGCCGCAAGGGCGTGACGCGGCAGCTGTTGTGGGAGGAGTATCGGGAGGCAAACGCCGATCGGGCCACCTACCAGTACACCCAGTTCTGCCAGCACCATCAGGACTACGCCGGCTCGCTACACCGTTCGATGCGGCAACTGCATCGTGCCGGCGAGAAATTGTTCATCGACTATGCCGGACCGACCGTCGCCATCGTCAACCCCGACACCGGCGAGTTGCGCCGAGCGCACATCTTCGTCGCCGTGCTCGGTGCCTCCAGCTACGCCTACGCCTGCGCCACCGCCGGCGAGAAACAGGTCGACTGGCTGCGTGGCCTGTCGCAGGCGCTGGCGTTTGTTGGCGGAGTGCCGGCGCTGGTGGTGCCGGACAACCCTCGCGCGCTGATCGCCAACCCGGATCGTTATGAGCCCGAGCTCAACCGGGCGACGCAGGACTGTGCGCGGCATTACGGGATGGCGATTCTACCGGCCCGACCGCGCCGCCCGCAGGACAAGGCCAAGGCCGAAGCCGGGGTTCAGGTGGTCGAACGCTGGATCCTGGCGCGGCTGCGTCACCAGTGCTTCTCACCCTCGCGGCACTGAACCAGGCGATCGCCGAGCTGCTGGCAGACATGAACGCGCGGCCGTTCAAGAAGCTTGATGGTTCCCGCCGCACGTGGTTCGAGACGATCGACCGGCCGGCACTGCTGCCGTTGCCAGTGCAGCCGTACGAGCTGGCGCAGTTCAAAGTGTGTCGGGTCAACATCGACTACCACGTCGACATCGACCGGCATTACTACAGCGTGCCGCACGCGCTGGTGCGCAAGGAAGTCGAGGCGCGCATCACGGACACCATCGTCAAATCCTGCACGCCGGGCAGCGCGTGGCCAGCCATGTGCGCTCGGATGCGCGGGGTCGCCACACCACCGTGGCCGAACACATGCCGGCCGCGCATCGCGCCCATCTGGAATGGACGCCCGGACGCTTCCTGCGCTGGGCCGCAGACATCGGGCCGGCCACGGGCCAACTGGTCGAGCATCTGCTGACTGACCGGCCGCATCCGGAAATGGGCTACCGCAGTTGTCTGGGCCTGCTGTCACTGGCGCGTCACTACGGCCACCCCCGCCTGGAAGCGGCGTGCGCCCGGGCCGTGGCGATCGGCTCGCGCACACGCAAGTCGGTGCTGTCGATCCTGCAGGGTGGGCTGGATCAGCAGCCCTTGCCGACGGTTGAGGTGCAGACCGACTGGGTCAGCCCGGACCACGACAACCTGCGCGGCCCGGCGTACTACCTCGACCCACCACCACCCACTAATCCCACCCACTAAAAGGACACCCCTATGTTGACCCATCCCACCCTGGACCAGTTACGCGTGCTCAAGCTGGACGGCATGGCGCACGCCTTGGAAGAACAGCGTCTGCTACCGGCCTGCCAGGATCTTGCGTTTGAAGATCGGCTCGGCTTGTTGGTGGATCGAGAACGCAGCTGGCGTGATGGCCGGCGGCTGGCGCGGCTGCTGCGATCGGCCAAACTCAAGCACATCGAAGCCTGTCTCGAAGACGTCAGTTACAGCGGCGGCCGCGGGATCGACAAGCGCTTGATCGCGAACCTGTCCGGTGGCGACTGGATCCGGCAAGGTCAGAGCATCCTGCTCACCGGCCCGACCGGCGTCGGCAAGACCTGGCTCGCCTGCGCGCTCGGGCAACAGGCCGGTCGCCAAGGCTTCCCCGTGCTCTACCAGCGCGTGCCGCGCCTGACCGAAACGTTACGCATCGCGCACGCCGATGGCAGCTTCGGCCGTTTGCTCACCCAGCTGGCGCGGGTCGACGTGCTGATCCTGGACGACTGGGGCATGACGCCACTCGATCAGGCGGCACGCCACGACCTGCTTGAAGTCATCGACGACCGCAGCACCAGCAAATCCACCCTGATCACCAGCCAGCTGCCGATCGATCACTGGCATGCCTGGCTCAACGATCCGACCGTGGCCGACGCCATCCTCGATCGCCTCGTCATCGCTCCCATCGCATCAATCTGAAGGGCGAATCCCTGCGCCGAAAACCACTGGACAAGGACAAACCTGGCGACCCATCGTGACCGAACCCGTTACACTTTAATGCAGCGCACAACGATTGGCAGCGACCGGTCACGATCGACCGAAACGAGCGGTCACGATCACCGAAATACCCAGAATAGGCTCTAAGGTCGTGACGCATCGAAGCGCGTCCCCGGATAGGGGTGGATTTGTCGACAGTACGGCAAATGACGACGAGCGATACGGTTGAAGTGTTCCCAGGATTAACAATGACTTTGGCTACGCCGAAGCAGGGCATGTCGCCAAGCGCGACAGACTTCGCTGCGGAAACCTTCCAAACGCTTCAGGTTGCCGGGGAACGCATGGTAGTTGAAGTAACCTTGCACCACACGGTGCAGCCGCTGTCCCACGACGTTGACCGGCTCATGCCGGCGGCGCATCAGCGCCTCCCGAAGTGCAGTCATAGTTGTGCCGGCATCAGCTTCTTGGCCGTGAGGTAAAGCAACCGGAATCCACCATGGCGGGTCACGCCGCAACAATGCGTAAAGCCCAGAAAATCGAAGGTCTCTGGCCTGCCCTGCCCGGGTTTGCGTCGCTTGATAGCCGCAAGTCGTCGAACTTCTGCCTAACCGGCCGTGCCGCGTTTACGGATGTGGGTTCACAAGGTTTACGTAGTCACTGGCTACTACTGTCAATACCTGCTCGGCATGACCGCGCCGCACCTGGATTTTCACGTTGGCGGGTTTGCTCGCTTGCAGTTGTTTGAACAGTTCGCCCACGTGCTTCACGGGATGGCCATCGACGGCGAGGATCACGTCGCCTTGTTGCAGACCCCACAGGTTGGCCGGGTTCACCTTGGTGACTTCGATGCCGGCGTTGTCACTTGAATGCAGATCGAGAATGCGACCGTCCGAGTTGTGCCACGCAAGGCTGTCGCGGGTGTTATGGAAAGTGGTGTACCAGCCGGCATAGGCAGGCATGATGGTCGCGGCAGCTATCGCGAGGACACCGCAAATAATCAGTCGTCGCATGGTGTTTTCTCCAATTGAGTTTGTTTGTTTGGAACTTTGTCCGAGTCTCAATGTGAACTGCCCTAGCTTTTCTGGAGGCTGTTTGGTTTGCGTCAAGCCGCCTTGAGCAGCGCGGCCTGTTGCCGATAGTAAGCCGTTTCGGCTTCCGCTGGTAGGATGTTTCCGATCGTCCCCAGCAGTCGTTGGTGATTTAACCAGTGCACCCAATCGAGCGTAGCCATCTCCACGGCCTCGAGCCTCCACAAGGACTGCCGATTGATCACTTCGGCATTACACAGCCCGTTGATGGTCTCGGCCAGCGCATTGTCGTAGCTGTCGCCCACGTTGCCGACGGAGGATTCGATGCCGGCCTCGGCCAAGCACTCGGTGTAGCGGATCGACACGTACTGCACACTGCGGTCGCTGTTGTGAATGAGCACGTCGTCGCCGTCCCGGCGTCGCGCGTGCTCCAAGGCGTCGAGCACAAAGTCCGTGCGGGCCGAGGACGACACGTTCCAGCCCACGATGCGACGGGCTAACACGTCGACCACGAAGGCCACGTAGACGAAGCCCTACCAGCTGGAGACGTGGGGTGAGTAGGCAGGGAGAGTTGCACCCCAGCCCCTCGCAGAACCGGACGTGAACCTCTCGACTCATCCGGCTCCCATCATCGAGCCGTTCACGTATAACGCAGTTTCCAATGTACAAAAGCCCGGGAATGGACGTTGGCCAGTTGACGAAGTGCTTCCCACGCCCGCGTTTTATGGCGAACGAGGGACTTGTACTTGCGCTGCAGCCACCGCATCAAATACGCATCCAAGTGTTTCCAGACGGTATCCGTCGCGGAGCCGTGGAATCGCTCGTAATAGTTCCTCCAGCCACGCAGCACTGGATTGAACATGCGGGACAGATCGTCGTGTCTGGTTCCGTGTGATTCTCTCTCGCAGCGGGTCTGGCGTTTGAGCGCCGCCCGTGATGCGATGGAACAACTCTGCCAGTCCCTCGGAACCCGATCATGACGCTGACACTACACCCGCTGGCCCGGACCACGCCGCGCATCCTCGCTGAGCTGCGTGCGGAGGAACCGGGCTTGAGCGATGCGGCCCTGGCACGTCGCTACGGTGTCACGGCACCTACCGTGCGCAAGTGGCGCGAGCGCGACTCGACCGCCGATCGATCGCACCGCCCTGACACGCTTCATTGCACGCTGACACCCGCGCAAGAAGCAGTGGCGATGGAAGTCCGCCGCACGCTGTGGCTGCCGCTGGACGACCTGCTGGTGATCGTGCGTGAGTTCCTCAATCCGAAGGTTTCCCGCTCGGGTCTGGCGCGATGCATGAAGCGCCACGGCGTGAACCAGCGCCCGGTAGAGGACAAAGACGCACCGATCGTGCGCAAGACGTTCAAGGACTATGCGCCCGGCTTCGTGCACATGGACATCAAGTACCTGCCGCAGATGGCCGATGAAACGGCTCGGCGTTATCTCTTCGTCGCCATCGACCGCGCCACGCGCTGGGTCTATCTGCGCATCTACGGTGACCAGAGCGAGGCCAGCAGCACGGACTTCCTGCGCCGCGTGAAAGCGGCTGCGCCCATGACCATCGAGAAGCTGCTGACCGACAACGGCAGCCAGTTCACTGACCGCTTCACCAGCAAGCGGAAGGAACCGTCGGGCCATCACGCCTTCGACCGCGAGTGCGCGCTGCTCGGCATCGAGCACCGGCTGATCACGCCACGTCACCCGCAGACCAACGGCATGGTCGAGCGCTTCAATGGCCGCATCAGTGACATCCTGGCCACCACCCACTTCCGCTCACGCGAGGATTTGCAGACCACGCTTGAACGCTACCAGACGCTGTACAACGAACATCTTCCGCAAAAGGCGCTCGGTCACAAGACACCCGTGCAAGCCATCCGTGCATGGCGCAAAGAACGCCCGGAATTGTTCGTCAGAAAATTGAAGAACCAGACGGAACTTGACAACTCGCCACCTGATTAGCGACGACGCTCAGCCATGAAAATTGTCGATGGCACGCAATTTTGGCTCAGGCCAAGGTTTGCACAGCACCATGGCCCGCGCCAGTCGCGGCAGCAACTCGGCGAGGCGAAACCGACGGTTGAACCGGTAGGCCGCCTCGGCCAGGTAGCGCCGCGCGTACTTGGCCTGCCGCATGGCGTGGTAACAGCCGCTGATGGCGCGTTTGACGTTGCCGAGCACCACGTTCACCCAGCGCGCGCCCTTGACCTCGGTCGCGGTACGTCCACCTTCGGTTTCCAGCACGGTATGTGCATGATCCAATTCGACGACGCGCCGGAAGCAGCCCAATCCATCGCTGAAGACTTCCGCATCGGGTGCAAGGCGCCGCTTGCCCCAGTCGGTGAGTGCGACATTGTCGAAGCTACGCACCGGCTCGATGACGGCGAAGGTCGGGTGTTCCAGCGTTTCGTCAGTGGATACGGCCACCACGAACGGCTGTTTGTTTTCCGATCCGCGTCCTGGCTTGCCGCCGTTGCGTTCGCCGCCCAGGTAGGCATCATCGATCTGCACGAAATCCGTGAGTTGGCGCGGTTCTTCACGTTCAGTCATGGTCTGCATGATCTTGTGCTTGAGCTTCCAGGCGGTGTCGTAGCACACGCCAAGGTGCCTCTTCAGTTCCAGCGCGGACATATTGGTCTTGCTGCCGGTCAACAGATGCATCGCCAAGAACCACGTCGTCAGCGGGAGCTTGCTGCCCTCAAACGCCGTCCCGCTGGTCAGCGTCGTCTGATGCCTGCACGTGCGGCATTGGTAGTACACCCGGCCCGCGCGGCGAAACTTCGAGCGCGGCCGGCTATCGCACTTCGGGCAGCGGAACCCCTTCGGCCAGCGCGCCCTGTACAGCGCCCGGTAGCACCTGGCTTCGGTGCCGTACCGCTGGATGAACTGCGCCATCGACAACCCCGCCTGGAACTGCACTTGGTTCATAGCCATGACGACTCTCCGTCTCCTAACATGACATCGAGGCTGCGCCGGGCACGTCTCAAATCACGCGACCGCCAACTGAGCGTCGTCGCTAATCAGGACTCGCCATGCTTGCAGCATGCGATTCACTTCGGTATCGTCTATCAATGTACATTTCAGACACCGCCATTCCTTTGTAATAATATTTGGACCTTGTCGACAGTGTTCTTTAAGGCCCAGATCGGCAGCCCAAGGGATAGTAATGGATTACGACGTTAAATCACCGCTGTCGGCCGAACGCTGTGAATCGGCCTATGGCTCACTCTCCGAAGTCCCCTTTAGGCGCATCGATCACATCGCTCTTGCGGTGCGCGATCTCGAAGAAGCAGTACATCTTTTCGGGAATATCCTTGGCTTCGAGCTAAAAGGCCGCCGACAAATCCGCGGTGCGACCACCGGCATGATCTCTGCCGAAATGGAAATCAACGGCATGCGGTTCGTGCTTTGCCAAGGGACGGAACCCCAATCGCAGGTATCCCAACTGATCGAGAATTTCGGCGTTGGCTTGGCGCATGTGGCATTTGAGGTCGAGGACGTAGAGCAAACGGTCGAGATGCTTCGCAACCGTGGCATGGGCTTCGATACCAATGTCATTCGCGGTTCCGGTCTTACGCAATCGTTCACTACGCGCTGCCACAATACCGGCATGAGTTTTGAGCTCATTCATCGCGAAGGCGAGGATGGTTTTCTCGAAGGCAACGTGCAGGCGTTGTTTGACCAGTTGGAACAGGGTAACAAGTACTGACGCTTTAAATGGATGCTGCCGGGCCGCCGGGGGGTGGCGCTGAGCCGTTGTGAGTGTGCGTTGGAAAATTTATCTGGGGGAGTAATGGCAATTCCGGGGAACAATTCTGTCATGAATTTTCTTAATGAAGTCGCCGAGGCTTATCCAGCGGCGATTTCGTTGGCAGCTGGACGTCCGGGTAACCAGTTATTCGACGAGATTGATACAGAATCCCTGAGTCGCTGGTTGGCCACCTTTCGCGGTACCGCTCCTTTATCGAGCCTGTTGCAGTACGGCCGCACTGCGGGCCTGATTCATGAGCTCGTCGCGCGCCAGATCACCAACGACGACGGCGTACCTGCTTGCGCGGATCGCATGGTCGTTACGGCGGGGTGTCAGGAAGCGCTTGCATTGTGCGTGCCAGAGCTGTGTCGGGAAGCGAGTGATGTGCTGCTGGTGCGTAACCCTTGCTACATCGGCATCACCGGCGCTGCAGCCGGCGCATCAGTCGCGTTGCAGTCATTGGATGGAAACATCTCTGGCATCGATGCACAGATTGAATCGGCCGTTGCACAGTTGACAACAAGTGGACGCAGTGCGCGCGCTGTCTATCTCGTGCCGGATTTTGACAATCCCACCGGCGAAGTTATATCGCTGGAACAGCGCCGCGCGATTCTTGCGATGTGTGCACGTCATCGTATCGTGGTGCTTGAAGACAACCCGTACGGAATGTTCCGCTACGAAGGCACCCCGATTCCACCCATGGCGGCGCTCGACGACACGGGCTGTGTCATCTACTTCTCTACCTATTCGAAGACTATTGCCCCCACCATGCGTGTTGGTGCCGTGATGCTGCCGGAAAGTCTGTTTGGTGATCGTGGCGCATCCGTCGCACTGTACAAGGCGATCGTGGAGCGAAAGAGCTTTGTTACGGTCAATACCAGTCAACTGTGCCAAGCCATTGTCGGCGGCTTGCTGATCGAGCGCGATTGCAGTTTGCGCAGCTGGCTCAGCCCCACCGTGGAGATGTACCGGCGCAATCGCGACGAAATGCTTGCGCAGCTCGCCGAGAGTTTCCCCACTGGCAGGGCAGCGGTTAACTGGAACCAGCCTGAAGGTGGCTTTTTTCTTTGCGTGGATGTGCCGATGCGCTTCGATGGCGACGCTGCCACCGAGTGCGCTACCCGCGATGGCGTGATCGTGTTGCCGATGTCCTTCTTCGCGTTCGACGCGACACAGGACCAGCGGATCCGTCTCGCATTCAGCGCAGTCGAGCCGGATCGCATCCGTGCCG
Organism: Rhodanobacter sp. AS-Z3; assembly: GCF_029224025.1. NCBI lineage: Bacteria > Pseudomonadati > Pseudomonadota > Gammaproteobacteria > Lysobacterales > Rhodanobacteraceae > Rhodanobacter > Rhodanobacter sp. AS-Z3. Next base: position 4,040,657 of record NZ_CP119392.1, read on the forward strand.
GTATTGTTGGACTGTCCCGATTCGTCGCACGCCGTGTCGGGACGCACGTTCGCCGCGAACATTCCTTGGCGATCTGATAACGGGGCGACGCGGTGAATTTCTCCGTGTCTCTCCTTCGCAAACCAACGATCGCGGAGAATCGGCATGGGAATGCCGGCAAAGCGCGGCGTACCTGACTACGTGAGGGATGGCATGAAGCTGAGTCACATTGAGCACTATCTGATGCAGGGCATCCAGACGCTACGTCGCGACGACCCGGAACTGTTCGACATTCTCGAACGCGAGCATCAGCGGCAATCGGAGTCACTTTCTCTTATCGCCTCCAGCGGCGGCACCGATTCATCAGTGCTAGCGACGGTAGGCAGCACCATCGTCAATGTCACGGCCGAAGGGTATCCGGGCAAGCGCTATCACGCAGGCTGTCGATTTGTCGACATGGCCGAACAGCTCGCCATCGATCGCGCGAAGAAGGTATTCGGCGCACGCTACGTCAACGTGCAGCCGCATTGCGCAAGTTTCGCCAATCACACGGTGATGCAGTCCCTGCTCTCGCCCGGCGACACGATCCTCGGCATGTCGCTGGATCAAGGCGGCCATCTGACCCATGGATCCCCGGTCAATCTCAGCGGCAGGCTTTACAGGGCCATCGGCTACGGCCTGGATTCAAAGGGACTCATTGATTATGGCCAATTGCGCGAGCAGGCCCTCGAACATCGTCCGGGACTGATCGTTTGCGGCACAACCTCCTACACTCGTGTCATCGACTTTGATCGCATTCGTGGTGCAGCCGATGAAGTCGGTGCCTATGTGCTTGCCGACATCACGCATATCGCAGGCCTGGTAGCAGCCGGCGTCCATCCAAGCCCTATCGATGCGGCACACTTCACCACCACCTGTACGTTCAAGCAACTCTACGGCCCGCGTGGCGCGCTCATCATGATGGGGCGCGACGCCGATACCATCGGGCCTGATGGCGCGCGCACCTTGTCCAACGGCATCCAGAGCGCCGTGTTTCCGCTCATGCAGGGCTCTCCCGAAGTGCACACCATTGCCGCCAAAGCGCGTGCCATGGGCCGTCTGCTCGAGCCAGAGTTTCGCGACCTGGCGCGCCGCATCCATGCCAACGCGGCAACGCTTGCCGATGCCCTGCAGGCGCGCGGCTACGAAGTCATTAGTGGCGGCACCGATAACCACATTGTCCTGTTCCGCGTGCCGTCGCATCTCAACGGAGAGGTAGCGACACGTGCACTGGAGCACTGCGGGATCCTGGTGAATAAGAACAAGATTCCTGGCGACTACCGAAGCGCGGCAACTGCGAGCGGTCTGCGTCTGGGCAGCAATACCGTATCGCTGCGCGGCATGGGCAAGAAGCAGATGCACGAGGCCATCGAACTGATTGATGTCGTGCTTAAGCATGCGCATGCCAGCGGCGGTGGCAGTTTCGAGCTCGATGAAAACGTGTACGACCAGGTGAACGGCAGCGTGCGTGAGCTATGCCGCATGTATCCGATGCCGTACGACGCGCTGCCATCGATGCGCGTCGAGCCAGGCCAAGCCGTCACGGAGCCTGCTGTCGCACTTGCGCCTTGATTCACACGTTGAAACGCGCCGTGCAATCCACGGTGCGACGGTTCGGTTTTTGCCAATTTCAAGGATAGTTACCTTGCACGAGTCCATTCCGTCCCCCGAACGCCATTCCATCCCTTCGGATACGGAAGAAGACTTCTGGCGTGATTACCTTGCTGGCCTGCTAACGACAACGCGAATCGGAATGGAGCGCGAAGACGCACTATCGCCTGACGAGTTCGCCGTCGTTCGTACGACACTTGATGCCAGCTCGCTGGATGGCGATGCGGCTCTTGAAACGTATGCTTGCGCGGCGTGGGCCCGCCTGCTTGCCACGTACAGCGGTGAAAACGATGTTGTTTTCGGCGTTGCAGGAGGGCGACCGCTACGCGTACGCGTGGATCCTGCGCAGCGTATCGCTACTTTTCTGGAAACGGTCGCGACGACTATTGCCGACGTATCGGTGCGGCGAGCCACCCCACTCGCTCGCCTGCGTGAGCTGGCAAACCTCGAACCGGGCACGCCACTGTTTGACACCGCCTTGTACGTTGGAAAGCAACAAGGCGTTGAAACAGATGCGGCGTCATCGTCCCTCATTGTGTCGATCGTTGGTGCTCCGACGGTTGAGATCACATTGCGTTACGCAGTGGCCCGCATGAGCGCCACGGCAGCGGCAGAAGTGCTTGATCAGCTGCGCATGCTGGTCGAAGCGCTATGGGGGCGTGGCGACAGCACGTTGCATGCCGCACCCACTGTGGCAGGACCTTACGCCGCGCGGGCACTGCACGAATGGAATGCCACTGCGGAAGCTTATGACGATCAGGTGACCCTGCATGGCCTGGTTGAGCGGCAGGCCACTGCGCATCCGCAGCGCCTGGCCGTCGTCGCCGACGATGGCGCATGGAGCTACGACGAACTGGATCGACGCGCAAATCAGGTTGCACATCGCCTGGTTGCGCTTGGTGTAAGGCCCGGCGATCAGGTGGGACTCTGCGCGGAGAAATCGGCAGCAACGGTGGCAGGCATGCTCGGCGTGATGAAAGCCGGCGCCGCCTACGTGCCCATCGATCCGGGCTACCCGGCAAGTCGCATCAGTTACATGGCCGGCGACGCACAATTGAGTGCATTGCTGACCTGGGGCCAGGGCGCAGTCGCCACGGCAGAACTCAAACTTCCTCGCATCGCGCTCGATGAATGGAGAACCCTCGCCGAGTATTCGGTGAAACCGTTGTCGCACAACGTGCCCGCAGACGCATTCGCGTACGCAATCTATACCTCTGGCTCCACCGGCCAACCCAAGTGCGTGCTGCTCAATCATCGCGGCCGCATCAACAACATCGAGGACTACTGCCGCCGCCTCGAACTCGGCGAAACCGATCGCGTCTTGTGCGTCTCATCGCTGAGTTTCGATATTTCTGTGTGCAACATTTTCTGCATGTTCCGCTCGGGCGGTTGCGTGATCTTTCCGTCGCTCGATCACCTGAAGGATCCGGACCATTGGCTTGACGTCATGCAGGAGAGGTCGGTGACATTCTGGCATTCCGCACCCGCGCTGATGGATGCGTTGCTGGAGGCCGCCAGTGAGCGTCGCTACGACCGCAACAGCTTGCGTGTCGCGCTACTGGGTGGTGACTGGGTTCCGCTGTCGCAACCAAACCGTGCGCGCGCGGCGTTCCCGCGAATGCGCTTCGTCACGGCCGGTGGCGCCACGGAACTGTCGATCGATTCGACTTTTTATCCGGTCGACGAGATTGATCCCGCGTGGCGAAGCATTCCCTATGGCCGACCGCTCGCCAACCAAAGCGCACTGATCCTCGATGCGGACATGGCACTCCTGCCACCGGGCGTACCTGGCGAATTGCATCTGGGTGGTGCCGGCATGGGCGCCGGCTACATGAACAGGCCAGCCCTCACCGCCGAGAAATTCATTCCGCATCCGTGGCCAACGATACCGGGTGAACGCCTCTACCGTACCGGCGATCTTGCGCGGTACATGCCCGATGGGACAATCGAGCTGCTTGGACGCATGGATTTCCAGGTAAAGATCCGCGGCATGCGCATCGAACTGGGCGAACTGGAATCGGTACTCATCGAGCACTCATCGGTCACGGCGTGCCTCGCCAGCGCGCCGCATGATGGGGCCGGCGACCGTCGGCTGGTCGCTTACGTGGTGCCTGTTCCCGGAACCGATAACCGTCTGCATGCATCGTTGCACGAGTGGCTTGCCGCGCGGCTTCCCGTGCATCTGGTACCCGAGGCTTTCGTCACGCTGGAACGGCTGCCGCTCACACCGAACGGGAAAGTCGACCGCCGCAACCTGCCTGCTCCCGATCCGGATGCTTACTGCGCCGAGCGTGCCTACGAGCCGCCGCAGGGCGATACCGAACAAAGCCTGGCGGCCCTTTGGCAGCGGTTGCTCGGTGTGAGTCGCGTGGGCCGACACGATCACTTTCTCGACCGGGGTGGCCATTCGCTGCACCTTGTCCGCCTGCTCAGCCGGGTCCGTCGCACATTTGGTGTCGAACTGGCACAGAGCGCACTGGCAGGTACGCAATCGCTCGCCGACATGGCAACGCTGATCGCCGGCGCTGATTCGGCATCCAGCGAAACGGGGCTGGTGCCGCGGCGTCCGGGCACTCCCGCATCGCCGTCGTTCGCTCAGAAACGCCTGTGGTTCATCACTCAGATGGAAGACCTTGGTGCGGCTTATCACATGCCCGCCGCATGGGTTTTGCATGGTGCGCTCAACGAAACTGCACTGCGCGGAGCACTGAATGGCGTTCTCGATCGGCACGAGGGTCTGCGTAGCCGCTTCATAACCGTCGATGGCGAACCGGTGCTGCTTATCGATCCGATCGGAACACCGATGCCGCAATCGTTCCACGATCTGCAAGGCCGGTCCGACGCTGCGCAGGTCCTTGACCTCATTCTGGCAAACGATATCCAAGCTCCATTCGATCTCGCCAGGGATACGCTCGCGCGTGCCAGTCTGATCCGCATGGATGCGCATGAGCATGTGCTTTTACTCGTCCAACACCACATAGTGTCGGACGGCTGGTCGTACGCGCCGCTGCTGCGCGATATCGGCGAGCTTTACGACGCTTTGGTGAAAGATGGTACCGCTTCCCTGCCGCCCTTGCCGTTGCAATACGCCGACTACGCCGCATGGCACGGTACATGGCTTGCGGGCGAACGTGAACGTGTGCAGTCGGACTACTGGCGGCGTGCACTTGCCGGTGCACCCGCGTGCATCGCGCTGCCGACCGATCGCGAACCGCCCGCACAGCAATCGCCGAAGGGTCGCGGGCATCCCGTGCATATCGATGTCGAACTCGCGCGACGCCTTCGCCGCGTGGCCCAGCACCACGGCACCACGCTTTTCGCTGTTGTCCTCGCGGGTTGGTCCGTGGTGCTGTGGCGTCTGTCGGGACAGCACGACTTGGTGATCGGCGGAGTCACCGCCAACCGCGGGCAGGTCGAAACCGAATCGCTCATCGGCTTCTTCGTCAACGCGCTTGCGTTACGCGTCGATCTTTCGGGCGATCCGAGCGTGACCGAACTGCTCGAGCGCGTTCGCCACACCGTGCTTGGCGCACAGGATCACGAGGACCTTCCGTTTGAGCGGGTTGTCGAGCTGTCTCAGGTCGAGCGCCTACCAGGACGCACGCCACTGTTCCAGACGATGCTCGCGTGGCAAAGCCACGACGAGGGGAGTCTCCGACTGGCCGACCTCGCCACGGTGCCCCGGCCCGTCGCGCACGAAACGGTACGTTTTGAATTCGAACTCACCTTGCGCGAGCAGGATGAGGCGATCGTCGGCGAACTCAACTACACCACAGCGCTGTACGACCATGCAACGGTGGCGCGCTACCGCGACTACTTCGTTCGCGTGCTTGTCGCCATGGCGGCCGATCCGGCTCAAGCGGTCGGACACATCGCTCTAATGGGCGACGGCGAACGCACGCAGTTGTTTGAGACCTTCAACGACACCGTCGCACAGTATCCGCACGATGTCGGCGTGCATGTGTTGTTCGAGGAACAGGTGGGCCAACGCCCTGACGCCGTGGCACTCGTCGACGGCGATGCTTCGCTCACTTACACTGAGCTTAACACGCGCGCCAATCGCATCGCCCATCGGCTGATCGCCATCGGCGCCGGTTCAGGTGACTTCGTAGCGGTCCTGCTTGAGCGCAGCGCCGACCTGGTCATCGCTCAATTGGCTATTCTCAAGGCGCGTGCCGCTTATGTGCCGGTCGACCCGCAACTTCCCGAAACGCGTCAAGCGTGGTTGGTCAAAGATGCTGGAGCGCGCTGGGTGATTGCTGCTTCGGCACATGCCGCGCCGGCCATCGGTGCGCCGGTGGTGGGTATTGACGAACTACTGCATGGTGAGAGTCGCGTCGACAACCCGCATCGCGAAGTCGATGCCGGTTCGGTCGCTTACGTGATGTACACCTCAGGCTCCACCGGTCTACCCAAGGGTGTGCTGGTCCCGCATCGCGCGATCAACCGTTTGGTGCGCAACAACGGTTATGCCGCATTTGGTCCGGACAGCCGGGTGGCCTTCGTCTCCAATCCCGCGTTCGACGCCGCCACTATGGATGTGTGGGGTCCGCTGCTCAATGGAGGCGTCGCCGTGGTGATCGATCACGCCACCGTGCTCTCCGTCCAGGCGTTCGTCGAAACACTGCGCCGCACCGCGGTCGATACCATCTTCCTGACAATCGCCCTGTTCAACCAGATCGCCGATGCACTGACGGCGGTGATGCCGCAGTTGAAAACCCTGATCACCGGTGGCGAAGCCTTCGATCCCACGGTGATCGCCCGCGTGCTCAAGGGACCGCACCCGCAGCGTCTGCTCGCCGCCTACGGACCCACCGAAGCGACCACATTCACGACCACGTATCTCATCGAGGGCCATGCGCGGGAAACCAAGAGCATTCCGATCGGTCGCCCCATCAGTAATGCGCGTCTGTATGTCTTGGATGCACATCGCCAACCGGTGCCGATGGGTGCGGTGGGGGAGTTGTATATCGGTGGCGCTGGCGTGGCGCTCGGCTACCTCAATCGTCCGGAACTAACCGCCGAACGTTTCCTGCCCGATCCGTTCGATGCACGGCCCGATGCACGCATGTATCGAACCGGCGATCTGGTCCGCTATCTGCCCGATGGCAACTTGGTTTTCATGGGGCGTGTCGATGATCAGGTGAAGATCCGCGGCTATCGCATCGAACCGGGCGAGATCGAAGCGCGATTGGCCGAGCATCCGGCGGTACGCGAAGTCGTCGTGTTGGTGCGTCAGGATCCGACCGGCGACAAGCGCCTGGTAGCTTATGTGGTGGTCGGCGCGGATGCGTCGGGCAATCTGGCGGCGGCTTTGCGTGCGCATCTGGCGCCACGTCTGCCCGACTACATGATTCCAGCTGCCTACATCGGCATGGCAGCGTTTCCGCTCACGCCAAATGGCAAACTCGATCGCAAAGCGTTGCCGGTTCCGGACGACGAAGCCTTTGCCCGTTTGGGGTATGAAGCGCCGCACGGCGAGGTCGAAACCATCCTCGCCGGTATCTGGCAGGAACTGCTCGATATCGAGCGCGTCGGCCGTCACGATCATTTCTTCGAGTTGGGAGGTCATTCGCTGCTCGCCGTGCGATTGCTTAGCCGCATCGCACAGGCATTCGGTGTCACGCTGCCCTTGTCGGCACTGTTCAGAACGCCGCAGATCGATCGCTTGGCGTTGGCGATCGATGTGGCGCGCACAAATAACGATACAAAGGTGTTGCCGCCGATAGTACCCATCCCGCACGAAGGCGCGCTGCCGCTTTCCTTCTCGCAACGGCGTCTCTGGTTCCTCGCTCAGTTCGAGCGGATCAATCCGACCTACAACATTCCATTGCAGTTTCGTCTGTGTGGCACGTTGGACGTAGCGGCGCTAAGCCGTGCATTCAGCTTGCTGTTTATGCGGCATGCCAGCCTGCGCACCGTATTCAGCATGCGCGATGGCTTGCCCGAAGCCTACCTACTTACACCCGATGCGCTGCCGGTCTTACGTGCAGAAGACATACGCGGCGATACTTCCTCGCTAGAGGCAGTCCTCATTTCCGAAGCGACAGCACCGTTCGACCTGGCTGCAAGCCCGCTCATTCGTGCGCGCACACTGCGCGTCGCGCAAGACGAGTATCTGTTGTTATTGACCCTTCACCATATTGTTGCAGACGAATGGTCCATCGGCCTGCTGACGCAGGAACTCGGCACGCTCTACCGCTCTTGCCGCGACGGGGTCAACGATACCCTGGCGCCGCTAGACATCCAGTATCCGGACTTCGCCGCCTGGCAGCAGCGCTGGTTGACGGCGGCCGCGCTCGATCACCAAGCGACCTATTGGCGCGAGCGACTTACCGGTGCGCCGCCCTTACTGTCGCTTCCGCTCGATCACCCGCGACCGCCCGAACAAAGCTACGTGGGTGACGTTGTGCTGGTGACATTGGATGCTGCGCTGAGCGAAGACATCCGGCAGCTGGGGCGCGCACACGGCGCAAGTCCTTTCATGACGGTATTGGCCGCGTGGTCGGTAGTGCTTTCCCGTATGTCGGGGCAATCCGAGGTGGTGATCGGTGTACCCACAGCGAATCGTAGCCAGCACGCGCTGGAGCCGTTGATAGGCTTCTTTTTGAACACGATAGCCCTGCGTATAGATCTCAGCGACGAGCCGGATGTCGCCGGACTGCTTTCCCGTGTCGCACGAACCACCCTCGATGCGCAGGCGAACCAAGACCTGCAAATCGAACAAGTGGTCGAGATCATCAATCCGCCGCGGCGGCTCGACCATGCGCCCTTGTTTCAGGTGATCCTCGCTTGGCGCACCCATGCGGCGCAGGAGCTCTCGCTTGTGGACTTAAGCGTTGAGACGCTCCCGCTTGCCACGCACAGCGTCAATTTCGACCTTGAGCTGAGTCTTGGCGAACGTGACGGCGCGATCGTCGGCGGACTCGCTTATGCCACCGCCCTTTTCGACCGGGCCACCATCGAACGGTACACGGGCTATCTGGAGGCAACGTTACGCGCCATGGTGGCGGACGCGGGAAAACCTGTATCGCGCATAGCGATACTTCCGCAAGCCGAACGGAATCTGCTGCGGACTCGCAACGACACGTATGTGCAGTGGCCGCGCGAGCTGCGCATCCATGGGGCATTCGAACAACATGCCGCACATTCACCCTCCACGATTGCTGTGGTCGCCGGCAGTGAGTCGCTCACCTATGCAGCATTGAACACGCAAGCCAATTGCCTTGCCCATCATTGCATCGCGCTAGGTGTTCGCCCGAATACCCATGTCGCGCTATGTGTCGAACGCGGTGTCGTGATGGTCGTCGCGATGCTCGCCATACACAAGGCCGGCGGCGCTTATGTACCGCTTGATGCCTCCTATCCGGCCGCACGGCTGCGCACGGTGCTCGACGACGCGGATGTCGTGCTGGTTCTTGCCGACAGCGCTGGACACAACGCAATGGGTCGGGAGTTACTCGCCACGCGAACCATCGTCGATCTCGACCATCCGCACGCTTGGTCGACGCAGCCGGATAGTAACCCGGATTTGCGTACACTCGGCGCACGCGAGAGCGATGCGGCCTATGTCATCTATACCTCGGGGACCACCGGCATACCGAAAGGCGTGATCGTCGAGCATCGGCAGGTGCTTAACTTCTTGAACGCGATGGCGCATGAACCCGGTCTCACCGCGCATGATCGCCTGCTCGCTGTAACCAGCATTTCGTTCGATATCGCCGGCTTGGAGATCCATCTCCCCCTATCACGTGGCGCACGTCTCGTGTTGGCTGGGCGGGATGATACGGCGGATCCGGCGCGCTTGCGCCGCTTGCTGCACGAACAAGACATCACAGTCATGCAGGCCACACCGGCCGGGTGGCGCGCACTGCTAGATAGCACGGGCGAGGCACTACCGGCTGGTTTGCGCGTGCTGTGCGGCGGCGAAGCGCTGAGTCCTGCGCTCGCTGTACGGTTGTGCGAACGCTTCGACGAGGTCTGGAATCTGTATGGTCCGACTGAGACGACGATCTGGTCGACGATTGCACGCGTGGACATGCGCGCGCCGCAGATGGCGGCGAATCTTTCCATCGGCCGGCCGATTGCCAACACCCACATCTATCTGCTCGATTCCCATGGCGAGCCGGTGCCGCTGGGTGCTGTCGGCGAATTATATATCGGTGGTGACGGGGTTGCGCGCGGCTATCACGCGCGGCCGGAACTCAACGCTGCGCATTTCGTACCCGATCCGTTCAGTCCGTTCGCCGCCGCACGCATGTATCGCACCGGTGACCAGGTACGCTACCTTGCCAACGGCGAGCTGGAGTTCCTCGGGCGCAACGATCATCAAGTAAAGGTGCGCGGGTATCGCATCGAGCCGGGCGATATTGAAGCGCGTTTGCGCGAACATTCGGCTGTACGCGATGCGGTAGTGGTCGCCCGCGATCATGCCGGTGAACAACGCCTGGTGGCTTACGTCATCCCCCGTGACGAGCGCGTACGCGACGACCTTGCGGTATCGCTCAAGTTGCATCTGACTCACACGCTGCCCGCCTACATGCTGCCCACGGCTTTCGTGACGCTGCCTGCGTGGCCACTGACGCCGAACGGCAAGCTGGACCGGGCAGCGCTTCCTGTGCCGGGCGATGATGCGGTGTCTCGGCAAACGTACGTGGCCCCGCAAGGTGAGACCGAAACCATGCTTGCCGGACTTTGGTGCGCGCTGCTGGAGGTCGAGCGGGTCGGTCGCGACGACAACTTCTTCGACCTCGGCGGCCACTCGCTGATCGCCATACGTCTGATCAGCCGTATCGACGCGGAAACGGGACTCCGGCTCGAACCGTCGGTGCTATTCCGTTTTCCCACGCTCGCCGAGCTTTCCCGGCAGGTACTGCTTGCGCAGCTCGCGCAGGAATTCGATCCCGATCAACTCAATCAACTCGCGCTTGCGGATGAGAACACGCCATGACTGATCTGACTTCTCCTTTCGACGGCCTAGATACCCTGGCGATCGAAAAGCTTCGCCGATTAGCGAAGGCACGTGGGGTAGCCACGCGGAAAACATCAGACGAGCGCATCGAAGCCGCTCCCCGCGAAGGCGATCTGCCACTGTCCTTCTCGCAGCAGCGGCTCTGGTTTCTCGCGCAGATGGACGGTGTCAGCGTCACTTACAACGTACCGCTAGTATTGCGCTTCACCGGTTCGCTTGACGCCACTGCGTTACGCCACGCGTTGAACCGCATGCTCGCGCGGCATGATGGCTTGCGCACCGTGTTCTTTACGCGCGAAGGCGAGCCGCACTGCCGGGTCATGCCTGCCGATACCGCGATGCCCTGGCATGATCAGGACCTGTCGAGCACAGCCGCGCCGCACGATGCCGCTATGGCTATCGCGCAGCGCGAGGCGCGTACACCGTTCGATCTCGCCGAGGGACCGCTTATCCGCGCGTGCCTGCTGCGCGTCGCCACGCATGAACACATCCTTCTTCTTATCCATCACCACATCGTTTCGGATGGCTGGTCGATCGGGCTCATCACGCACGAACTCAACACGCTTTATACAGCTTTTCGCGAGGGACGCGATGACCCGCTGGCACCGCTCGAAGTGCAATACCCCGACTATGCGATCTGGCAGCGGCGCGCATTGGACGGCGATCGCATGGCCGCGCAGGCCTCGTTCTGGCAGCGCACATTGGCCGATGCACCGACGCTGTTGGCCATTCCAACGGATCGTCCGCGACCGCCGCAGGCCACGTTTGAAGGCGATAGCGTACCCTTGCATTTCGATGCAGCGATAACCGAACAGCTCAAGCGTCTGAGCCGCGAACACGGAACGACCCTGTACATGACACTGCTAGCCGCATGGGCGGCCGTGCTTGCACGCGTCAGTGGCCAGGACGACATCGTGATCGGCAGTCCGGTTGCCAATCGCGGCCGTCGCGAGATCGAACCGTTGATCGGCTTCTTCGTCAATACCCTCGCGATGCGCATCGACCTCTCGGGTGAGCCAAGCATTGCACAAGCATTGGCCCGCGTACGCAAAGCCACCCTTGAAGCACAGGATCATCAGGATCTGCCGTTCGAGCAGGTCGTGGAGCTGGTCAAACCGGAGCGGCGGCTCGACCAGACGCCGTTATTCCAGGCCATGTTCCTCTGGCAGGCGAACCAGAGCGAACTCGCCGACATGAGTGGACTGCATGTTAACTATGTCGAACTGCCGAGCTCCTATGCCCGCTTCATGCTGGAGCTGGACTTGTTCGAACACGACGATGTCATCGAAGGTTCTCTGCGATACGCCAGCGCGCTGTTCGATCGCGATACCATCCAGCGTCAGGCTGGCTACCTGCGACTGATGCTGCAAGCAATGATAGACGGCACAGCCGATCCGCTGGCGCGTGTCGACATACTCGGCGCAGACGAACGTCGCCTGTTGTTGCAGACGTTTAACGAGACGGTGGTCGATTATCCGCGCGACCAGTGCCTGCATCAGCTATTTGAAATACAGGCCCGCCGCCGTCCGGACGTCATCGCCATCGATACGGGCGAGAGCACGCTTACCTATGCCGAACTAAACACGCAGGCCAACCTGCTTGCACATCATTTGATAGCACGCGGCGTGTGCCCGGATCGTGGTGTGGCAATCTGCGCTTGCCGCGGCGCGCCGGCGATCGTCGGCATCCTCGCGACCCTGAAGGCCGGGGGCTATTACATACCGCTCGATACCGCCTATCCGGCGGAGCGGCTTCTGCGCATTCTGGACGATGCACAACCTGCGGTCGTAATCGCCGACCCGGCCGGTTACGAAGCGATCGGTTCGGCCGCGCTGACCGCACGCGTTGTCATCCAACTCGCCGAACCGGACGGATGGTCTAGGGAATCGAAGACAAATCCGGACCATCCGGCACGCGCAATGCACTCGGGGCAGCTTGCCTATGCCCTGTATACATCCGGCTCCACCGGTGTGCCCAAAGGCGTGGAGATGCCGCATCGCGCACTGGTCAACTTGCTGACTTGGCATCACCGACAGATTCCAGGTCGCGAAGGTGGTCGTATCGTCCAATTCACGGCACTCGGCTTCGATGTTTCGGCACAGGAAATCTTTGCCGCCTTGCTGCATGGGAAAACGCTGGTTATCCCAGACGAAGACACTCGCCGCAATCCTGCCAACTTCGTAACGTGGTTGGCAGCGATGGCGGTAGAGGAGCTTTATGCGCCCAACCTGGTCATCGACGCCATCCGGGAAGCAGCCGTCGAGGCTGGGACCGATTTGCCGTCACTGGTAGTGATCGCGCAGGCTGGCGAAGCACTAGAATGCGGACAGGGTTTGCGCAGCTGGATCGGCAAAGTATCGTCGCGACGCTTGCACAACCATTACGGACCGACCGAAACCCATGTCGCGACCGCCTACACTCTACCGGCCGATCCACGCGACTGGAGCAAAGAGGCTCCGCCGATCGGACGCCCGATCGCCAATGTCCGCACTTACGTATTGGACGCCCATCGTCAACCGGTTCCGCGCGGCACCATCGGCGAACTCTATATCGGTGGCGACGGCGTCGCGCGTGGTTACCTCAACAACCCGTCATTGACCAAAGAACGTTTCGTCCCCGATCCGTTTGATGGAAAACCCGATGCACGCATGTACCGCACCGGCGATCTGGTCCGTTTCCTTGCCGACGGAAATCTTGCGTTCGCAGGCCGCAACGACGACCAGATCAAGCTGCGCGGCTTCCGCATCGAACTGAGCGAGATTCAGAGTCACCTGCTGGAACATTCGGCACTTGGTGAGGCGGCAGTGCTTGTCCGTGAGGATGTTCCTGGCGAACGGCGGCTGGTTGCCTATGTCGTACTCGCGGGAAGTGATGCATGTGCCGATACTGCCGCCATCACCGCGACGCTGCGTGCCCACCTTGCCACACGACTGCCTGATTACATGCTACCTGCGGCATTCGTGGTGCTTGATCATCTGCCGCTGACCGCCAATGGCAAGCTCGATCGCAGGGCATTGCCTACCCCCGATGAGAACTCCATTGTTCGCCAACTTTACGAAGCACCGGCAAGCGATGCTGAAGCGATGGTCGCCGGGCTATGGCAGGAACTGCTCGGTGTAGAACGCGTTAGCCGTCATGATCACTTTTTTGAACTGGGTGGACATTCGTTGCTGGCTGCGCGGGTAACCAGTCGCCTGGCGAAAGCCTATGGAACCGCACTACCCCTGTCGCTGCTGTTTGAGCGTCCGATCCTGCGCGACTTTGTAGAAGGCGTCGCCGGATGTCAGGGCCATGCGGACGAACTGCCGCCCATTCCGGTCGCCACACGCGACGGCTTGCTCGAATTGTCGTTTGCCCAGCAGCGCTTGTGGTTCTTGGCGCAGCTGGACGATGTAGGCGCGACGTATCACATCCCGCTGGCGTTGCGTCTGCGCGGAACACTGCGACTTCCCGCGTTGCGCGAAGCGTTAAATCGGCTGTTTGCGCGCCACGAAGGTCTGCGCACGGTGTTTCGCGCTCACGATGGCGTGCCTCATGTGCAGCTGCTGGATACCAGTCACGGCATGCCCATGCCGGAGCACGACTTCACGGCGCATGCCGATGCCGAAACGGCATTGGCCGCGTTGCTCGACGAAGAGGTCCACGTCGGTTTCGATCTCGCCACCGGCCCGCTCATTCGCGCGCGCCTGATTCGCATTGCCGAAGACGAACATGTCTTTGTGCTCAACCAGCACCATATCGTTTCCGACGGCTGGTCCATTGGCATCATCGTTCGCGAGCTGACTGCTCTTTACAACGCGTTTGCCGATAGCCGTCCCGATCCGTTGCCGCCCTTGGGCATCCAGTATCCGGATTACGCGGCATGGCAGCGGCACTGGATGACGGGCGAACGTCTGCGGGAGCACGCGGATTACTGGCGTCGCAGGCTTGCCGGCGCACCCTCCCTACTCGCGCTGCCCGCGGACCGTCCGCGTCCTCCCGAACAATCCTATGCGGCGGCGTGGGTACCGATGTCCGTGGACGCATCGCTCGTGCAAGCCCTCAAACGCGTGGGCCAACGGCATGATGCGACGTTATACATGACCGTGCTCACCGGCTGGGCAGCCGTTCTCGCGCGGCTCAGTGGGCAGGATGATCTTATCATCGGTACCCCGACGGCAAACCGCAATCGGCGGGAAATCGAATCCCTGGTTGGTTTCTTCGTCAACACGCTTGCATTGCGCATCGATCTGTCCGGTGAACCCCGTGTCGCGGATCTTCTCGCTCGTGTCCGGGATGTTTCGCTTGGCGCACAGGCGCATCAGGACCTTCCGTTCGAACAGGTGGTCGAAATTGCACAGCCACCGCGACGGCTGGATCTCACTCCGCTCTTCCAGGTCATGTTTGCTTGGCAGAACAACGACGAGGGCGTGCTTGATTTCAAGGGTCTGCATGTCAGTCAGCAGGAGCTTCCCGCCGATCTGGTGAAATTTGACCTGGAGCTGACCCTAAGCGAGGTCAACGGACGGATCGAGGGTGGCTTCAGTTACGCCACCGCGCTGTTCGATGAAGCCACGATTGTGCGGCAGCGCGATTATCTCGTTGCCATGCTTGAAGCGATGGCGACCGATGCTACACAAGCCGTTGCAGCGATTGACTTGCTTGGCGCCACCGAGCGCACCCAGCTGCTGGAGACCTTCAACGGCGGTCCGGCACCGTCGTATGCGACGCGATGCCTGCACCTGGACTTCGAAGCGCAGGCACGCGACCGCGCCGAGGCGATCGCGTTGGTTTGCGGCGATCGCCAGATCAGCTACGGCGCGCTCAATCGCGACGCCAATCGTCTTGCCCATCACCTGATCGCATTGGGCGTGCGCCCGGACAGCCGTGTCGCCCTGTGTGTCGAACGCGGCATCGCGATGGTCGTAGGCCTGCTGGCCATTCTCAAGGCCGGCGGCGGTTATGTGCCCCTGGATCCGGCGTATTCCTCCGACCGCCTGACGTTGATTCTCGATGACGCTGCACCGGTGTTGCTGTTGACCGATGCCCATGGCCGTGCCGCGCTCGGCGATGCGCAGCTGCCCGAGTGCGTGCTCGATCTGCAGGCCGACTGCGATCGTTGGGACAGCCTGCCCGACAGCAACCCGCACGTTGCCGACCTCACCGCCGCCCATCTTGCCTACGTCATCTATACCTCCGGCTCCACGGGCAAGCCCAAAGGCGTGATGGTGGAGCATGCCCAGGTTGCGCGTCTGTTCGAGAGCACCCGCGATTGGTATGGCTTCGATGAGCACGATGTGTGGTGCCTGTTCCATTCCTTCGCCTTCGATTTTTCCGTGTGGGAGCTGTGGGGCGCGCTGCGTTATGGCGGCCGGCTGGTGGTGGTCACGCACGATGTCGTGCGTTCCATGCCCGAGTTCCATCGCCTGGTCTGCGATCAGGGTGTCACCGTGCTCAACCAGACGCCCAGCGCCTTCAAGGCGTTTATCGAAGCGCAGGGGCAGGACCCGCGGTCCGACCGGCTGCGCTACGTCATCTTCGGTGGCGAGGCACTGGAACCGGCCATGCTGGCACCCTGGTATGCGCGCCGCGGCGATGTGTCGCCGCGTCTGATCAACATGTATGGCATCACCGAAACCACCGTGCACGTCACGTACCGGCCGATGTCGCACGCCGATCTCACCCGCAGCGGCAGTCCGATCGGGGAGCGTCTGCCGGATTTGCGTCTGTACTTGCTCGATGCACATCGCCAGCCGGTCCCGCTGGGGGCGGTGGGCGAACTCTACGTCGGTGGTGCCGGGGTCGCCCGCGGATATCTCAACCGTCCGGAACTGACCGCCGAACGCTTCCTGCCCGATCCGTTCGACCCACGCCCGCAGGCGCGTCTCTATCGCACCGGTGATCTGGGCCGTTACCTGCCCGACGGTCAGCTGCTGTACCTGGGCCGCAACGATCATCAGGTGAAGGTTCGCGGCTTCCGCATCGAGCTGGGCGAGATCGAGGCGCGGTTGGCCGAGCATCCGTCAGTCCGCGAAGTGGCGGTGCTGGCCCGTCAGGATGGCGGGACCGACAAGCGGCTGGTGGCGTATGTCGTGGCCCACACGGAGGCCCCGGCGGACCTGGCGGCGGTGTTGCGCGCACATCTTTCCACGCGGTTGCCCGATTACATGTTGCCGGCGGCGTACGTGGCCCTGGACACCTTCCCGCTCACGCCCAACGGCAAACTGGATCGCAAGGCCCTGCCCGCACCGGACGGCGACGCGTTTGCCCGCCACGGTTACGAGGCACCGCGCGGCGACATCGAAATCACGCTGGCCAATCTGTGGCAGGACCTGCTCGGTATCGAGCGCGTCGGACGGCACGATCACTTCTTCGAACTGGGCGGCCATTCTCTGCTCGCCGTGCAGTTGATGGAACGCCTGCGCCGCCTTGGTCTGGGCACCAGTATTCGCGCGCTGTTTGCCACGCCGGTATTGGCTGATCTGGCGACCACGCTGGGCAGTCATCGCGAGGTGGTCGTACCACCCAACCGCATCGCCGCCGACACCACCGTGCTGACGCCGGATCTGTTGCCGCTGATCGACCTGACCCAGGTCGACATCGACACCATTCTCGCGCGTGTTCCCGGCGGCTTGGCCAATGTGCAGGACATTTACGCCTTGGCGCCGTTGCAGGAAGGCATTCTTTTCCATCACCTGCTTGCCCAGGAAGGCGATCCGTACCTGCAAGTGATCCAGCTTTCGTTTACCGACAGCACCTTGCTCGAGCGTTACCTGGGGGCGTTCCAGCGCGTCGTCGATCGTCACGACATTCTGCGCACGGCGTTCGTGTGGGAAGGTCTGACGCACGCCGCGCAGGTGGTGCTTCGCCATGCGCCGCTGTCGGTCGAGAGGATCGATCTCGATCCGGCACACGGACCGGTCAGCGAGCAGCTGCAGCGCCGCTACGACCCACGTCATCACCGCATCGATCTGGGTGAGCCACCGCTGCTGCGCTTTGTCGTGGCACGTGATAAGCCCAATGATCGCTGGCTGCTGCTACAGCTGCAGCACCATCTGATCGACGACGTATCCTCATTGCGAACACTCAACAGCGAGGTTCGAGCCTTCCTTCGTGGCGAAGGCGATGCGCTGCTGCCACCGCAACCATTCCGCAACCTCATTGCGCAGGTGCGGCTTGGTGTGACGACCGAGGATCACGAGCGATTCTTCCGTACGACGCTCGGCGACATCGACGAGCCCACGCTGCCGTTCGGCCTTAGCGACGTGCATCTGGATGGCACCCGCGTCGGCGACGTCCACCGCATGTTGCCCGCGTCGCTGAACGATCGTTTGCGCGATCGCGCCAAACGGTTAGGCGTGAGTCTTGCCAGCCTCTGCCATCTGGCTTTCGCCAACGTCGTCGCACGTACCAGTGGCCGCGAACAAGTCGTCTTCGGCACCGTGCTGTTCGGCCGCATGAACGCCGGCGAAGGCGCCGATCGCGCCATGGGTCTGTTCATCAATACGTTGCCGCTGCGGGTGGATATTGACGACACGGGCGTCGAGGCCGCGTTGCAGCGTACCCAGCAGAGTCTGGCGGATTTGCTTCGCCACGAGCACGCGTCGCTGTCGCTCGCGCAGCGTTGCAGCGGTGTCGCCGCGCCCGCACCGCTGTTCGGCGCACTGCTCAATTACCGTCATCAGGATGGTTCCGCTGCTGATGAGGCGACGGTTGCCGATTCGCTCGGTGACATCACCTGGCTCGACGCGGGCGAACGCACGAACTATCCGCTTACGTTGTGTGTGGAAGATTTGGGCGATGCGCTTGGTTTGACCGTACAGGCAGTCGAACCGCTCGACCCGGAACATCTCTGCGATTACATGCAATGTGCGCTTGAGAACCTCCTCGACGCGCTCGAATCACATCCACTGTCACCGCTGCGCGAATTGGGCATCTTGCCGATTGCCGAGCGCAGGCACCTGCTGGAAACCTTCAATGAAACGAAGGCGCCGTATCCACGCAACAGCAGCGTGCATGCGCTGTTCGAGGAACAGGTCCGTCACCGTGCCGACGCCGTGGCGCTCGTTCACGGTGACATCGCACTGAGCTACGCCGAGCTGAACACACGCGCCAATCGCGTGGCCCATCAGCTTATCGCCCGCGGGGTGTGTACCGGCAGTTTCGTGGCCGTCCTGCTCGAACGCAGCATCGATCTGATCGTGGCGCAGCTGGCGATTCTCAAGACCGGCGCCGCCTATGTGCCGATCGATCCGCAATTGCCCGAAGCGCGCCAGGCTTGGCTCATTGAGGACGCCGGTGCGCCGTGGCTGCTCGCCCCCACGCGCCATGTCGCAGTAACTGGCGCCGCCAAGGTCTTGGGCATGGACGAGCTGCTTCTCGGCGACAGCCTTATCGACAATCCGCAGCAACAGGTCGACGCCGGTGATGTTGCCTATGTGATGTACACCTCCGGTTCCACCGGGCTGCCCAAAGGTGTGCTGGTGCCGCACCGGGCAATCAACCGCCTGGTGCGCAACAACGGCTATGCGCACTTTGGCGAGGACGACCGCGTCGCCTTCGCCGCTAATCCCGCGTTCGATGCCGCAACGCTGGAAGTGTGGGCACCCTTGCTCAATGGCGGCACCCTGGTGGTCATCGATCCGGCCACCCTGCTCTCCACCCCGGCGTTCATCGATACGCTGCGCCGCACTGCTGTGGACACTATGTGGCTGACCGTGGCGCTGTTCAATCAGCTGGCCGAGGCGCTGGCTCCGGTGCTGCCGCAGCTGAAGACCTTGATTGTCGGCGGCGACGTCCTGGATCCGGCGGTGATCGCACGGGTGCTCAAAGGCCCGCGGCCCCAACGCCTGCTCAACGGTTATGGTCCGACCGAAACGACGACCTTTGCGACCACGTATACAATTGAAGGGCATGCGCGCGAAGCGCACAGCATTCCGATTGGCCGTCCCATTGGCAACACCCGCCTCTACCTGCTCGATGCGCATCGCCAGCCGGTCCCACTGGGGGCGGTGGGTGAGTTGTACATCGGCGGCGACGGTGTGGCGCTGGGCTATCTCAATCGTCCGGAACTGACCGCCGAACGTTTCCTGCCCGATCCGTTTGCGGCCCAGGCGGATGCCCGCCTGTACCGGACCGGCGATCTGGCGCGTTATTTGCCGGACGGTCACGTGGTCTTCCTAGGCCGCAACGATCATCAGGTGAAGATTCGCGGCTTCCGCATCGAGCTGGGCGAGATCGAGGCGCGGTTGGCCGAGCATCCGTCAGTCCGCGAAGTGGCGGTGCTGGCCCGTCAGGATGGCGGGACCGACAAGCGGCTGGTGGCGTATGTCGTGGCCCACACGGAGGCCCCGGCGGATCTGGCGGCGGTGTTGCGCGCGCATCTTTCCACGCGCTTGCCCGATTACATGTTGCCGGCGGCGTACGTGGCCCTGGACACCTTCCCGCTCACGCCCAACGGCAAACTGGATCGCAAGGCCCTGCCCGCACCGGACGGCGACGCGTTTGCCCACCACGGTTTCGAAGCGCCGCGCGGCGACATCGAAATCACGCTGGCCAACCTGTGGCAGGACCTGCTCGGTATCGAGCGCGTCGGACGGCACGATCACTTCTTCGAATTGGGCGGCCATTCTCTGCTCGCCGTGCAGTTGATGGAACGCCTGCGCCGCCTTGGTCTGGGCACCAGTATTCGCGCGCTGTTTGCCACGCCGGTATTGGCTGATCTGGCGACCACGCTGGGCAGTCATCGCGAGGTGGTCGTACCACCCAACCGCATCGCCGCCGACACCACCGTGCTGACGCCGGATCTGTTGCCGCTGATCGACCTGACCCAGGTCGACATCGACACCATTCTCGCGCGTGTTCCCGGCGGCTTGGCCAATGTGCAGGACATTTACGCCTTGGCGCCGTTGCAGGAAGGCATCCTTTTCCATCACCTGCTTGCCCAGGAGGGCGATCCGTACCTGTTGATCGGCCAGATGGCTTTCGCCGATCACGCCTTGCTCGAGCGCTACCTGGGGGCGTTCCAGCGCGTCGTCGATCGTCACGACATTCTGCGCACGGCGTTCGTGTGGGAAGGTCTGACGCACGCCGCGCAGGTGGTGCTTCGCCATGCGCCGCTGTCGGTCGAGAGGATCGATCTCGATCCGGCACACGGACCGGTCAGCGAGCAGCTGCAGCGCCGCTACGACCCACGTCATCACCGCATCGATCTGGGTGAGCCACCGCTGCTGCGTTTTGTCGTGGCACGTGATGAGCCCAATGATCGCTGGCTGCTCGTGCAGCTTCTGCATCATCTCATCGGTGATCACTCGACGTTCGAGATGATGCTCGAAGACGTACGTCTATTGCTCGATAGTCCGACGGTCGAGCCACCGCCATCGCAGCCGTTCCGGCAGATGGTAGCGCAGGCGCGCCTTGGCGTCGCCCCCGGTGAACACGAACGTTTCTTTCGCGATGCGCTCGGCGACATCAACGAACCCACGCTGCCGTTCGGCCTTAGCGACGTGCATCTGGATGGCACGCATGTCGGCGAATGCCACCGCATGCTGCCGCAGGCTCTTAACGATCGTCTGCGCGAACGCGCCCGGCGCCTGGGCGTCAGTCTCGCCAGCCTGTGCCATTTGGCTTTCGCCGGCGTCGTCGCACGCAGCAGTGGCCGCGAACAGGTTGTCTTCGGCACCGTGCTGTTCGGCCGCATGAACGCAGGCGAAGGTGCCGATCGCACCATGGGCCTGTTCATCAACACGTTGCCGTTGCGTGTCAATGTCAGCGGCACCTCGGTCGAGGACAGTGTGCATGAGATGCAACACAGTCTCGCCGGCCTGCTCGATCACGAACACGCACCGCTGTCGCTTGCGCAACGTTGCAGTGGTGTTGCCGCGCCCGCGCCGTTGTTCAGTGCGCTGCTTAATTACCGGCACAACCAGATGGCGTTCGAGGGCGAGGCATCCACAGCGGCTGCGGCTGGTTTCGAATGGTTGAGCCTTGAGGAACGCACCAGCTATCCGATCACTCTCTGCGTTGAGGACTTTGGTAGCGCACTCGGCCTCACCGCACAGGTAGCAAAAGCCGTATCAGCCGAACGCGTCTGCGATTCCATGCAGCGCGCACTGGAAAGCCTGCTGCATGCGTTGGAAGAAACGCCACGGCTGCCCATGCGCGAGTTGGATGTTTTGCCGCCCACCGAGCGCACCCAGCTGCTGGAGACCTTCAACGGCGGTCCGGCACCGTCGTATGCGACGCGATGCCTGCACCTGGACTTCGAAGCGCAGGCACGCGACCGCGCCGAGGCGATCGCGTTGGTTTGCGGCGATCGCCAGATCAGCTACGGCGCGCTCAATCGCGACGCCAATCGTCTTGCCCATCACCTGATCGCATTGGGCGTGCGCCCGGACAGCCGTGTCGCCCTGTGTGTCGAACGCGGCATCGCGATGGTCGTAGGCCTGCTGGCCATTCTCAAGGCCGGCGGCGGTTATGTGCCCCTGGATCCGGCGTATTCCTCCGACCGCCTGACGTTGATTCTCGATGACGCTGCACCGGTGTTGCTGTTGACCGATGCCCATGGCCGTGCCGCGCTCGGCGATGCGCAGCTGCCCGAGTGCGTGCTCGATCTGCAGGCCGACTGCGATCGTTGGGACAGCCTGCCCGACAGCAACCCGCACGTTGCCGACCTCACCGCCGCCCATCTTGCCTACGTCATCTATACCTCCGGCTCCACGGGCAAGCCCAAAGGCGTGATGGTGGAGCATGCTCAGGTTGCGCGTCTGTTCGAGAGCACCCGCGATTGGTATGGCTTCGATGAGCACGATGTGTGGTGCCTGTTCCATTCCTTCGCCTTCGATTTTTCCGTGTGGGAGCTGTGGGGCGCGCTGCGTTATGGCGGCCGGCTGGTGGTGGTCACGCACGATGTCGTGCGTTCCATGCCCGAGTTCCATCGCCTGGTCTGCGATCAGGGTGTCACCGTGCTCAACCAGACGCCCAGCGCCTTCAAGGCGTTTATCGAAGCGCAGGGGCAGGACCCGCGGTCCGACCGGCTGCGCTACGTCATCTTCGGTGGCGAGGCACTGGAACCGGCCATGCTGGCACCCTGGTATGCGCGCCGCGGCGATGTGTCGCCGCGTCTGATCAACATGTATGGCATCACCGAAACCACCGTGCACGTCACGTACCGGCCGATGTCGCACGCCGATCTCACCCGCAGCGGCAGTCCGATCGGGGAGCGTCTGCCGGATTTGCGTCTGTACTTGCTCGATGCACATCGCCAGCCGGTCCCGCTGGGGGCGGTGGGCGAACTCTACGTCGGTGGTGCCGGGGTCGCCCGCGGATATCTCAACCGTCCGGAACTGACCGCCGAACGCTTCCTGCCCGATCCGTTCGACCCACGCCCGCAGGCGCGTCTCTATCGCACCGGTGATCTGGGCCGTTACCTGCCCGACGGTCAGCTGCTGTACCTGGGCCGCAACGATCATCAGGTGAAGGTTCGCGGCTTCCGCATCGAGCTGGGCGAGATCGAGGCGCGGTTGGCCGAGCATCCGTCAGTCCGCGAAGTGGCGGTGCTGGCCCGTCAGGATGGCGGGACCGACAAGCGGCTGGTGGCGTATGTCGTGGCCCACACGGAGGCCCCGGCGGACCTGGCGGCGGTGTTGCGCGCACATCTTTCCACGCGGTTGCCCGATTACATGTTGCCGGCGGCGTACGTGGCCCTGGACACCTTCCCGCTCACGCCCAACGGCAAACTGGATCGCAAGGCCCTGCCCGCACCGGACGGCGACGCGTTTGCCCGCCACGGTTACGAGGCACCGCGCGGCGACATCGAAATCACGCTGGCCAATCTGTGGCAGGACCTGCTCGGTATCGAGCGCGTCGGACGGCACGATCACTTCTTCGAACTGGGCGGCCATTCTCTGCTCGCCGTGCAGTTGATGGAACGCCTGCGCCGCCTTGGTCTGGGCACCAGTATTCGCGCGCTGTTTGCCACGCCGGTATTGGCTGATCTGGCGACCACGCTGGGCAGTCATCGCGAGGTGGTCGTACCACCCAACCGCATCGCCGCCGACACCACCGTGCTGACGCCGGATCTGTTGCCGCTGATCGACCTGACCCAGGTCGACATCGACACCATTCTCGCGCGTGTTCCCGGCGGCTTGGCCAATGTGCAGGACATTTACGCCTTGGCGCCGTTGCAGGAAGGCATCCTTTTCCATCACCTGCTTGCCCAGGAGGGCGATCCGTACCTGTTGATCGGCCAGATGGCTTTCGCCGATCACGCCTTGCTCGAGCGCTACCTGGGGGCGTTCCAGCGCGTCGTCGATCGTCACGACATTCTGCGCACGGCGTTCGTGTGGGAAGGTCTGACGCACGCCGCGCAGGTGGTGCTTCGCCATGCGCCGCTGTCGGTCGAGAGGATCGATCTCGATCCGGCACACGGACCGGTCAGCGAGCAGCTGCAGCGCCGCTACGACCCACGTCATCACCGCATCGATCTGGGTGAGCCACCGCTGCTGCGTTTTGTCGTGGCACGTGATGAGCCCAATGATCGGTGGCTGCTCGTGCAGCTTCTGCATCATCTCATCGGTGATCACTCGACGATGGAAGTCATGCTCGGCGAGGTGAGTTCGTTCCTCGACGAAGCCGAACCCGTCCTGGCGCCACCGCAGCCGTTCCGCCACATGGTGGCGCAGGCACAGCTCGGACTTACTGAGGAAGAACACGAACGTTTCTTCCGCGATATGCTCGGCGAGATCGACGAGCCCACGTTGCCGTTCGGGATCGGCGACGCGCATCGCGATGGCACGCGTGTTGTGGAATCGCATCGTATGCTCCCGCAATCCTTGAACGATCTTTTGCGAGAACAGGCGAAACGCCTTGGCCTGAGTCTTGCCAGCCTGTGTCACCTAGCCTGGGGACAGGTCGTCGCACGTACCAGTGGTCGCGAACAAGTCGTCTTCGGCACCGTGCTGTTCGGCCGCATGAACGCGGGCGAAGGTGCCGATCGTGCCATGGGTCTGTTCGTCAACACGTTGCCATTGCGTCTGGACATGGATGACACGTCCGTCAAAGTGAGCGCGCATCGCGCGCAGCAACGTCTTGCCGGCCTGCTCGATCATGAGCATGCGTCGCTCGCGCTCGCCCAGCGCTGCAGTCACGTGACCGCGCCCGCGCCACTGTTCGGCGCGATGCTGAATTATCGGCACAGCAGCATGCCCACCGATAACACCGATGAGCAAAAATCGTGGGCTGGCATCGAATGGCTGAGCATAGAGGAACGCACCAATTATCCGATCGCCATGTCTGTCGAGGACATCGGTCATGGTCTGGGACTCACTGCGCAGGCAGTGGAGCCGCTCAGCGCGGAGCGCCTTTGCGGTTACATGCAGCGCGCGCTGGAGAGTCTGTCATTCGCGCTTGACCATCACCCCGACTTGCCGGTGCGTGCGCTCGAGATAGTGACGCAGGCGGAAACAACGCAACTCATCGAAACCTGCAACGCCACCGCCAGACCTTACCCGCATGCCACTCCTGTACATGCCCTATTCGAAGAGCGCGTACTTCGTCATCCAGAGGCCATCGCCGTAGTGGATGACGGCCGTTCGTTTGCGTATGCCGAGCTGAACACACGCGCCAATCGCGTGGCCCATCAGCTGATCGCCTGCGGGGTGTGTACCGGCAGTTTCGTGGCCGTCCTGCTCGAACGCAGCATCGATCTGATCGTGGCGCAGCTGGCGATTCTCAAGACCGGCGCCGCCTATGTGCCGATCGATCCGCAATTGCCCGAAGCGCGCCAGGCTTGGCTCATTGAGGACGCCGGTGCGCCGTGGCTGCTCGCCCCCACGCGCCATGTCGCAGTAACTGGCGCCGCCAAGGTCTTGGGCATGGACGAGCTGCTTCTCGGCGACAGCCTTATCGACAATCCGCAGCAACAGGTCGACGCCGGTGATGTTGCCTATGTGATGTACACCTCCGGTTCCACCGGGCTGCCCAAAGGTGTGCTGGTGCCGCACCGGGCAATCAACCGCCTGGTGTCCGATCCGGGGCACGCGGATCTGGACGGCGACGACCGTATGGCATGGCTGGGCAACGTTGCCTTCGACATCAGCACACTCGAAGTATGGGCGCCGCTGTTGCACGGCGCGCGGATCGTGGTCGTCCCGCGCGAAACGCTGCTGCGCCCGCAAGGACTAAGTGAAGTCTTGCTTACGCAGCGCGTTAATGTGCTGCATCTTACCGCCGGCCTGTTTGCGCAGCTTGCCGACCAGCTCAATGAAGCGATTCGCGGTCTGCGGCTGATGCTGGTCGGCGGCGATGCCGTCGATACCGGCGCGGTCGCACGCGTGCTCGGCGCACACCCGTCGTTGCGTCTGGTGCATTGCTACGGCCCTACCGAAAGCACGACCTTCGCCACCACGTGCCGTTTAAGCATCGACGACGCGCATGCGCAACGCCTGCCGATCGGCCAACCCATCGCCAACACGCGCATCTATCTGCTCGACGCTAGCGGTGCACCGGTGCCATTCGGCGTACCCGGCGAGTTGTACATCGGTGGCGACGGCGTCGCGCTTGGCTATCTCAACCGCCCGGAACTGACGGCCGAGAGCTTTCTGCCCGATCCGTTTGCCGCCCATGCGAACGCGCGTATGTACCGCACCGGCGATCTGGCGACGTATCTGCCGGATGGCCGGCTGTTGTTCCTGGGCCGGAACGATCATCAGCTAAAGATTCGTGGATACCGTATCGAGCCTGGTGAAATCGAGGGTCATTTGACCGCTCATCCGGCAGTGCGCGAAGCACTGGTCATGGCCCGCACCGACGGCGGTAACGAGAAACGGCTGGTCGCCTATCTGATTGCGGAAGGCAGCGCGCCCGCCAATCTGGCCTTTTCGCTGCGCGATCATCTGTCGGCGCGTCTTCCTGACTACATGCTTCCTGCGGCGTTTGTCGTACTTGATGCTTTCCCGCTGACCGCCAATGGCAAAGTCGACCGCAAAGCGCTTCCAGCGCCGAACGGTGACGCACTGGCACGACAGGCATACGTCGCACCCGAAGGCGATACGGAGCTGCGGCTGGCCGCTGTCTGGCAACAGTTGTTGCCGGTGGATCGCGTCGGTCGCTTCGATAGCTTTTTCGCACTCGGAGGGCATTCCCTCCTGGCTATGCGACTGCTCGGCCGGATCGTACAGGTTTTCGGCGTCGAGATTCCCTTGTCGTCGTTGTTCGCGCATGCCTCACTTGCAAACATGAGCGCACTTGTTTCAGGTAACAAGGACGTCATAACCATCAGCGTCACCGCGACCATTGTGCCCGCATCAAGCGATGAGCGCCGAGTGCCGTCGTTCGCGCAGAGCCGCCTGTGGTTTCTTGCGCAAATGGACCCAGACAACGCCAACTATCACATGCCGTTCGCCTTGCGCATGCATGGTCGTCTAGATGACGGGGCTCTCGCCCATACGCTCGACAGACTCTTCGATCGTCATGAAGCCTTGCGCAGCGTATTCAGCGTGGATGGCGGCCAGCCGCGAGTCGGCTTTCTGCCGTCTGGCCGGGGAATCGGCCTTCGCCACATCGATCTGCGCGGCAGAACCGATGCCGAGCAGGAAACGCAGAGACTGATCCTCGACGATGCGATGGCACCTTTCGATCTGGCGCAGGGGCCGCTGATCCGCGCTCAGCTGATAGTTCTGGACAACGATGATCATGTGTTTCAGGTGACCCAGCATCACATTGTTTCCGACGGCTGGTCGATCGGCGTTTTCATACGCGAATTCAACGCGCTCTACGCAGCGCATGTCCGTGATGACGGAGATCCGCTCGCACCCTTCGTTGTGCAATACGCAGATTACGCCGCGTGGCAGCGAAAGCGTCTGTCTGGCCCGAAGCTCGCCGCGCACCATGATTATTGGCGCACACAGCTGGCTGACGCCCCCGTCTTGCTAACGTTGCCGATCGATCGGGCACGCCCTGCCCGCCAATCGTTCACTGGCGCTATGCTGCCAGTCCAGATCGAGCCTTCACTGACGAAGGCGTTGCGCGCCTCATGCGAACGCAGCGGCACAACATTGTTCATGGCGGTCCTTGCTGCCTGGTCGGTGGTGTTGTCGCGACTGTCAGGGCAGACAGAAGTAGTCATCGGCACGCCCTCGGCGAATCGTCAGCATCCTGCGATTGAAGGCTTGATCGGCTTTTTTGTTAATACACTCGCGCTACGCCTCGACCTTTCCCGTGCGCATTCAGTTAATGAATGGCTCGCCGCCGTCCGCCAAACAACCCTTGCCGCGCAGGATCATCAGGACCTACCGTTCGAGCAGGTGGTGGAGCTGGTTAATCCGCCACGGCACCTCGATCATTCGCCGATCTTCCAGGCAGTTTTTTCCTGGCAGAACAACGAGCCTTTCGAAATCACTCTTCCCGGCCTGACGGTTGCGCCCACGTCATTGGGTGTGAACCTGGTCAAGTTCGACATTGAGCTGAACCTGGGCGAGGAAGGCGATTCCATAGTGGGAGGCTTGCACTACGCCACCGCGCTCTTCGACGAAACAACGATCGAGCGTCATCGCCATTATCTCCTTGCTGCGCTGACGGCCATCGCACAGGATACAGACCGCCCACTCCAGGCTATCGATCTCGTTCCGGCTGATGAACGCGCTCGCGTGCTAGAAGGGTTCAATGCGAATGCGCTTACCGGCTCGACCTATCGCTGCATCCATCACCTGATCGAAGAACAGGCGGCACGTTATCCGACCACAATCGCGGTAAGCGATGCCACGCGTAGCCTTGACTACGCTGCACTCAACAGCAGCGCCAACCGTCTGGCGCACCTGCTGATTGCGCAAGGTATTCGTGCGAACGAACGCATCGCCATCTGTCTGGATCGTGGCGTGGATCTGGCGGTGGCAATTCTCGCGACATTGAAAGCAGGCGCCGCGTACGTTCCGCTCGATCCGGCTTATCCCGCCGAACGTCTTGTCCACATCCTTGCGGACGCAACGCCACGCTATCTTTTGGTCGACGCCGCGGGCCGCGAAACCCTCGCCAACGCACCGACGACGGATATTCGAACGATCGATATGGATGCGCCATCAACTGCATGGGCTGCGCAACCGGCAGACAATCCAACCTCCGTTGCGGTAACATCGGACTGTCTGGCTTATGTGATCTATACGTCGGGCTCGACCGGCAAGCCCAAGGGCGTGATGATCGAACATCGCCATTTAGTCGCTTCAACACTCGCTCGGCACGCCTACTACGGCACGCAAAGGGAAACACGCTTCCTGCTGTTGTCGTCGATTGCGTTTGACAGTTCGGTCGCCGGGTTGTTTGGTACGTTGACCGAAGGCGGCTGCGTCCGCTTCAGTGCACGCGACGAGGCTCAGGATCCGCGCGCAGTCGCGCGCACCATCGCCGATACCGGTATTACGCGCCTGCTATGCGTGCCGTCGCTGGCTACACTTTTGATCGAGCGTTTGTCGGCCCAGAGTCATCTGTCATTGCGCGAAATCATTGTCGCCGGCGAATCATGCCCAGCTTCGCTACCGGCTGCGCTCGCCACCGTCCTCCCGGATGTCACGCTGTTCAACGAATACGGTCCAACCGAGGCATCGGTCTGGGCCACTGCACAGCGTTGCGAGATCACCGGCACGTTGCCCGTTCCGATCGGTCGCGCTGCCGCTCACGCACGCATCTACCTGCTCGACGAAAGCGGACTCCCTGCCCCTCTGGGTGCAATCGGCGAGATCTACATCGGCGGCGATGGCATCGCGCGTGGTTATCTGGAGCAGCCCGAACTGACGGCGGAGCGTTTCCTCCCCGATCCATTCGATGCGCGACCGGGAGCGCGCATGTACCGCACCGGTGATCTGGGCCGTTACCGTCCGGATGGGTGTTTGGTTTTCGAAGGCCGCAACGACCAGCAGGTAAAAATTCGCGGCTTCCGCATCGAGCCTGCCGAGATCGAAACGGCATTGCGCACTCACGATGACGTTCGCGATGCCCTTGTGCTTGCAAGAGGCGACAGTACCGGTGGCCGCTTGCTGATCGCATGGGTTGTTGCCGACGATTCGACGGACGAGGGGCGGGCTGCGCGGTTGCATCGTCATCTGGCATCGCGGCTTCCGGAGTACATGATTCCCTCCGCGTTCGTCTCGCTCATCGAGTTCCCGCTACTGCCAAACGGCAAAGTCGATCGCACAGCGCTGCCCGATCCACACGGTGCGGCATACGCGCACCGCGAGTACGAGGCGCCACGCGATGGCACGGAACGCATGCTTGCCGAACTTTGGAGCGAACTGCTCGGTATCAATCTAATAGGACGTCATGACAACTTCTTCGAGCTCGGCGGCCATTCACTGCTGGTCGTGCAGCTGATGGAACGCATAAGACAATCGGGCATGGACGTGGATATCAGCGCGCTGTTTGTCGCGCGCACGCTCGCGGCGCTGGCGGAAGAACTCGTGGAAATGGTGGAGATTCGGATTTGAATATCGACGCGCTCCTGAAGGCCCTGGAAGAAAGGGATGTCTCTGTCGCCGTGGACGGCGAGTCGCTGGTTGTCACCGCAGCGAAGGGATCGGTCACGGCCGAGCTTCAACAGTCGCTCCGCGAGCATAAAGCGCACCTGATCGAGCACATCCTCACCCGTGGATTGACAGCGATTGGCGGCGCGCGAAAGGGCGCCGTCGTCCCACCGAATCGTATTGCGCCCGGATGCGAACGCATCACTCCGAACATGTTGCCACTGATTGAACTGTCGCAGGCAGACATCGACCGGATTGCGGAGCACGCGCAGGGTGGCGTGCATAACATTCAGGACATTTACGCGCTCGCGCCGCTGCAGGAAGGCATTCTTTTCCATCACATGATCGCAAGCGATAGCGACGGTGATCCCTACCTGTCCATCGCCAGCATGGCCTTCGCCAACCGCACTCTGCTCGACGATTATCTGGGAGCGGTGCAATTTGTCGTCAACCGCCACGACATCATGCGTACCGGTTTCGTCTGGAAAGGCGTGACAACACCTGTGCAGTTCGTCTTGCGTACCGCTCGCTGTCATGTGACCGAATTGTCGCTGAGCGCGGGCGATGACGATGGCGATGTACTTGCGCAGCTTATGGCGCGTTTCGATCCGCGTCGCCACGGCATCGATCTCGGACAACCGCCGCTGCTTAGCTTCGCCGTTGCCTATGATGCCACCAACGACCGCTGGGTCATGCTGCAGCGCCTCCACCACTTGATCGGCGATCATTCCACGCTCGACATCATGCATGCCGAGGCGCGAGCATTTCTTACCGATGGCGGCCACCTGCTTGGCGCACCGCAACCGTTCCGCAATCTTGTGGCTCATGCACGCCACGGCATCTCCCCGAGTGAGCACGAAGCGTTTTTTAGCGGAACGCTCGGCGACATCGATGGACCGACGCTTCCGTTCGGTCTCGACGATGCGCATCGCCACGGTCATCACGTCAGCGAAGCTACCGTCATGCTTCCCGACAATTTGAACCTGCGCATGCGGGCGCAGGCTCGTCGCCTAGGTGTCAGTGTCGCCAGCATGTGTCACCTCGCCTGGGGCCAGGTGGTCGCACGCACCAGTGAACGCAACGACGTCGTTTTTGGCACCGTCCTTTTCGGCCGCATGCAAGCCGGCTTTGGCGCCGACACCGCGATGGGACTCTACATCAATACATTGCCGCTTCGCCTGAGTCTGGGTGACACTGACGTAGCGACCAGTGTTCGCCAGGCGCATGACGCGTTGGCTAACCTGATGGTTCACGAACATGCCTCACTTTCCATGGCGCAACGATGCAGCGGTGTCGCCTTCCCCGCACCGCTTTTCAGCTCGGTGATTAACTACCGCCACAGCGCAACCGCGCGGCCTGCCGACGCCGCGGACGTCATTGCCGATACCGGAATACAGTGGCTTGGGAGCGAAGAACGCACCAACTACCCGTTGATACTTTCGGTTGAAGATCTCGGTGACGCGTTGGGTTTGACCGCGCAGATCGTGGCCCCGTTTAGCTCGGAACGCATCTGCAGCTACATGCGGCAAGCTCTCTTCAGTCTTGTCGATGCACTCGACCACGCCCCCACTACTCCGGTGTGCGAACTCGAGATTCTGCCGCCAGAAGAACGTGAACTGCTGCTCGAGACGTTTAACCAGCCATCTGCCAGCACTATAGATTTGCCTTCGCCCAGCGTACACGGCCTCGTACTCAATACCTGGAATCGCACCGAGGCGTCGTTCCCGGCAACCGTGTGCGTACATCGCCTGTTCGAACAGCGTGTAGCGAGCCATCCAGATGCGATCGCCGTGCATGACGGCAAGCAAACTGTTTCGTATATGGAATTGAACAGGTTCGCCAATCGCGTCGCCCACGAGCTGAAGGCGTGCGGCGTCGATGGCGGTCTGGTTGGCGTGCTGATGGATCGCAGCATTGGCCTTATCGTGGCCCAGCTCGCCATTCTCAAGGTGGGTGCTGGTTACGTACCCATCGATCCGCAACTGCCCGAGACGCGTCAGGCTTGGATTCTAGATGATGCCACGATCGATTTGGTGCTGCTGGATGGCGATCGCAAAATGCCGGCCGGCGCACGGGCACGAGCACTCCGTATCGCTGAACTGGCGACGTCCGCATCCGTGGAGAACCTGACCGACGAATATGATGCCGGTGATGTTGCCTATGTGATGTACACCTCCGGTTCCACCGGGCTGCCCAAAGGTGTGCTGGTGCCGCACCGGGCAATCAACCGCCTGGTGCGCAACAACGGCTATGCGCACTTTGGCGAGGACGACCGCGTCGCCTTCGCCGCTAATCCCGCGTTCGATGCCGCAACGCTGGAAGTGTGGGCACCCTTGCTCAATGGCGGCACCCTGGTGGTCATCGATCCGGCCACCCTGCTCTCCACCCCGGCGTTCATCGATACGCTGCGCCGCACTGCTGTGGACACTATGTGGCTGACCGTGGCGCTGTTCAATCAGCTGGCCGAGGCGCTGGCTCCGGTGCTGCCGCAGCTGAAGACCTTGATTGTCGGCGGCGACGTCCTGGATCCGGCGGTGATCGCACGGGTGCTCAAAGGCCCGCGGCCCCAACGCCTGCTCAACGGTTATGGTCCGACCGAAACGACGACCTTTGCGACCACGTATACAATTGAAGGGCATGCGCGCGAAGCGCACAGCATTCCGATTGGCCGTCCCATTGGCAACACCCGCCTCTACCTGCTCGATGCGCATCGCCAGCCGGTCCCACTGGGGGCGGTGGGTGAGTTGTACATCGGCGGCGACGGTGTGGCGCTGGGCTATCTCAATCGTCCGGAACTGACCGCCGAACGTTTCCTGCCCGATCCGTTTGCGGCCCAGGCGGATGCCCGCCTGTACCGGACCGGCGATCTGGCGCGTTATTTGCCGGACGGTCACGTGGTCTTCCTAGGCCGCAACGATCATCAGGTGAAGATTCGCGGCTTCCGCATCGAGCTGGGCGAGATCGAGGCGCGGTTGGCCGAGCATCCGTCAGTCCGCGAAGTGGCGGTGCTGGCCCGTCAGGATGGCGGGACCGACAAGCGGCTGGTGGCGTATGTCGTGGCCCACACGGAGGCCCCGGCGGATCTGGCGGCGGTGTTGCGCGCGCATCTTTCCACGCGCTTGCCCGATTACATGTTGCCGGCGGCGTACGTGGCCCTGGACACCTTCCCGCTCACGCCCAACGGCAAACTGGATCGCAAGGCCCTGCCCGCACCGGACGGCGACGCGTTTGCCCACCACGGTTTCGAAGCGCCGCGCGGCGACATCGAAATCACGCTGGCCAACCTGTGGCAGGACCTGCTCGGTATCGAGCGCGTCGGACGGCACGATCACTTCTTCGAATTGGGCGGCCATTCTCTGCTCGCCGTACGTTTGCTTAGCAGGATTTCACAGGGCCTCGAGGTCGAGTTGCCGTTGGCATCGCTGTTCGGCAACGCCACGCTCGCTGCGCTGGCCGATGCGGTGCATCTCGTGTTGGAACCTGGTCATGCACGCAGAGCGGCACCGATCAAACCGGCGGCACGCGACGGCACGTTGTCGTTGTCGTTTGCGCAAAAACGGCTATGGTTTCTGTCGCAGCTTGAAGGCGTCAGCGTGACGTACAACATCCCGATCGCGCTACGGCTACGTGGCAAGCTCGACGACGACGCATTGCGGCGTAGCTTGGATCGCCTGTTTGATCGTCACGAAGGGTTGCGCACCATATTTCCGGTTGTAAATGACGAACCAACTGCCGTGTTGCTTCCCGCTGGCTCGGGAGTGCCATGGCACGATGTCGATCTGACCATCCATACCGATACCGACACGGCATTGCACCGGCTTATGAAGCACGAAGCCGTCTCGCCGTTCGACATCGCGCGCGATGCGTTGATCCGTGCTTGCCTTGTTCACGTGCACGAAGACGATCACGTGTTACTGCTGACTCAGCATCACATCGTCTCCGACGGCTGGTCGATGGGCATCCTGCTGAAGGAGCTGAGCACGCTTTACGCCGCCTTCATTGCAGGACACCCTGATCCACTGCCGCCACTCTCTATCCAATATCCCGACTATGCAGCGTGGCAAACACACTGGTTGACCGGCGAACGTCTTAGCGGACAGGCGGCCTTCTGGCGTCGTCAGTTGACCAATGCACCGACACTGCTAATGTTGCCGACCGATCGACCACGACCGATACGTCAGGATTTCTCTGGCGGCAGCGTATCGCTACAGCTACCGCACCCGATGGCACAGGGCTTGCGACGCCTCGCACGTCAGCACGGTGCAACGCTCTTCATGCTAGTACTGGCGACTTGGTCAGCGGTACTCAGCCGTCTGTCCGGACAAACCGACCTGATCGTAGGCTGCCCGACAGCCAACCGCGGCCGGCGTGAGATCGAGCCGCTGATCGGCTTCTTCGTCAACGCGCTGCCTATGCGCATCGATCTCAGCGGATCGCCCGATCTGACGGAACTGCTGCAGCGCGTCCGGCAGGTAGCACTGGATGCACAGGAGAACCAGGACTTGCCGTTCGAGCAGGTAGTGGACATTGTCAATCCACCACGCCGCCTCGATCACACGCCCTTGTTCCAGGTGCTGTTTGCTTGGCAGAGCAATGACAGAGGTGCATTAGCATTGCCGGGCCTGGCTGTCGAGATGGGCGGTCCTGTATTCGCTCATGCGAAGTACGACCTTGAGCTTTACCTCGGCGAGGACGAGCAAGGCCTTGCTGGTGCGCTTAACTATGCCACCTCGCTGTTCGACAAAGCGACGATTGAACGCTATCGCGATTATCTCATGCACATGCTCGAAGCAATGGTCATGGATACCACACAGCCTTTCGATCGAATCCGTCTTTTCGGCGACGCCGAGCGCAGGCACCTGCTGGAAACCTTCAATGAAACGAAGGCGCCGTATCCACGCAACAGCAGCGTGCATGCGCTGTTCGAGGAACAGGTCCGTCACCGTGCCGACGCCGTGGCGCTCGTTCACGGTGACATCGCACTGAGCTACGCCGAGCTGAACACACGCGCCAATCGCGTGGCCCATCAGCTTATCGCCCGCGGGGTGTGTACCGGCAGTTTCGTGGCCGTCCTGCTCGAACGCAGCATCGATCTGATCGTGGCGCAGCTGGCGATTCTCAAGACCGGCGCCGCCTATGTGCCGATCGATCCGCAATTGCCCGAAGCGCGCCAGGCTTGGCTCATTGAGGACGCCGGTGCGCCGTGGCTGCTCGCCCCCACGCGCCATGTCGCAGTAACTGGCGCCGCCAAGGTCTTGGGCATGGACGAGCTGCTTCTCGGCGACAGCCTTATCGACAATCCGCAGCAACAGGTCGACGCCGGTGATGTTGCCTATGTGATGTACACCTCCGGTTCCACCGGGCTGCCCAAAGGTGTGCTGGTGCCGCACCGGGCAATCAACCGCCTGGTGCGCAACAACGGCTATGCGCACTTTGGCGAGGACGACCGCGTCGCCTTCGCCGCTAATCCCGCGTTCGATGCCGCAACGCTGGAAGTGTGGGCACCCTTGCTCAATGGCGGCACCCTGGTGGTCATCGATCCGGCCACCCTGCTCTCCACCCCGGCGTTCATCGATACGCTGCGCCGCACTGCTGTGGACACTATGTGGCTGACCGTGGCGCTGTTCAATCAGCTGGCCGAGGCGCTGGCTCCGGTGCTGCCGCAGCTGAAGACCTTGATTGTCGGCGGCGACGTCCTGGATCCGGCGGTGATCGCACGGGTGCTCAAAGGCCCGCGGCCCCAACGCCTGCTCAACGGTTATGGTCCGACCGAAACGACGACCTTTGCGACCACGTATACAATTGAAGGGCATGCGCGCGAAGCGCACAGCATTCCGATTGGCCGTCCCATTGGCAACACCCGCCTCTACCTGCTCGATGCGCATCGCCAGCCGGTCCCACTGGGGGCGGTGGGTGAGTTGTACATCGGCGGCGACGGTGTGGCGCTGGGCTATCTCAATCGTCCGGAACTGACCGCCGAACGTTTCCTGCCCGATCCGTTTGCGGCCCAGGCGGATGCCCGCCTGTACCGGACCGGCGATCTGGCGCGTTATTTGCCGGACGGTCACGTGGTCTTCCTAGGCCGCAACGATCATCAGGTGAAGATTCGCGGCTTCCGCATCGAGCTGGGCGAGATCGAGGCGCGGTTGGCCGAGCATCCGTCAGTCCGCGAAGTGGCGGTGCTGGCCCGTCAGGATGGCGGGACCGACAAGCGGCTGGTGGCGTATGTCGTGGCCCACACGGAGGCCCCGGCGGATCTGGCGGCGGTGTTGCGCGCGCATCTTTCCACGCGCTTGCCCGATTACATGTTGCCGGCGGCGTACGTGGCCCTGGACACCTTCCCGCTCACGCCCAACGGCAAACTGGATCGCAAGGCCCTGCCCGCACCGGACGGCGACGCGTTTGCCCACCACGGTTTCGAAGCGCCGCGCGGCGACATCGAAATCACGCTGGCCAACCTGTGGCAGGACCTGCTCGGTATCGAGCGCGTCGGACGGCACGATCACTTCTTCGAATTGGGCGGCCATTCTCTGCTCGCGATGCGTCTAGTTGGCCGCATTCGCACGGTATTCCGTGTCGAGCTGCCTGTAAGCGCGCTGTTTGAGACCTCCACGATTGCGTCACTGACCGAACGTCTAAGCCGCGCGCGTCCATCGACACGCAAACCCCTTCGTCCCATGCGTTCTTCGTGAGGCCCTGCATGATCCCTTTATCGTTTGCCCAAAAGGGCCTCTGGTTCGTCAACAAGCTTGAAGGCCCAAGCGCTACATTCAATATTCCCTTCGCACTGAATCTCAACGGCCCGCTACGTGCGGAAGCACTGAAGGATGCTTTGATCGACCTGATCAGTCGCCACGAGGTGCTACGCACAGTTATTGAAGAGTTTCACGGTACCTCCGGACAGCATGTGCTTGATGTCTCGCAAGCGGGATTCTCATTTGACGTATTCGACGTCGATGACGCGTCACTAGAGCAAAGGCTGACCGAGGCAGCAGCGTATCGATTCGATCTCACACGCGAGATTCCTCTGCGCGCCACTTTGTATCGTCACGACAGCCATCGTTATACGCTCTTGCTGCTCACCCATCACATTGCCAGCGACGGTTGGTCATCGGCGCCACTGATGCGCGACCTCGCCTCAGCTTACAGCGCCCGCTGCAAAGACGAAGCACCCAGATGGGACCCGCTGCCGGTGCAGTATGCGGACTACGCTCTTTGGCAGCAGGAATGGATGGCCGAGGAGGGTGATCCAGACAGCGAAATTGCAAGGCAAATCGACTACTGGAAAAGTGCGCTCGCCGATCTCCCTGACGTTCTCGAGCTGCCCACGGATCGGCCCCGGCCGGCTTCGCCGACCCACCGCGGCAGTAGCACCAGCTTCATGCTTGACGCAAGCACGCATGAGCGCTTGACCGCGCTTGCACGACAGCACGGATGCACGCTATTCATGGTGCTGCATACTGCGGTCGCGGCGCTTATGACGCGGCTTGGCGCAGGATGTGACATCCCGCTTGGCAGTGCCTTCGCCGGGCGGGGCGAGGAAGCGCTCGATGACCTCATTGGCTGTTTTGTCAACGTGCTTGTGCTGCGCACCGATACATCCGGCGATCCGAGCTTCCGTACGCTGCTTATGCGGGTCCGCGATGCGGACCTGGCCGCCTATGCCAACAAGGATGTGCCGTTCGAGCGACTGGTAGAACTGCTCAATCCTTTCCGTTCCGCCGCCTATCACCCGCTGTTTCAGATAAAGCTGATGCTCGGCATCGGCGGTGATAGCGCCTTGCGCCTTGACGATGTCGACGTACATCCGCGTGCGATCGGTGGAGATAGCTCTCGTTGCGATCTCGGCTTCAATTTTAACGAACGCCGGACGCCAGATGGTGCGCCGAACGGCATCGATTGCCTGCTGGAATTTACCTTCGACCTGTTCGAAACGTCAACTGTAGCAACGATAGGAGAACGCCTTTTCCGTCTGCTCGAAACGGTGGCCATCAATCCAGAGAAGGCAATTGGATCGATAGATCTTGCCGGCAGCGATGAACATCGGCGCATCATGAAGGAATGGAACGCCACCGCGTGCGAGATCGCTGTGGCGCCGATGGGCGAACTTTTTACGCGTCGCGTCCGTGAACGACCGGACGCTGTCGCCATCACCTTTGAAGACACCGAGCTGACTTACGCCGCGCTGGACGCACAGGCGAATCGCCTTGCCAATCACCTCCGCAATCTGGGCGTGGGTCCTGATGTCTGCGTGGCGATCTGTCTGCCGCGCTCGCCGTCCCTGGTCGTCGCGATCCTGGCGGTGATCAAAGCTGGCGGCGCGTATGTTCCGCTGGATCCGGAATACCCCGCCGACCGTCTGGCTTTCATTCTGGAAGACACCATGGCGCCGGTACTGGTCACCGGGCAAGCGCTGGTGGAAACCTTGCCATCGCACTGGGGATGCCTGGTGCTGTTGGACAGCGACGCCGACGACATCGCGGCGTTTGCGGATACCGCTCCGGAAACGGGCGTATGCACGGACAATCTCGCCTACGTCATCCATACCTCCGGCTCGACCGGACAGCCTAAGGGCGTCGCGGTTACGCATCGCGGTGTCGGCAATCTTGCGCGCACACAGATCGAGACGTTTGCGGTCGGTACATCGTCGCGCGTTTTGCAATTCGCGTCGGCGAGTTTCGATGCTGCCTTCTGGGAACTGTGCATGGGCATTCTCACTGGCGCGCGTCTGGTCCTCGCGTCATCAGAGTCGATGCTTCCCGGCGATGCGCTTGCCGACCTGATCGCCAGACATGGCGTCACGCATGCCACGCTACCGCCTTCAGCACTGGCACTTATGCCGAGGGACGGCTTGCCCGAAGGCTTCGTGCTAGTAATGGCCGGCGAAGCCTGCCCACCGGCATTGATCGACCGGTGGATGCCGCGCGTTACGATATTCAACGCCTATGGCCCGACCGAGACGACTGTCTGCGCGACGATCGCACCCAGTTGCGTCGGCGGTGGACGCACCCCTATCGGCGGCCCGATCCGCAACTTCCGCACTTACGTTCTGGACGAACGGCTGCGTCCGGTTCCGGTCGGTGTGCCTGGCGAGCTGTATCTCGCCGGGCCCGGTCTCGCGCGTGGCTATGTGAATCGCCCAGGACCCACTGCCGAACGATTTGTCGCAGACCCGTTTGGCGAGCCGGGAACGCGCATGTATCGCAGCGGCGACCGCGCGCGCTGGCTCGCCAATGGGCAACTCGATTTTCTCGGACGTGTCGACCAGCAGGTCAAGTTGCGCGGGTTCCGCATCGAACTCGGCGAGATCGAAGCTGCGTTGATGGCGCATCAAGGCGTGCTGCACGCCGTAGCGGTGGTACGCGAAGACATTCCCGGTCACCGGCAAATCGTCGCCTATGTCGTGCCCGCCTTGGGGCAAAGCGTCGACATCTCAGCGGTCCGGGCCTCACTGGCGGGTCAGCTTCCCGAATACATGGTGCCGGCCGCCATCGTTGCTCTCGACGTGTTGCCGTTGTCACTCACCGGCAAACTCGATCGCAAGGCTCTGCCTGCGCCACGTTTTGAACGCGGCGATCGTCGGAAAGCGGGCAACGCTATCGAGCAGGAATTGGCGACACTATTTGCGGAGGTGCTGGCGTTGCCGGAGATTGGCATTGACGACAACTTCTTCGACTTCGGTGGCGACTCGATTCTTGCGCTACAGCTAAAGGCACGAGCTCAAACTATCGGTCTGGCGTTCGAATTGTCCACGTTGTTCGACCACCAGACGGTCGCAGCGCTAGCCAGCGTGGTCGTTGTCGTGTCCGGCGATACCGCGCCTGCACCGGCGGAACAGGCGGATGAGGACATGCCCGCCAACATGCCTGCGGGCGTCATTGACGCTTACCCAATCAGTCAGTTGCAGCTCGGTATGTTTTTCCATAGCGACTTTGAGGAGGCGACCACGCTCTATCACGCCGCCATGGGCTTTGTGGTGGAAACGCCTTACGACGCAAACGCCCTTCGGCGCAGCCTGGACGATCTGACCGCGCGTCATGAGCTGCTGCGTACCGCATTCGATCTGGAGTCATACAGCGAGCCGCTGCAACTGATTTATCGCAAGACCACCATCCCGCTGAGTGTGGACGATTTGCTGGGCCGCGCACGCGCCGAACAGGATGCTGCGCTTGCCGCGTGGTTTCACGCCGATGAGCGCCACGGTTTCGACAAACGCAAGGCGCCACTGTTTCGCGTGCATATACATCTGCTTGACGATGCACGCTTCCACCTCGCCATCAGTTGTCACCACGCCATCATGGATGGCTGGAGCGATGGCTGTCTGGTGACCGAACTTATGCAGCGCTATCACGCCCACGTCGATGGACGTTCCATCCCGGCCGAACCGCTGGCTGTCGCGTATCGGGAATACATTCGCCTCGAACGTGCCGCAATGAATTCCGAAGAGAGCCGCATGTTCTGGACCGACACGTTGCGCGGGCTGGACGCGCGGGCACCGCTGCATGGCACGCCCGCACAACCGTCAGCGGGGCACGCGATGTCGCACATCGCTATCGATCCTGCGTCGGGCGCGGCGGTGGTTGCACTGGCGAAGCGGCTGGGTGCGCCATTGAAGTCCATATTGCTCGCCGCGCACATGGCCGCACTGGGTGTTCTGTGCGGTACCCGGGATGTCGCTACGGCGCTCGTGACGAATGGCCGTCCTGAAGTGGCCGATGGCGAGAAGATGATCGGCTTGTTCCTGAATTCCGTGCCCTTCCGGCTGACGCTTGGCGAGTGCGACTGGACCAGGCTGATTCGTCGCACGATGGAACTTGAGCGCGACTTGTTGCCGCACCGTCGCTTCCCATTGCCGTTGATTCTCAAGCAGACGGGGTTGCGCGACTTCCTGCACGTGGTGTTCAACTACACGCATTTCCACGCTTACGACGAACTCGGCGACTTGAGTGACCGCGTGGCCGCGCAGGGCGGCGGCGGCAGCAACAGTTTTGGACTGCAAGTGAATTTCCGCCCAGATGGACATGGCATCGCTGGCTGGATAACTGGTCGCGGCATGCTTTACGACCACCCCACGCTGGACCGCTATGCCGATGTCTACGCACGCCTGTTGCGCGCGATGGTCGCGGATGCCGATCAGCCGCCACCACGCCTGAATCTGCTCGATGCGCGCGACAACGATATTTTGCGCGCATGGAACTCCGCGCCTCGCGCTCCCGAAGCGCCGCCGCTGGAATGGTTCGACCGGCAACACGCCCTGCATCCGCAAGCGCCGGCTGTCCGCGACGCGGAGGTCGAGCTGGATTACGCCACGCTCGACGCTCGCGCCAATCGTCTCGCCCGGCGTCTGATCGCCGCTGGCGTCGGCCCGGAACAACGTGTCGCCATTGCATTGCCGCGATCCGCTGCGACGATCGTGGCAGCGCTTGCGGTGATGAAGGCAGGCGCAGCATTCGTGCCGCTCGATCTTGCCTATCCCAGCGAACGGCTTGCCTTCATCCTGCATGACGCAAAGCCGGTACGGGTTATCTCCACGCGCGCGCTTGCCGACAAATTGCCCGTGCCGATTCCGCTGGTGGATGTGGCAGATTGCGATGA
The DNA here is from genome assembly GCF_029224025.1 of Rhodanobacter sp. AS-Z3. Classification (NCBI taxonomy): domain Bacteria; kingdom Pseudomonadati; phylum Pseudomonadota; class Gammaproteobacteria; order Lysobacterales; family Rhodanobacteraceae; genus Rhodanobacter; species Rhodanobacter sp. AS-Z3. The sequence continues at coordinate 4,082,339 of NZ_CP119392.1, forward strand.
CAACATCGTTCAAGTCGCAAGCAACGTCGTCCCGCAGCCGCCGCTGCGGGACGGACATCCCGCCTACGTGATCTATACCTCCGGCTCGACCGGCAAGCCCAAAGGCGTTGTGGTGTCGCACTCCGGCATCGCCAGCCTGGCGCAAACCATGGCCGATCGCTTCGGGATCGAAAAGCAATCGCGCGTCGTGCAACTGGCATCCAGCAGCTTCGACGCGTCGGTCATGGAAATGCTGATGGCATTGGCCTCAGGCGCGTGCCTGGTCGTGCCGCCGCCCGGTCCGCTGCTTGGCGAGGAACTGGCTCACTTCCTCGCGGAACGCGGTATTACGCATATGCTCATCTCGCCCTCTGCCTTGCAGACGGTCGACCCGGCGGCCCCCGGCTTGCCCACGACACTTGTCGTCGGCGGCGAAGCCTGCTCGCCGGAAACAGTGGCGCGGTATGCATCGGGGCGACGCATGTTCAACGCATACGGCCCCACCGAAATCACGATCTGCGCCAGCATCAGCGACCCGCTCGTCGCACCGAGCGCGCCGATCGGGCGTCCGGTGATCCATACCCGCCTACATGTACTCGACGACACGCTGCAGCCGGTCCCACCAGAAGCCGTGGGAGAACTCTATGTTGAAGGCGCGGGACTGGCACGCGGCTATCTCGGCCGTGCCGCGCTGACTGCTGAGTGCTTCATCGCCAATCCATTCGGCGCACCCGGCGAACGCATGTACCGCACTGGCGATCGGGTGCGATGGAATGCACACGGGCAACTGGAGTTTGTGGGCCGCGTCGACCAGCAGGTGAAGATTCGCGGATTCCGCATCGAGCCGGGCGAAATCGAAAGCGCGCTGATGAATCTTGGCCAGCTTCGCGCCGCGGCGGTCATCGTGCAGGAGACCGTAACGGGGCGACACCTGGTCGCCTACGTCGTGCCCGCCGCAAACGATCTGGATACTGCAGCACTTCGCCACGAGCTGGGAGGCATACTTCCTGAATACATGATTCCCGCCGTCATCATCGCGATGGAAGGACTGCCACTGACCGCCAACGGCAAGATGGACACGCGCGCACTGCCCGTTCCGCGCTTTGAGACTGCAGTGACCCAGGCGCCGCGTACGCCGGCGGAGGAGATGCTGGCGGCACTCTTTACCGAAGTACTGGATATCGAAGCTATCGACATCGATGACAGTTTCTTCGAGCGCGGTGGCGATTCGCTGCTGGCCATCCGCCTGATCGCGCGAGTGAATGCCACATTCGGCAAGCGATTAGCCATTGGTGCGCTCTACGCGCAGCCCAACGTTGCCGCCCTGGCCCATCTATTGAATCAGGGAGATATGAGCGAGCAGACGCCGCCTGCCGTGCTGCCGCTGCGCGTAAAGGGTGCAACTGCGCCGCTGTTCTGTTTGCCGCCCGCCGGTAACGTTAGCTGGTGCTATGCGGGGCTCGTTGCGCACGTGCGCAGCGACTGCCCCGTCTATGGGCTGGAAACGCCCGTCGGCGCCTATGCCGAGACCATCGACGATATCGCTGCCATCCATCTGGCGCGAATCCGCGAACTGCAGCCGCATGGGCCCTACCGGCTCACCGGTTGGTCCATTGGCGGCTTGCTTGCTCATGCTGTGGCGACCCGGTTGCAGGCAGCTGGTGAACAGGTGTCGTTGCTTGTGCTGCTCGACGCGTATCCATTCGAGGCCCTGTGCGAACTAACTGCTGCCGTAGAAGGACAGAGCGGCGCGGCCACGTCCGTCGCTGTTTCCCGACTGACGCAGCACGTAGGCACCGACGCGGTCGTTGTGCAGATGCTCGGCACACTGGAACACAGCGCCGCATTGGCCGCCACTTTCCGCCCTGCGACGTTTGATGGCGACATGGTGTTCATTCGCGCCGCCGACCCGCTGCGCAACACGCCGCTACCGACTGTCGACCTGTGGAAGAAACATATCTCCGGATCGCTGAAGCTGCACGACGTGCGTGCCGACCATTTCAGCTTGCTCGATCCGCCGCACCGCGCAGCCATTGGCGAATTGCTCGACCGCTATCTGGGCCAATGAGCATGCTGCATACGGTTTATCCGCACCGACTTTCGTTTACACCGTCCGGTGACATGCCCACACCGAACGGTCTCATGGAGAACGCATGAACACGACCGACACCGACCAGGTCTATCTGGCCAGCGACACCAAGCTCGAACCGCTCGTGTTCAACTGGTATGCTTGGAGTCATCTTGTTTCGCCCATCACGCTGGCCCTCAACCTGGCCAATCGCCATTTGCCGATGCTCAAGTCGTTCATCGCCAACCCGGCGGTACATGAAGCGGCGTCGACGAATCCGAAAATGCTGGGCGGGTCATTCCTCGAGCTCGGATGCAACGATGTTGCGGCGGTACGCGTCTTGCAGCAGCACATTCTCGATGACGGCGCCCCGCTAATTGGCCTCGCCGACGATCTTTTCAAGCTTGATCGCAACATGCAACAGTCGGCAACCGGTTACAGCCTCGATCATTTGTACGACACGATGCCCGCAAGCCTTGCCGGCATGATCGAGGTGACGTACGACCTGAATAACCGGCCCGCGCTGCGCGTACTGGAAGAATTGATGGTCGGTGAAGCACCCACGAACGCCGCGCCGCAGCAGCTAGCCTTCACGCGAACGCGCGACGAGAAACGCAACTTCTTCCTCAATACTCCACGTCTGCCGACGAGCGGCCGGATGATCCTGCCGGCAGCCTTCGCAGGCCCCGCCTTCGACATCATCACGCAAAGCCGTATCGCGCCCGTCTCCTTTCGCGCGTTTGCCGCCGCACTCGACGTGAAGGATCAGGCAGAGCTTGATCAGCTGCGAGAATATTTCGTTGAGCAGCCACCAAGGCGCAACGAACCTGCATATGCAGGCGACGACTTGCGTGTCCGTTATTTCGGACACGCTTGCATACTGTTGCAGACCGATGAAGTTTGCATCCTTATCGATCCCTTTCTTACCTGGGATAACGACGACAACGAGGGGCGCCTGACCTTCCATGACCTTCCCGATCATATTGATTACGTGTTCCTGACACATAACCATCAGGATCACTTCAGCATTGAAGTGCTGCTGCAATTGCGTAATCGAATCGGCCAGATTCTGGTTCCGCGCAACAACGCCAACAATTTTGCCGACCCGTCAATGAAAATCGCACTTGCGGCGATCGGACATCGGAATGTTGCTGTGATGGACTCGATGGATCGCATAGAACTTCCTGGCGGACATCTTTACAGCTTGCCATTCCTCGGTGAACACGCAGACCTGAGTATTGCGAGCAAGCATGGGCTATGTATCGAGCTGAAAGGTTGCAGGATACTGCTGCTTGCCGACTCGGACTGCAAGGATCGCATGCTCTACCGCCGCATTGCAGCGCGTGTCGGCCGCGTGGATCACCTGTTCATTGGCATGGAATGCGACGGCGCGCCACTGAGCTGGATGTACGGCCCGTACTTCGGCAACAAGGTCACCCGCAAGGACGACGAATCCCGCCGCCTGTCAGGCTCTGACTGTGAGCACGCCTGGGCAATCGTCGAGGAATTCCGTTGCAACGACGTGTACGTCTATGCAATGGGACAGGAACCGTGGATGCGCTTTGTCGCCGGACTGCAGCTGACGTCTTCGAGCAAGCAGATTGTCGAATCTGAAAGATTCATCACACGCTGCCGCGATGCGGGTCACCGGGCTGAACGCTTGCACGGTTGCCGAACCTTCGTCCTGCATGCTGCGTCGTAAGTATGTGCCGCCTACACCACTAGCGGTGTAGGCGGCCTCGGCCGAAGTGCCGCAACACACTTATGCGGGTGCTTTGGTTTGAACAGTTTGCTCTGGCCAGAACTCGTGGCTTTTACCTGCTACCAAGAGATGACGGCAGCGTGGTGGGTGCCGCGCTTCTTGCACGCGCGGATGATCATCCAGACGAGCGTCCGACGAAAATGGACGTCATGTCACCTTACCTAGGCAGTCGCATGAATCAGGGGACTCTTAGGAATGTCGAGCGCTTCGGCACTCTACCGAAATTTACCCGTTGTGGTGACGACGCGCCTCGTCGCGCCGCAGACGGCAAGATCATTGCGTGGGTGCAGGGGCGCGCAGAATTCGGTCCACGCGCCCTTGGCAATCGCTCGATACTTGCCGATCCAAGGTCGCCATCAATCAAGGAAACAATAAACGCCAAAGTGAAGTTTCGCGCAGAATTTCGGACGTTTGCGCCGTCCATCCTGCATGAACATGGAAACGAGTATTTCGAACACTATCAGGAATCGCCGTACATAAAGCGGACGCTGAAATTTCGCGAAACGGCTGCCGGCAAGGTTCCAAGTGTAGTGCACGAGTATGGTACGGGCCGGCTGCAGACGGTCAAGAAACATCCTGATTCCCCACATTACGCATCCAAGGTTGCGAGTCGGTAAGTCAGCGGCGGTGTTCGCGCGGCGGCGACGATGAGTCGGGGCACCAGCGCCGCCAGATCGAATCGCCGATTGAAGCGGCAGCAGAATTCGGAGAGGTAGCGCTGCAGGTACCTCGGACGCAGTGCATGGTAGGTACCCTGCAGCGCACTCTTGACGTTGCCCAACACGGTATTGATCCACCAGAAGATCGGATGCCCTTCGCTGGGTGGGCCACCGCCGGTGACGATGGGGACATGAGTGCAATCGGCTTCGGCGACACCCGGGAAGCAGTTCAATCCATCGGACACCACCGCCGTGCCGGGGACCAGGTAGCGCTTCGCCCATGCCGCCAACACGGTCTTGACACCCCTGCAAGCTCGGGTGCATACCTTGACGTGGGACAACGGAAGCGAGTTCGCCCAGCACGCCCTGGTGGACAGGGTCTTGACGGCCAAGAGTTATTTCGCCGAACCGTACTCATCCTGGCAGCGCGGCACCAATGAAAACACCAACGGCTTGATACGGCAGTACCTGCCCAAAGGATGTGGTCTGAGCGCTTACTCCGACGCCGACATTCAGGCGATTGAAGACAAGCTAAACCAACGACCTCGAAAGCGTTTAGACTTCCGTACGCCACCACACGTTTTTTATATCTCCTTCAACCGTGGTGCACTTCGTAGTTGAATCCGCCAAACAAGCTAAACAAGCCAGCCCACGACCACGGTTATGGGATACGACGTTCGGGGGCAAGGTCTTACCCTCGCGGACGTCTGGGTGTCCGTTTCGGTTTCAATAGATCAGAGCATCCCAATGGGATGTACTTTGGGAGGCAGAAAGCGTGAACAGTGTAAGTGTAGGCATGGATATGGAGGGGGCACGACGATCTGAAGGAGCAATATGGTCGGAAACATTGGTGCCGATGCCAGCTCGCTCAACGAATACCCACTTAGTCGGGTGCTCAATAACGCGCAGTAATGATTTTCCAATTGCACGAAATTCCCTTCCTGAGCACCTATCGGTTGCAACTAAAGAGCGGCAACGCGAATTTCTCGCGGGTCGCCAGTGCGCGCGGAACGCATTGGGCCTGGCAGGTTGCACGATGCCAGGCGATCTCGCCATTGGAACGGATGGATTACCTCAGTGGCCCGATGGTTGGCTGGGATCTATCAGTCACAATAGAGATGCCGCGGTTGCCGTGGCCGCGTCCAAGAACCTGTGTAACATTCTTGGCGTAGATCTAGAAGCTTGGATCGACGATGATGTCGCAGAAGAAATTCATGAGCAAGTTTTCCAGCCAAGTGAACTGGCTCAATTTCCTGGCTACACTCCAGCCCAGGCACTTACGTTGGTTTTCTCGGCGAAGGAAACCCTTTACAAGGCACTCTATCCAGAGATGAGACAGTTCCGCGATTTTAAAGCAGCATGTGTGATTGGAGTCAGTTCTGATCATATCTACCTGAGATTAGAGATAGACTGGGGGGGGGCCTGGCGACGTGGCGTTACTCTTGCAGTGACCTACGCCCACAGCAATATCGCGGTATGTACGTTGCTCGACAAAGCTTGATTCCTGCCGGTAGATCGCGCTCGATAGTAGTGCAACCCCAGACGGGGCTAACCGGTATGTTGCAGACTCATTTTACTAGTTGTGACCAAAGAGGACATTGCACGTGACCCATCCACTTGAGGATTCTCGTTCGGCGTTTTCCGTACTCGTCAATGACGAGGGGCAGTATTCCTTATGGCCTACCTTCGCAGAGGTTCCGCTGGGGTGGAAGACTTGCTTTGGCCCTGAAAGCCGTCAGTCTTGCTTAGACTATATTGAGTGTAAGTGGATCGACATGCGTCCGCTTAGCTTGATTAAAGCCCAGTCTTAGGGATGCTCTGGACTTGCCCCGCTCTGGTAGACACTTTGGGATGCTCTGATTTATTTCCGATCTGCGGCATCATAACGACAGTCCTCAGGAAGCGCCCGCCGATGAAGCAACGTTCCTTCGCCTCGCTCAGTTGCGAGTCCAAGAAGAAGCCGACGCGCCGGGAGAAGTTTCTTGGTGAGATGGACCAAGTCGTGCCGTGAGAAGCGCTGTTGGCTTTGATTGAGCCGAGCTATCCGACATCGGGTCGTCGCGGTAGGCCACCGAGGCCCGCTGCCACGATGCTGCGGATCCACTTCATGCAGCAGTGGTACACGCTGAGCGATCCAGCGATGGAGGACGCGCTGTATGAGATCGAGTCGATGCGCCGCTTTGCGGGTCTGGAGCTGAACGAAGACGCGATCCCGGACGAAACAACGATTCTCAAATTCCGCCGGTTCCTGGAACAGCACGGCTTGGCGGCGAAGATTCTGGAAACGGTCAATGCTTACTTGGGCAAGCAGGGCCTGCTATTGCGCCAAGGGACTATCGTGGACGCCACGATCATCCAGGCCCCGTCGTCAACGAAGAACTGTGGCAAGCAGCGCGATCCGGAGATGCATCGGACGAAGAAGGGCCAGCAGTGGTAACTCGGCATGAAAGCGCACATCGGTGTGGACGTGGAATCGGGGCTGGTGCACACGGTGACCACCAGGCCGGCGAACGTAGGCGACGTCACGGAAGTGGACAAGCTGCTGCACGGCAAGGAGAAGACCGTGCACGCCGATGCCGGCTACCAAGGAGCGGAGAAACGAACACCCAAGCGCGGCCGCACCTGGTACATCGCTGCCAAGCGCGGCAGCGTCAAGGCGATGCCGGAAGGCGAGTCGAAGGAAGCGGCCAAGCACACCGAACACATGAAGGCCGCGGTCCGGTCCAAGGTGGAGCATCCGTTCCGGGTAGTGAAGCGACAGTTCGGCTATCAGAAAGTGCGCTTCAAGGGATTGTTCAAGAACACCGCGCAGGTGCTGACGTTGTTCGCACTCTCCAATCTATGGATGGCGCGACGAACGTTGCTGACTTCCGCAGGGGAGGTGCGCCCGTGAAGGCGGAAATGGGGTTGACCAGGGGTAAATACGTAGTCTACCTATGATATTTCGCCCGGGAAATCGCCACATCGTGCAAGTAATACCAGCGTTTTCGTCCGGCCGTCTGGACGGCCGTTTACAATTCAATTGATCAGCGCATCTGTTGGCGCCGGATGAAAACTGACCACCAAAGAGGGGTTCTGCCGGTTCAAATGTGACCAGGGTGTTCAACCTAACCTGCTGAGTTTTTAACCAGCGGGGAAACGAGGTGATCACCATGAGCATGTACGCCAAAGTCCGCCGGATGCACCTGCGCGAGAAGGTGCCGATCAACGAGATAGCCCGCCGCACGAGCCTGTCGCGCAACACGATCAGGAAGTGGCTCAAGGAGCCTGAGCGTAGCGAGCTGAAGTACGCACGACCGGGCGGATGGACCAAGCTCGATCCGTATGTCGACGAGGTCCGTCAGGCGCTGGAGACCGATGCCCACCGGCCCCGGCGGGATCGACGCACGCTGCTGCGATTGTTTGCCCAGATCAAGGCCAAGGGCTACGACGGCGGCTACTCGCAGCTGACCGAGCGCATCCGCCGGTGGCGCGCCGAGGCGGGCTCGGTGACGGCACGCTCGGCCTATGTGCCGCTGACGTTTGGTTGGGGCGAGGCGTACCAGTTCGACTGGAGCGAGGAAGGCATCGTGATCGGCGGCGTCTACCGCCGGATACGGCTGGCGCACATGAAGCTCTGTGCGAGCCGGGCGTTCTGGCTGGCGGCGTATCCCGGCGAAGGCCACGAGATGCTGTTCGATGCCCATACGCGATGCCTGACCGGTCTGGGAGGTGTGGCGCGGCGTGGCATCTACGACAACATGAAGACGGCCGTGGACAAGGTCGGCAAGGGCAAGGAGCGCATCGTCAACGCCCGCTTCGCGGCGATGTGTTCGCATTATCTGATCGACGCGGACTTCTGCAACGTCGCCGCCGGCTGGGAGAAGGGCCGTGTCGAGAAGGACGTGCAGGACAACCGCCGTGGCCTGTGGCAGGAGGCGCTGAGCGAGAGTTTCACCTCGTTCGCCGAGCTCAACGCGTGGCTGGCCGTTCGCTGCCCGCAGGCGTGGGCCGCTGCATCCCATCCGGACTATCCCGGCATGAGCGTGACCGAAGCGCACGAGCACGAGCAGCCGCACCTGATGCCGATGCCGAGCGCCTTCGATGGCTATGTTGAGATCGTCGCCCGGGTCTCCAGCACCTGCCTGGTCACGGTCAAGCGCAACCGCTACTCCGTGCCGTGCCACTTGGCCGGCCATCGCGTCAGCGCGCGGCTGTATCCCGAACGGATCGTGGTCTATGCCGAACAGCAGGCGGTGGCTGACCACCGGCGTGCACTGGATCGTGATCAGACGGTTTACGACTGGTTGCATTACGTGCCGCTGATCGAGCGCAAGCCGGGGGCGCTGCGCAATGGTGCACCGTTCGGCGGATTGCCCGATGCACTACGCACGCTGCAGCTGGCCTTGTTGCGTCGCCCTGGCGGTGATCGCGTCATGGCTGAGGTCTTGGCGTGTGTACCGACCTTCGGTCTGGAGGCGGTGCTGGTCGCTGTCGAGCTGGTCATCGCCTCCGGCGCGATCAGTGTCGATCATGTGCGCAACGTGCTCGCACGGCTGCGCGAGACACCCACTCTCACGGTCGACACCGCGCTGCGTTTGCAGGAAGAGCCGCTAGCCGATCCCGACCGTTACGACCAGCTGCGTCACATGGAGGTGAGCCATGACTGAAGTCATCGCCGATCTGAAGGCGCTCAAGCTGCACGGCATGGCACAGGCCTATGGCGAGTTGCTTGAACAAGGCGGCACCGCCGCCATGCAAGCCTCGCACTGGCTGATCGAGCACCTGCTTCAAGCGGAGCACACCTATCAAGCTATGCGCACCATCGCCTACCAGATGCATACCGCGCGTTTCCCGATCCACCGGGATCTGGCCAGCTTCGACTTCGCCAGCGCCAAGGTCGACCAAGCAATCGTCAACCAGCTCGCCACGTTGGCCTTCACCGACACCGCGCACAACGTCGTGCTGGTCGGTGGCACCGGTACCGGCAGACGCACCTGGCCACCGCGCTGGGCATCAGCGCCATCCAGCATCACGGCAAGCGCGTGCGCTTCTACTCCACTGTCGAGCTGGTCAATACACTGGAACTGGAGAAGGCTGCCGGCAAGCAGGGGCGCTTGGCCTATACGCTGATGCGCATGGATCTGGTGATCCTGGATGAGCTCGGCTATCTGCCGTTCTCGCAGGCCGGCGGTGCCTTGCTCTTCCACCTGTTGTCCAAGCTCTACGAGCACACCAGCGTGATCATCACCACCAACCTGACCTTCGCCGAATGGGCCACCGTCTTCGGTGATGCCAAGCTCACCACCGCCTTGCTCGACCGGCTGACCCACCACTGCCACATCGTGGAGACCGGCAACGCGTCCTATCGCTTCCGCCACAGCAGCGCCACCGCCAAGGCGAAAATCAGCTCACGCGAGCGGACACGCAAGCGGGGCGACGGCAGTGTCGACACCGTCGGAACCGAAGAGGTCATCGATCCGTTCTGAGCGTCAGCGATCTATACTTATCCACAGCCGAGGGGTCTCCCCTCGGCTTCCTTGCCCTGGTCAGTTTTCAACCGGCAGAGGGGTCAGTTTTCAACCGGCGCCAACA